>NZ_OY782759.1:0-612026 GCF_963678195.1 uncultured Hyphomonas sp.
GCAGATGCGCCCGCACGTCTTCGACGGCCTGGTTATAGACCGCCGGGCCCAGCTGTTTCAGCATCAGGTCAATAATGGCCTCGGCGCGGAAACCGCTGAGGTCCTCATCGAATTCGGAGGCAAACAGGCGCTGCAGATGGCCGGCCAGCGCCTCGCGCCGGTCGTCCGAGAGGGTCAACGGTTTCATCCGTCCTCTTTAACACCATTCTCGTTCCGGCCGAAGTTCACCGCGCCGGAATCCTGCCCGGCATCGATGACGGCCTTGCGGATCGTCCGCGCACGGGTGAACTCCTGCATCAGGAAATCGCCGTCGCCCCAGCGGATCGCCCGTTGCAGCGCGGCAAGGTCTTCGGAGAACCGGCCAAGGCATTCCAGCACCGCTTCCTTGTTGTTCAGGAACACGTCACGCCACATCACCGGGTCAGAGGCCGCGATACGGGTGAAGTCCCGGAAA
Source organism: uncultured Hyphomonas sp. (assembly GCF_963678195.1). Classification (NCBI taxonomy): domain Bacteria; kingdom Pseudomonadati; phylum Pseudomonadota; class Alphaproteobacteria; order Hyphomonadales; family Hyphomonadaceae; genus Hyphomonas; species uncultured Hyphomonas sp. The sequence continues at coordinate 455 of NZ_OY782759.1, forward strand.
CCACCGGCGGAGAATTTCACCACTTCGCCCTCTTCCACCGTTTCCATATCGAACGCGGTGGAGACAATGTTGAAAGCGATCAGGTGCGGCAGGTGGGAAGTAATGGCCAGCACGCGGTCGTGCCGGGCCGGATCCATGGTTTCCACCTTGGCGCCGAGGGCGGTCCAGAAGTCCGTCAGCTGCTGCACCGCGGCGGCATAGGCTTCGTCCTTGCCGTCCTGAGGGGTCAGGATGTGCCAGGCATTTTTGAACAGGCTCGGGAAACCGGCTTCCGGGCCGGACTGTTCCGTGCCGGCAATCGGGTGACCCGGGATGATCTGCACAGCGCCATTGTCCGCCGAGATCAGCGCCTCGGCGGCCTGCTTCTTGACCGAGCCAACATCGGTGAGGATCGCGCCGGGCTTCATGTGCGCCACAGCGGCCTTGGCAACCGGCGCGAGCGCGCCGACCGGCACGCAAAGGATCACGCAGTCCGCGTCCTGCACGGCATCGGCCAGCGTTGCGGTCACATTTCCGAGATCCACCCCCTCCGCACGGGCCCGCACATCATCACTCGCATCATAGAGCGAAACAGACCCCGCCGCGCCATAAGCCGTGGCGGCCCGCGCGATGGAAGAACCGATAAGGCCCGCGCCGACAATGGCGATCCGCTCAAATATGGGGTCAGACATCTGGGTGTTCCGTCTTGAGATTTTCAGCCCGCTCTGGTGGGCAATGCCGCCCCGCCCGTCAAGAGCCGCCGGCCGCTGCGTGCCATCTGTCGCATTGAAGTATGCCGCCTGCGGCCCGATGTGTCGGGCAGTTCCCCCGGAGTTCCTCCATGTCGAAACCTTCCCCCATCCTGTCCGGCCTGCAGCTGAAATGCGGAAATTGCGGCGAAGGCAAGCTGTTCAAGAGCTATCTGAAGCTGAACGATGCCTGTCCTGTCTGCGGCCGGGAAATGAGCAATGACGACACCGCCGACGGCCCTGCCTTCTTTGTCGGCTTCGGCGTGCTGATCCTGACCGCACCTTTCATCTTCATCGTGCCCATGATCCCGATGCCAGTGGGCCTGAAGATCCTGGCTTTCGCAGTGATGTGCGCCATCATGATCGGCCTGATCCTGGCGCTGCTGCCGATAGCCAAGGCAATCCTGCTGAACCTGCAGCTGCACCATGGCGCGACAGAGGTCACAGCGACCGATGTCAAAGCAAACAATGCTGACGTGGACGGAAACGCGCCTTAAGGCGCTGCCTAGCCGGAAACGGCCAGTTCGTCGCGCTCGCCGGTGCGGATGCGGATGACGGATCCAAGATCGAGAATGAAGATCTTGCCGTCGCCGATCGTGCCGGTATTGGCCGCCTGGGTGATAGCTTCGGCAAACCGCTCTGCCGCATCGTCCGGACAGGCGACTTCCACCTTCACTTTCGGCAGCAGGCGCACTTCGTATTCGGCGCCGCGATAGACCTCGGTCTTGCCGAGCTGGCGGCCATAGCCGCGGACCTCGGAAACGGTCAGGCCGGTCGCCCCGACTTCGGAGAGCGCATCGATCACTGCGTCGAGCCGGCTCGGCTTGAAAATGGCTGTGACAAGCTTCATGGCGCTTCCCCTAATAGTTGCTGCAGCTGCGAAGTAACTTCCGCTTTTGTGGCACGTCAATGACTTTCGCGTTTTGAAGAGGGTACAGCGCTCGGAATCCGTACCTTTTCGGTCACAGGCGCGGGCGCCCCGCCGCCGGGGCTCGCATAGAGCCGTTTGACCGCTTCAACCAGCACAACCCCGCCAAAGCCCGGCGCGATGAGGCTTCCGATTGCCTCCCAGCCTTCGGCGGCAGAGGTCACGAGCCCGGCAGACACCGGCGGCATATAGAGCGCGCTGCTCGATGCGGTGACCTGGAACAGGCCCGAGGACAAAAGATTTATCAGCTGCGGCCGGGTCCAGGGCCGTCCCTGCCCGAACGGGGTGCGCGTCGCCCGCGACCAGAGCCCGCCCCGGTTGGCCGTCGCCAGCACGATCCGTCCCTCCGGCGCCGTGATGCGCCAGATCTCACGCAAGTAGGTGCGTGGATTGCCCGCCTCTTCCAGCCCGTGCAGCACGATCACCCGGTCGAACAGGCCATCCGGAAAAGGCAGCCGATCATCGCCGACGCCGACGGTGGCATTGCCGCGGCCGGAATAGTCCCACTTCACCGGGCCATGCTCGTGCGGCACGCCGGCGACGATGCGCGACGGCGCCTCGCCGAAGGCATCCAGCACCGGAATGGCAAAGCCGAGGCCGAGCAGCGACAGGCCCCGCGCATCGCCCCACAGATCCGTCAGCTTGCCCGAAAGCACGCGCGCAGCCGCCTGCCCCAGCTGGGCGCTGTAAAAGCGTTCGAGCGTGACGGCATCCTGACGCATGAGCTTCCCTGTGCTAGGCCGGTCTTCAGGAGACACAGATGACCAAGATCACCCTCGACGTACACCAATTTCCCTGCCTGAACGATAATTACGGCTATCTCGTGCATGAAGCCCATTCAGGCGAGACAGCTGCCATCGACACGCCCGACGCCGACAAATACCTCGCCGAGGCAAAGCGGATGGGCTGGCATATCACCCACATCCTCAACACGCACTGGCACCCGGACCATGCCGGCGGGAACATGAAGATCAAGGACGAGACCGGCTGCACGATCTATGGCCCGGCGGGCGAGGCGGAGAAGATCCCCGGCATCGACGTGAAGCTGAAGGAAGGCGACGAGGTGGAGTTCGGCCGCGCGACGGCCCGCGTGCTGGACGTGCCGGGCCACACGCTGGGCCACATCGCCTATCACTTCGCCGAGCAGCAGACGGCCTTTGTCGGCGACGCCCTGTTCGCGCTTGGCTGCGGACGGGTCTTCGAAGGCACGATGGAGATGATGTGGGCGAGCCTCTCCAAGCTGAAGGCCCTGCCGCCGGAGACGCTGATCTATTGCGCGCATGAATACACGCAGGCCAATGCCCGCTTCGCCGAGACGGTCGAGACCGGCAATGCCGACCTTGCCGCCTATATCCAGGACATCGATGCACGCCGGGCCAAAGGCCAGCCCACCGTGCCGACCCGGTTGGCAAAGGAACTCGCCACCAATCCCTTCCTGCGCGCCGACGTGCCGGACCTGCAGGCCGCCATGGGCCATCCCGGCGATGCCGTCGCCACCTTCGCCGAAATCCGCGGCCGCAAGGACAGCTTCTGATGCAGGCCATCTCCGGTGATCTTGGCGCGCGGGAGGTGATCCGTCTCCTGAACATGGCGCCGCATCCGGAGGGCGGGCATTATGTGGAGACGTTCCGTGCTGCGGCGCCGGAGGAGCAGCGCCCCACCTCGACACTGATCCATTTCCTGCTGCAGGCCGATGAGGTCTCCGCCTGGCACCGGGTCGATGCCGACGAGATGTGGCTGTGGCAGGCCGGCGGACCGCTGGTGCTGACGACCGCCACGCCGGAGGGCACAGCGCCGCGCGCCGTCACGCTCGGGCCGGATTTGCGCGCGGGCCAGTCACTGCAGGGCATCGTGCCCGCCCATCACTGGCAGGCCGCCGAGACGCTGGGCGCGTGGACGCTTGTCTCCTGCGTGGTGGCGCCGGGCTTTGACTTTTCAGGCTTCGAGCTTGCCCCGCCGGACTGGCGGCCCCAGAGTTGAAACGGAGCTGACCTAACCGCGCAGCCGCATGGCGAGGCCGATCAGCGGCGCCATCAGCGCAGCGGCGAATTTCTCCCCCGGCGTCTTTGCGAATTTGCGGAAGTAGCGTTTCAGGCTCGCCACCTTGTGGGCCTGCACCTTGTCCCGCGGCGCATCGGATGTCGACGTGTAGTGCAGCGCGCCCGCCTCTGGCTGGTAGGTCACAGAGCCCCCTGCCTCAATCGCGCGGCGGCACAGATCCACATCCTCGACATGCAGGAAATAAGCTTCGTCGAACCCTCCCAGCGCGCGATAATCGTCCGTGCGGATGAGGAAGAAGGCGCCCGTGACCGCCCCGACGCGAACCGGCCCGTCCGGCTCCGGCGTCCCGTCCAGCGCCCAGCGGCCGAGCCCGATGGCATTCCACAGCGTCAGCGTATTGCGCCGCGCGCCCCGTTCCTCACGCCCGTCGAGGCCAAAGATCCGTCCACCCACTATGGCCGGGCGCGGGGCATTCTCCAGCGCGTCTGCCATCGGCCGCATCGCACCACGCTTGATCACGCAGTCCGGATTGCAGGCCAGCAGCAGGTCTCCGCTCGCCGCCGCCGCCGCCCGGTTCACGGCCGTGCCGAAACCCGGATTGTCCCCTTCCCGGATCAGCCGGGCCTTCGGGCAGGCCGCCACGAACCGGTCGATCCAGGCCTTTTCGGCTGGCGGGTTGCCATTGTCGACGACAATGATTTCGGTGATGTCCGGGTCACCCTTCAGGGCATAGAGCGCCTCGTGCAGGCGCGGCCCTGTCTTGTAGGACACGACCAGCGCGCTGATCGCCGGCAGGCTCACAGCGACTCCCGCTGGCGTTTGGCAAGCAGAATGATGGCAATGGCCGCCAGTACCACGCTCGACCAGAAAGCCTCGTTCCACATATTGTAGGCGAAGTTGAACACGCTGAACGCGACCCCCGTCACACCAGCGATGGCATAGCGGACATCTGCCCGCAATTTCCCCGGCTCCGGCAGGCGGAAGCCAAGCAGGACGAGCGAGAAGGCCACCAGCACGGCGCCGATCATGCCGGTTTCCGCCCAGATCTGCAGTGCCATATTGTGCGGGTGTCCCGGCACGACCGGGTAATACTGCCACCCTTCCGGCAAATGGGCGGCCCATTCCGGATAGGCGGCATAAGTCTCGTTCCAGGTCTTCGAAGCAGAGATGCCATGCCCCATCACCGGCCGCTCGGAGATCTTGTGGATCACAACATGCCAGGCCCAGACGCGCGACTGGAACGAGCCCGGCAGGTGAATATTATATGCCTCCAGCAGCTTCAGCCCGGTCCCGACCAGCATTGGCGCGGCGGCGACATAAGCGCCAAGCCCGGTGAACAGGACCCGGAAGCCGAGCTTCGGCATGGCCTGGACCAGGCCGATTGCCATCATCATGAAGACCAGCCCGATCATGGGGCTTTGGGCATCAAGGCGTGCGAAGATCAGCAGGCTGGTGACCACAAGAAGGGCGACCACCGGCTTCCAGAAGAATTGCGGACGAGCCGAGAGGTAGGCGATCAGGATCGGCAGGATGAGCGCAAACGCATTCGCATTGCGCCCAAGGTTCTGGATACCGGAGTTCAGTTCGATCGGGTCTGTCCCGTAGACCATTCTCAGCAGTGGGCCGGAGAAGATCACCGTGATCGCCAGGATCAGCCCCTGCGCCGCGAAGGCGCCCAGCATCACCCGTGTGGTGATCTGCGCCCCGCCCTCGGCAATCCGCAACGCGCCGCCCACCGCCAGAAGGGCGAAAGCGGCGGTCAGGAAGATCCGCAGGCTGGACGCCTTCACGGCAAAATTGCCTTCCATGAGACTACCGCTGACAAGACCGGTAGAAACCGGCGACCATGCCTCGCCGATCACCACCCAGATCACGAACAGCATGGCCGAAATGGCATAGACGGCCGGTGGCCATTTCGGCCGGGCAAGCGCCAGCGCCGGCAGGGCCGCCAGGCCAAGCAGCGGCGCATAGCCCTGCGCGCCCAGCAGGCCCATCAGAGGCCAAAGCACAAAGGCAGCTGCAAGCACGGGCGCGTAGGACATGAGTCGCACTTCTATTCTACTCGCCCCGCTTGTCAGCTGCCCAGATTCAGCTGGTCTGAATCGTCTCAGGCCTTCAGGTCCGGCGCAAGGCCTTCCTGTGCCAGCGACACAGCCGCTTCATCCAGCGCGATGATCTGCTGGCCGTTGGACCCAAGCCGGCGCAGCGCCAGCGTGCGCTCCTCCGCCTCGCGTCCGCCGACAACAGCAATCACCGGAACTTTCTGCAGCGAATGCTCGCGGACCTTATAGTTGATCTTCTCGTTACGAAGATCCGTTTCGACCCGCAGACCTGCCTTGCGGAGCGCTGCAGCGGCTTCCTCGGCATAGTCATTGGCGGCATCCGTAATGGCGGCCACGACGACCTGAACCGGCGAGAGCCACATCGGAAAGGCCCCGGCATAGTTCTCGATCAGAATGCCCATGAAGCGTTCGAACGTGCCGAACACGGCGCGGTGCAGCATGACCGGACGGTGCTTGGCGCCGTCGGAGCCCGTATATTCCGCATCCAGACGTTCCGGCAGCACATAGTCCAGCTGGAACGTGCCGCACTGCCATGTCCGCCCGATGGCGTCCGTCAGGTGGAATTCGAGTTTCGGGCCGTAGAAAGCCCCCTCGCCTTCGGCATATTCGAACTCAAGCCCCGCTGCCGTCAGCGCTTCGGCGAGGGCCTTTTCGGCGCGGTCCCAGTTCTCGTCCGTGCCGCCGCGCACCTCTGGCCGCGTGGCCAGCTTGTAGGAAATCTCCGTCAGGCCGAAATCATTATAGACGCGGGAGAAGAGTTTCAAGAAGCGCAGCGTCTCCTCGCCGATCTGGTCTTCGCGGCAGAAGATGTGCGCATCGTCCTGCGTCATCTGGCGCACGCGCATCAGCCCGTGCAGCGCGCCGTGGGCTTCGTTCCGGTGACAGCAGCCAAACTCTGCCATGCGGATCGGCAGGTCCCGGTAGGAGCGCTGGGCGTTCTTGAAGATCTGCACATGGGCCGGGCAGTTCATCGGCTTCAGCGCCATCAGGCTCGTCTCGGCCGGGATCTTCACCTCATCCTCATCCGTGTTCGGAATGAAGTCTGGTACCACGAACATGTTCTCGCGGAACTTGTCCCAGTGGCCGGATTTTTCCCAGAACACAGAGTCGAGCAGTTGCGGCGTCTTCACTTCGACATAGCCGTCTTCGTCCTGCGCGCGGCGGATATAGGCCTCCAGCTGGCGCCAGATCATGAAGCCTTTCGGGTGCCAGAAGACAGAGCCCTGCGCTTCAGGCTGCAGGTGGAAAAGGTCCAGCTGCTGGCCAAGCTTCCGGTGGTCGCGTTTCTCGGCTTCTTCGAGACGCACGAGGTGGGCCTTCAGGTCCTTCTCGTTCGCCCAGGCCGTGCCGTACATGCGCTGCAGCATCTCGTTGTTCGAGTCGCCGCGCCAATACGCGCCGGCCAGCTTCATCAGCTTGAACGCTTTCGGCAGCTTGCCCGTCGATGGCAGGTGCGGCCCGCGGCAGAGATCGAACCAGTCGCCCTGTTTGTAGACCGTGATGGCCTCGCCCGGCGGGATGATGTCGTCGATGATCTGCGCCTTGTAATCTTCGCCGATCTTCCTGAACGTCTCGATCGCCTCGTCCTTGTCCCAGACTTCGCGCACGATCGGGTAATCGGCATCGATGATCTGCGACATCTTCTTTTCGATCTTCTCGAAATCGTCCGTGGAGAACGGCTCCTCGCGGGCGAAGTCATAATAGAAGCCGTCATCGATGACCGGGCCGATCGTGACCTGCGTGTCCGGGTAGAGTTCCTGGACGGCCTGCGCCAGCACGTGGGCGGCGTCGTGGCGGATCAGCTCAAGGCCTTCCGGGTCACGGCTGGTAATGATGGCCACCTCGGCATCGCCCTCCAGCGGGCGGACAAGGTCCCACATTTCGCCATCCACTTTTGCAGCGAGGGCCTTTTTGGCGAGGGATTTGGAAATGCTCTCGGCCACGTCGAGGGGCGAGGCGCCGTCGGCATATTCCCGCTCTGAGCCATCGGGCAGCGTTACTTTGATCATCGGTCTTCTTCTTCGATTTCGGTCGCCCGCGCGGGGCGCAAACTCCAGGGGCCCGGAATGCCTTTATGTGAATGCCTTATGCGGCGGCTTGCTTAGCGCTTCTTTACCGCTTTTCCCACCCTCAAAACGGGCGGGCTGCAGTCAGGCGGCTTCCGGGAAGGGGATGAGCCATAGATGGTGTATAGACGGTGTATAGAAGGTCCTGTTGAGGGTGTTCCGGCCGGACCGGACGCCCGTTTCAGGCTGCACCATTCAGGGCTCGGTTTTGGGCTTTTGGCGGGTGCATGAGGCGGGCGCGCACGGGTGTGCGGGCCGAAGGCGCGTCAGGCACCCCGGCGGGTTCGTGTGGTCAGCGCGGTGATCAGACGAAAATGCATGCCGGTGATATGTCATCCCTCCGGATTGTTTTCAACTGGCTGGCAGGCATGTCTCATATTGCGCCCGCTCCAGTCGCCATAGCGCCAGGGTTGCCAGAACGGCACCTCCGGCTTGGTCTCCGGCGGCGGGTCGCAGCCCATCGTGCCGCCCGGACGGCAGCGCAGGAAGCGCGCCAGCGTCATCCAGAAGCCCGGCCACCAGCCAAAGCGTGAAACGCATTCGGCCCCGTATTCGCTACAGGTTGGCGTATGCTGGCACCGCGCCCCGAAGGCCCACATCACCTGGCTCGGCCCATGCTTGTAGACCCAGAGCAGCGCATAAGCTGCCCGGTGGCGGAGGCTGTTATTCGGCGGCTTCACGGGCGGCGGCGCGCTTCTGCAACGCCTCTTCAATGGCAGCCACAGCCGCGTCGAAGGCCAGCATGGTGGAGGCGTGGCGGGGCGGGTAATCGGCCACGGGTTCCAGATGGCGCAGTTCCCAGAAGCGGCCTTCGGGCGGCGGGCCGCCCTCTTTCAGCATGGCTTTCAGGCCGTCGCGCGCAGCAATGATCTCAGAGATGGATGCCCCGACAGCATGTTCGGCGAGGATCGACGTCGTCGCCTGCCCGAGGGCGCAAGCCTTTGGATCCACAGCGATTTCCGTGATTGTCTCGCCTGCTTCGTCCAGCTTCAGGTCAACATGAACGACCGATCCGCAGACGCGGGACACCTTGGTCACCGAGCCTTCGGCATCGGCCAGACGCCCGACATGCGGGATCTCGGCAGCCAGTTCGAGAATGCGGTTGTGGTAAAGCTCGCTCATCGCCCGGAAGATGGCCTTGCCCTTCCGCCAGCGCAAGGCGGCGAAAGGGCAGAAGGCATCCTTACACCCGGCGCCAGGTTGAGCCGCCCGCCCCGTCCATGATCTCGATGCCTTCGGCGGCGAGTTCATTGCGGATGCGGTCAGCCTCAGCCCAGTCCTTGGCCGCGCGGGCATCGACGCGGGCCTGAACCAGCGCATCGATCCGGGCATTGCCGTCATCGTCGCCGCCCTGTTCCCAGTCTTTCGGGGTCAGCGTCAGCAGGCCCAGAAGCTTTCCCGCTTCCAGCAGGTTTGCTTTCGCGTTTGCCATGGCGACGGTGTCTTTCTGGTCGGCCGCCGTGTTCGCTTCACCTGCCAGACGGGAGAGTTCAGCAAGGGCCTCCGGCGTGTTGAGGTCGTCTTCCAGCGCGCGCAGCACGCCCGTGTCGCGGGCCTCGCCGTCCTCGGCCTCCCACACCCGGCGCAGGGCGCCATAGATCCGGTCCAGCGTCGTCTTGGCCTGTTTCAGCAGGTCCTCGGTCCAGTCCAGCGGCGCGCGGTAATGCCCGCTCAGCATGGCAAGGCGCAGCACTTCGCCCGGCCACGCCTTCAGCAGGTCATGCACCAGCACGACATTGCCAAGCGACTTCGACATCTTCTCCCCGCCCATATCGAGGAAGCCATTGTGCAGCCAGTAATTGGCCATCACCTCGCCGTGGGCGCATTCGGACTGGGCGATTTCGTTCTCGTGATGCGGGAATTGCAGGTCGATGCCGCCGCCATGAATGTCGATCGTCTTGCCAAGATGTTTGGCCGCCATGGCGGAGCATTCGATATGCCAGCCGGGACGTCCCCTGCCCCACGGGCTGTCCCAGATCGCGTCTTCCGGCTCGCCCGGCTTCGCAAATTTCCAGAGGGCAAAGTCCGCCGGGTCGCGCTTGTCAGCGTCCACTTCGACGCGGGCACCGGCCTCATTGTCTTCCAGCTTGCGGCCGGACAGTTTGCCATAGTCCGGCATCTGCCTGACGGAGAACCAGACGCCTTCCTTGCCGACATAGGCATAGCCGCGGCGGACGAGCTTCTCGATCATGTCGATCATCTCGGGCACATGGCCCGTCGCCCAGGGCTCGATGCTCGGCGCCAGCACGTTCAGCGCGGTGGTGTCGGCATTGTAGATGTCGGCGAATTTCTTCGTGATGTCCGCGATCGGCTCGCCGGTGTCCAGCGAGGCCTTGATGATCTTGTCCTCGATGTCCGTGATGTTGCGGGCATAGATGACGGCCTCCGCGCCATAGGTGCGGATCAGAAGGCGGCGCAGCACATCGAACACGATGGGCGGACGCGCATTGCCGATATGGGCGTAATTATAGACCGTGGGGCCGCAGACATACATCGTCACGCGTTTGGGGTCCTGCGGCTTGAAAACGCGTTTTTCACGCGCAGCGGTGTCGTAAAGGCGGATGGTCATATGGGTCTCTGGATCGGGTGTGTTCGGGAAATTTCCGGCAGGGTCAGCGTTTGACAGCCCTAATGGCGCGTTGTGGCCTCAGCGGCAACAACAGCAAGGGCGACAGAGGACAGACGCGGGCACGAACATGCGCCGGGCGGTACCAGTTAACGCGGCGAAAAGCAACGGGAGGCTGATCCACTTACGCGCCGTAACCGTAGAATCCGCTGGAAACCGGGCCTTATGACCCTTATGTTCCTCATTATCGCCCTGAGGGTACAAACTCCGGGCGGGCGTTAAGTCCGGGCAGAAGGCGTAAAAGACCTTCAAGGGACGCCCCGGCTCGACCCCCGTCCCTCAGTCGAAGGACTCCAAACATGGCAATGGACGCCATCACACCCAAGAATGAAATTGCGCGCGCGGACAACGTGAAACGCCCATCCCGCGAAGAAGCCGAAGAAGCGGTTCGCACGCTGATCGCGTGGGCCGGCGACGACCCGGCCCGTGAAGGCCTGATCGATACGCCAAAGCGCGTGGTCAACGCCTACAAGGAATGGTTCTCCGGCTACACCGAAGACCCGGTCACATATCTCTCGCGGACCTTCGAAGACGTTCAGGGCTATGACGACATCGTCATGCTGCGCGACATCGATGTGGAAAGCCATTGCGAGCACCATATGGCGCCCTTCCTCGGTAAGGCCTATGTCGCCTACATGCCGACTGAAGCGGTGGTCGGCATCTCCAAACTGGCCCGCGTGGTGGAGATCTTCTCCAAGCGCCTGCAGACGCAGGAAACCATGACGTCCCAGATCTGCGACGCCATCACCGAAAGCCTCGCCCCGATGGGCACAGCCGTCCTGATCGACGCGGTGCATGAGTGCATGTCGACCCGCGGCGTGCACCACAAGGACGTGTCCACAATCACGACGCAGTTTACCGGCGTGTTCAAATCGGACGCAGACCTGCGCAACCGCTTCCTGCGGATGACCGGCCGCGGCTGAGGCTGGAAGCCCCCGTTTTAAACGTGATTTTTGAGGAGGCGCTCGTAACTTTCGAGCGCCTCTTTTTCGATGTCCGCGGCCTTGCCTGTATGCTCCGGCAACGGCCCCGACGGCGCGCCGAAGCCGGACGAGTTCCACACCGCATCATACCAGTGCGGCGCCCAGGCGCCGTCCTCAGGTTTCACGCCCGGTTCCCAGCCGAGCATGGCCGGATCCCAGTCGATACCAAGCGCGTCGCAGAGACGCGGCAGCACTTCAGGCGGATCGGCCAGGAGAAGGTCAGAGTCCACAACCGGCGGGGCCTTGCCCGTCCGCTCGGTGATCTCCCGGTAAAGCCGCTCCTGCTGGGGCACGCCGATGGCGTCGAGGCTGACATCGCCCATTTTCTTCGTATAGGACGCGATCACCCGGCCCGGATGGCGCACGAGAAACGCATGGCGCAGGCCGCTCACCCAATCCAGCGGGAAGTTGTCCAGCATGTGGTGGGTCATCTGCTTCTGGTATTGCAGCGTCTTACCTGGCGGCAGCGGGGCCAGCATTTCCCGCGCAACAACCACCGGATCAGACGACTGCGAGGCGAGGATCTCTTCCTGCATCGGGTGCACCTCCCCCGCCGCGGCCAGCCAGGCCGCATAGAACGGCTCGTCCACGCAGACCGCTTCCGGCCGGGCGCCAAAGCTGCGCATCATCGTGGTCGACATGTTGCGCGGGCCGGACCACATGGCGATCCGGATCGTCTGTGTCATGTCCACGCTCATGCGATCGGCGTCAGGCTACGGGCCTGCAGGGCCTTGTAGGCTTCGCGGATCTTCTGCGAGATCGGGCCGTCGATGGTTTCGATACTGCGCCCGTCCACTTCCCGCACGGGCGTCACGCCCGCAAACGTGCCGGTGATGAAGGCTTCATCTGCTGAATAGACATCGAACAGCGAGAAACGTTTCTCGAAAACGGGAATGCCTGCCTCACGGCAAACCCGGATGATGTTGCCGCGCGTGATGCCGCCAAGACAGTATTCCGGTGGGCTGGTCCACACTTCCCCGTCCCGCACGATGAAGAAGTGGGTGGAATTGCAGGTGGCCACAAAGCCAGCCGGGTCCAGCATCAGCGCCTCGTCGGCGCCCGCCTTGTCGGCCTGGATACAGGCGAGGATGCAGTTGAGCTTCGAGTGGGAGTTCAGCTTCTGGTCCTGCTCGGCCGGTCCCGTGCGGCGCACATGTACCGTGAACAGCGTAACGCCCGTGTTCACGATCTCCGGCACCGGCGTCTTGTATTCCGGGATCATCACAATGGTCGGCTTGGTGATCGTGAAACGCGGCCCCTGGTAAGGCGTCTTCTTGATACCGCGCGTGACCATCAGGCGGATATGCACGCCATCATCCATGCCATTGGCCTTCAGGCAATCCATCAGACGCGCCGTCAGCTCGTCCTTTGTCAGGCCGATGTCCATGTCGATCGTCTTGGCCCCGGCCCAGAGGCGCTTCAGGTGCTCCGGCAGGAACGCGATGCCGCCATCCGTCACGCGCAGGCCTTCCCAGACGCCGTCGCCCAGAATGTAGCCGCTGTCGAAAACCGAGACGACCGCCTCGTCCCGCTTCTTCAATTCACCATTCACCGAAATGAGAATGTCTGCATTGCGCGGGTCGGTGAGATAATCATGAACGCCGTGGGCGTCGTCTTCCATCATGCGGTTTCCTTTGCACGTGTGCGCTCCAGCCAGCCGGCTATGTCGGTGGCCACTTTGTCCGTTCCCGGTTCATCGACGATCCAGTGCCCGTTCTTCGGATACTCCAGGAAATCCCCGGCGACGGGCGCGCGGCTGTATTTTTGGGCGACCTTGCGGACGGCCGAGGCCAGCGTCGCCCGGTCCTTGCCGGACGCGATTGTCAGGGTGGGGATCCTGATCTTCGACTCGTCGACTTCCACGCCGTCGGTCAGATCGCCATAGACTTTCCCGGAATCGTAGAGCGCCTGGGCATAGATGTCTTCGCGTAGCCGCTTGGGCACGCAGTTTGTCACACCGAAGTCAAAGCCTGTCCGCCAGACCTTGTAGGATTTCTTCCGGTTCTGCTGGATCAGGATATTGAGGAAGGTGATCGCCACACTCGGCCCGATCACGGCGCAGCCCTTGGGCTGGGCGGGTGTCAGGAAGACGGCCTGCGAGACGTCTCCCCGCTCGGCCAGAACCTGCGCAATCAGACCGCCCATGGAATGGCCGATCACGGCCGGTTTCTCCCCGGTCGCTTTCTCGATCTCTTTCGCCTTCGCGGACATGGCAGAGATGTAGTCGTCGATGCCGAGTTCGCTGAGCGACTGGGGCGGTTTCGATTTCACCCTCCGGCCGGGAAACAGGGTCGGCGCTTCGCACGTCCAGCCATCTGCCTCAAAGAACGGGATCATCCGGTCCCAGACATCGCCGCCGCATCCGACGCCATGAATCATCAACAGGGTCTTTGACATGCCCGTCCCTTCTCTGGCCTCTGTCCGGCCTCAGCCCTGAGGCACCTTGCCGCCGAGGACCGGTGCCGTCCAGCGTTCGAACCGCACAGCCACTTCGGCATAGACTGCGCGCTTGAAAGGCACGACGAGCGACGGCGTCTCTTCAAGCCGGGCCCAGCGCCAGGCGTCGAATTCCGGTGTGTGCCGGTCCAGCCGGACATCGCTGTCAGATCCCTTGAAGCGGAAAGCGAACCATTTCTGGCGCTGGCCGAGATATGGCCCCGGCAGGCGTTTCTTCAGATCCGGCGGAAAGTCGTAGTAGAGCCAGTCCTCGGTTTCCTCCAGCGTGTCGACCAGCTTGGCCGGCACACCGACTTCTTCCTCCAGCTCACGAAGGGCGGCTTCGGCCGGGTCTTCGCCCTTGTCGACGCCGCCCTGCGGCATCTGCCACTGAAAGGAGCCGCGCCCATTGATACGGCGGCCAATGAAGACGTGCCCGGCCTTCGAAAAGAGGGCCAGGCCAACATTGGCGCGATAGCGGTCGGGGTCTTGCTTAACCTGTGTCACCCGTGAGGATTTACAGGAGGCAGCTCAAGGCTGCCAGTGCGAACACTGTCTTCACTGGGATTTTCCGGCTGTGGGGGCATGGCCGCCAGGGCCGAGACCGGCGCCAGGACGATGCCTTTCTGGTCTAGACCAGCCGTCCAGGTCTTCACCATCTCGATCGTGATCGGGAAAGCAAAGCCGGAACCCAGCGCCGCACCATTCTTCAGCGCCTGGCTTTCCAGCTCCATGAACTCGGAAGAGATTTCATCTGCCGACAGTTTCGCATCAATCGCGGAATCCGCGCGCACATAGCGCAGGCCGGTTTCACCGGAGAGTTCTTTCATATGCCCGGCATTAAGGCCGCCATCATCGATAAAGGCCAGACCGCGATCTGAAACGGCCTGAAGGACCGGCTTCATCGCCGCCTCATCATCGGCAATCTTGGAGCCCTGCGAATTGATCAGGCCGAAATAGCCGGTCGAGCGGCTGAGAATACGGTCGAGCCGTGCCCGGTTGCGCGCTTCGTCCTCAGTGGCCAGCAGGGTCAGCGGATGCATTTTCATCCGGCCATAATCATAGGCCTCCATCGGCGTCTCGATCAGCACTTCATGACCGGCCGCGCGGGCGCGGTTGATCCAGGTCTGCAGGCTGGTTGCATCCGGCGCAAAGGAGAGCGTCACTTCCGGCGGCAATTCGTCGATGGCAGATTTCGTATGCGTCGCATTGATGCCAAGGCCGCCAACGACGATCGCCACAACCGGCTTGTTGCCGGGATTGATGAAGGGCCGGGCATAGGCATCGGCCGGGGCAACGCCTTCCGGCGAGATGCGCGGCAGAGTCATGCCATTCAGCTGCTCGGTCATACCGGAAATGGGCGCACGCTCCAGCGAGACGACCCGGGTCACTTCCCCATAGGATTCACCGGGTTTGACCAGTTTGCCATTGATGCGGACGCCGCCCTCGTCAGCATCCCCCTGCCCGGCGGGCAGGCCTGCGTCGAGCTCAGCTGTGCGGGTTTCCTCAGGCGCGGCGATGCCGAGATCAGGTGCTGATTCAGGCAAATCCCCCGATCCGCCTTCATCGCTATAGTCAGGTGTTTCAATCGACAGGTTCGCCGCAGCGATGTCGGTCTTCAGGCGGGTCTTGAGCGGTGGGGCCACCGTGTCCTGCGTATCGAACAGGGCCAGAGTCTGTTTCGGACCGGCTTCCGAGGGATCGCCCGTCAGGAAGATTCCCGCGCCAAGCACGCCGGCAATCCCGCCGAACACCAACAGGCTGAGACCCGTATGCAAAACGCCTGCGCGCAGCGGTGACGGCTCAGCATCCCGGCGATTTGCCATGTGGCAACCTCGTAATCAAATCCAGTCGACTGTGAACGACCAGAATTGCATCAATCCGGTTAACAGGTTGCAAACGAAGGTTAACCGAATGCTTTTATCCGGCGCGTTTCAGACCGTTGCTGGCGGTGATGGCACCGTCCTTGAGCATCTGTTTCGCACGCTCCAGCTGGAAGTCCTTGCCTTCATAGCCTTCCGGCGGCTGCTCGTCCGGCATCTGCAGGGCGCGGCGCTCTTCGCCTTCCTCGTTCTGCAGGGCATGCGGCAGGTCCGCCTCGGAGAAGCGCTTGATCTTGGCCAGTTCTTCCTCGGTCAGGCGCGCCGGCGAGATCGAGACGTCCGGTTCGATACCGAGCGCCTGGATCGAATGGCCGGACGGCGTGTAGTAACGCGCCGTTGTCAGGCGCAGCGCTCCGCGATCGGCGCCCAGCGGGATAACGGTCTGGACCGACCCCTTGCCGAAGCTGGTCGTGCCGACAATCGTCGCGCGGCGACGGTCCTGCAGGGCCCCTGCCACGATTTCGGAGGCTGAGGCCGACCCGCCATTGATCAGCACGATCATCGGCACGCCTTTGAACACCTCGCCATTGTGCGCCATGTAGCTTTCCATGTCCGCTGCGCGCCGCCCCTGCGTGGAGACGACTTCGCCGCCCGACAGAAACATGTCGCTGACCGACACGGCCTGGTCCAGCAGGCCGCCGCCATTGTTGCGCAGGTCGACGATAATGCCGCGCGGACGCCCGCCGGTCTCTTCGGAAATGCCATTGACCGCCGCTTCCAGCAGTGGGGTCGTCCGCTCATTGAAGGTCGAGACACGGATATAGCCGATATCGTCCTCGTCGAGCTCCCAGGTCACGGATTTCTGCTCGATGACTTCGCGGGTGAGCGTCACGTCGAATGGGTCTTCGCCCTCACGCAGCACGGTGATGTCGATCTGCGTGCCCTTCTCGCCGCGCATTTCCTTGACCGCGTCATTCAGCGTCTGGCCGATGATCGGCTGGCCGTTGATGGCGGTAATCAGGTCGCCCGGCTGGATCCCGGCCCGGCTGGCCGGCGTATCATCCATGGGGGAAATAACTTTCACGAAGCCGTCTTCCATCGTCACTTCGATGCCAAGCCCGCCATACTCACCGGACGTCTGCACCTGCATGGACTTGAAATCGTCTGCATTAAGATAGCTCGAATGCGGGTCCAGCGAGGTCAGCATGCCGTTAATGGCGGCTTCCATGGCTTCCGGCTCGTCGATCTCCGTCACATAGTCCTGACGGGCGCGGGCCAGAATTTCCGCAAACAATTCAAGCTGCTGGTAGGTCACTGTGCGCGGATCGGAGGGCGGCGGCGTGTTCTGTGGCGCCGCGATCGCAGACAGGCCGACGGCCGTCGCGCCGAGGATCAAACCAACACCGGTGCCAATCATCAATGAACGCATGTTCCAAACCTCTCTCATGAGTGACCTCATCCGCGTCTTGGTAACCAGTCTGCAGGATTCATGACCGTGTCGCCAAGTCTCAATTCCATATTGAGTTCCGGAGGCGGGTCTGAGCGGTCAGGCATACGGCCCACCGGCTCGCCCGTGGCCACATTCTGGCCCTCGGTGACGTAGATACGGCTCATTCCGGACAGGATAACATGGTAACCGTCACTCGTCCGCAAAATTAGCATCGTGCCGTAAGACCGGAACGGACGGGCATATTCCACTGTTCCGGCCACCGGCGCGGTGACCTGCGCCCCGGCCCGGGGCGCGAAGGTGATCCATTCCGCCTTGCCGCCGGTGCTCAGCTTGTCCCCGAAAGAGTGCAGCACATTACCGGAGACGGGCTGTGCCAGACCGCCCAGCGCCGCCTTGCCCAGCGGACGGGTCGCGGGGGCGACAGGTTTACGCGCAGGTGAACTGGGCGACGAAGACACAAGGCGCGGCCGGAGGGAGGGTTTCACCCCCGGCGCGGTCGGCGCATCGGATTCCAGCGCGCGCAGCAGGTTGCGCAGCGTATCGGCCTGAGCCCCAAGCTCGGCGGAACGCGACTTCAACCGGGCGATGTCGCCGGACAGGTCTTCGAAGGCGCCGCGCTTGGCGGCGGCGAGGCGTTCGATCTCCACCTGTTTCAGGGCAAGCGTCGCTTCCGCCGCCTCAAGCCGGGCCTTTTCCCCGCGGATCCGGCGTTCCAGCGTGTTCAGCTCATCGATTTCAGCCCGCACTGTTTCTGTCCGGGCAGCCAGCCGGGGCGTGGTCTCGCTCATCAGGATGGCCCGGCGTACCGCCGTGTTCGCCTTGCCCGGTGAAATGACCAGGGCAGGCGGCTTGCGCCGGTTGGAGGCCGCCAGCGCCGCGAGCAGGTCCTCAAGCGCCTGCTGGTCTTCGAGCAGGCGCATCTGCGCGGTGATGCGCCGCGTGCCGAGATCGGCGAGGCTCTTTTCGGCCTCGGCCGCCTGGTCTTCCCGCCGGCGGGATTCCATGGCCGCTGCGATCAGGTCTGCATCGACATTCTTGAGGTCTTTTTGCGCATCCTCACCGCTCGCCTGAAGCGCGGCCAGCTTCTGCTCGGCGACGCGCTTTTCGGACTCCAGCGCTTCCAGTTCTTCCCGCGAAAACGTGTCCGGCGCCGCGGCAGCGAGCAGCAGCAGCGAGACGGCCGGCGCCAGGGTGCGGAACACGCGGGCACCGAAAGAATATGCGCGGGAATCGGGCGTCATCCGGCCAGTCTTGCCGAAAGATCATGACCTGCACATTAACCAATTGGGGCCAGCGACCGCTCAAATGCGGAAATTTCATCCCGGATGAGAGCAAGTATCACCCCATGCCCTTCCACGGGGAAAGAAGGGTGGAGCAGGCAGACGTGTTGCAGGGCTTGCAGCACAGAACGGTACGTATCGTTCCCCACAGAAGATTCCGAGGCGCCCGGCCCGTGCAGCACGGCATTGCGCGCCGTCACCAGCGTTTCGATATCGCGCACCACCCGTCCGGGCAGTTCCAGCAATTCCGGCGGGTTCAGATACTCAGTGGACCGGGCCCGGCGCAGCAGGAGCGCAATCGGGGCGAACCGGTCTGGCTGGGAGGGGTCTGTCACATCCCCCTCCCCCGCACTTTCATAGCCGGACAGCGCCGCGACCAGTCCGGCCTGGAGGGCGGACACGAGCGCTACCGGTACCCAGCGCATGCGCGGCGGATCTGCGGCGGCGCCTTCAAACTCCCGCCGGGCAAGCTTCAGCCCTTCCAGCACGGCGCCAAGGGCCGGGCCGATCCGCTGCCGCGGGGCCATGCCCGCCTATTCTTCCGGATCGGCCGGTTTACGGAAATCCCAGCCTGAGTCTGCTGCGATATAGGCAAAGGCCGCATAGACGCTGACATTCTGGCGGAAAGCATCCGGTTCGATCTTGTCGAACGTGTCGTCTGGCGTGTGGTGATAGTCGAAATAGTCCCAGCCATCCTGCGCCGGGGTCACGACCGGCACACCTGAGCGGGCCAGCACGCCGATGTCCGGGCCGCCGCCCGCCAGATTGTCTCCCGGTGCCACACCATAGCGGGCCAGGACGCCCTGGATCTTTTTCGCATAGTCCAGCGCGCCTTCGCCGAACCGGGTCTGGAACTGCCAGATATAGCTCGCGCCATGGTCGCTCTCGGCGGCAAGCACATGCTTGCTCAGTTCATCCGCATGCTGACGGGCATAAGCCGCGCCGCCGAACAGGCCGATTTCCTCTGACCCGTAAAGCACGACGCGGACCGTCCGGTCCGGCTTGCCGGGCAGCTGATCGATCAGCTTCGCAGCGCCGACGACGATGCCGCAGCCGGCCCCGTCATCGATGGCACCCGTGCCGAGATCCCAGGAATCGAGATGGCAGCCGATCAGCACGATCTCGTCCTTGTTGGCACCGCCTTCGACTTCCGCGATCACATTGCCTGAGGGCGCTGCATCAGCCGTCTCCACACCGATGTCGAGATTGACCGTCACAGGCCCGCGCTCCAGCAGGCGCGCCAACTGGTCGGCGTCCGGTGCAGAGAGTGCCGCGGCCGGGATGGGTCCCATCGGCTTGGCAATGCCGTCCGGGCCGCGCCGGTCGATGCCGCCGGTATGCGGCCGGCGGAAATGGTCGGTTCCGACAGACCGGATCAGGCAGGCGACGGCGCCTTTCGCCGCCGCCGCTTTCGGGCAGGCCGCGCGCTTGGCCACAGCGAGGCCATAGCCCGCCCCTGTCTGGGTGCGGGTCATGAATTCGTCGATGAAGACGATCTTGCCGGCAACGTCCGCGTCATCCGCGGCCAGCATGTCCGCCAGGAGCTCGTACCGGACAATGTCCGCTTCCAGCCCCCCTTCCGGGGTGGGGGCACTGCCACCGAGCGCCGTGATGATCAGCGGCTGGGCGCTGTCGCCGACCACGCGCGCGGTTTCATGCGTGCGCTTCCAGTAAGGCACGGTGAAGTCTTCGACATGGACATTCGCAAAGCCCATTTCGGTGAGTTCCGCGACGGCCCAGTCGCGCGCGCGTTTCTCATCCGGAGACCCGGCAAGGCGCGGACCGATCTCGGTTGTCAGGTCCTCGACAAATTGCAGGCCAACATTGTCCCAGGTGCCGGCATTGGCCAGCGAGGTCGCCGTTTTCAGGATCTCCGCTTCCCGGTCGGCGGGCGTCTCAGCGGCCGCGGTCAGCATCTGGCAGGCGGCAAGCGCGCCTATGGCAGCAAGGGCAACAGGTCTCATCAGGTCTCTCCGGAACAGCTTGCGCGAACGCTAGGCTATTCCGGAAGGACTTGGAACCCGCCGACGCCGGATCAGAGCGCCGCAGCCAGGGCGAGCACGGACTCGACCGCCGGGCGGTTCTTGTAGCCTTCTTCCCGCATGACCGCTTTCACCGTGCCGTCGGCTGCAATGAAGATGATAGCCGGGTGCGGAATGCCGTCATAGCGCGAGCCCGCCGGCACATCCGGATTGCGCAGGTCGAACGCGTCGATGGCCACGGATCCGGCATCGGAATAAAGCCCGTAAGGCAGGTCTTTTGCGGCCTTGAAATCTGCCAGCGTCTCCGGGCTATCATACGAGACCCCGATCAGCGTCCAGCCCTCTTCGGCCAGCGGGGCGGCGGCGGCTTTCAGGTCGATCAGCTGTTTCTTGCAGTAAGGGCACCAGTCGGCCGAGCGGAAAAAGGCCACGGCCGTGCCTTTCTCGCCCGCAAGGTCTGTGAAGCTGACACGACCTTCCGGCCCCGTCACCGTGACGGCCGGCGCAGGCTGTCCAACGATGGGACCGACCCGCATCTCCCCGGCCATGGCGGCGCGTTCCGCTTCGGCGGACTTTGCCGCCATCTGAGTATCTGAGGGCTCCTGAGCCACTGCAGCGGCGGGCAGCAATGCGAGAAGAGACGCGAGAGAGGCAGTACGGATCATGGGCGGTTCCTTTTCTTTGACCCCAGCCCTATCCGCCCCATGGCCGGCAAGCGATGCACGGGCGCGTGAGCTCACGCAGGGTTTACCGCCGGGCCCGCCACTCGTCCGCGCTCTGGCCGTAGACATCCCAGTACATGTCGGAAAACGGCTCCGGGGCCTGCGCCTGCCTGAGCTTGCGCGCACCGAGCCGCTCTGCGACGCGCAGGGAGGCGGCGTTCTTCGCATCGATACAATGGATGATCTCGTCCCAGCCGAGAATATCGACCGCATAGGCGATCGCCGCCGAGACGCCTTCCTGCGCATAGCCCCTGCCCTGCGCCGCTTTCGTCAAAGCATAGGCGATCTCCGTCCCCGGCCAGCCCTCTGGTTGCCAGGGCCCGAGGCGGCCGATCCATGTCCCGGTCGATTTCTCGATCACGGAGAACATGGAATAGCCGCGGATCGTCCACGCTCCTGCCAGTGCGCAAAGCGAGCGCCAGACAGTGGACGGCGCCATCACGCCGCCAATGAAACGTGCCGTTTCCTCATCCGCCATCATGGCGCACATGGGCTCGAAATCCTCAACCTGCGGCGGGCGGAGGATCAGCCGTTCGGTTTCAATGGTCGGGCCAGGGGTACGCATGGGGAACCTTTCCGGGCAGGGGATGAAAGACCGCCGATGTCGCCGGATTCTGCCTGCCCCGCAAAGAAAAAGCCCCGCCGGTGAAGGCGGGGCTTTCCGATAGCCACCTTATGGTCCGTCTTAGTCGCGCGAGAGCAGCGACAGGATCGTCGTGAAGATGTTGTAGAACAGGATGAAGAAGTTCAGCGCACCCCAGTTCGTCATCACGGCGAGGCCGCGCTGGTCCCCTTCAAACGCAAAGTAAGCGCGCTTCAGGTTCTGCGTGTCGAATGCCACCAGCACACCTGAAATCGCCAGCACGCCCACGGTGATCGCGGTTTCAAAGAAACCCGACGGCGGGAACAGGAAGCTGAGCAGCGACATGCCGACAATGCCCCAGAGAGCAAAGATGGCGATGACGCCGATCGGCTGCAGGTCACGCTTGGTCGTGTAGCCGTACAGCGAGAGGGCACCGAAGGCCGTGGCCGTCAGGAAGAAGGCCTTGGCGATGGTGATGAAGGTGGTGCTGTAGACGATGCCCGCGCGGCTGGCCGCTTCGGTATTCATCGTGGCCATGAGCACCCAGACCGACAGGCTGAGGCCGAGAAGCGTGACAATCGTCCAGTAAAGCACCGCCGTGCCCATCGGCGACGGCCGCTTCATGGCGAAGGCTGAAATCAGGATCAGGCCGATCGGACCGAACTGCACAACCATGCGGAACGGCGAGAACAGCACAAACTCGGTCAGCGGCGGAAACGTGTTGGATCCGACCAGGAACGCCAGAGCACCGGCCAACGCGATGCCATAGGCCAGCTTCTGGTATACGCCCAGCATGAAGGCCCGCAGACCTTCATTGACCGCCATATCCATCGAGCCTGCGCCGGTGGACGGCGTATAAGCACGATTGAAATCATTCATAAGTTTCAAGCCCTTTCTGTTGGCCGGGCGGAGAATTTGCCCGGAACATGCACGAAATATGGGAGAGCTTGCCCCGGTTCGCAAGCAAAACCGGACATTCCTGCAACTTGTTCACACGCCCGCCTGCACCGGGCAGTGAATTAGACTTCAAGAACTTGCCACGAATATTTCAAATACAGCAGAACAATACTTCATATCCGGGAAAGTTCGGGAAGTATTCGCAATACAGCTTATGCTGACGCACCAATGTTCCCTGCGCTTACTCGTAAGTGGATTGACTAAGCCTTGCACAGAGTTAATCTGCTGAATCTGGCGCAGTTCCGGCAGTGGGGGCGCCAAAGCATTAGGGGATACAATTATGGCAGACGCATCGGCTTACGCCGAGAATATCAAGAAATACGCAAATGGTGGGTACAACCAGGCCGCCGCCGAGAAGATCGTGGGACATCTCGGCATTGCCCTGCGCAACAAGGACAGCTCCATCGTCGCCTGCAGCGACTCCGGCGAACTGGACCGTGTGCGGGAAAAGTGGTGCCGCGGGAAACTGGGCCTCGCCGAAAAGCAGGGAGAGCTGGACGCAGCCATCAAGACGGTCTGTGATCGCATGAGCGCCGAAGGCGGGCAGAAGTCACGGGTCACCTTCTACTACCTTCTGGCCGAACACTTCGGAAAGCTCACAGATCTGGCAAGCTGATCCGGCCTTACAGACAAACGGACAAACCCGGCCTCATTGGCCGGGTTTTCTTTTTCCGCCTCAGAAGGCAGACAGCGGGTCATGTACAGATTGTTTGCCGCCCTGCCCGTGCCGGAAGAGCTGTGGGATGGCCTCGCCGCCCTGCAGGATGACCTGCCGGGGGCAAGCTGGCGCCCGGAGGAAAACTTCCACATCACCCTGCGCTTCTTCGGCGATCTCACACACCGCCAGGCCCGCGACCTCGACGATCTGCTGGGAGACATCAGATGCGCCCCCTTCGAGATCTCGATCGAAGGCGCTGGCTGGTTCGGACGGCGCGAACCGTCTGCAGTCTGGGCACGCGTGCGCGAGAACAAAGAGCTTCGCAGCCTCTCGGCCCGCTGCGAACAGGCGGCGCGGCGGCTTGGCTTCGAGCCGGATCGGCGCCCGTTTACGCCGCATGTCACGCTGGCCTATCTGCACAATGCCACGCTGGAAGACACCCGCCGCTGGGTCGAGACGCATCACGCCTATCGCAGCGGCCCCTTCATCGCAGACCGCTTCCACCTCTATTCCAGCCACTCCGCCAAAGGCCGCCCCAGCCGGTATGAGGCGCAGGCGGACTATGTGCTGGAGTAGGCTCAATCTTCCGGCACAGCTCCACTGTTCACCCGGAAACTGCCTATTTACCTAACCGACTCCTGTCGCTAAACATCCTACTTAACGGCGACATGAAGGGGGGGGCGGGTAACATGGACGAAGCAGCGCAGACTGTTCGGCTGCCAAGTGTCAATGCAATCGGCATCGGCGTGGCACCGATGCTCTACTAAAGCGATCTGTACGCCTACGACATCGAAGTAACCGTACGCCACCAATGGATTGGAGGACTTCCTTTGGATACTGCTATTCTTATGGAGTAGGTCTGTTTTTTATATACGAAATTTAGCTCTGAGAGAGGGAACAAGATTGTGCTCTCAAATATGACGAGGTCTTATGAAAAAAATATTGTGCTTCACGCTATTTATTTGCTGCGCTGCGATGCCGGTGAACGGTCAAACTATCGAAAAGGTTGAAATCGAGGGCGTATCGCTTGGGAGAGACATACGAACCATTGACCAATCAACATTTAAACCGGGTGGGCACTTCGCCCCAAACAGATTGCGACGATCGCCTGATCGCGCATTGCGGTTAGCAGGCTACGGATTACCCCCAGAAATCGTCATAGAACAAAGAGATGTAGTCGCGGAGGCGCTGACAAGTCAGATGCGTGCTGCCGGCATTACTCAAAACGCTGAGCCCAAAGTCGAAAATTCGGAGGTCTCTGCTAGTATCGTTGAGCGAAAACGGTACCCACTTCACCGTGAAGGAGGATCATTTCTAATTTTAGCTGATGAAGACTATGAGATCTTGGGATTTCTATACGAACGCGAACTTATTACCAGCAGGGAGTTCCTGAATGGTAAGAGAATAGACAAATCGAATATTATTGCGGCAGCATCTGAACGCCTTCAAATGGAACCGGAAAGGCAAGGAGTGCATCCGGGAGGCACTGCGTTCGCCATTTATACAGATACACCTGCTTGCGCAGCCAGCTTGACCGCAATTCCAACACCTAACGGAATTCTTGGAAAATACTCGTTTCCAACATTCACAACTCTTAGGTTCCACTATTCTGACCTTCTGAGGTATTTTACAAGATTAGGTATAGCCTATGAGGCTTGGCCGACCGAAACCCCTTCCAATGTTACACCCATGACTGATCAGAACTGTGAAAAGTATGTACTGGTAGAAGTTAGCCATCTGAAATCCGTTACCCAAGTCGTAGACGTACGTAAGTCTGCGGAAATGATCCAACGCATTGTTAAATGGGAGAATGAAGGGCAGACGGAGACTATCGAAATGAGCCCATTTTAGCTATGTGATACGTCATTTAGTGTGGCGAGACTGCAAGGTCTTTTTTTGCTACTCGTTGGGCTATTCAATCAGCCTTGAAAGCGATACGCAGCCTCTCGGCCCGATGCGAACAGGCGGCGCGGCGCCCCTTCACCCCGCACGTCACGCTCGCCTACCTGCACAATGCCACGCTGGAAGACACCCGCCGCTGGGTGGAGCGCCACCATGATTACCGAAGCGGCCCCTTCATCGCAGACCGCTTCCACCTCTATTCCAGCCACTCCGCCAAAGGCCGCCCCAGCCGGTATGAGGCGGAGGCGGACTATGTGCTGGAATAAGTGATCAGATCGCGGGCGTGAAACTCAGGTTCAGTTGCTGAACCAGCGGCGGAGTGTTGGGTGACATCAGGAGCCAGCCTTCCATCTGCCCATTCTCGCAGGACCAGGTGAAGGTGCCGCTGAGATGGCCGTTCGCCTGGAACGGCGCATCGGTTTCACAGGCGCCGGCCTGTTCCTTCAGGTCTGCCAGCACACGCTCACGCACCGGGATGGACGTATCCATCGTGAAGTTCATGGCCAGCTTGCCTTCGAGCGGCGCAAATCTGCCCTGTTCATAGACATCGCCCGCAGCGGCATAGGCATCGGCCAGCACAGCACTAACAGGCCATTCGCGGGACGGGAGGTCTCCGGCAGCTGCCAGCTCAAGCGCCGCTTCCCGCACGATCCGCGACGGGGCCGCATAGGTCCGGTTGGCAAAGGCGAAAATGCCGACACCCGCCTCCGGCACCAGCAGCACGTTCGATCCATAACCCGGATAGCCGCCGGAATGCGCCATCGTCGTGCCAAGGTCGCACTCGGCGCTGACGGCGAAGCCCATCGCATAAGTCACGGCCACATCGCAGGTGTCGCCCTCTTCCAGACCTTCGCGGGCATAGATCCGCGGAAAGTTCAGGCCCTGCGACAGCTCCCGCACGGAAGACCGCTTGACCGGCCCGGTGTCTGGCCCGTCACGGGGCGGCCAGGCATCCAGCAGGAAGGCGACCCATTTTTCGTAATCCTCTGCATTGGTCATCACCCCGCCCATCGCGCCGAACACGCCGGGGCCGAGCGCCGGCTCTTTCGAGAAGGCCCCCTCTTCCCAGCGATAGCCGAGCGCGCGGCGGTCCTGATCCACGGCATAGACATCATACCCGGTTGACGTCATGCCCAGCGGCAGCATGATCTCGGTACGGATATAGTCCTCATACGGCATGCCGGAGATATTGGTGACGATTCGGCCCAGAAGGGCGTAACCGAAATTGGAATATTCATAGGCCATCTGCGGCGCGCGGTTGAACGGGACGCCCTCTTTGAGGACTTCGGTAAACCTCTCCTCGGACATGTCCTGCTGGCGGTCTCCCCAGGGATTGTCCGTGACCAGCCCGCTGACATGCGCGAGCAGGTCCCGCACGCGAATGCGCGGGGAGTCCGTGGTCGGATAGGTCCAGCCTCTCAGTTCCGGCACATAATATTCGGCCGGCGCGTCGAGATACAGTTTGCCTTCATCGCGCAGCTTGAGGATGGCGAGCGCCGTGAACGCCTTGCTCATCGATGCGATGGAATAGAGCGAATCCGCCGTGACAGGCGCCTCGGTTTCGAGGTTCGCAACGCCGGATGTCTTGAAATAGACCAGTTCCCCATCCTTCACGATGCCCCAGACAAGGCCCGGCACATGCTGCTCCGTCTGGTAATTCAGGAACCGCGCATCGATCCGGTCAGTGACCTCCACCGGAATGGCAGGCGCGGCAGCGTCCGGCGCAGGAACGGCTTCTTCCGCAAATGCCCCAAGCGCGGCCAGCGCAAGCGCCGATCCGGCAAGCAGGTTTTTCATCGGGTGAAGCTTCATCATGGCAGTCCTCTTCCTTTTCCCCGCAACGCGCGCGGACACGGCGAAACCTAACGGCGGTTCCGAACAACCAGCAAGCGTGAGAAATCAAAAAATGACCGAGCGCTAATTGAACAGATTGTGCCCTTCAAACTCCAAGTTTGAAACTTCTGTCGAACTCTACACACCCAAAACCGCTCAGTCGCTCTGCTCAATCATGTTGGCATTCCATCGACTAAACGATCGCATCAAGTCCCGGTCCAGATTTGTAAAGGATCGCCTTTTGTCTCCAAAAATTATGCAATCTCCAATTTCTACTGAGGGCCACGATACGTCCGTCGTCGCAGCAGAGAATTGTTGCCGGCATAATATGGCGTGGTCACCGATTATTCTTTCATCCGCCGATAGTAGTGTACAACCGATAGGAAGGCCGTTGAGATTGTCAAAATCGATCCTTCCTCCTCCACGAAAGCGGTCGAACCGGATGTAACCGTTCTTAGATATGATATTTGAATCTCTGCTAGAACTGTCCTCGACTTTAATTTGACCGAATGGAATAATAAGATCACTCGCAAGAATGAGGCTATCGGTTATCGTTACTTTTTCTGGAACAGGAGCCTGCAGATCGCCAACCGCGAACAACTCGAAGTCATTCAACCGACTATCAAGTATTCTAAACACTTTCGCCGAACTTCTTATTCTTGAGCGATCTAAGTTGCTGTCTCCTATGACGATAGAATTTGCTTCAATCTCCATTTCGGCACATCCAATTGGGAGGTCGTACAGCTCGACATAATCCGCTGATATCCTCACTTTGATGTTGTTTTCGATCAGGAAAAGGATCGCATCCTTGATTCGAGGATCGTACCTGGATTCCAATTTGGTTTCGAAGCGACCGTGCTGCCAATCCCGCTTCAACAGATTCTGGGCTTCAGCAATTCGGATAGATCTCGCTGCTTCTAAATGCTCTTGAAGGTTGGTTTTCTCCAGCGCCGCCAGCTCTCTTTGAGCTTTCCGCATATCCACCTGGAGAACATACACCAAAACTGTGAACACAAGACCTGCGAGAGGAATTACAATAGGCATAGCCTTGAGCACTTTCTGCCAAGTACCACTCGCTTTTGTGGCCTCTGAATTTTGAGATCGATAACGAGGGATAGGGGGAGGGTGCTTCATTAGAAAAATGTGGTGGCACCCATCGGGAATGCAAGCATGTTTGATTATCCATGCCGGATGCCCTGCAAGCGCAGCAATACAATCCCCGCCGCAGCTGCGTAGCGTGGCGAAACGGTTTTCCGTGCCATGGGAAAAGAATGGTGCCGCTAAGGTGACTTGAACACCTGACCCCCGCATTACGAATGCGATGCTCTACCAGCTGAGCTATAGCGGCCTAGACCATTCTGAAGGCCCGCCTCATACCGGCAGATGCGCGGTTTCGCAAGACGCTTTTGCCATCCTGGGCAGTGCACGTGCAGGCACGCTCAGTCGTCGTCGGAGGCGTAGTCCAGTGGCGGGCTGAGCGGACGGTCCGGCGCTTTGGGCGCTTCGGCGGCCGGTTCGTCCAGGTCCGGCCCCGGCAATGCAGGCACGCGCCCTGCCTCCAGCTCCCGGCCATAGGATTCATAGCGCGGGTGCACGAGGTCGCCGACATCGCCGAAGGCATAGACCAGACGCGACCAGCCCTGCTTGTCGAATTCGAAGGCATTGCCTTTCGGGTCGATGTCCGACCAGTCCGGCTCACGTGAGGCCGATACGGCCATGCGGCCCCAGCGGGCGGCCTCCGACGGATCGCCATAGCCTTTCAGCGCCCGTTCCATCAGCAGGCAGAGCCGCGCGGTCGGGTTCTCTTCGACCAGCAGGGCCAGCGAGCGGATCGCTCCGACCCATTCGGCCTTGTCCATGGCGATCTCGGCCATCAGGATCTTGCTTTCGCGGTGGTTCGGCTGGGCCGCGATCAGCGCCTGCAGGCGATGGGCGATATTTTCCTGGCTGTCCTGCGGCACGAGGCGGCGGCAGAGCTGCGCCAGCGCCGGGTGCGGGCGCGCCTTCCAGCCAAGTTCCAGCACGCCCTGCGCGGCCTTGGCTTTGCCGTCCACCATCAGCGCCCTGGCGCCGTGGAAAGCGGCCGGCGGGAAGCCCGGCGCAGAGCGGATCGCTTCGGCCAGCGCCTTCTGGGCCTCGCTCTTGCGGTCATGCGGAAGACCGGCGGCATGAGCCGTCAGCAGCACGGCGCGGCGGCGGCGCAGGCTGTCGCCCTT
Source organism: uncultured Hyphomonas sp. (assembly GCF_963678195.1). Taxonomy (NCBI): domain Bacteria; kingdom Pseudomonadati; phylum Pseudomonadota; class Alphaproteobacteria; order Hyphomonadales; family Hyphomonadaceae; genus Hyphomonas; species uncultured Hyphomonas sp. Next base: position 29,692 of record NZ_OY782759.1, read on the forward strand.
GATCATGCCGCGGCGTTCGCCCGTGGTCAGCGTATCGAGCGCCTTCTCCCACTCCCCTTTCGAGACCTGCAGGTCGAACAGGGAATTGAACGGCCAGTCGGCAGAGGATTTGAGACCGAGCGCTTCGCGGGCACGGGTCTCCGCCGTTAGCTGGTCGCCGCGTTCGGAGGCCGCCATGGCAGAGCCGCGCAGGCCAGCCAATTGGCCGCCCGGCAGACGGGTCAGCTGGCTCCAGGCCCGTTCGGCCCCGGCCCAGTCATCATTCGCTTCGGCGGCGCGCGCTTCGAGCAGCAATTTCAGGCGTTCGTCCTCGGCATGCTTGGCTGCCTTGCGGGCAAGCTTCAGCGCGGCTTCCGCGTCGCCGGCTTCGGCAGCCAGCAGGCCTTCGGTCAACGCGGCATTTGCCTTGCGCGATTTCGACCGGCGGCGCGAACGCGCGATCCGGCCCGGTAAAACGAAGATGCCTGACACGACCCACCAGGCCGCCGCCATCAGGCCCGACAGGGCCAGGACGAGCGCCACGGCGGCGCCGGACTTGATGGAAATCTCTTCTGCCCCGATCGGCACGGTCACCTTGCCGGGCAGCGTATAGGCCCACCAGCCGAAAGCGAGCGCTGCAATCAGCACAATCAGAAGCACGAGAAACACGATGATTCGGTTCATGGTGTCTTGGCGCCCCCATCCGCCAGGGCGAGGCGCACGGCCTCCAGCGAGTTTTCCAGAGTGATGCGGCGTTTCGCATCTTCGGTCCATCCGGACATTGCCGTTCCCGGCGGTCCGTCCAGCCGGCTTGTATAGGACACGGCCTCTTCGAGGTCACCCTTTTCGAGGGCTTCGGCCGCCCGCGAGAGAAGCGCGAACGGATCGGCATCCGAGCCGTCTGCCTTGCGGACCGTGACGGCGCCGCCAAAGAATTTGTTGATCCAGCCCCAGCGCCCGGAATCTTCTGTCGGCACCGTGCGCCGCGCTGCATCGGCCGCCACAGCAAAGGCGTCTTTCAATTCCGCCAGTGTCGGTGCGCCGGATGTTGCCAGCGGGCCAAGCGCCCGGACATCGTCAACGGTTGGCAAAGCAGAACGCAGCGAGCGGTAATCCGATTCAAACGGGTCTCCCCGGCGCGATGCTGCTTCGATCGCAGACAGGGCAAGTGCCGCTTCAGCAACGGAACTGGCCGAGGCCGCCTCAGCCCGGGCATCGCTCTGCTGGGTCTGTACGCGCGCGAGCATGTCGGCGAGCGAGCGGCCCTGTTTGGTCTGTTCCAGAGTCGAGTCGCGCAGCGTTTCGACCTCCCGCTCCACCGCGGTGACGCGACTGCTCATGTCAGGCGGCACCGGGCGGGCTTCGAGCGCCTCCAGCCGGTCGGACAGAGCACCGAGCGCACGGGCGAGATCTTCAGGGGCGACCGTATCGCCGACTTCCACCGATTCCAGCGCATCAAGACGGGCCTCGATCGCCGTCAGGTCCACCGGGGCGGACTGCGTCACAGGCAAATTGTCGATCCGATTGGCCAGCGCGTCGATCCCTGCCCTCAGCGCGTCGCGATCATCCGGAGCCGACTGTTCCAGTTTGCCGATCCGGTCATTCAGCGCGGCAACTTCTTCATTCGCATTGCCAAGCCCGCTTGGCATCATCAGGTGCCCACCGATGCCGATCACGCCGCCCAGCCCGGCGGCGACGAGGCTCATCAGGCCCGCGCCCAGCCAGCCCGGCCCGCTGCCGGACTTCGGCGTCTTCCCCTCTTCCGGGGCCAGTTCGAAATCTGCGTCGATCGGTTCTGCCGGGTCGACGGAGCTTTCAGGGATAGAATCGTCTGTCATTTCGAATCCGGTTTCTGACATCGCACACTCGCACAGGATTCCGGCGGCTCAAAGGCCGTCCGCCACCTTGGCGAGGACGCTGAGCAGCGCGTCTTCATTTGGCGCATCAGCAATATGGATCGCGGCGACCTCGCGGCCCTCCAGCGGCCGCACCGCCGCTTCCGAGATGGCGACGATGATGGCGTGTTCCAAGCCGCCCGCCGCCCAGGCAAAAGCCGCTGCCGCTTTCGCCGAATGGATCAGCACACAGGCAGGCCCCGCCGCCAGCGCCGCTTCGGCGTCCTGCGTCAGGTCATCGGCGGGCCGTGTTTCGTATAGCGCCAGGAAGTCCGCCGGAATGCCGCCCTCTTTCAGCCGGGCGACGAGCTCGCCGGCCGCAGCCTCATTGGCAACATGCAGCACGCCTTCGGTGCCTTCCGGCAGGGCGACCAGAATGTCCGCCGCCAGCGCCGCCGCGTCGCCCGCCCCTTCATAGACGGCCGCGAAACCGGCTTCCCGCGCCGCAGCCGCCGTTGACGGGCCGACGCACCAGGCCTTTGCCGCCCGCAGGGTGCTGGCTTCTGTAAAGAAACGCACGCCATTGGCGCTGGTGAAGACGAGGTGCTGCACGGCCGAAAGGTCCGGCAGGTCGACCTTCAGCCGCGCCAGCGACAGCATGGGCGAGGCGATGGCCGGCAGGTCCATCGCCTTCAGCCGGGCCATGGTTTCGGAGGCGCCGGGCTCGGCGCGGGTCACGATGACCGGAAGGCTCACCAGTCCCCCTCGAAGGCCGGCAGCTGGCCGCCAGCCTGCTGGCGGATGTCATTGGCGATGTCCTTGCCCAGCGCTTCGAGCTGCACTTCGCTCGCGCCCTTGCGGCAGGTGCCTTCGGCGCGCCAGCGGGCGCCGCCATCCATGGCGAGGACTTCGCCGACGAGGTGCCATTCCTCGCCCTTGTCGAATGTGTGCGCGGCAATCGGCGTGCGGCACGATCCGTCCAGCGCCAGCAGGAACGCCCGCTCGATCATGGCGGCAGCGGCAGTCGGCACATGGTTCAGCTTGTGCAGCACGGCGGCGGTGTCGGCGTCGGCATCTTCGCGCATCACCACGCCGACAATGCCCTGCGCGGCGGCCGGCAGCATGTCGGTCAGCGGGATCGGGGTCGCCACGTCCGGCTGGCCGAGGCGCGTCAGCCCCGCCATGGCCAGATAAGTCGCATCCGCCAACCCCTCTTCCAGCTTGCGCATGCGGGTCGCGACATTGCCGCGGAAGGTGACGATCTCAAGATCCGGGCGCATCGCGCGGGTCTGCGCTTCCCGGCGCAGCGAGGCCGTGCCGACCTTTGCGCCCTGCGGCAGGTCCATCAGGCTTTTCGCATGCGGGGAGAGGAAGCCCTCGCGCGGGTCTTCCCGCTGCGGGAAGGCGGCGAACACCTGGCCCGGCTCCAGCACGGACGGCACGTCCTTCAGGCTGTGGACGGTGAGATCCACGTCACCGCGGGTCAGCGCCGCATCCAGCTCACGGGTGAACAGGCCCTTGCCGCCGGAATTGATCAGGCGCTCAGTCGTCAGCTGGTCACCCGATGTGGTGAAGGTGACGATCTCGCCAATCATGGCACCGCCGGAGGCCGCCTCGATCCCGGCGGCGATCTGATTTGCCTGAATCAGGGCCAGCGGCGAACCACGTGTCCCGATCCGGAGCGTTCTGGGGGAATTTGTTTCAGTCATTCCCCTCCCCTAGCGCCGGGCGTGCCGCTTGCCAATTGACAGAGCGCCGCGGAAGCGACTACCAAGCCTTATCGTTTATCGAGAAATCCTTTTTCGGAGCCCCCCATGATCAAACCTGCCGTATCAGCGCTGGCGCTGGCCTTCGCACTCGCCGCCTGCGGACAGCCGGCCGACAAACCCGCCGCCCCCGCCGCCGCAACTGAGCTGACCGCCGACCAGAAGGCCGAGATCAGCAAAGAGCTGAACGACTGGTTCGACGCGAAGTATGAGGAATCGCTTCAGGAAAGCCCGATCATGATGACCTTCCTTGGCCGGAAGGACCTCAACGACAAGATCGACTGCTTCACCCTTGCCTGCGCCGATGAACAGCTGGCCCGCCAGAAGGCCGCCGTCGAGGAAATGAAAGCCAAGTTCAACTATGACGACCTGTCGGACGCCGACAAACTGTCCTGGGACCTGTTCGAATACCAATATGAGCAAGCCGCCGAGGCTGCGAAGTTCCGCTATAATGGCTTCGTCTATGACCAGATGAACGGCCCTCAGGGCTTCATCCCGCAATTCCTGATCAGCTTCCACAATGTCGAGAATGCGGACGACATGCGCGCCTATGTTTCGCGGATCCGCGAAGCCGCCCGCGCGCTGAACGAAGCGACAGACGTGGCCCGCGTGAACGCCGAGCACGGCACGCATGCCCCGAAATTCGCTTATGAAGGTGTGATCGATCAGTCCCGGAAAGTCATCACGGGCGCGCCGTTCACTGAGGGCGAAGACAGCGCCCTGCTGGCCGATGTGAAATCCGAACTCGCCACCCTCGTCGAGAATGGCGAGCTGACGCAGGCGGAGTCGGACGAGATCCTTTCCGATGCGATTGACGCGATGACGAACGATTTCCTCGACGCCTTCGACAACATCATCGCGTTCGCGACCGAAGACATGGCCAACTCACCGGATTCCACGCAGGCCGTCGGCGCCTTCCTTCAGCCGGATGGCGAAGCCTATTACGAGGAACGCCTCGCCAACAACACGACCACGTCGATGACCGCCGACGAGATCCACCAGATCGGCCTCGCCGAAGTGGACCGGATCCATGCCGAGATGGAAGCCATCAAGGAACAGGTCGGCTTCGAGGGTACGCTGCAGGAATTCTTCGCCTTCCAGCGCGACTCCAAGGATGATGAACGTTTCTACTATCCGGACACGGATGAGGGCCGCCAGGCCTATATCGACGACGCCACGGCGAAGATCGAGAACATCAAGGCCAAGCTGCCGGAATTCTTCGGCATCCTGCCGAAAGCAGACCTGGTCGTGAAGCGCGTCGAAGCCTTCCGCGAACAACCGGGCGCGGCCCAGCACTACTTCCCCGGCACGCCGGACGGCTCGCGCCCCGGCGTCTACTACGCCCACCTCTCGGACATGAAAGCCATGCCGAAGGGCGAGCTGGAAGTGATCGCCTATCATGAAGGCATTCCGGGCCACCACATGCAGATCTCGATCGCGCAGGAACTGACCGGCGTGCCGAAGTTCCGGACCCAGATCAACTTCACCGCCTATGCCGAAGGCTGGGGCCTCTATTCCGAATGGCTCGCCACGGAATTCCCGGGCACCTATGAAGACCCCTATTCCGACTTCGGCCGTCTCGGCTCGGAAATCTGGCGCGCCATCCGCCTCGTCGTGGACACCGGCCTGCACTCCAAGGGCTGGACCGAGGAACAGGCCGTTCAGTACTTCCTCGACAACTCCGCCATCACCGAGGCGCAGGCCCGGTCCGAAGTGCAGCGCTATATCGTGATGCCGGGCCAGGCCACGGCCTACAAGATCGGCATGATCAAGATCCAGGACCTGCGCAAGCACGCCGAAGAAGAACTGGGCGACAAGTTCGACATCCGCGGCTTCCACGACACCGTGCTCGGCGGCGGCTCGATGCCGCTCGACCTGCTGGAGCGCCGCGTCGACCAGTGGATCGCAGAACAGAAGGCCGCCTAAGGCCACGTATTCGCCAATCGGGCGACGCTGGGGCAGGGCTTGCATCAGGCAGGCCCTGCCCTACGCTTTTGGGGAAACGACGGAGCCAAAGATGGACCTTTCCTTCAGCCCTGAGATCGAAGCCTTCCGCACAAAAGTGCGGACCTGGTTCGAGACAGACTTCCCGAAAGACATCATCCGGAAATACAAGGCTGGCCTGCCGCTGACGACGGAGGAAGTCCGCCGCTCCGAAATGGCCCTTGGGCAGAAGGGCTGGCTCGCCACGGCCTGGCCGGAAGAGTATGGCGGCCCCGGCTGGGGGATCGAGGAACAATACGTTTTCGACGAGGAACTGGAACGCGCCGGCGTGCCGACCGTCACCCCGATGGGCGTCATCTATGTCGGCCCGGTGATCTACACATTCGGCTCGGACGAACAGAAAGCCCGCTGGCTGCCCGGCATCCGCGACGGCTCGGTCGGCTGGGCGCAGGGCTATTCCGAGCCCGGTGCAGGCTCTGACCTCGCCTCTCTCCAGTTCAGCGCCAAACTCGAAGACGGCACCTACACCCTAAACGGCCACAAGATCTGGACCTCCGCGGCCCAGCATGCCGACTGGATATTCCTCCTCGCCCGCACCTCCCAGGAAGAGAAGAAACAGCAAGGTATCAGCTTCATCTGCTGCCCCATCGATGCGCCCGGCGTGACGGTGAAACCGATCATCACCATCGACGGCAATCATGTCCTGAACGAGGTCTTCTTCGAGGATGTGAAAGTGCCCGAAGACAACCGGATCGGCGAGGCCGGAAAAGGCTGGACCTATTCGCAATACCTGCTCGGTTTCGAGCGCACGTCCTACGCCCGCATCGGCGGCAAGCGCGCCATGCTGCGCCACATCCGCGACGTGGCCATGTCCACGCCGGACGGCAGCGGCGACCGGCTGATCGATGATGCAGGCTTTGCCCGCCGCCTGACGGAAGCGGAAATGGCGGTCGACGGGCTGGAGATGACGGTGTTCCGCGTCTTGTCCGCGGCCGCCCGAGGCGGCTCTCCCGGCGATGCGGCCTCCACCGTGAAAATCCTCGCCACGACGACCCATCAGCAGATCACCGAACTGATGGTGGATGCGGCAGGCGCCTATGCCCAGCCGCATTTCAGCTTCTGGGCCGGCCAGAACGATCCCGGCGGCTCACCGGGGCGTGACATGGCGACCTATTTTGCAGGACGTGCCCAGTCCATCTATGGCGGCACGAACGAGATCCAGCGGACAATCATTGCACGGAAAGTGCTGGGGCTTTGAGACACGCGTAACCGCCGGACGTCCGCTCTCTACCGCTCCATCCTTCGACTTCGCTCAGGATGAGTCCTGTTCTTTCCTGCACCCTCGTAGCGCTCATGCTGAGCGAAGTCGAAGCACGAGCGCGGGCTGAAACAAGCCCCCCCTCCGTCAGCCGGCTTTGCCGTCTGCCACCTCCCCCGCAAGCGAGGGAGGATGCCCTTACCGCAAGTCCAGGACTTAATCCTCCACCGCTTGCGGGGGAGGTGGGCCGCGAAGCGGGTCGGAGGGGGGCTACGCAGGTTCAGAAATCGTAGGCGATGCCTTTGCGTTCCCAATCTCCATACCGGGTCGGCTCGATACTTCTGGGCCCGCCATGCTCGTCTTCCGGCAGGGCAGCCGCATCGGCGGCCTCTTTGGCCTTGCGGGCATCGGCCTCTTCCAGCGCGCGGCGGGCCGCTTCCGGCAACGCCTTTCGGCGCTCGATTTCCGCGTCCGTCAGCGCAGGGATTACAGCTTTGTCATCGCTGGCCATGAAGACTCCTCTTTTCGTTAACGCTCGCCATATAGGGGTGGCAGCTGGGGAGTGCTAACGCACCGCGTACATACGCGGAGAAACGACTGGAGTTAAGGCCCGATGGGCACGCTTAAAACCTTCATTCTTCTCGCGGCAATGACCGCGCTGTTCATGGGCGTCGGCTATCTGATCGGCGGCACCACCGGCATGGCCATCGCCTTCGTCGTGGCGGCCGCGATGAATATTTTCTCCTATTGGAATTCCGACAAGATCGTCCTGTCGATGCAGGGCGCCAAGGAAATCGATCCGAAGACCGCCTCCCCCATGCTGCGCACCTTCGCCAATGATGTCGCCCTGATGGCAGACCGGGCCGGCTTGCCGCCGCCGCGCGTCTACATCATCGAGACGCCCCAGCCGAACGCCTTCGCCACGGGCCGCGACCCGCAACATGCGGCCGTCTGCGCCACGACCGGCCTGCTGGGCATGCTGAACCGCGACGAGGTGCGCGGCGTGATGGCGCACGAACTGGCCCATGTGAAACACCGCGACACGCTGACCATGACCGTAACGGCCACCATCGCCGGTGCCATCGGCATGCTGGCAAACTTCGCCCTCTTCTTCGGGCGCGAACGCACGGGCCTGATCGGCTCCATCGCGATCATGATCTTTGCCCCGATGGCCGCCGGTCTCGTCCAGATGGCGATCTCCCGCTCGCGCGAGTATGAAGCCGACCGGATGGGCGCGGAAATCTGCGGCAACCCGCTCTGGCTCGCCTCGGCGCTGGCCAAGATCGAGCGCGGCGCGCGGTCGACGATCAATGTCGCCGCCGAGCGCAATCCGGCCATGGCGCACATGTATATCGCGAACCCTCTGAACGGGCGCGGCGCGGACAATCTCTTCTCAACCCATCCGGCAACCGCCAACCGGATAGAGGCGCTGCGCCGCCTCGCCTCGGAAATGGGCGTGACGGCAGCGCCGGCCTCCCCGGCCATGCGCCGCGAAGCGGGTCCGTGGGGCTGACGCTCCGATGCCGAAGGTTCCTTTCAGATGGAATACCTCAGAGTTAGGTGGATACACTCCTTTCCCGATGATCCCGTGATGCTCTACAGCGAATTGGATGATGAACGCTGGGAGTTGAGAAAAGTGGATGTCTACGCAGATGGCCGCGAGGATTACGCGGACAGCAAAGAGCAAACTGGCAGCACCGGGCTTGGAAAAGTCCCAACGCCACCACTCGATGAAATCGCCGCACAACGCGAATTCGAACCCGAGCTGATAACGGCAGAAGAGTTCGAGACTGCCTGGCAAAGTGCCAAGACAAAACACGGCAGAACGCTGTGAGCGGCGCATTGGTGCGGCGGGCAGCCGCCGATCTCCTGTTTCTCACTCTCGAAAAACGCCGCACGCTGGACCAGGCCATGGCCGAGTCCCCACCCTTTGGCGATCTCGACGGACCGGACCGGGCCTTTGCCCGCGCCATCGCCTCGGCGGCGCTCAGGGAACTTGGCCGGATCGACCGCGCACTCGCCCCCCTCCTCTCCCGTCCGCTTCAGGCAGCCAGCCCGGCCATCCGGGCGCTGCTGCGCGCCGGCGCCGTGCAGCTCTGGCGGATGGATGTGCCGGAACATGCCGCCGTCTCCGAAACCGTGGAAGCGGCAAAGGACTGGCCGGACGCCCGCTCCGGCGGCGCGTTCCTGAACGCCGTGCTGCGCCGCGCCGCTGCCGAACGGCCGGATCTGGACGCCCTGCCCGTCACCGCGATCTGGCCGGACTGGCTGGCCGCGGCGTTCGAGGACAGCCTCGGGGCAGATGGCGCCGCCCGGCTTGCCGCCGCCCAGCTGGGGGAACCCGGCATTTACCTTACCGCAAAGGGCAACGCCGCCGCCGTCGCCGAAATGACCGGCGGGGAGCTGCTTGCCTCCGGCTCTGTCCGCGCGCCGGGCGGACCGGTCGAGGCACTCGCCGAATATGGCAGCGGCGACTGGTGGGTGCAGGACCCGGCCGCCGCCCTGCCTGCAAAACTGCTCATGGCAAGCGCATCGGATGGTCCGGATAAGTCCGGCATCGTCATGGACAAGTCCGGTATGGTCATGGGCAAGTCGCCGGAAGTCACGGCGATTGACCTTTGCGCAGCCCCCGGCGGCAAGACGCTGCAACTCTGCGCGGCGGGCCTCAATGTCATCGCGGTGGACCGGTCGAAACCGCGCCTCAAACGCCTCGAAGAGAACCTTGAGCGTACCGGCCTCTCTGCAGCAATCATTACAGCTGACGCCGAAACCTGGCGCCCGGAAAAGCCAGCAGACCTGCTCCTGCTTGACGCGCCCTGTTCCGCGCTTGGCACGCTGCGCCGCCACCCGGAAGGCGCCTGGATCAAGCGTGAAGCCGACATCGCCCGCTTCCCGGATGTGCAGTACCGGCTACTGAAAGCAGCGACAGAGATGGTCCGCCCCGGCGGCACGATCCTCTATTGCGTCTGCACGCCGCTGAAGGCGGAAGGCGCCGATGTCGTGGCCCGCGCCATTGCCGACGGCCTCGTCACCCGCCTGCCCGTGACGCCGGACGAAGCGCCCGGTTTTGCCGATAGCATTACAGATCACGGAGATGTGCTCACCCTGCCGGGCGAAGGGGCCGAACATGACGCATTCTTCATGGCACGGCTGTCGCCCGCAGCGTTAAAGTAAGCCGGAGGCCCTGAATTTGCCCCTGAAGGTTCATGTAGCATTCAGCCGGCACATGCCAGAAAGCCCCCATACAATGTGCAGGGAGCACTTAAATGACCGTTGTTTCTTCCATCCGCACCTCGACCGGCAAGCTGGCCGCCGGTGCTTTCCTGGCGCTCAGCCTCTCGCTGGCTGGCTGTGCCTCCACGCAAGGTGTGAATACCGTTTCTCCTGGCGCTGTCGGCCAGTCTTCGCGCGTCTATCACGGCACCGTCATGTCGGTGCGTGAAGTCACGATCCAGCCCAAGCAATCGATGATCGGCACAGCTGCCGGTGCCGTCCTCGGCGGCCTTGCAGGCTCCGAGCTCGGCGGCGGCGACAAGGCCCAGACCGCTGGCGCCATTGGCGGCGCTGTCCTTGGCGGCATGGCCGGTAACGCAGCCGGCAAGGCCGTCGGCACCGGTAAAGGCTTCGCCTATGTGGTCCGCTTTTCCAGCGGTGAAACGCAGGAAATCATCCAGGGCGCCGACGTCTATATCGCCCCTGGCACCCCGGTAGACATCATCGCCAGCCCGGATGGCTGGAAGCTGATTCCGGCAGCTGCTTACTAAGCCCAACGCCTTCTATCGAAAGCAGATTCGGAATGCCGGGCGCCTTGTGTGTCCGGCATTTCCCATTTAGGGAGTCTCTATGCGCGACATACTGATTTCTCCTTCGATTCTCTCTGCAGACTTTGCCTGTCTGGGAGAGGAAATCCGGGCCATTGATCATGCCGGTGCAGACATGATCCACATTGATGTCATGGACGGCCATTTCGTGCCGAACCTGACCTTCGGCCCACCCGTGATCGAGAAGCTTCGTCCGCACACGAAAAAGCCGTTCGACGTGCACCTGATGATCGCGCCGGTGGACCCGTTCATCCACGCCTTTGCCAAGGCCGGGGCCAACATCCTGACCGTCCACCCGGAGGCGGGCCCGCACATGCACCGTACATTGCAGGCCATCCGCGCGGCCGGTATGAAACCGGGCGTTGCCCTCAATCCCGCAACACCGGCCAGCATTATTGAGCCCGTCATCGACGACATCGATCTCGTCCTGGTCATGTCTGTAAACCCGGGCTTTGGAGGCCAGGCCTTCATTGAAAGCCAGCTGCGCAAAGTCGAACAATTGCGCCAGATGATCGACCGGACGGGCCGCGACATCATTCTCGAAATCGATGGCGGCCTGAATGCCGAAACCTCCCCGCGCGCCATTGCCGCGGGCGTCACCGCGATTGTTGCCGGGTCTGCCGTATTCAAAGGCGGGCCGACGGCTTATGCTGATAACATCCGTGCCCTGAAACCCAGCGTGCACGCTTAACCCACGTAGATTGGACGCGCGCCGTGTCAGGTGGAGACAGCCAATTCGCTGCTGAACGGGCACAAAGGTCCGGTGCAGATGATGCTGCGCTCTGGCGGCGCTTCCGGGGGGTCAGCGGCGAAGACGCCAAGATCGGCGCCGTGCAGCGCCTGAAACAGACCGGCCCCGTCCCGCAAGGCTTCACCTTCCATCTGGCAGACCTTGTCCCGCCCGATACGCTGCGCGGCGAAGCCCTGATGCGCGGTGTCTGGCGAATCGGCATGTCGCGCATGACGCTGGAACCAGGCCAAAGTCCCTGGTCCGTGCCGATGCCGTCCAAACATGTCGCTGACAGGCTGCACCGTTTCGCCTGGTTGCCGGACCTGTTCTCTCAAGGTGAAGACGGCGCGATCCGGGCGCGGGCGCATGTCGACACCTGGATCGAGATGTTCGGCGGCTTCAATGGCTTTGCCTGGCGGACAGACCCGACAGCCGCCCGCCTCTGGCACTGGCTGCGATGCGGGGAAGACCTGTTCGAGGAAGGCCCGGAAACAGCCCGTCAGGCCCGCCTCTCCTGCCTGCACCACCAGCTCCGTTACCTGGAAAGCCAGGCCGATGCCGAAATCGCCCCCCGGGCCCGCTGGGTGTCTGCCGTCGTGCTCGTGGCCGGTGCGCTTTGCTTCAACGACCGCGCTGCCCTCGGCCTCGCGCTGGACCGTCTGGACGCGGAATGCACCGCACAGATCCTGCCCGATGGCGGACATGTCAGCCGTGCCCCGTCGCGGCTGCTGTTCTGCCTGCTGCAACTCCAAATGCTGGAAGAATTGCTGACCCGCGCAGGCATCGAACCACCGGACTATTTCGCCAAATGGATTCCCCGGATGGGGGCGATGCTCGCCTTTTTCCAGACCGGCGACGGTGCGCTGAATCCGTTCAATGATGGCGACGAATCCCGTCCGGAAGTTGTTGATGCTGCCCTTGGCCGGCTGCCTGCCCCGCCCCGCCGGTTCACCTTCGCCCCGAAATCCGGCTTTCAGAAGCTGGAGAAGCACGGCCTGCGCCTGGTGCTCGATTGCGGAGAAGCGCCGGGCCTGCCCTTTGGCGATCAGGCCCATGCCGGCGCCCTTGGCTTTGAATTGTCCGACGACACGTCCCGGATCGTTACGTCCTGCGGCTTCAGCGCCGAAGTGAACATAGACTGGCAGGCTGCTGTGCGCCGCACCAGCGCGCACTCAACCCTCATCTTGTCCGGCCGGGATTCGGCAACCTTCTCGATGAATGAAGCGACGCGGCTCCTGTCGGCCAGCGGGCCGGAGGGGATTTCCGCGAAACGCCTGGAAGAGGCCGACGAAATCTGGCTGGACGCCCAGCATGGCGGCTACAAGGCGGCCCATGGCCTCCTGCACCGCCGGCGCCTGTTCATGGCGGGCGATGGCAAACGGCTCGCCGGGGAGGATTCCCTTGTCCGGCCGATCTCCCAGGGCCCGTCAGAAGACCGGAAATTCATCAATTTCGAGATCCGATTCCACCTTCACCCCACCGTGGAAGCGATGATGGGCAAAGATGCGATTCGCTTAATATGCGAAAATGGGGCTGTATGGCGCTTCAAAACGAGTCATGAAGGGGCAAGACTCGAACGGACGGCTTATCTCGCCCGAGGCGTAGTTGAACGCCCCGAGCAAATTGTGATCGCGGGGTTCGCGGATCCGAATAGTGACGGAACCGAACCTCCGAACTGCGTCCGCTGGGCCTTTGTGAAGGAACCGAGCGCATGACGCCTCAACGTATTGCCCGTAGAGCCATGTTCCTCACCCTGGGGTTTGACCTCGCGGTTGCTGCGGGCGCGATGGTCGTGGCCAACATCCTTCTGTGGTGGACGGCTGAACCGCGCGGCGCCTTTCCGGTCAGCTCTACTCTGCTCAGCACGATTGCCTTCACTGCCTCGGTTGCCGCCGGATTCCTGATACTGCGGATCCAGACGCAGGTCTGGCGTCATATCGGCTGGCCGGATGCTCTGCGCGTGATGCAGGCCGTCGCCCTGTCCGGCCTGATCTATCTGCCGATTGCCGGTCTGCTCAATGGCGCCCTGTCCCAGCCCTGGGGCGTGCTGCTGACAGCCCTCCTGATCTGGACCATCGGCCTTTTCACCGGGCGGATGGTTGCCCTTTCGCGTTCCACCCGGAAACCTCTGCAGATCTTCAGCCCGATTGCTAAAGATGCCCGCCCCATCCTGCTGATTGGCGATGTCCCGAGCTGTATCGGCGTGATCCGGCGCCTGCAGACCCCGACCGAGACCCAGAATTTCCGCCTGCTGGGCCTGATCGATACGGATGGTAATGATCTTGGCCGCGCCATTCGCGGCGTGCCGATCATGGGCGGCCTGGACGACTTGTCCAATGTGCTCGACATTCTGAGCGTCCGCTACGAGGACATGCCCTGGGTCGCCGTGACCGGTGCGGCCCGCGACCGCAAGATCATGATGCAGATCCTGGACGTTACGTCTTCGCATGGGGCGGAAATCATGGCGCTGTCCGGCGAAGAGACGGCCCATCTGCTGGAACCCGTCCGGCCGGCCGACCTGCTGGCCCGTCCGGAACGGCGTCTCAACATTGCGCCGGTCCGAAGCAAAATCGAAGGCGCCCGGGTGCTGATCACAGGCGGCGGCGGCACGATCGGTTCGGAACTGGCACGTCAGGTTGCCGGGCTCAAACCGGCGCAGCTGACGATTATCGATTCCTGCGAGTACAATCTCTACAGCATCGACATGGAGCTGACGAAACAGTTCCCGGACCTCAACATCCGCGCCCGCCTCGGCGATGTGCGTGATGCTCAACGCGTACGCGACATCTTCCAGAGCGCCCAGCCGCAGGTCGTGATCCATGCCGCCGCGCTGAAGCACGTGCCCCTCATGGAACGCAATGTCTGCGAGGCGATCCTGACCAATGTGGCCGGGGCGGTGAACTGCGCGCAGGCGGCGGCCGCCATCGGCGCGAACAGTTTCGTTTTCATCTCGACCGACAAGGCCGTGGACCCGGACAATGTCATGGGCGCCACCAAGCGCCTCGCCGAGATCGCCATTTCCCGCATTGCGGAGGACTCCGAAATGGCGGCGGCCATGGTCCGGTTCGGCAATGTGCTGGGCTCGTCCGGATCGGTGGTGCCGCTGTTCGAAAAGCAGATCACCGATGGCGGGCCGGTGACCATCACGCATCTTGGCGTCACCCGGTATTTCATGACAGTGGAAGAAGCCTCTGCGCTCGTCCTGCAGGCCAGCGCCCTGCAGCATGATTGCCGGAATTCGGACATTTACGTCCTCGACATGGGCGAGCCGATGCCGATCCTGCAACTGGCCGAGACGCTGATCCGCCTGAAGGGCCTGATCCCTGGAGTCGATATCGCGATCAAAGAGACCGGTCTGCGGGCAGGCGAAAAAATGCACGAAGCGCTGACCTATGAGCATGAGACGGTCACTGGCACCGATGTTGATGGTGTCCTGCGCGTCGCCAGCCGCACGCCCGCATCGGAACTGTTCGACAAGCAGCTGACGGTCCTGATCGAAGCGGCCAGCCGCCGGGAACGCTCCGAAGCGCTGCGCATGCTGGGCATGATGGTGCCGGAATATGGCGTGGAGCGGGCTGCGAAAGCCTTCAAGGACATCGCTTGACGCCCGGCCCTGCCGTGCTACCCCGCGCGGCAACAGATTGTCCTTCCTGGAGACCCCCTCATGTCCGACGCCGCTAGCGGAGCCCCCGTCCGTATTCGCCGTGCCCTCCTGTCCGTTTCTGACAAGACCGGCCTTGTGGAACAGGCCCGAAAGCTGGCCGAAAAGGGTGTCGAGCTGGTTTCCACCGGCGGCACGTCGAAACTGCTCAAGGAGGCCGGCCTTGAGGTGAGGGACGTCGCCGACCTGACCGGCTTCCCGGAAATGATGGATGGCCGCGTGAAGACGCTGCACCCGGCCGTGCATGGCGGCCTCCTCTATCTGCGCGACAACCCGTCCCACGTGAAAGACGCCGAGACCCACGGCATCGGCGCGATCGACCTGATCTATGTGAACCTCTACCCCTTCGAAGCCACCGTCGCCTCCGGCGCGGACTTTGAAACCTGTATCGAGAATATCGACATTGGCGGTCCGGCCATGCTGCGCGCGGCGGCCAAGAACGGCGCCTTCGTCGCTGTCTGCACCGATGGCGGCGATGTCGACAAGGTGCTGGAAGAGATGGACGCGAATGACGGCGAGGTCTCCGTCGCCCTCTGCCGCAAGCTTGCCGCAAAGACCTATGCCCGCACAGCGGCCTATGATGCCGCCATCTCCTATTGGTATGCCGACCAGCTGGGCGAAACCGCGCCGGACTGGGCGGCCCTCGGCGGCAAGCTGCAGCAGAGCCTTCGCTATGGCGAGAACCCGCACCAGAAAGCCGCCTTCTACGTCACCGGCGAGAAGCGCCCCGGCGTTGCCACGGCGAAACAGCTGCAGGGCAAGGAACTCTCCTACAACAATATCAACGATACCGACGCGGCCTATGAGCTGATCGGCGAACTTGGCGCAGAGACGCCCGCCGTCGCCATCATCAAGCACGCCAATCCCTGCGGCGTTGCACAAGGGTCGAGCATCATTGAGGCCTACCGCGCCGCGCTCGCCTGCGACTCGACCTCTGCTTTCGGCGGCATCGTGGCCCTGAACCGCGCGCTGGATGAAGAGACAGCCAAAGAGATCTCCCAGATCTTCACCGAAGTCGTCATCGCGCCGGGCGCCGATGCGGCGGCCGAAGCGATCTTCGCGAAGAAAAAGAACCTCCGTCTCCTGATCACCGAAGGCCTGCCCGACCCGGCTTCGGCCGGACGGTTCGTGAAAACCGTTGCTGGCGGCTTCCTGATGCAGGACCGGGACTTCGGCCGCATCACGAAGGCTGACCTGAAAGTCGTCACCAAGATCGCCCCGACCGAGCAACAGCTGGATGACCTCCTCTTCGCCTGGCGCGTCGCCAAGCATGTGAAGTCCAACACGATCGTCTATGCAAAAGACGGCGCGACCGTCGGCGTCGGTGCCGGCCAGATGAGCCGCGTCGACTCTGCCCGCATTGCCGCCCGCAAGGCCGAAGATGCCGCCGAAGCCGCTGGCTGGGCCGAACCGAAGACCAAGGGCTGCGTTGCCGCTTCTGACGCCTTCTTCCCCTTCCCCGACGGTCTGCTGCAGGCTGCCTCTGCCGGCGCCAGCGCCGTGATCCAGCCGGGCGGCTCGATCCGCGACGATGAAGTGATCGCTGCTGCCGACGAGGCCGGCCTCGCCATGGTCTTCACCGGCATGCGCCACTTCCGCCACTAGGCCCGGCCCGGTGCGCGCGCTTCTCCTCATGGTCGCCACGCTGTTCGTTTCCGCGTGCAGCCAGCCGACTCTGCAGGAATCGGAGTTCATGCACCGGCTGACGGCGCTCTGCGGCAAGGCCTTCGAAGGCAAGATCGTCAGCGATGATTTGCAGGACGACCCCTGGCGCGCCCAGCGTATCGTCATGCATGTGCGCTCCTGCACAAAGGACGAGATCCGCATCCCGCTGCATGTGGGCGACGACCGCTCCCGCGTCTGGGTCATCCACCGCGAGGGCGACCGCCTCGCCCTGCACCATGAGCACCGCCACGCAGACGGCACCCTCGACGCGCTGACCGGCTATGGCGGCACGCGCGATGACCGGTTCAGCGGCAGCCGCCTGAATTTCCCTGCCGACGAGGCCACCAAGGCCCTGTTCGATGCCTCCGGCATCCCGCAGTCGAAAGAGAATGTCTGGGCCGTGGAAGTACGCCCCACGCACAGCCTGTTCGCCTACGAACTGGAACGCCCCGGCCGCTTCTTCCGCGTGGAATTCGACACAGCCAATCCCGTCGACCCGCCACCGGCACCCTGGGGCGCGGAGTAGCGGCGTCTAAAGTGTGAAGCTGCCTTCGATCACTGTCACTGAGGTGCCAATCAGTT
This sequence comes from uncultured Hyphomonas sp., assembly GCF_963678195.1. Taxonomy (NCBI): domain Bacteria; kingdom Pseudomonadati; phylum Pseudomonadota; class Alphaproteobacteria; order Hyphomonadales; family Hyphomonadaceae; genus Hyphomonas; species uncultured Hyphomonas sp. Next base: position 46,933 of record NZ_OY782759.1, read on the forward strand.
TCACCCGGTCGCCCTCCAGGCGTGTATCGATGAAGGCGCCACGCCCCGGGAAGGCCTGACGGCATTTGAGGTCCGTTTTGCCGAAGCGTTCGCTCATGACGCGGGCCAGCATTGTGTGCCAGCTGCCGGTGGCCGGATCTTCATTGATGCCGCTGCCGGGGGCGAAGAAGCGGCTGGTGACATCCACGCCATCGCCGCCTAGCGCAAAGCAGCCGAAATTGCCGCGGTCCCAGCCTTTGCCCGGAACGCCCAGATCTTTCAGGGCTTTTTGATCAGGCTTCAGGGCCTCGACCTCTTCCGGCGTTTCGAACCGGGCCGCGTAGAACATGCCGCCCCACGCCTGCACCGGCCGGGCGCCCAGCGCAGCGGCGACATCATCCGTCACCGGAATTTCCTGGACCGGCCCGCAGGGAAAGTCCATTTCCAGCCGGCCATCGGCCAGGCGCCGCACGATCAGCGTTCCGGAATGGACCGTTTCGAAATGGATCGTTTCTCCGCTGAAGCCCTGCTCTTCGAACAGGACATGCGCGCTTGCCAGCGTCGCATGACCGCAAAGCGGCACTTCCACTGCCGGGGTGAACCAGCGCAGCGCCCACATATTCCCGCCCATGTGAACGAGATACGCCGTTTCCGCGACATTGTTCTCTGCCGCAATCGCCTGGAGGATGGCATCCGGCAGGAAATCTTCCAGCGGCATCACGCACGCCTGGTTTCCCTCGAACGGACGCAAGGCAAAGGCATCAACCTGGTAGAATGGAAATTTCGGCATCGGCGCCTCCTGTTCCAGGGCGCCTCCTTTGCCACACTCTCCGCAGGCGGCAAATCGATCATTTCTGATGGATTGTTAAGGTCGGCTAATCGTCCTCGTCCAGCACCCAGCCATGATGGACCGGTCCGTCACCTCTGCCAAAACCCTTGGCCGCACGGATCGCGCCCATAAGATAGTCGCGCCCCTGCTCGACTGCGTCCGGCACGCTGGCGCCCTGCCCCAGCATGGCCGCGATGGCAGAAGCGAGCGTGCAACCGGTACCGTGCGTGGACGTTGTATCGATGCGCGGGCTTTCGAAGATCCATTCTCCGGTTGTGGTCTGGAGAACATCGGTGATCCTGCTGCCGGGAATATGCCCGCCCTTCACCAGCGCGCCATGTGCCCCGAGTTCCAGAAGCTGCTCCGCAGCCCGGCGCTGGCCATCGACCGTTTCCACCGCCTTGCCGGTCAGCACTTCTGCTTCCGGCGCATTCGGGGTGACAAGGCGCGCATTGGCCACCAGCTCTGACCGGATCGCCTCGACGCCTTTCACATCCACCAGTCGATGGCCGGATGTGGAGATCATGACCGGGTCAATGACGCGCGGGATCATCTGTGCGTGTTCGGACAGGCATTCGGCTACCGCTTCGACCAGTTGGGCAGATCCCAGCATGCCGGTCTTGATGGCATCGGCACCGATATCGGCGAGCGTGACCTTCATCTGGCCGATCACCGCGTCCAGTGGCACAGGCCACACACCATGCACGCCGGTCGTGTCCTGAACGGTGATCGCCGTCACCGCTGTCATGGCAAAGCCGCCCAGCATGGTGACGGCCTTGATGTCGGCCTGGATTCCGGCCCCGCCGCCAGAATCCGATCCGGCGATAATGAGGACCCTGCCCTGCGGGCCTTGCGCCTCAGCCATGCGGATCAGACCTTGATGCCGGCCTTCTCGGCATCCGCCATGAAGGCTGCCAGGCCTTTGTCTGTCAGCGGATGAGCGGCAAGCGACTTGATCACGTTCGGCGGCATGGTCGCGACATCTGCGCCAGCCAGCGCCGACTCCTTCACATGGTTCGCCGTCCGGATGGAGGCGGCCAGGATTTCGGTATCGAACAGGTAGTTGTCATAGATCTGGCGGATGTCGGAGATCAGCTCCATGCCGTCGAGATTGATGTCGTCGAGACGGCCGATGAAGGGGGAAATGAAGGTCGCCCCGGCCTTGGCCGCCAGCAGGGCCTGATTGGCCGAGAAGCAAAGCGTGACATTCACCATCGTGCCTTCGCCCGTCAGCGTCTTGCAGGCTTTCAGGCCGTCCCAGGTGAGCGGCAGTTTCACCGCGACGTTTTCAGCGATCGCGGCCAGCTTGCGGCCTTCGCTGATCATGCCGTCATAATCCATGGCGACGACTTCGGCACTGACCGGGCCTTCCACCAGGTCGCAGATTTCCTTGATCACGTCGGTGAAAGGTTTGCCGGCCTTGGCCACCAGAGACGGGTTCGTGGTCACGCCGTCGATCAGACCCGTGGCAGCGAGTTCCGAGATGTCGTCAATATTCGCGGTATCTACAAAGAATTTCATCGGTCCAGTCCCTTTCAGCGGGTCAAATTAAACGGCCGGACGGCCAATGGAGGTGTAGGCAAAGCCCTTGGCGGCCATGTCCTCCGGGGAATAGATGTTTCGCAGGTCGACCACGATATTGCTCTTCAGCCCGGCTTTGATCCGCTCCAGGTCAAGCGCGCGGAACTGGTCCCATTCGGTGACGATGACCAGAGCATCTGCGCCTTCCGCGGCCTCATAGGCATTCTTGGTGAACTCAATATCCTTGAGCAGATGGGTGGCTTCGGTCATGGCTTCCGGGTCGAACGCCTTGATCTTCGCGCCGGCAGCCTGCAGCGCCGGGAGAATGTCGAGGCTCGGCGCGTCGCGCATGTCGTCCGTGTTCTGCTTGAAGGCGAGCCCCAGCACACCGATGGTCTTGCCACTGACGTCGCCATTCATGGCGTCGATCACCTTGCCGGCCATCGCCTTCTTGCGGGCGGCATTAACCTCGACAACCGTGTCGACGATGCGCACCGGGCTGTCATAGTCGTTCGCGGTTTTTGTGAGAGCCAGCGTGTCTTTCGGAAAGCAGGAGCCGCCATAACCGGGGCCGGCGTTCAGGAATTTCGACCCGATCCGGCCATCAAGACCGATGCCGCGGGAGACTTCCTGGACGTTCGCGCCAACCTTTTCGCAGAGGTCCGCCATTTCGTTGATGAAGGTGATCTTCACAGCGAGGAAGGCGTTGGCAGCGTATTTGATCAGTTCCGACGTGCGGCGGGCCGTGAACAGGATCGGCGTCTCGTTCAGGAAGAGCGGACGGTAGAGTTCCTTCATCACCTGACGGGCGCGTTCGTCTTCGGTGCCGACCACGACGCGGTCCGGAATCTTGAAGTCCTTGATGGCGGCGCCTTCGCGCAGGAATTCCGGATTGGACACGACAGCGAAATCACCGTCAGGCCGTGTCTTGCGGATGATCTCTTCCACCTCATCCCCGGTGCCGACCGGCACGGTGGACTTGGTGACGACGACCGTGAAGCCGTCCATCAGCTGGGCGATCTCTTCGGCCGCACCGTAGACATAGGAGAGATCCGCATGGCCATCTCCGCGGCGGGACGGCGTTCCGACCGCGATAAAGACGGCATCGGCATCGCGAATGGCTTCGGCCGGATCGGTTGTGAAGAACAGGCGCTCTTCCTCGACATTCTTGGCGACCAGGCTGTCGAGGCCGGGCTCATAGATCGGCATGACGCCAGCCTTCAGCTTCTCGATCTTGGAAGCGTCCTTGTCGACACAGGTGACGACATGGCCGAAATCCGCAAAGCAGGCGCCAGAAACCAGCCCCACATAGCCTGTGCCAATCATCGCAACGCGCATGGGGGTACCCTCGATTCTGCCAGTATAAACTGGGCGGAGGGGTGCGATTTTTGTGCCCCTAGGTCAAGAGGGCAAGGCTGCGTGTCCGGCAGTTTCAACTGCCAGGATTCCGGATTGACTCCGGTGGTCCCGAAGGACTAGATCAAAACGTGAACAGCGGGAGGGACGCATGGCCAAATTGAAATTCTATACCAACCCTATGTCGCGCGGCCGGATGGTCCGCTGGATGCTGGAAGAAGTCGGCGCACCCTATGAGGTGGAATACCTCACCTATGACGGCACAATGAAAGCGCCGGAATACCTGGCCATCAATCCGATGGGCAAGGTGCCTGCCATCGTGCATGGTGAGCAGGTCGTCACCGAATGTGCCGCCATCTGCGCTTATCTCGCAGACGCCTTCCCGGAGGCCGGACTCGCCCCGCCTGTGGACCGCCGCGCATCTTATTATCGCTGGCTTTTCTTCGCTGCAGGGCCCGTGGAATCGGCAGTGACCAACCGGGCGCTCGGCTTCACGGTAAATGAAGACCAGAAGAGAATGGCCGGTTATGGCGCGTTCGAAGATATGTACGAGGTTCTGATCAAAGTCATCTCCGGCGCCAGCCCGTATCTGTGCGGCGACCAGTTTACCGCCGCCGACGTCTATCTCGGGGCGCAGGTCGGTTGGGGACTGCAGTTCGGCTCCATGCCAGCAAACGATATCCTCGCCGCTTACTGGAGCCGCCTCGAATCCCGGCCCGCCTGGATACGTGCCGGGGAACTCGATGATGCGGCCGGTGCCGAGATGGGCATGCCGCCTGCGGGCAGCTGATCAGAGGCGCAGATCAGATTTCCTGATTGTAGGCGCCGACTTCCGGGTGCTTGCCGAGGCGCGGTTTGATTTCCTTGTGGAAGAGATCGCGCATGTCGTCTTCGCTGGCCATGGATTCGACCACGACGACGAGTTCCGGTTTGTTCGAAGAGGCCCGGATCAGAACCCAGCTGCCATCTTCCAGTGTCACGCGGGCGCCGTTCACGGTGTTCACGTCGACCACTTTGCGGCCCAGGATCTCCGTGCCGTTCAGGCCTTCATATTCTTCGACCATCTTGTCGACGATGCCGTACTTGGTTTCGTCATCGCAATGCGGCGACATGGTGAGCGAGGTCCAGGCCGTGCCCAATTCGCCTTTCAGCTCCGCCATCGTCTTGCCGGGGTTGCGGTCCAGCATCTGCAGCACGGCTTTCGCAGCGACGAGGCCGCAATCATAGCCGAGCCCGATCGGCGGGCGGAAAAAGAAGTGGCCGGACTTTTCAAAGCCCGCCAGCGCGCCGAGTTCATTGGTGCGGCGCTTGATGTAGGAATGTCCGGTCTTGTAGTAATCAACCGTCGCGCCATTTTCCTTCAGCACGGGGTCGGTCTTGTAGAGGCCGGTCGATTTCACATCGACCACGAATTTCGAGTCCGGATATTGTTTCGACAGGTCGCGGGCCAGCATCAGGCCGATCTTGTCGGCAAAGATCTCCTCGCCTGTATTGTCGACGACGCCGCAACGGTCCCCGTCCCCGTCAAAGCCGAGCGCGACATCGGCGCCATGCTCGCGCACGGCAGCCGCCATGGCGTGCAGCATTTCGGAATCTTCCGGGTTTGGATTGTATTTCGGGAAGGTCATGTCGAGATTGCAGTCCATCTCGATAACCTCTGCGCCCATGGCACGCAGCGCATCCGGCGCAAATGCCCCGGCCGTGCCGTTGCCGCAGGCAGCAATAACGCGCAGCGGACGCGACAGCTTCACGCCGTCAGCAACCGAAGCGATGTATTTCTCGCGAATGCCTTCGATACGATAATGCTTGCCGCCGTCGCGTTCCACAAAGGCGCCGCCCATGACGATGTCCTTCAGGCGGCCCATTTCTTCCGGCCCGAAGGTCAGCGGCTTGTTGGCGCCCATCTTCACGCCGGTCCAGCCGTTTTCATTGTGGCTGGCCGTGACCATGGCGCAGCACGGCGCGTCCAGTTCGAACTGGCTCCAGTAAACCATCGGCGACAGAGCCAGGCCGACATCCATCACTTCGCACCCGCCCTGCGTCAGGCCCAGGATCAGCGCGTTCTTGATCGGCTGGCTGATGGAACGGAAATCGTGGCCGGTCACCACTTTCGGCTCGACGCCCAGCTCATGGAACAGCGTTGCCATGCCAAGGCCGAGCGCCTGCACGCCGGTGAGGTTCAGCTCCGGGGCTTTTTCCTTGCCGATGCCATTGAACCACCAGCGGGCGTCGTATTCGCGAAAGCCTGTCGGCTTCACCAGTGGCAGCACTTCGAACTCAAATGTGTTCGGAGCGATGTCAGCGAGCGGTTTCGGCATCATGTCGTAAATCTCCACGGGGTTTCGTGTGCGTGTTGAACACTGTTGCATCAGTTTCCGCAACCGGATGCAGGTTTCACACCAGTTTCAGATCGTTAACGCCCGGTGCGGTGCGCCGAAAGAAAACCCGCGATCCAGCGCGCAACAAGCTGATTGTCATCAGCGATCTGCAACGATTCAACGGCCGGATCTGTCGCAGCGCCAAGCCGTTCTCTGCGGGAGCGATATAGCGCCGCAGAAAAGGCATCTGAAAACTCCGGATGGCATTGGAAGCTGATGGCGGGGCTGTCCGCATAGTAGAGGCCGGCAAATGGGGTGAAGTCCGATTTCGCGATCACTTCAGCGCCAGGCGGCAGCGCGACGACCTGATCCTGATGGCTGGCCGCGATGGAGATCGTCTTCGGACACGTATCCGCCGGCAGGCCCGGACAGGCCAGCACGTCATAGGTGTGGCGGCCCGCCGCAAATCCCTTGGGAGACTTGATGACCTTTCCGCCCAGCGCTTCGGCCAGCGCCTGGTGACCGAAGCAGATGCCGATCTGAGGCACATGAACGTCAGCCGCCGCACGAATGAACTCCAGCAACGGGGCGATCCATGGCAGGTCGTCATAGACACCGGATGCAGACCCCGTCAGCAGCACCGCCTCCAATGAGGCCGGATCCGGCAAGCGCTCACCCTTGATCACAGAAATGGTCTCAAACGTCATGTTCGGATCAATCGCGCTGAACATGCGGCGGAACATGGCGGGGTAATCCTCGAAATCCCCGCGGATCGGCTCCGGGACGAGGCCGGTTTCGATAATGGTCAGTTTCATGAGGCCCTACTCCGCCGCAACTTCGCCGTCTGCCTGTTCCGGGTCCACCAGGAAGCCCCCGGACTGGCGCGCCCAGAGCTCGGAATAAAGCCCGTTCGCCGCCACAAGATCCGCATGGCCCCCCTGCTCGACGATCTGCCCCTTGTCGAGCACGATCAGCCGGTCCATCGCGGCGATGGTCGACAGGCGGTGCGCGATGGCAATCACGGTCTTGCCCTCCATCAGTTCGAACAGTTTCTCCTGGATCACGGCCTCCACTTCGGAATCGAGCGCGGAGGTCGCCTCATCCAGGATCAGCACCGGCGCATCCTTCAGGAAGATGCGGGCAATCGCGATCCGCTGGCGCTGGCCACCGGACAGTTTCACGCCGCGCTCACCGACATGCGCATCGAGGCCGCGGCGACCTTTGGAATCTTCCAGCTCGTTGATGAAATCGATGGCAGCGGCTTTTTTACACGCCGTCAGGATCTCGGCATCGCTGGCACCCGGGCGGCCATAGGCGATGTTTTCCCGGATGGAACGGTGCAGGAGCGAGGTGTCCTGCGTGACCACCCCGATCTGTGCCCGGAGCGAATCCTGCGTCACGTGCGAAACATCGTGTCCGTCCAGCAGGACGGCGCCGCTTTCCGTTTCATAGAAGCGCAACAGCAAATTCGTCAGCGTTGTCTTGCCTGCGCCGGACCGGCCAACAAGACCGATTTTCTCGCCCGGCCGGATGGAGAGGGAAAAGTCCTCAATCACGCCGGACCCTTTGCCATAGTGAAACCCGACCTTCCGGAACTCGATGGCACCCTGCCCACGCGGCAGGTCTTCCGCATCGGGTGCATCGGACACTGCGACCGGGTGGTTGAGCATCGTCTTGCCGTCGAAGACCACGCCGATATTCTCGAAGAGGCCCGCCACTTCCCACATGATCCATTGCGACATGGACTTGATGCGCAGGGTCAGGCCGATCGCAGCCGCCACGGCCCCCGCGCCGATCAGATTTCCCATCCACAGATAGATACCGACCGCGCCGACCAGAAAGACCAGCAGCGAATTGTTGAGGTACACAATGAAGTTGAAGCCGGTGACGTAGCGCATCTGCCGGTACACCGTCTGCAGGAAGCCCTGCATACTGTCCTTCGCATAAGCCTCTTCATGCCCGGCATGGGCGAAGAGTTTCACCGTCTGGATATTGGTGTAGCTGTCGACGATGCGCCCGGTCATGACAGAGCGTGCATCGGCCTGCTCCTCCGCCACTTTGCCAAGGCGCGGCACAAACCAGGCCATGACGAGGCAATAAAGCCCGCCCCAGAGCAGAAAGGGCAGCATCAGCCGCCAGTCGGAAGAAGCCACCAGTACCAGCGCCGAGACGAAATAAACGATTACGAAGACGAAGACGTCGAGGATCTTCATCACTGCTTCGCGCACAGCGAGCGCCGTCTGCATCACTTTGGTCGCCACCCGGCCGGCAAACTCGTTGCCGAAGAAATTCATCGACTGGCCCAGCATCTGCCGGTGCATGCGCCAGCGCGCGCTCATCGGCACATTGCCCATCAGCCCCTGATAAACGATCAGCGCATGGATCAATGTCGCAAGCGGCAGCGCCACCAGGACCACGCCCGCCATAAGGGCAAGGCGCGTGCCTTCGCGCTGAAGGAAACCTTCACGGTCCGCCGAGGAAAGCCAGTCGACAATCCCGCCAAGGAAGCCGAACAGCGTCACCTCCCCCACAGCGATGATCGCGGTCAGGACGGCCGTGACCACCAGCCATGGCACGGCATCGCGCACATAATACCACACGAAGGGCCAGAAGCCCTGCGGCGGCACATCCAGAGGCGAATCCGGAAACGGAGAGAGGCGGCGTTCAAAGAAGCGGAACATGGCCAGCCCATTTGGCGCGCCACTCGACCGGGCACAAGCCCGGCCGGAACAATTTTAAAGACCTGTCGCAATCAGGGCGCAGGCGCGCTTTCCGGAGCCGCCGTCTGCACAAGTTGGGCGTCGATCCAGTCATGGATCTGGTGGTCCAGGACATCCATCGGCACAGCGCCCTGAGCCAGCACGGCATCATGGAAGGCGCGAATATCGAACGCATCGCCTAGAGCCTCTTCCGCCTGATGACGCAGGTTCAGGATTTTCAGTTCACCGATCTTGTAGGCCGTCGCCTGTCCCGGCCAGCCCATATAGCGGGTCACTTCATTCTGGATGTTCAGCGGCGCGAGGGCGGAGTTCTCGTTGAAACAGGTCTCGGCCTCTTCCCGAGTCCACCCATACCAATGCAGGCCCGTATCGGCGACGAGCCGGCAGGCCCGCCACATCTCCATGGAAAGCCCGCCGAACCGCTCATACGGCGTCTCATTAATGCCGGCTTCCATTGCGAGGTGCTCGGCATAAAGCGCCCAGCCTTCCCCGAAGGCGGTGGCGTAATATTGCTGGCGGAAGCGCGGTTGGCGCTCCATTTCCATAGCGAGCATGATCTGCAGATGGTGCCCCGGCACAGCTTCATGCGCAGACAGGGCCGGCAGTTCATACAAGGGGCGCTGGTCCAACGCATATGTATTGACCAGATAAGTGCCCGACCGGTCCTCAGCCGGATCCCCTTCGACATAGCGGCCAGATGTGTAGCCAGGAGCAATTGCTGCCGGCACTGGCTGCACACCATACCAATGATGCGGCAGCTTGCTGAAATAGTCCGGCAGGATGGCGTCCAGCTTCGCGGCGACCTCTTTTGCCCGGTCCATCAGTTCCTCAGGCGTTTTCGCGTAGAACCCCGGGTCCGTTCGCAGGAAGGTGAGGAAATCCTTGAAATCTCCCTCGAAATGGATCTCCTCCAGAATGGCTTCCATCTCGGCGCGGATGCGAGCGACTTCCGCCTCACCGAGCGCATGGATCTCTTCCGGGGAATAGCCGGCACCAGCGGTATGCTGCTCAATCGCGGCGGCATAGACCTCCTTGCCGCCCGGCAGGTTGGCGATACCGGCCCCTTCCCGCGTATTCGGCGCATACTCTTCTTCGATGAAGGTCAGCGTCTTCCTGTAGGCCGAGATGGCATTGGCCACCGCCGTCAGCCCATCCGTCTTCAGGCGTGAAGCGACGGCCGGGTCCATGTCCGATGGCAGGTTGAGGAATGGAACGTACAGACCGCTTGCGCTCGGATCGTCACTGATCTGCTCGCGAATCTGGTCGGTGGACACTTTCAGCGGATCAGCATGCGCCACCCAGCCGGTGGCCAGGCCCCGGCGCATGTTCTGGACATTTTCAGCGAAATAACGCGGCACGTCGTTCAGGCGGGAAATCCAGGCATCGCCTTCGGCCTCGGTCGAGATCGTGGTCTGCATAGCTGCAAAGATCGGTTCAGCCTGAAAGCCCCAGTCGCCGGTAAAGGGGATTCGCGCCGCATCATAGCGGGCGTCATCGATGTCCACCGCCAGAAGCCGCTCCAGAATGGCCTGGTCGGTGGTCCGGTCCGTTTCCAGCGCAGCGATCTCATCGCGAAGAGCTTCGGCCCGCGCCGCGCGCTCTGCCACGGCTTCAGGTGAGACTTTTCCCCAGGTCGACGGGGTTTCCCCGGCGGCACGTGCCGCTTCCGCCGGATTTGTGTCACGGACATACGCCTCATATTCGGCGATCAAGTCATCCATCGGATCGGCGAATGCAGCAGGGGTGAGCAGAAAAAGGGCCACAAGCCACAGAAATCGTTTCATATTGTCACTCCAATACGCGCCGTGCGTTGACAGGATCATAGAGACTCCTAGAACCGCAAGCCAAGCACTTGAGTGAAACTCTTACATCCATCGGAAGGTGTCCTTCGCATGTCAGGATCGTCCGGGGCTGATGCCCGCCCGCTGTCGCCACACCTCCAGGTCTGGCGTCCCCATGCCACCATGGCCGCTTCGATCACCCACCGCATCACAGGCCTTGCCCTTTATTTCGGCACCTTCCTGATCGCCGGCTGGATCATCGCCCTGGCCACGGGTGCCGAGTGTTACGACACCATCGAGGGGATCCTGTTCTCCTGGGTCGGCAGCGTGATTCTCTATCTCTGGGCCGTCGCGGTCCTGTTCCACCTCGTCAATGGCATCCGCCACCTTCTGTGGGATGGGCCGAATATCGGCTTCGACCCCGGCAAGGCCAGCGCCGTGTCCGTCTTCAACTACGCATTTGCCATTCTGGGCGCGGCCGCCATCTGGTTCGCCGCCGCCGGACTGTAGGAGGCAGAGACCCATGTCGAACAGCCAGTTCCTGACCCCGACCAAAGCCGCCCGCGGCCTCGGTTCCGCCAAATCCGGCACCCATCACCACATTGGCCAGCGCGTCTCGGCCATTGCCCTGATCTTCCTGGTGCCGTGGTTCCTGTTCTCGGTCATCAACGCCGTTCAGGGCGGTGAAGAGGCTGCGATCGAATGGATCGCTCAGCCGCTGCCTGCGATCCTGCTGATCCTGACAGCCGGCGCGACCGTATACCATATGCGTCTCGGTATGCAGGTGGTCATCGAAGACTATATTGCGAAGACGGGGATGCGCTCGGCGCTGCTGATCCTGAACAGCTTCGCCTGTATCGCACTGTTTGCGGCCATCGCCCTTTCGGTCCTGAAACTGTGGATTGGCGCGGGCGCGTAAGCGGCCCCGCGGGAGAGTTAGAATATGAGCACTTATAACTGGATCGATCACACTTATGACGTCGTGGTTGTCGGCGCGGGCGGTTCCGGCCTGCGCGCAGCCCTCGGCGCGGCTCAGGCCGGGCTGAAAACGGCCTGTATCACCAAAGTCTTCCCGACCCGCTCGCACACGGTTGCCGCGCAGGGCGGTATCGCCGCCTCGCTCGGCAATATGGGCGAGGATAACTGGCGCTGGCACATGTATGACACCGTCAAAGGGTCTGACTGGCTGGGCGACCAGGACGCCATCGAATACCTGACACGCAACGCCCCGAAGGCCGTCTACGAGCTTGAGCACTGGGGCATGCCCTTCTCGCGGACCGAGGAAGGCAAGATCTACCAGCGCGCCTTTGGCGGCATGACCCGCGACTTCGGCGAAGGCCCCGTGCAGCGCACCTGCGCCGCCGCCGACCGGACCGGCCACGCCATGCTGCACACGCTTTACGGCCAGTGCGTGCGCGAAGAGACCGAATTCTTCATCGAATACTTCGCCATGGACCTGATCATGGACGAGGAAGGCGCCTGCCGCGGTGTCACAGCCTGGAAACTGGACGACGGCACGCTGCACCGCTTCCGCGCCCAGAAGGTCATCCTGGCCACCGGCGGCTATGGCCGGGCCTTCTTCTCCTGTACCTCCGCCCACACCTGTACGGGCGACGGCAATGCCATGGTGCTGCGCGCCGGCCTGCCGCTGCAGGACATGGAATTCGTCCAGTTCCACCCGACCGGCATTTATGGCTCGGGCTGCCTGATCACTGAAGGGTCCCGCGGTGAAGGCGGATACCTGACCAACTCCGAAGGCGAACGCTTCATGGAGCGTTATGCGCCCAGCGCGAAAGACCTTGCCTCCCGCGATGTTGTCTCCCGCGCCATGACGGTGGAGATCCGCGAAGGCCGCGGTGTCGGCCCGGAAAAGGATCACATCCACCTGCACCTCGAACACCTCGGCGCCGAAGTGCTGGCCGAGCGCCTGCCGGGTATTTCCGAAACCGCGAAAATCTTCGCCGGTGTCGATGTCACCAAGGAACCGATCCCGGTTCTGCCGACGGTCCACTACAATATGGGCGGCATTCCGACGAACTATCACGGCGAAGTGCTGACCAAGAAGAATGGCGATCCGGACTCCATCGTCCCGGGCCTGATGGCCGTTGGCGAAGCAGCCTGCGTGTCTGTGCACGGCGCCAACCGTCTCGGCTCCAACTCGCTGATCGACCTCGTCGTGTTCGGACGCGCTGCGGGCCTGCGCTGCGGCGAAACCACGATCGCCGGTGCCACGCAGCCGGAGCTGCCGAAAGGCGCAACCGACAGCCACCTCGCCCGCCTCGACAAGTTCCGCAACGCATCCGGTGACCAGCCGGTCGCCAAGCTGCGCCTCGAAATGCAGCGCGCCATGCAGAACAACTGCGCCGTCTTCCGCACCGGCGACGTTCTCAAGGACGGTGTCGATGCAATCGAGGAAGTCTACAAAAAACTGCCAAGCATCGATGTCCAGGACCGCACCATGGTGTGGAACACAGATCTCGTCGAAGCGCTCGAGTTCGACAACCTCCTCGCTCAGGCGGCTGTCACCGTGAACGGCGCGGCCACCCGCGAGGAGAGCCGCGGCGCCCATGCCCGCGAGGACTTTGCAGACCGCGACGACGAGAAGTGGATGAAGCACACGCTGGCCTGGAATGACGGCACCGGCAAGGTGACCCTCGATTACCGCCCTGTGCACGACTACACGATGTCGAACGAAATCAGCTACATCGAGCCGAAGGCCCGGGTTTACTAAGAGGACCGCACGAACATGGTACAGCTTACGCTTCCCAAGAATTCCACGGTCCGCAAAGGCAAGACCTGGCCGAAGCCGCAGGGCGCGACCAATCTTCGCCAGTTCCGGATCTATCGCTACAACCCGGAAGAAGGCGGCAATCCGCGCTGGGACACCTATTGGGTGGACATGGACAAGGCCGGGACGATGATCCTGGACGTGCTCCTGTACATCAAGAACAATATCGACCCGACGCTGGCCTTCCGCCGCTCCTGCCGGGAAGGTGTCTGCGGCTCCTGCGCGATGAACATCGCCGGGCGCAACACGATCGCCTGCACCAAGGGCTTTGATGACCTGCCGAAGGGCGTGATCACGATCAGCCCCCTGCCCTCGCAGCCGGTGGTGCGCGACCTGATCCCGGACCTGACCAATTTCTACGCCCAGCACGCCTATGTGCAGCCCTTCCTCAAGACCGACACGCCGGCCCCTGAGAAAGAGTGGAAACAGTCCGAGGCTGACCGCGAAGAGCTTAACGGCCTTTACGAGTGCATCCTCTGCGCTTCCTGCTCAACGTCCTGCCCGTCCTATTGGTGGAATGGCGACAAGTATCTAGGGCCCGCCGCCCTGCTGCAGGCCTATCGCTGGCTGATCGACAGCCGCGACGAAGCGACCGGCGAGCGCCTCGACGATCTGGAAGACCCGTTCAAACTGTATCGTTGTCACACGATCATGAACTGTGCGCAGGTCTGCCCGAAAGGCCTGAACCCGGCCAAGGCCATTGCCAAGATCAAGCACATGATGGTGGAACGCGTCTCCTAAGACGCGGCCACCTGGTCATCATCGGCGCCGTTGATCCGGAACACCTCGCGGAGACCCCGCGGGGATTCCATCGCGCGCAGGACGCTGATCAGTTCGCCGACATGGAACTGCCACATCGTGGTCGGCGGCATCGGCCGGATCACATGCCCGCCGAGCGCCTTGAACAGGCTGTTGGCCCGGCGGTTCTCGGGCAGGGTCTCCGCTTCCAGCGTGACGATCCCCTCAGCATGGCAGCAGAGCGCGACGCAGGCGATCAACATGCGGGACAGGCCCTGCGCGTGGTACGCATCCAGCACACCCATGGCGAGTTCGCCCTCTTCCAGTTCGTTCGTCGTGCGGATCGCGTGCGCGGCGGCGATAAAAGGCTGGCCCGGCTCGTTCTTCAGCGCGGCGGCCCAGGCAATGTGGCGGTGCCCGTCCGCATCGGCCAGCGCATGGATGATCGGCTTCGGGATGACCTTCACGCCTGAGAAGAAACGCAGATAGCGCGACTCTTCCGACATGTTCGCCACGATATTTTCGAAGCGCGGCTCATCTGCCGGGCCGGCCGGGCGCAGAATGACTTCCACTCCGTTGGAGAGGACGATGTCTACCGGTTTGATGGGCATTGCGTTGCTCCGCCTGCCTGGCTGTTCCGACCGAATGTTGCCCCTTAGAAACCCGAATGCTGCAGTGCAGCAATCCTTGGTGCACAGCAGGACTGTATTTCGATTGGGCCAGTCTACCTCCGCGACAATTCGAATCCGGGCCAGCGGGCAGATACAAACGCCGGGCTTCTGTTCTCCGACGCTTCATCCTTCGACTTCACTCAGGCTGCCGAGGACCAGAAATCGCACTGCGATTTCCCGAGGCAGGCCCAAGCGCCAGCGCCGGGCTTTTGCTCTCTGCTGCTTCATCCTTCGACTTCGCTCAGGATGAGTCAGTTAAAGGCCGCCCCCTCGTAGCGCTCATGCTGAGCGAAGTCGAAGCACGTGCGCGGGCGTCCCAGCACCCCCGCCCGGAAACGCCCCTGGCGCTCCGGCAAAAAATCCTGATTGTCGGCAAGGCTCAACTCGAATCCGGCCAGCGTTTCAGCGCGTCGATCAGCTGTACCGTCAGCCCGCCCGAGACAATGCCGAGCGCGGCAGGCATACGGTGGGAACGAGGAATGGGCGGCACATGCGGCCGGGCCTCGCCGGCGGCCTGCCAGCGCTGGATTATGCGGGCGAGGCATTTCGCGCGGCGCTTGTGATGCTTCAGCGTGTCCAGCATGGCCTGCCACCGCGCAATGAGCGGCGCGGCAGGCACAGGCCCGCGCATGGGCGCAACGACCGGCCCTTTCAGGAAATGCGGACATGGGCGCGATGGCGCAGGCACCATGGTGAAGATGTAGCGATACTCGGCGTCCGGCTTCTTCGGTTCGTAATAATTGCTGCCCGTGCGCGGCGCCAGCGGCACCAGTTCCAACCACAATGCTTCCAGAAAGATCAGACGGCGGAGCAGCACGGCGAACCGCTTCAGCTCCGCCCGCACGCGCCGGTTCACCGATTGCGCAATCGTCTGAGGATTCTTGAACAGGTCCACATTCACGCCCGCCTCGGCAATGGCGCGGGCGATCGTGTAGTAAGCCTGAGAGAAAAAATCGGTGCGGTCTGTCATGGCGGGCAGATTGCCATGAGGGGTTATCCGGTTGGATAGAGACGCCGGATTTCCGTGTGCTGCGTAACAGGTCCGGGCATGCGGGTGGTGGGTATCGCTACGCTCAACCCACCCTACCTTGCTTCATGCTTCACGGACACGAGCGGATCCGCATTATTGACGAACTTGCTATGAGTGGTCGTCAGATTCATACTTGGCCAGCAGGTCCTCCAAGCAGTCAGCATGCTGGTGCCCTTTGCTATCATGAACCAATTGCCTCAACAAATCCGCAACATCGTCGGACATCAACGCCTCCAGGCCAAGGATCAGAGCAAACTTCAGACCGCGTCGCGCCGGCTCTTCGATATCCTGATCATTGTGTGTCTCAAGGTACATCTGTGCAAATTTTTCCCACAACGCGGTCATACCGGAGAGGTGACGCATTGCCAGTGAACGGACAATGCCCTCCATGACACGTGGATGATGAGGTTTGAACAGATGAGATGTCAGAACCTCTAGCGCGTCATCATAATTGTTCGGACGGCTGACCAGATCCCACACATTTTTCACTGGCTCTATCCCCGTTGCGTTCAGCTCCGCGACGAGTTCGGCCTGATCCGCATCAAGAATCTTGCGCAGCTCGGCACGTTTTCTATCCTGCTCTGCCTTCATGGCGAGATAAGCAGGATCGTTTGCCGTGCTAGCGATTAGCTCTGCAGCTGTCATGGATTTCTTGGCCACATTATGTTCCTGGAATGCTAAGGATATTTAATATCCCCGAGTTTCGTGCTTCGATTAAGCTGGGCTTAAGAATTGTATTCGATCTGACGTACACGTTAAAGCAAGCGTAGGGTGGGTTGAGGCGGAGCCGATACCCACCAACCGTGCCGCCATCCTAAAACATGTTTGTGATGCGCGCAGCATGCGCCCCGCATGACTTGCCATGATCATACCGGACTATGGCGGACTATAACCGATTATAACTGACCGGGTGCCAGGCCGCCTTAAAGAAAAGCCCGCCGAACGAATGTCCGGCGGGCTTTGTCTTTGGTCTGTTTTCCGGTCAGGCCGGGTTCGGTTCCGGATCGCCTGCGGCTTCACCGCCGTCATCCTTTGGCTTCCGGCGCTTGCCGATGGCCGGCACGGCGGAGGACGGGCCTGTATCTTCGGCGCCAAGGTCCGGACGGGTCGGCGGCTTGCCATCGAGAAGGTCGGTCATCTCTTTGCCGGTCAGCGTTTCGTATTCGAGCAGGCCATTGGCGATGGCGGACCATTCGTCATGGCATTCGGTCATGATCCGGCGGGCATCGTCCATGCCGGTCTGGATCAGTTCGCGGACTTCTTCCTCGATCTTGCGGGACGTGTCTTCGGAGACATGGCTCGACTGCATGAGTTGCTGACCAAGGAAGACATCGCCCTGGTCGGAACCGTAATCCACCGGACCGATCGTATCGGAGAGGCCAAAACGCGTGACCATGGCGCGGGCAAGACGGGTCGCCTGCTGAATGTCGGAGGCGGCACCGGCGGTGACATTGTCGTCGCCGAATTTCAGCTCTTCCGCCACGCGGCCGCCCATCATGATGGCGAGGCGCGAGGTCATCTCGATCTTGGACATGGACAGCTTGTCGTCTTCCGGCAGCTGCATCACCATGCCGAGTGCGCGGCCCCGCGGAATGATGGTCGCCTTGTGGACCGGGTCGGCCGCTGGCACTTTCATGGCCACGATGGCGTGACCGGCTTCGTGCCAGGCGGTGAGTTCCTTTTCCTTCTCGGACATGACCATGGAGCGGCGCTCCGGCCCCATCAGGACCTTGTCTTTCGCGTCCTCGAATTCCTGCATCGCCACGACGCGCTTGCCGCGGCGGGCGGCCAGCAGCGCGGCTTCGTTGACGAGGTTTGCCAGGTCGGCGCCCGAGAAGCCGGGCGTGCCGCGCGCGATGGTCTTCGCGTCGACGTCTTTCGCCAGCGGCACATTGCGCATGTGAACGCGCAGGATCTTTTCGCGGCCCATAATGTCCGGATTACCAACCGTGACCTGGCGGTCGAAACGGCCGGGACGCAGCAGTGCCGGGTCCAGAACGTCCGGACGGTTGGTGGCCGCGATCAGGATGATGCCTTCATTGGCCTCAAAGCCGTCCATCTCGACCAGCAGCTGGTTCAGCGTCTGCTCGCGTTCGTCATTGCCGCCGCCGAGGCCTGCGCCGCGCGAACGGCCGACCGCGTCGATCTCGTCGATGAAGATGATGCAGGGCGCAGAGCGTTTTGCCTGTTCGAACATGTCGCGGACACGGCTCGCGCCGACACCGACGAACATTTCGACAAAGTCGGAACCGGAAATCGTGAAGAAGGGCACGCCTGCCTCACCGGCCACGGCGCGGGCCAGCAGCGTCTTACCGGTACCGGGCGGGCCGACCAGCAGCGCGCCTTTCGGGATCTTGCCGCCGAGGCGCTGGAATTTGGACGGATCCTGCAGGAATTCGACGATCTCCTGCAGCTCTTCCTTGGCTTCATCAACGCCGGCCACATCGTCAAAGGTGACGCGGCCATGCTTTTCAGTCAGCAGGCGGGCGCGCGACTTGCCGAAGCTCATCGCCCCGCGGCCACCGCCGCCCTGCATCTGGCGCATCATGAAGAAGACAAAGCCGACGATCAGCAGGATCGGCAGGATCGAGAACAGGAGCGAGGCGAAATTGTTGCGGCCGCTGTCGGCATCCACCGTGAACGGCACGTTCTTGTCGCGCAGATAGTCCTGCGTGCTCATGTCGAGGGCGCGCAATTCGCTGACCATCTTGCGGCCGTCAGTGGTCGTCACGATGATCTGGTCATCGCCCAGCGTCGCCTCGGCCACTTCGCCATTGTCGACGAGCGTGTAGATTTCGGAGAGTTTCGCGCGCTTGGCACTGGCGGCTTCGGGATTTCCGCCCATCGCGACCGCCATGCCGATCACGAGCAGCGCGATTGCACCCCAGATGGCCAGGTTCCGAACGTTCATAGCATCTCTCTCAGTTTGGAAAGCTTCTTGACAGATAACATAGGGCCACTGGGCCTGAAAAACGACTCTTTAGCTGCGGCGTGGACATTTTATCTCATATGCAGCTGAACAGGCCGTCACCATGGCCGAAAGGCGTGCAGGGATTGCATTAACCTGTTCCGCCGGCAGCACATGCTCCGCCACCACTTTCAGATTGCCGTTTTTAATCCGGATCGCCGCCCCGCCGAGCGTTGCCGGACGCAATGTGTCCGGGTTCGCGACGCGCCGCGTCAGGCGGGAGAGCGCATCGGTGCGCAGAGGCCGGGTCCGCCCGCCTGCCAGCGCAATCAGCGCGCCGAGCGCCCGCTCCCCCATCTCACCCGGCGGGATCGGGAGGGGCGCGCGTAAGGTGCCGTCTGCGCGGATTTCCACATCGGCAGACAGCCAGCGCCCAAGCGACCGGTCCTGCACCTGCCGCAACAGCTGCAGCTTCTCCCGGAGGGCCAGCACCCGCGCGCGCAGAGCAGGCTGTGCCGCCAGGAGCTGGCGCATGCGCACGCGTTCATAGGCAGGATTGCTGTTCGAGGGGTCTTCCACCCAGTCCTGTCCTTCGGCGCGCAGCATCTCCCGCAGCCCGGCCCGCGAAGCACATAGCAGCGGGCGCGCAATCAGCACCGGCACGCCTGTCCCGCCTGCCGGAGACAGGGAGAGCGGCTGGATGCCCGCCAGACCGTACCAGCCGGAACCGGCCCTGGCGCGGATCAGAAAGGTTTCGGCCTGATCGTCCTGCGTGTGTGCGGTGAGAATGATCACGCTGCCGGCCTCCCGCGCGGCGGCGGCAAGCAAATCGTGGCGCGCCTTACGGGCCTTTGCCTGGCCGGGCATTGGACTCTGCCAGCACAGCGTCCGGTGCGGCACGCCAAGGCGGGCTGCCACACCAGCCACGAAGCGCGCCTCGTCCGCCGCTTCGGTCCGCAGACCATGGTCCACCGTCAGGGCCAGAAGGCTGCGGCCGCGCAGATTGGCCCAGCGAGCTGCAATCTGCAGGAGGGCCAGCGAGTCACTTCCGCCCGAGACTGCAACGCAAACCGGCCCTGCAGCCAGGCTGCAGAGCCGGTCAAACGACTCACTCAGGTCTGCCGGAGCGACGGGAGGCTCTAATTGTCGCAACCGGACCGGGTCCGTTCGACGGCGGCCAGGTCGCGCGTCACGCCAGAGGCGTTCGGATAGCGTTTGGGCAGCGTATCGAGCGCCACGCAGGCCTTGTCCTTGTCGCCGATGAGGCGCATCGACCGGGCCAGTTTCACAAGCGCATCGGGCGCACGCGGATCGTCCGGATAAGAGCGGATCATCGTCGTGTAGGCCGCGCCGGATTCAGCATAGGCCTTCTGCTGGTAGAGCGACTCGGCCAGCCAGTAATGCGCTTCTCCGGCCTGCGGATCGGTGCCGAACTGATCAAGGAAGGCGCGGAAGGCCTCTTCGGCGCCGGCATAATCGAACTGGACGAGCTTTGCCTTGGCAGCCGCAAACAGCGGACCGGCCTCTCCCGGCAGGGCACTTGCGGGCAGCGTGCCGAGCGATCCCTGCGGCGCGCCCGGCGGCACAGCCGTAGCCGGCGTGGTGTCAATCGCGGCAGTCTCTTGCGGCGCACCGGCCCCGGAACGCGGCAGAAGGCGTTTCGGACCGGTCGTCTCCGGCTCAACCGTTGCGGTGCGGGACATGCTGCCTGTTACGGAGGGCTGCGATGGTTCAGCCGCAGCCGCACCGGCAGCCTCATAAGGATCCTGCGAAGACGCGCCCGGATAGTCGGACAGGCCGGTGGCCGCCTCCCCTTCCGGCGGGTCCATGCCGAGAGAGCGGGCCTGCAGGTCCTGTATGGCACGCGACTGAGCACGCAGCTCACTCTTCAGGGCGTTGATCTCGCGGGCGAGGGCCTCATTGTCGTCGACCAGAGTCTCATTGTCGTTGCGGACCTGCTGCAGCTGGAATTCCAGCGTCTCGACCCGGCCCGTCAGGGTCATCAGGTCGCTGGACACGGCGTTCACCTGAACCTTCGTGTCCGCGCTCAGCTGGCGGGCCTGGGAAATCTGGTCCGCCAGGTCGAGGCTTGTCGTGCCCTGCGTGATCGGGGCACCGCGCTGGGCGACAGCGGGCGCAGCAAGAAGCAGGAAGCTGGCAAGAGCCAGGGCCGGGGTCTTGAACATGGGCGAATGTCTCCAGATTTTGCCGGACCATAGTAAAGCAGCCGGGGCCAAAATATGGCACCCGGCTGCAAATTCTTTGTGAATCAGGTGCCCGGACCGGGCGGGCCCGCTTCAGCTGTTTGGCGAAACCACCTGGATGAACCCGTTCCGGTTCATCGCCCAGGCCTGTTCGTTCGATTCCGCAGCAATGGGACGTTCCTTGCCGTAGGAGATCGTGTCGATGCGGTTCGGCGAGATGCCGAGGCTGACAAGATAGTCTTTCACCTTGGCCGCGCGGCGCTCGCCCAGGGCGAGGTTGTATTCACGCGTGCCACGCTCGTCGCAGTTGCCGGCAACGAGGATACGGACCGACGGGTCCTGGGTGTATTTCAGGGCGTGCTGTTTCAGCAGAGACTGGTCGTCGCTGTCGAGCGCGTCGCCGTTCAGGTCGAAGTAGACGCGGTCACCGAGGGCCGGCGCCTGCGCGATCTGACCAACATTGCCGTCATCCACAATGCCGGTGTCGACGGTCTGGATGTCTTCGACCACGGTTTCAGTGGTCGTGGTGCCTTCCGTGATCGGCGCGGGCTTGGACGCACAGGCGCCGAGCAGAAGGAGCGAGGCACCTGCGAATACAGATGCAGTGCGAATGTTCATGGACATGCCTTTCATGTGAAAAAGGGAGAGGGGAACGCACGAAATCCCTGCCCCTAAATAAAACAGCCGGGGCCAAAATGTGGCACCCGGCTGCTTGTTACTGAATTGAAATGTTTCGTTAGCTGGTGGTGCCCGAAACAATCTGGGTGAATCCGTTACGGTTCAGGGCCCAGGAGGCTTCATCCGAACCGGCAGCGATCGGACGTTCCTTGCCGTAAGAGATCGTGTCGATGCGGGACGGGTCCACGCCGAGCGACACAAGGTAATCCTTCACGACGGATGCACGACGCTCGCCGAGGGCGAGGTTGTATTCACGCGTGCCGCGCTCGTCGCAGTTACCTGCAACCATGATGCGGACCGACGGGTAGGACTGCAGCCAGGCAGCCTGCAGCTTCAGGATTTCCTGATCGTCGGGGTCCAGACGGTATTCGTTGAGGTCGAAATAGACGCGCTCACCGACGTTCACGCGGAAATCTTCCAGCGAACCCGGTGCCGGGCCTTCTTCGACAACCGGCGGCGGAGGCGGCGGAGGCGGAGGCGGCGGTGCAGGTTGCTCAACCGGCGGTGCTTCCACGACTGGCGGCGGCGGTTCGGGTTGCGAAGCGCAGGCGCCGAGGGCGATGAGCACAGCGGCCGCTGCGGAGATTTTGAGATAGGATTGCATTACAGTCAGACTCCCCTGGATGTCCTGAGCTTGGTGACGCCTTGCGGCCTCTGTCTTGTCAGCCGCCAGCGAACGACGGGTGATGCTTGCACAATCGGGCCGAAATCCGGCAACAATCGGGCGCAAGCGGCTGCGACTGGCCTTTTACACAAAGATTTCCGCGCTGTCTCCCTAAAGCAACGCCCCCGACCAAAGAATCGGGGGCGAAACCTGTAGATTAATCAGCAGATTACTGCAGAAGCGGCGACCAGGCCGGATCGGAGGCTTCTGTCTGGGTCTGCAGGCGGTGTTCATTCCGGCCGGAGAGGTCCACCGACCAGAGCTGAGGACCGGCGCCAGGGCGGCTTTCGCGGAAGTAAATGATCACGCGGCCGTTCGGCGACCAGTCCGGACCTTCGTCCAGATAGGCTTCGGTCAGCAGGCGCTCGCCGGTGCCATCGGTGCCGATGACGCCGATATAGAATTTGCCGCCAAGCTGCTTGGTGAAGGCCACGAGATCGCCGCGCGGGCTCCAGACCGGCGTGGAGTACTGGCCCTTGTTGAACGTGATACGGCAGGCAACGTCGCGGCCGCCCGACGGACAGGTGCGCGGGCTGCCATCGGTGTTCATGATGTAGAGCTGCGGGCTGCCGCCACGGTCGGACGTGAAGACGATGGCCTTGCCGTCCGGTGACATCGACGGCGAGGTATCGATCGCCGGGTGGTCTGTCAGGCGGCGCGACTGCCGGGTCTGCAGGTTCATGATGTAGAGGTCGGAGTTACCATTGTTGGCCTGGGTCAGCAGGACACTCTCGCCATCGCGCGAGAAGCGCGGCGCGAACGTCATGCCCGGGAAGTTGCCGAGCAGTTCCTGACGGCCGGTCTCGATATTGAAGAGATAGACGCGCGGACGTCCGCCCTCATAGGACATATAGGTAATCTCCTGCGCCGACGGGCTGAAGCGCGGGGTCAGCACCGTATTGGTGCCCGGCGTCAGATATTGCTGATTGGCGCCATCGGAATCCATGATGGCGAGGCGCTTCACGCGGTTCAGCTTCGGGCCGGTTTCCGCGATGTAGACGATGCGCGTGTCGAAATACGGATCTTCACCCGTCAGGCGGGTGTAGATTGAATCAGCGATCTTGTGGGCGATGCGGCGCCAATTGTCCGGCGTCGTGGTCAGGCGGCGGCCGGGCTGGCCATTGATGCGCATGACGTCACCTGCATAAACATCCCACAGACGGAACGAGACGGCGATCTTGCCATCCGGCAGTTCCTCGAACGCCCCGACGACGAGGCCATCGGTCTTGATGATCTTCCAGTCGGCAAAACGCGGCTGAACGTCGATCGAGAGGTCTTTCTGGATGAAGGAGGCCGGGTTCTGCATTTCGAACAGGCCGGTCGATTCGAGATCGTTGCGCACGACATCGGCAATCTGGCGGGCAAGCTCGGTGTTTGTCCCACCGCGGACTTCAAAGTCCGGAATGGCGAGCGGGACCGGTTTGAAATTGCCGGGACCCTCCACAAGCACTTTGAGTTCGGCCGAGGCGGTCGGCGCAAATCCGATGGCGGCGGTGAAGGCCATCACCAGGGCAAGCAGCAGGCGGGTCATGGGATTCCTCCTTTGAGCGGGTCTAGGGCTGTGTCGGGCTGACGGTGACATTGATGTCTTTCCACAGGTCATAATCGTCTTCGGGCAATTGGTAAGGGGCACATTTGCGGACGGCACGCAACGCCACGTCGACCGCGATACCGGACCGGCCAATCGGGCGCGAGCGCGGGCTGACCAGTTCGACATTGCCTTTCAGCGTGCCGTCACGGTTCAGCGTGATGCGCATCTGAACATCAATCTGGTCCTCCTTGGGCAGATCGGACACGCCGCGCCAGCAAGTATAGATCTGGCGGCGCATTGCTGCCTGAAGGGAGGCGGTATTGCCGCGGCGCTCCCCTGCCCCGGGGCGGGTTTCCTGGGCATCGCGCAGGACCGGCTTGTTGATCTGCGGCGGGACTTCCTCGCGCGGTTTGCGGCGTTCGTCCTCTGCCTTGTCTTTCAGGATGTCCTCGAACTCGTTCAGGAAGTCGAGATCGTCAGTGGCCTTCGGCTTCTGCTTCTCGATCAGCTTGGGCTCTTCCTTCTTGGGCGGAAGCGGCTCTTCCTTTTCAGGTTCGGGCGCAGGCTCCGGTTCGGCTTCCTCGTCCGGGATGACGACTTCTTCCTCTTCCGGGGCCGATTCCTCCTCAGGCGGAGGTTCGGGCTGCTCCTCGACTTCTTCGGGAACGGCCTCTTCTTCTTCCTGCGGCTCCTCGGCCTTCTGGACCGGGGCGATGTCGGTCACCAGGCCAATCTCGACAAAGTCGATCGGCACATCGATGGCGCTGGCGCATTGCGGGATGCGCATCAGGATGTCGACCGGCGCAAGGCCCGGCTCCTCCTTCTGGAGGCGCTCGATCATCTTGTCGCAATCCGACTTCTGGTGCGGCCATGACAGGACCGCCGCCGCAAGGACGGATGCGTGCACGATCGTGGAGACTGTCAGGCCGCGAAGCATTCCTGCCGGCCGCTCCTTATTTCTTCTGTTCCGTTACGAGGGAGACGCGCGTGTAACCAGCGGCGCGGATCTCGGACATGACTTCCATCATGGTGCCATAGGGCGTGGCTTCATCGCCGCGCACATAGATCGGCTTGTCATAGCCTTCGCCGATAATCGCCTGCAGCTGAGGCCCGAGCGATTCGACCTGAACTTCGGTGTTCTGGATGAACACCGCGCCGTCCGCCTTGATCGTGATCGCCAGCGGCGCATCGTTCGGATCTGTCTGGATCGGGCCGGACTTTGTCTTCGGCAGGTTGATGTCCTCACCCCGCACCAGCATGGGCGCGGTGATCATGAACACGATCAGCAGGACGAGCATGACGTCCACAAAGGGCGTCACATTGATTTCGGCATTCAGAGCGCGGCGCCCGCGCCGTCCGCCTTTGCCACCGGAGCCGAGGATCATACCCATGCGATCAGTCCCGCGCCGGATCTGACGCCCGGCGCGACAGGCGCACCAGGACATCCTGTGAGAAGGCGTCGAGCTGGTCGGCGAACCGCGTCAGGTCGCCGGTGAACTTGTTGTAGAAGATGACTGCCGGGATGGCCGCAACGAGGCCCATGCCCGTGGCGAACAGGGCTTCGGCAATCGGGCCGGCCACGGTGCCGAGACTGGTATCCTGCTGAGCAGCGATGTTGAGGAAGGCATTCATGATGCCCCACACGGTGCCGAACAGGCCGATGAAGGGCGAAGCAGACCCGATCGTCGCCAGCACGCCGAGGCCATTGCCGGCCCGGCCAAGCTCACGGTCGATGGTGGCACGCATGGAGCGCTCTGCCCGGTTGACGAGGGCGGTCGCTTCGCCGGATCCCGGCGGGACACGGCGCGCGTCGGACCATTCCCGGGCGGCAGCCTGGAAGACGCGGCTGGCCGCATCGCCGCCACCGGAACCGGGGCGCAGGTCGAGGTCTTCAGTGCGGCCGTTCCAGAAGGCATCTTCGAACTGGCGTGCTTTCTTCCGGGCCGAGCCGAGCGAGAAGAGTTTCTCGCCGATCACGATCCAGGACCAGACCGAGGCCAGGAACAGCATGAACATGACCAGTTTGACCACCGGATCTGCCTCGAAAATGAGGGCAATCAGGGAAAAGTCGGTATTACTGGCCGCTGTGCCGATCGCTTCCGATTCCATAGGATGAATGTGCTCCTTGAAGATGGCAGGCCGGCAGCCCGCAGATAAGGCGTGCGACCCGTGGGAACGGGCGCTTTGTGCCCCTGTTTCTACAACAATTCCGGCAGAAACACGGCAGAGCGCCCTGATTCCGCAGCTTGCCTCCCGGCTAGGTGGGAAGGGTTAAGAATTTGTTCGATTTTATTAACCCTGCACGGGAAACAGGCAGCGCTAATTCCTTGAGCCCGGCTTATGCGTCAGGCTGATTCCGCGCCTGTCCAGCGATAGGCGGCAAGCGAGTCCATCATCTCGCGGACAGGCCGGCGCGCGCGCCCGTCGGCATGGATCATGACGGCGGTGATTTCCCCTTCGGCGATCACCTCCCCGTCCCGCAGGCAGGCCTGCCGGAACAGGAAACGCGGGCCGTCGAGGCCAAGATACCGCGTCCGGACCTGCAGGAGGTCATCCACTTTCGCGGCGCGCTTATAGTCCACCGCCACACGGGTCAGCGTGAAAGCCGCCGGGTCCTCGCGGTTCAGCAGGTCCTGGTGCGAGACGCCCGCATCACGCAGGCAGTCGGACCGGCCCCGCTCGAAAAAGCGGAGATAGTTGGCGTGATAGACCATGCCGGTGAAATCGGTGTCCTCATAATAGACACGGATCTCGATCCAGTGCTGGCGATCGGCGTCGAAATTGCGGTCATCAAGGGCAGGCAGGCTCATGGTTTCGCCGTATCAGAGGTGGTCTGGCGCGTCACCCCTGTTGCGCCTGCCTTATTCAGCCTGCACCGTCATCTCGAGCGGCGCGGTCTCATAGCCAAGGTCTGCGGCGCGCTGTTTCAGCTCGTCCAGCTTCGCCGGATCGAGCTGCGGCGTGCGCGACAGGATCCAGAGATATTTGCCATCCGGGCTGCCGACGAGCGAGGCGGAATAGTCCGGCTCCAGCGCGAGGATCCAGTAGTCGCCCTCGGCAAATGGCACCCAGGACGGCGCGAACTTGACCTTCAGCTGGCTGTTACCGGTTCCCTCCACAATCCGGGCCCGGCCTTCGGCAACCTTCTTCTTGCCGTCCAGCGTGTCCTTGAAACAGGTGTTCGTGACAGAGACCGTCCCGTCATCATTGATGCCATATTCGGCGGTCACGCCTGTGCAGTCGCGCTCGAACCAGTTGGGATAGCGGGCAATCTCGTACCAGAGCCCGGCATAGCGGGTCAGGTCCACCGAGGAGACCGTCTGCGGGGCAGACGATTCATCGCGATAGTCGGGCTGGCTTGCGCAGGCGGTGAGCAAAAGGGCGGAAATGGCAGGAATGGCAAATCTCATGGGAAAATCTCCTTCCCTAAGATACGCGCGAAACCGGGCGCCGGTTTCACGGCAGTTACATCAGCCGCCTTCCGCCGGCTCCGCCGGGTCCGGTTCCGGCGCGTTCAGGCCCGCCAGGAAGGCACGCAGGTCACCGGCGGTTTCAGCGGCCAGTTCTTCCTGCGGCAGGTGCCCGGCATCTGGATAGATGACCAGCTCCGCCCCCGGGATGGCGTCGGCAAACTTGCGCGCCGCAGCCACCGGGATCAGCTTGTCCTGCTCGCCATGCAGGATCAGGGTGGGCACATTGAGGCCGGACAGGGCGTCTTTGGTCGCCCATACGCGGTCCCTTCCCCCGGAAGTCAGCGCCATCAGCGCATCGCGGTGGCATGGCGCCCGGGCGAGCGCAGTGTAGCGATTGACCATCTCATCGGTCGCAAGATCCGGATTGGCGAAACTGTCCCTCAGGCCATCGCGCACAAGCCAGGTCATGTCGGTATTCTTCATCAGGCGCCGGGCCACCGGGTTCGACAGGAGCTTGAACACGAGGGGGTCTGATTTTTCTTCCTGCGCATTTTCAGGCCAGCCTGACGCATCGACCAGAACCAGCGCATCAAGCCGCGACGGATGGGCCAGCGCATAGGCCCAGGCAACGCCGCCGCCCATGGAATTGCCGGCAAGCGTGAATTTCTCGATGCCCAGGGCCTTCGTCACCGCGTCGACTGTCTCGACGAATTGTCCGGTGCCGATCCGCTCTCCTTCCAGGCAGTTGGTCAGGCCATGGCCGGGCAGGTCCAGCGAGATCACGCGGTAATCGCGCTTCAGATTCGCAACCCATGGCTCCCATGTGTGCAATGAGGAGGAAAATCCGTGCACCAACACAATTGCCGGCGCATCGCGCGGCCCGACATCGCGATAATGGACGCGCAGGCCATTTTCGAGCGGAAGCGTCCGGCTGTCCGAATTGGCATAGACAAGTTCGAGCCGGTCATAGCCAATGTCGGCGCGCTGCAAGGCAAACCAGCCAGCAGCCAAAATCGCGACAAAGGTAAGCAGAACCACCAGAAAACGGCGCATACCCGTTTCCTTCCTCCCGGTTGATTTCTGAATCAGGCCGGCAGAGTAAGCGCGCCCGGTCCTGCCCTGTCAATTACGGGACTCACCTGAAGCCACAGACCGCGCAGGCTTTGTCGGGCCGAAGCGCGACGGTTCGCGATTCGCCACCAAGCCCGTTGATCAGAAGCACGCGTCCAATGAGGGGCCGGCCCGCACCGGTGATCAGCTTCACCGCTTCCATCGCCATGGCAGAGCCCGTCATGCCGGTCAGTGCACCGACCACGCCGACCTCATCACAGGCTTCTGCGTCCGGCGGGGTTTCCGGCACCCAGCACCTGTAGCAAGGTGCGCCAGGCTCCACACCGGAGGCAAAAACGCTGACCTGACCGTTCCAGCCGGCCGCGGCACCATGCACCATGGCCCGGCCGGTCTCGTGCGCAAGCCGGTTCAGCGCATAGCGCGTGGGGAAATTGTCGCAGGCATCTATCAGGATCTCACCGCCCGGCGTCGCACCTTCGTCAAAGCGCTCTGCTTTCACGTCCACATTTATAGACGGGTCCATCTCGCGCAGCCGGGCCGCCAGCGTTTTCGCCTTCAGCGCGCCAATTTCTTCATCCGTAAACTGAATCTGTCTCTGAAGATTTGAGCGTTCGACCCGGTCATCGTCCCAGAGTTCAATTTTCCCGACCCCGGCCGCTGCAAGATACAGCGCGCAAGGCCCGCCCAGCGCACCTGCGCCGATAATGGACACATGCGACCTGCGCAGCTTCTGTACGCCGGGTCCGCCAATCTCCTTCAGCAGGATATGGCGGCGGTGACGGTCCAGTTCCTCAGGTGTCAGGCTCATGCCTTCCCCTCCCGGATGGCGGTGGAGGACGACTTATCCAGCGGGCCTTTCAGATAGATCCAGGCCGGCGCCGCCAGGTCCGGCAGCAGCGGGGCGTAAGCTTCCGCAATCCGGTCTTTCGCGAAGGTACGGGCAAATTTCGAATTGCGAGCGCCAGGACCCACACCCGGCCGGGCGACGATTGCGATAGGCATGAGCCGGGCAATGTCCCGCCAGCGCCGCCACTGGTGGAAACCGGCCATATTGTCGGCGCCCATCAACCAGACGAAATCCGCATCTGGCGCATGGGAGACCAGCGTCAGCAGCGTCTGCCATGAATAGGTGTAACCCAGCTGCTGCTCGATGTCGGTGACGATCATGCGCGGATGATGCCCCGCGATGGCTTCAGCCGACGCAAGACGTGCGTTGAAGTCGCCATGGTCTGATTTCAGTGGATTACCGCGTGCGACGATCCACCAGACCCAGTCGAGCTGCAGCCGTTTCATCGCCGTTTCGGCAAGGTGGAGATGACCGGTATGGGCCGGATTGAAGCTGCCACCGAACAGGCCGATGCGCAGCCCCTTTGCAGGACCCGGTAACCGGACTGGCCTCAAGAACGGACCTGCCCCTTGCCGCGGACGAGGTATTTATACGTCGTGAGCTGTTCTGCCCCGACCGGTCCCCGCGCATGGATGCGGCCCGTCGCGATGCCGATTTCCGCGCCCATGCCAAACTCGCCGCCATCAGCGAACTGGGACGACGCATTGTGCAGCAGGATGGCGCTGTCGACATCGGCGAAGAATTTGTCGGCCACGGCCTGATCTTCGGTAATCACCACTTCGGTGTGGCCGGATGACCAGCGGGAGATGTGCGCCAGTGCGCCATCAATCCCGTCCACAACCGCCACGGCCAGGATCGGCGCGAGATATTCCGTTGCCCAGTCCTCTTCGGTGGCAGGCTTCATGTCGGCCACAATGGCGCGGGCGCGTTCGTCGCCGCGCAGCTCGCAGCCGGCCTCTTTCAGCGCTTCGGCGAGTTTCGGCAGCAGCGTGTCTGCGATTGCGGAATCGACCAGCAGCGTCTCGGCCGAGCCGCAAATGCCGGTGCGGCGCATCTTGGCGTTGACGACAATCGAGACCGCTTTTTCCGGATCGGCAGCCTTGTCGACATAGACGTGGCAAAGGCCTTCGAGGTGGCCGATCACCGGCACGCGGGCATCCATCTGCACGCGTTCAACGAGGCCGCGCCCGCCGCGGGGCACGATCACATCAATTTCTCCGTCGAGCCCGGCCAGAAGATGGCCGACGGCTTCACGGTCCTGCGTCGGGACCAGCTGGATGGCATCCTGCGGCAGGCCTTCTTTCTCAAGCGCGCCGCGCATGGCGCCGACCAGCGCGCGGGATGAGCGGGCACTTTCCGAGCCGCAGCGCAGGATCGCGGCATTGCCGGAGCGCAGGCAAAGCGCACCGGCGTCTGCCGTCACATTCGGGCGACTCTCATAGATGATACCGATGACGCCCAGCGGCACGGCAACGCGCGCAATGTCGAGGCCGGACGGCACGGTCCATCGGGCGAGTTCGCGGCCAATCGGATCGGCCAGGCCTGCAACGGCTTCAACGCCGCCGGCGATGCCTTCGACACGGGCCTCGTCCAGCGCCAGCCGGTCGAGCATGGCTGCGTCCAGGCCCTTGGCCCGGGCGGCTTCCATGTCTTCTGCGTTGGCAGCGAGGATCTCCGGCGCAGCGGCACGAATGGCGGCAGCGATGGCTTTCAGGCCGCGGGTACGGTCCTCTGCGGTGAGCTTGCCGAGCGCGCGGGAAGCTGCCCGGGCGTTCCGGCCCAGTTGCAGCATGGTTTCAGCGAGATCGGCGTTCGGTGCGGGTGTCTGAATAGTCATAGGGTTCAAGTGCCGTAAACGCGCCCGGGCCGCAAGGGTTCCGCCTGCAGCTGCAGGCCGGACATGGGCTGACAAGCGGGCGGAACAGACTAAAGTCACCTGCAAGAAAAAGACAGGCCGGAGGACCCCATGATCGACACAGAGGCAATGCCCTTCCTGGCGGATATTCCCCGCGTTCAGGCTCAGGTGCGCCCGGACGAGACCGCTTTCTGGTTCGAAGGCGAGACGACGACCTATCAGGACCTCGACACCTATTCCAGCCAGGTCGCCAACGGGCTGATCGGCGCGGGCATCGAACCGGATGACCGGGTCGGCTACCTCGCGAAGAACACATCACAATATTATGAGATGCTGTTCGGGGCCGCCAAGGCGCGGGCCGTGATGACCGCCGTCAACACCCGGCTCGCCGCGCCGGAGGTTCAGTTCATCCTGTCAGACGCCGCCGCAAAAGTGCTGTTCGTCGGCAAGGATTTCTACGCCATGGCCGAAGAGATCCGCGCAGAGCTGCCGGATCTCGTTCAGATCATCGCCATTGATGGCGGCCATCCCGAATGGCCGGACTATCGCGAATGGCGCGACAGCCAGAGCGCCGCCCTGCCCGGCCTGACCCCCAAGGCAGACGATGATGTGATCCAGCTCTACACGTCCGGCACCACCGGCCTGCCGAAAGGCGTGCAGCTGACCAATGCAAACTATCACGCCCTGTTCGAACAGGCCGGCCAGCTGGAATGGTCGAGCTATGGCGCTGGCGAAGGCGTGATGAATGCGATGCCGCTGTTCCATGTGGCCGGGGTCAATCTCGGCCTGCTGGGCGCAATCCAGGGCGCACGCACCGTGGTGCTGCGCGAGATCGATCCGCAGGTCATCCTCAGCCTGATCGAAGAGCAGGACATCATGCACGCCTTCTGGGTGCCCGCGGTAATCCTGATGCTGACCCAGCAGCCGAATGTGCGCGACATCGACTGGAGCAATATGAAGCAGGTCTTTTATGGCGCCTCCCCCATCACAGAGAGCCTGCTGCTGGAAGCGCAGGAGATCATGGGCGCGCGCTTTACCCAGCTTTACGGCCTGACAGAAACAGTCGGTGCGGCGACCTTCCTGCCGCCTGAGGCGCACAACCCGTCCTGGGGCAAGCTGCGCTCCTGCGGCGTGCCCTATCCGGGTGCGGTGATCCGCTGTGTCGACGAGACCGGTGAACCGGTACCGGCTGGCGAGGTCGGCGAGATCGTCATCAAGGCCGGCTTTGTCATGAAGGGCTACTGGAACCGTCCGGATGCGACTGAAGAGTCGATCCGCAATGGCTTCTTCCATACCGGCGATGCCGGCTATTTCGACGAGGACGGATTCCTCTACATCCACGACCGGGTGAAGGACATGATCGTGTCCGGCGGAGAGAATGTCTATCCGGCGGAAGTCGAGAACGCGATCTTCGGGCATCCGGCCGTGGCCGATGTCGCCGTGATCGGTGTGCCCGATGAAAAATGGGGCGAGGCGGTCAAGGCGATCGTCGTGGCCAAGCCGGGCGAGACGCCGACGCCAGAAAGCATTATCGCCTGGGCACAGGAACGCATCGCCGGATATAAATGTCCGAAGTCTGTCGATGTGATCGAGGCCCTGCCCCGCAACCCGTCCGGCAAGATCCTGCGCAAGGATTTGCGCGAACCCTACTGGAAAGACAGGGACCGGCGGGTGGGCTGAGCCCCTCCATCGGGCGTCTGTGCCCGCATAGGACACCCTCACCTGCCTCGCCCTGTTCCAGGCTGAGACATGCCCCCGCTCTCATGGCGGGACAGGAAGACTGTTGTGCCTGCCGGCTTGATGCGCAGCGGACGCCCGAGCACTCCCTCCGGACTGATTATGGTTACCCATCCGTACACTAAATAAATCCGGAAAACGCGGCAAACAGGTTCCATTCCAGCCAATTCAACAGATTGGCGAAAACAGGTGGAAAGCTTTTCGGGGGATTTTCGACCGCAATGTTCAGACACGCGGCGGATCCGGCCTATCCGGTGCGCCGCACAGGGAGACGAGCATGAAAGACTGGCAGATATTCTTCTGGACCGCCGCCTTCTTCAACTTTGCAATCGGCGCGCCACTTTTCATCTCCCCGGAGATGATGGTCGGCATGACCGGCACGGTAGAAGCCGTCGACCCGGCACTGATGAAAGTCACCGGCGCACTCGTTCTCTGCTTCGGCGTCGTCTATGCGATTGTCGGCGGAGACCCGCAACGCTACCGCCCGGTCGTCTGGGCTGGCCTGCTCGGCAAGCTGGGCGTGGCCTATGTCTACCTTCCGGACTGGTATCAGGGCACGATCCCGTTCACGACGACTTTGATCGTCCTGATGGACGTCGGCTTTATCGCCGCCTTCCTCTATTTCCTGCTGCGGCCAACCCAGAAGACATCTGGCTTCCAGGCCAATCGTGCGGTGAGTTCGTAAGGATCCCCACAAGAAAGAGGGCTCATGCAAGCCGTCTTCTTTCCTTGCGGCTGACCGCAACTCAAGTGGCCTCCGGTGTGCGCCCCCCATACGCATTGCACCGGGGGCCCAATTCTTTTCCGGAACAGCGCGCAGGCGCACACCTCCCGCCCGTCCGCACCCGCACATCCCCATGCGGGCGACGGCCTGGAGGCCTGTGACGCAGAGCTGACCGCGCGGAGGCGTCTTTAGTGAGCGAGTTTCAGCCAGTCGCGCGCAGCGGACAGGGCGGTCTTCACTTCTTCCGACGTCAGAAGCTCAGCCATTTCCTGGCGCTGGATCTTTGCCTCGTCATGTCCGCGGGAAGCGGCGAGGTTGAACCATTTGTGCGCGGCGACCAGATCGACATCCGCATCGATCCCGGCAGCGCAGACAAGGCCAGCCTGGTAAAGGTCTTCCGAGCAAGCGTCAGCGCCCAACAGGGCTCCTGGCGGCAAAGGCATATCTGAATAGGGCATCTCGTTCTCCTGTCACCCATGTTCCCGTCAGCCGGAGTTTTCTCCGTACTTCGGGGATCAACCCAAGGATCACCGGAATGTCCGGTGACGGAGAAAAGAGTGCGCCTTCAGGTTTTCGTTAGGGTTAACAGAAAATGGAGCACAGCACGGCTTCGTTAAGGCCGGACCTGTTCACGTTAAACCTCACCTGGAATTTACATCGAATTGACTGTCCATTGTTCCGAATTGAGGGCATCCGGGAAAGAAAACCGGCGCGTCAAGCGGCGGCAGCAAGACAGGAATTCCACTCATGACCGATCTCGAAACCGCGCTGCGAGCGGCGCGCGAAGCAAGCTATGTCCGGCTAAGGGGCGGGTTTCCCGTTCTGCTGGCCGGGGCGACCTATTGGGCCGGCCTTGCCGCGGTCGGCTTCCTGCTGGAGACGCGCTTCTGGTTTCCCGCCGCCCTGTTTGGCAGCGGCGCGATCTTTCCGCTCGCCGTGATGTATGGGGCGATTTTCGGCAACAACTTCCTGAAGGACCGGTCACCGGTGACCAGCGTCCTGCTGCCGGCATTCATCGCCATGCTGCTGTTCTGGCCCATGGCCATCGGCGCCCTGTGGACGGCGAAGGAATTGTTCCCGCTGATCCTGGCGGTCGGTCTGTCGCTGCACTTTCCCGTGATCGGCTGGAGCTATAATCGCACCTGGCTTTACATGAACCACGCTCTGATCCGCGCTGTCGCCGTTTTCATGGTCTGGTGGTTCGTGCCGGAGGGGCGCTACACGCTGCTGCCGCTGGTCGTTGTGGCCGCCTATCTGATCACGGCCGTCATCGTGGTGGTCGATTCCGGGCGAGCGAAGGCAAAAGCGGCCGCCGCATAGAAAAAACCCTCGCAAGGCCGGAGCCCCGCGAGGGTTTCTGCATGATGATACTCTGAAAGGTGGTCGCTTAGGCGGCCACTTTTTTCTTGGCCAGGGACTTGGCCAGTTTTTCCATGGCGTCGACCTTGTCGATGTTTTCGACAGCCGCCAGTTCGCGGGCCATCCGGTCCAGCGCGCTCTCATAGAGCTGGCGCTCGGAATAGGACTGTTCCGGCTGGTCTTCGCCGCGGTGCAGGTCGCGCACGACTTCCGCGATGGAGATCAGGTCGCCGGAATTGATCTTGGCTTCATATTCCTGGGCGCGGCGCGACCACATGGTCCGCTTCACGCGGGCCTTCCCGCCGAGTGTCTTGAGGGCGTCGTCCACCAGTTTGGAGCCGGCCAGCGCGCGCATGCCGGAGGCTTCAGCGCGATTGGTCGGCACGCGCAGGATCATTTTGTCCTGATCAAAGGCGACGACGTAAACTTCCAGGTCCATCCCGGCAACAGTCTGCTTCTCGACCCCGGTGATCTTGCCGACCCCGTGTGCCGGGTAAACGACGCTTTGACCCACCCCGAACGTCAGTGACGCATCTGTTTTTTTCGCCATGTCGGATATCGCCCTTTTCTACGCATATAAGAGCCGACGAAACCCACCCCAGTCCGCTATGTGTACGGTCCGAGTTAGGAAATTGCCGCTCTTTTCATTTATTGCTCAAGTCTGAACAGTATCACAAATCTGCAGCTTTTTCAACAGGTCTGCGCAAGCGTTAACTATGTATGAAGTTAACGAACCGCCGGAAATCGTTAACTTTTCCCCGGTTCTGCAGCAATCATTGGGCCCGCAGGCATACTGCCGGCATACCGACTGTCAGTCTCCGGTGCCCGGATTTGCGCTGAAGTATTTCTCAAGTTTACCGGTTTCCTGCGCAAACTCTTCGCGATCGGCCGGCGGCTCTTTCATTCGCGTGATGTTTGGCCATGACTTCGAATACTCGGAGTTCAGCTTCAGCCACTTGCCGTCCGGATCATCCTCCGTGTCGGGCTTGATGGCCTCGACAGGGCATTCGGGTTCGCACACACCGCAATCGATACACTCTTCCGGGTGAATGACGAGCATGTTCTCGCCTTCATAGAAACAGTCGACAGGGCAAACCTCGACGCAATCCATGTATTTGCAGCGGATACAGGCGTCGATAACGATATAGGTCATGGGTGGGAGGCCTCTTCAGAGGATTTTTGCAGGGGCGAAATGGCGCGCCCGGACCGCCCTGTCAATGCGGCGTCCTGCACCGTCTGTTTAGCTTTAGGCAGTGCGGCGGGCTTCAGCACGCTGGCGGGCGCCTGCGCGGGACACATCATCGACATAGAGCAGCGAGGCGACGTGGCGGATAAAGGCGTCCTCCTCATCCGACCGTTCGCCGTCCGAGAGGGCCACGCGGTACAGGCCCTCGACCACAGAAACCCTTGATTCCATAGGAAGTTTCTTCACATGGCGGGTGAAGTTGTAGGAATCGACAGCCTCTTCGGCGAGGGTTTCGCCCTCGGCAATCAGCTCATCCACCGTCGTGGCGTCGAGATTGAACGCGTCCAGCAGGATCTCCGCGATCATGTCGCTTTCGATGTTCACATATACGCCATCGACCAAAGCAGCTTCGACAAGCAGGGCCGCAGCGGCAAGGTGCGGGTCCATGTCCCGCTGGGCGGGGGTCCGGGACCCGAAAAGGTTTCTGAGGATGTTCATTCGGCTCCGCCTTCCAGCAATGTGTAAAGGGCCTGGGCTTCAGCGGGTGGTCCGCGGCGGGTGCCGAGCTCCAGAATCTCAACGCTCGTTATATGCCCCCCGCGTACAAGGGTTACAACATCACCCGGTGTGATCACCTGGCCGGGCTTGTCGACCCGCCGGGTCTGCCCGTTGTGAGACAGGCGTACCCCGCGCCTGCGCACATGGCCGGCTGCCAGTGACCTTGTCTTGAAAAAGCGCGCCCGCCAGAGCCAGACATCAAGGCGCAGCGTGTCGGCCATTCAGCGGGCTCAGCGGAACGGTGTGTAGGTGAAGCCGCTCCCGGCAGCCTTGGCCGCTGCATCAGGTTTCGGGTCGCCCTTTTTCTTTGGCTTGCGCTTCTTTTTCGGCGGCGGTTCCGGCGGCAGGAGCGCGGCCAGAGCGGCGAACGGGCTGTTCGGGTCCGGCTGGCGGTTCTGGTGTCCGCCGCCGCGCTGCTGGCCATTCCGGCCATCCCGGCGCGGACCGCCCTTTCCGCCCCCCCGGTTGTCGGGCCGTTTACCTTGTCCTTGCCCGCCGTCACGGCGGGGTGGGCGTCCAGCCCCCTCGTCCGGACGGGACCGGGCGCTGTAGCGCCACAGGGTCACAGCGCCGGTTTCCTTGTCCTTCTCTGCCGGGGCGAGGCCAAAGCCTTTCAGCACGGCCGGCCAGTCATCAGCCGGGCAGGAAACGACAGAGGCGAGGTCGATCGGCACGGCGAAGGCGCTCTTTCCGGCTTCACGCCGGCGTTTCGACAGCTCCCAGCCAAGACGTTCGGCAAGGTCTGCCCGCACCGCGCGCTTGCCGAAGCGGAGATAGCCATTGGCGGCAAGCGCCTCTTCCGGCCATGTGCCGTCGAGCGGGAACGAGCCTGCCCCTTCCGGCGCAAGCGGAAAGGCTTCGCCTGCAAACACCGCCCGCAGAATGGCAATCATGCGCTGGGCAGCGGGCTTTTGTGCATCCGGCACATGTGCCGCGACGCGGCCGGCGCGGATGCCGATGCCTTTCAGGGCCTCGCGCTGCTCCGGGGTCAGGCGGACAGACTGGTCGTCATTCCGGAGGTCGACGGCCGCGCCGCTTTCCAGAACGCGGAAGGCGAGACCGCGCGGCAGGCCATCC
Source organism: uncultured Hyphomonas sp. (assembly GCF_963678195.1). NCBI lineage: Bacteria > Pseudomonadati > Pseudomonadota > Alphaproteobacteria > Hyphomonadales > Hyphomonadaceae > Hyphomonas > uncultured Hyphomonas sp. Next base: position 84,476 of record NZ_OY782759.1, read on the forward strand.
AGCGCCTCGCCTGATTTCTCTTCCGAAAGTTTCCAGTGAACCGGCAGGACACGCGCGATTTCCGCACGCAGCCATTCCTCGATCCGGGCCCGTGCCGGTTCACGGTCATGCGGTTCGGTTTCAGTGGCGCCGATCAGATCGACGCGCGGCGACATCCAGCTGGCACCTTTCGACAGGCGCGCCACACCGGCGCCGCCATGTTCGATCGAGCCGTCGTCTGCCAGCGTGAAGGCATCCGACGGTGCCCCGGCAATCTCCGCGAGGCGTTTCAGCAGCATCGGGCGGATCGCCGCCGCCGCCGCGCCGCGCACAGCCTTGCCTTCCAGAGTACGGGCATCCAGGACCGGTTCGAAGGTCAGGCCTTTCAGGCGTCCGACGATGTGGCCTTCGACGGTCACGTCGCCTTCCGGCGTCAGGTCAGTCACGAGAGCATCTTCCTTCTTCAGGCTGGCGAGCAGCGCTGTTGTTCTTCGGTCCACGAATCTTGCTGTCAGCGCCTCATGCAGCGCGTCCGACAAGGCGTCTTCTATCGTGCGGGTCTTTTCCTGCCAATAAGCAGGGTCCTCTAACCAGTCGGGGCGGTTGGCCGCATAGGTCCATGTACGTATGCTGGCAAGACGCTGCTGCAGCTTGGCGATATCGCCCTCGGTGGAGGAAAGATCGTCCAGGCGGCGCTCCATGCCCGCATTGGAGAGGCGCGCATCCGGGTCCATCAGCGTTTCGGCAAGGCCCAGCACCAGCCGGCCATGCCCTTCCGGCCCCAGCTTGCGGAAGTCCGGCAGGCGGGCGAGATCCCACAACCGGCGCACCTTGCGCGTGCCAGAGATGTTCGGCCCGATATGGCCATCCTCGCTCATCCGGCGCAGCACCCATTCATCCAGCGCATGCGGCGTATGGATCAGCACCGGATTGCCGGACGGCTTTTCGAGGCTGCGGATCAGCGTGTTGAGAGATGAGAAATCGAGATCGGAATTGCGCCACTGGACTGCGTCCACCGGGTCGAAACGGTGCGCCTCGATGGCTCGCCATTGCTCTTCCTCGAAGGGCGGGCAGTCGGCTGTCTCACCGAATTCGCCATCCTGCCGGAAGCGACCGGCCCGGCCAGCGATCTGTCCGCATTCGGCAATGGTCAGCGGACGGTGGCGGCGGCCATCGAATTTCGAGCGTGAGGCAAACACCACCCGGTCGACATCGAGGTTCAGGCCCATGCCGATCGCGTCGGTGGCGACGATGTAATCCACCTCGCCGGACTGGAACATCTCGACCTGCGCATTGCGCGTGCGCGGGCTGAGCGCGCCCATCACAACCGCTGCCCCACCCTTCTGACGGCGCAGCAGCTCCGCAATGGCGTACACTTCCTCTGCGCTGAAGCCGACAATGGCGGTGCGTTTCGGCAGCTTGGTGATCTTGGTATGGCCGGTATAGCGCAGCTCGGAGAAACGCTCGCGCGGTTCTGTCTCAGCCCTGAGATTCAATTCCCGCAAAAGGCCGCGCATCGTGTCGGAACCGAGCAGCAGCGTCTCATGATTGCCGCGCAGGTTCAGGATCCGGTCGGTGAAGATGTGGCCGCGATCCTCGTCCTGGGCGAGCTGGATTTCGTCGATGGCCACGAAGTCTGTGCGCATCTCCACCGGCATCGCCTCGACTGTGCAGATGAAGTATCGCGCCGAGGACGGAACAATGCGCTCTTCCCCGGTGATCAGCGCGGCGGATGCCTCACCTTTCCGCTCGACCACCCGGTCGTAAACCTCCCGCGCCAGCAGGCGCAGCGGCAGGCCGATCATGCCCGTTCCGAAACCGGTCATCCGTTCAATCGCGTAGTGCGTCTTGCCGGTATTGGTGGGGCCCAGAATGGCCTTCAGGGAGGAAGTCATGCGCAGCAGGTGCGCAGGAAGGCAGCATGTGTCAACATTCCACTGCCGCACGCCTTGCCGCGCATGGCGATTCTGGCACCAATCCTGCAGTTTCGTCACGCGAACCGTAAGAGGATGACACGTGGCCAGTGGCGTAATTTACCAGGGAAAAGCAGCACCGGTGCAGCGCTATTATGTGCTGGACGGGTTTCGCGGCATCGCGGCGCTGATTGTTGTCCTCTATCACTATATCGGGCCGGAAAATTATCCTTTCCTCTGGAACAGTTACATCGCGCTGGACATGTTCTTCGTCCTGTCCGGCTTTGTGATCTACCATTCCTACGCCAACCGCCTGCGCAGCGGCATGAGTGCCGGGACCTATATCAACCAGCGTTTCGCGCGCCTTGCCCCCACCGTGGCGATCGGCGTCCTGTTTGGCGCGGTTGCAACGCTCGCCTATTACAATTCGACCGGACAGGAAGTGGACGCGACCCGTTTCGCGCTGGTCCATATCGGCCACCTTCTCTTCATTCCGGGCCTTGTCGACTACAACGACCCGGCCACCGGCATTTTCGAACTCTTCCCGTCGAACGGGCCGCTCTGGTCGATTTTCTTCGAATTCGTCGCCAGCATCGGCTTCATCTGGTTCGTGCGCATGCGCCGCCGGGCGCTTCTGATCGGCAGCCTCGCCTGCTTCCTCATCCTGTTCATCGGCGCCTGCTATGTGACGCTGACCACCGGCCGGTTGCTGACCCCTGGGGTCGGGTTCGCGCCGGAACACTTCCTGCTGGGCTTCCCGCGGGTGTTCACCTCTTTTCTCGCCGGTATGCTGATTTATGCCGTGACCCAGGAATCCCCGAGATTCCTGACGCGGCGTTTGCCGGTCAGCCGCGGTCTGCTGCCGGCGTTCGGCATCTATGGCGCCATGCTGGCCATGCTGTTCTTCCCCTTTCACATGTCCGGCTTCTATCCGTTCCTGGCCGTTGCGGTGCTCTGCCCGCTGCTGATCACGGTCGGCGCCCGCATCCAGCCGCAGGTGCGCTGGTTCAACTGGATCTCGGACTATCTGGGGCAGGTATCGTTCCCGCTCTACTGCATCCACGTACCGGTCCTCCTGCTGGTACGGACCTATCTGGCTGACGCCCCGTGGAAGGTTCAGGTCGTGGTGTCGCTCGGCGCGGCGTTCGGGGCTTCGGTCCTGATCCTGGCCCTGATCGAATCCATGCGCGTCCGCCAGAACGTCACCAAACTACTGAAACCTGTGCTGGGCTAGGCGGCCATTAGGCCACCGCCCTTATACGGGCTTCTTTCGCCACCGGCTCGTCTGCCTTCACGGCATGCGGCTGGAAGTGGAGGATTTCCCAGCGGCCATCATGATGCTCGACCAGGGCGGAGCAGCTTTCCACCCAGTCGCCGTCGTTCATATAGGAGATGCCGTTGATGTCGCGCATCTCGGCCACGTGAATGTGGCCGCAGATGGCGCCGTCATAGCCCTTGCGGCGGCAATAGTCCGCCACATGGCCTTCGAAATTGTGGATATGGTTCAGTGCCCGCTTGGTGCGTTTCTTCAGCGCCTGCGACAGCGACCAGTAGGGCATGCCGAGGCGGCGGCGGATCGCATTCAGCTTCGTATTCGCCCACAGAAGGAAATTATAGGCATGGTCGCCGAGGTGCATGATCCATTTGCGGTCGGCCCGCATCATGCCGTCGAACATGTCGCCATGCACGACGAGATAGCGCTTGCCGTCCTCACCTTCGTGCAGAGCCCGGTTCTTCACGCTGATCTCACCAAAGGCCAGCCGGAACTGGAGGAAAGCCCGCAGGAACTCGTCATGATTGCCGATGATATAGGTGACTTCCGTGCCGCGCTTCGCCGCTGTCAGGATGCGCCGGATGACGTTCGTATGGGACTGCGGCCAGTACCATTTCTTGCGCATGCGCCAGCCATCGATGATATCACCGACGAGGTAGAGCTGCTCGGATGTATGCGTTTTCAGGAAGGCGCACAGCGCATCGGCCTGGCACCCGGCACTGCCGAGATGCACATCGGAGATGAAAATCGCCTTGAATTCCGGCTTGGGCTGTCGGCGCGAGGAGGGCATCCTTTGGCGGATAGCCCGATTTCATAAGGCTTTTGTGACAGTTCGGGTGCGAATATGTAACAAATACAGCGGTCTGATGGTTAATCCGCCCTGCGGTTCCACATCCCCGAAAATTCTAGCCTACTAAATATGGCGAAGCATCTGAGCGACCACACTCACCGAAATGCCTAAGAGTATAACTGCCTCCTCAACCGTGAGGCTATCTTCTGGATGCATCAGTGGATTTCGATGCAAGTCTCTTATCTGGTTTAGAGAGGCTCGCACCTTGTTATCACCCACACTGAGTTTATCCATTTGCGCAATATATGATCCAATAGTTTTGACTTTCGGGGGAGCAGCGCCGCCCGAAACAGCATCCCAATATTTCCGAAGAACGCTCTCAATTATCCTCAAAATGTGAAAGCCTGCCGATGTGGGCAGTTGAAAAGCGAGGCACTTACCGGCGTCTTGAACATCCGACAACACTGACGGAACCTTGGCGAGAAGATCCGATGGCCATGCGGCCTCTGGTCGAGCAAGTAATGTAGACGCATCATAAGCCCCCAAAGGGGTGACCAAGTAGCCATCGGCTGATGAAAGCTCTGCTCTTAGAATGGTCTGAACGTCCTCCAAATGTCTGTGAATTAATGAGATGTCTGAAAACGCGAGCACAGCATTCGGATCATTTTCGTGCCGGGTAAGCAGGCTATCCAACTCGGTCAGCAAATTCCCTGCTGGACCGCGGGATGCGCGAAACGCCGCCGAAAACACGCTGCTCGTGTAGAGCTCTTCCAAGTTATATTTTCCGATATACAGATCAATCCAATGCTCCCCTAGCGGTCCCCCAGCTTGAAGATTTCTCAAAGTGTCAAATCTGGCACTCAGATCGTAGATATACGCAAGATCGACTCTGATCATGCCGCCAAATCAACGACATGTTCAACTTCAAGTAAACAGGTTTTTCTGAGCGCACACTTCACCCCTCCAGCTCAACATCCCAATAGAGATAGTCCATCCACGTCTCATGGAGGTGGTTGGGCGGGAAGCGGCGGCCGGTTTCCTGAAGCTGGTAATTGTTCGGCCGGAAGGGCCGGCGCAGCAGGTGCAGATCCGTCTGGTTCAGCAGCTTGTTGCCCTTGCGCAGGTTACACGGGGAACAGGCCGCAACGATATTGTCCCAGGTCGTGCGCCCGCCTTTGGAGCGCGGGATGACATGATCGAAGGTCAGCTGGTCATGCGCGCCGCAATAGGCGCACTGGAAACCGTCGCGCAGGAACACGTTGAACCGGGTAAAGGCCGGCGGGCGGTCCTGGCGCACGAAATCGCGCAGGGCAATGACACTCGGCAGGCGGAATTCCGTGCTCGGAGAGCGAACGACATAGTCGTATTCTGCAATAACATCGACACGATCGAGGAAAACCGCCTTCACGACTTCCTGCCACGGCCACAGTGATAAGGGATAATAGGAAAGCGGCCTGTAATCGGCATTCAGAACCAGTGCAGGCCGCCCGCTGGGTGGCGCTGTGAGAACCTCAGCCATGATGACCCCCCATCTGGCAAAGAACGGAAACCTGATTGAGCTGACTGAAGGCGCACGCTCCTCTTCGTTTCGCCCAAACCCTTAGGCGATTCTTATCAAGAGAATATGACAGGAACGGCGTTTTGCAACGCTTTCCGGTCAGGCGGGCGGAATACCGGCTTTCGCCCGTTCGTTATTCACCCAGCCCCAGAGAAGATGTGCCGCAACACCCCGGTGCGGGCGCCAGCGCTCTGCATGTTCGGTAAACGCCTTGTTTGCCATGCGCGCCTCATAGCCACCGAGGCGCCGGTGCGCCTCCATCAGGGCCGCATCGCCATGCGGGAACGCATCCATCTTCCCGGCGGCATAGAGCAGGTAGAGATCCGCCGTCCACGGACCAATTCCTTTCACGGCCAGCAATTCGGCGCGCGCATCGTTCACTTCTGCCGCCTGAACACGGGAGAGGTCCAGCGCGCCATCCGCGATCGCCGCAGCGATCGTATTCATGTGGGACAGTTTCGGCCGGGAGAGGCCGCAGGCGCGGAGCTGGTCCTGGTTGCAGGTGAGGACGCGCTCGGGCGTCACCTCTCCCAGAAACGCCTCCACCCTGCCCCAGATCGCATCTGCCGCGCGCGTCGAGACCAGCTGATAGACGACCGTCCGTGCGAGCAGCGCATAGCTTGCCTTATGTGTCCGCCAAGCGGGCACACCGACAATGTCATAGGCCCAGGCCAGCGCCGGATCGATGTCTGACAATGCCTCGCAGGCGGCCTTGATGGCGTTCCGGGAGGGCGCCGTCACGACCGGTTGCCGGGCAGCTTGCCCAGCGGCACCGGGCCGACAAACACCGTGTCGTCAATCACCGGCAGCGTCAGGAAGCCTCCATCGCGCGAGGCCGGCGCCAGCGTGCCGAACACGATCTGCTCCTGCTGGCTCCAGTGACCGCTGTCGATCATTGCCTGCTTCAGCTCATCTGCATTCTCGATGCGCACCTTGAAGGCACCATTGGACCGGCCATTCGCCAGCGTCAGGTCTGCCTGTGCGCCAAGATCCAGCGGTCCCCAGTCCAGCAGCAACTGGGCCACTTCCACCGCGCCGCCATCGTTGAGCAGCGCCGGCCAGACACCGCTCACATTGCGGCCGGCCGCTTCATAGGCCGGGAAGAAGCCGCGCACTTCCCCGATCAGGCGGGATGGCCCAAGCTCCGTACCCAGATAAGGCGCTGCGGCAGGCGCCGCCTCCAGGGCGAGCTTGTCCCATTGCATCGCCACCCTGAGATCGTCCGGGCTTTCCGGGCGCGGCGCGAGATTGAGCGACAGATTGGTTACGTCATAGAGCTGCCCGCCCAGCAGGGCCTGCGCCTCGCCTGACTGGAAACCAAACCGGTTCAGGCCCGCCTTGTTCCAGGACAGGCTGAACGCCGCATGGCCGTCGAAATCCACGCTGTTGCGGATGCCATCCGCGCCGGTGATGACATGATGGCCCGGCATGCGGCCGATCATGTGGGTCAGGTTCCAGGCCTGCATCACGAATTCAGCCCGGTCGCCCTCCCAGGAGGCCTCCCCAGGCGCGCCGGAATAGGCTGGCCCATCGAACACGAGTTCGAAGCGGAACGGGTATCCGCCCAAATGCCGGCCGGCATAGGTGAAGGCGGCGCCTTTGGTGTCCTGTTCCGCAATCCACTCATCGACCGCCTGATCGATCCGGCCGCTGGCCACATGCCACCAAGCGGACCAGCCGCCGATGACGAGCAGCAGGAACACGAAAGGCAGGAACAGGCCAAGGCGCGACCGTTTCTTCGTAGTGGAGGGTGACGCCATCTTCGAAAATCCTTTAATCGGCCGGCAATTTGCGGCCCTGAACGGCGAGGCCTTCCTTCACCAGCGCATCGGTCGCCGGTTCCAGTTCGCCCTGCAGTCTTGCCATCATCTCCTTGCGCGGCAGGCCCGCCGGAATGGGCGGCAGGATCTGATAGACGATTTTTCCGGGCCGCCGCAGGAAGCCGCGCCCCGGCCAGCAAAGGCCTGCATTGGTCGCCACAGGCACGACCGGCGCCTCGATGGCCTTCGCCAGGGCAGAGATGCCGGCGGCATGATATTCCGGCGGCGCCCCCGGCGCCTTGCGGGTGCCTTCCGGGAAGATCACGATCTGGCGGTAATTCTCCGCCCGCGTCTTCGCCTCGCCGACCATGGCTTTCAGCGTCTTTGTCGTGCCGGCCCGGTCAATCGGGATCATCGCCGCTTTCAGCGCATACCAGCCGAGGACAGGATACCAGAGCAGTTCCTTCTTCATGATGATGGCAGGGTCCCGCATCACCAGGAAGGGAATGAACACGTCATACATGCACTGGTGCTTGCCGGCGTACAGCACCGGGCCTTCCGGCATGTTCTCGCGCCCGCGGATTTCCGTGCTGATGCCGCAGATCAGGCGCAGGCCAAGGCCAACGACGCGCGTATAGGTGCGAATGCCGAAAATCGTCGCCCAGCGCGGCAGGATCAGCGCCGGCAGGAAGATAATGCCGAGAATGGCCATCCACAGATACAGCCAGACCACGAACAGGAGGGAGGTGAAGACTCGCATGCCCGTTGGCTTAGCCAATCGCGCGCGATCATTCCAGCGTCGTTACCCGCCACTTCGCCCATTCGAGGAAGACGCCCTTCAGCGACCTGTAATCGGTGAAGAGATGCGAGGGGTCGATCACCGTGCGTACCGGCCATGGCTCCAGCGTCAGGTCAGGCATCGCATCCTGCAGGACCAGCACGCTGCGGGCCATGTGATAATCCGACGTGACCACGATCAGATCATGGTATCCGTTCTCATAGGCCCAGGCGGCGGTCTCGTCGGCATTGCCCAGCGTCGTCTCCGCCGCGTGTCCGATGGTGACGCAGCAGGCCCAGACATCCGGGTCCCCACCCGCCAGCTCGATCAGGTCTTCCATCGTCACATCCGGATGGACGCCCGAGATCAGCAAATGCCCGCCCCTGCCCTCGGAGACGAGCTTCACGCCTTCGGCAATGCGCAGGCCGGATCCGCCTGTCAGGGCCACAATGGCATCCCCCTTCGCCGCCGGATCCGGCTTCATGTTTGCCGCGCGCTGGGCAAACAGGAGGAAGTCGATGGCAAGCAGGCCCAGCACGAACACGGCCAGCATCGTGCCGAACCGCGTCGTCGACCTTCGCCGGGGGCGGCTGGTTTTGCTCACATCATGCTCTTGAGCGCGCGGATCACTGTCACCCGCGCGGCGATGCGCGCGGCCAGACCGGCGATCACCGGGGTCAGGACGAGAACAACAAGGTCCAGATAGTCGAGGCTGAGTTCAGGCAGAAGACCCGCATGCGCGCCATGTGCCTTGGCCGCAAAAATCGCGGCAGCCGCAGCGCCCAGCGCCAGCAAGGCGCCGACCGCCCCGGCCCTGAGACCCAGCACCCAGAAACGCCGCTCGAACAGGCTGGCGATGAACCGGTCCCGCGCGCCGGAGAGGTGCAGCACATCGACAATGTCCCGCCGTGCCAGCAGCGCCGCATGCGTCGCGAACGCAATCACCGCGACGGCGGTCGAGGCGAGCAGCGCCACAGCCGTCAGGGCAATCAGGCGGGTGATCGCCAGCACGCGGCGCACATCGCCGGCCCAGTCGGCGTGCTCGTCCACGGCGCTGTCATAGCCTGCTTCAGTCAGCACGCGCTGCAGGGTCGGCCCCATGTCCATCACGCCCGGATCCGCGGTCACGGCGACCAGCTGCGGCAGGGGCAGGCTGTCCGGCAGGCCGCGATTGCCGAAATTCGGCGCCAGCAGCTCGTCGATCTCTTCCTTCGACAGGAGGTGCGCCGAGGTCACGCCCTCGGTCTTCTCGATCAGCTTGCGGGCATCTTCGGCCGCGCGCCGGTCGACATCCTGCAGCGTGACCGTCAGTTCGCCTTCCACTTCCGCCGTCCAGGACCGCGCCGCACCATAGGTAGACTTGGCAGAGAGGGCCGCCAGCGCCGCCAGGAAGCAGAGCGCGGCCACGACGAAGAACAGCGCCGCTTCGCGCGCATCTTCGACAGGCAGGAGGGGTGTTTCACGCGCCATCAGTCCGCCGCCTTTGCCGGGTCTGTCCGCCGGCGGCCAGCCGCGCCGTCGTCACCGAATTCAACATCGCGCACCAGAAGGCCATTGTTCAGCCGGTACACCGGCGCCTCCACCTGCCGGACGAGACCGAGGTCGTGCGTCGCGATGATCACCGTCGTGCCGCGGCGTTTGTTCAGCTCCAGGAAAAGCCGCATCAGGCGCGAACCCATTTCCGGATCGACATTCCCGGTCGGCTCGTCGGCGATCAGGATATCCGGCTGGGTGACAACTGCCCGGGCGATGGCCACACGCTGCTGTTCCCCGCCTGACAGGGTCGGCGGTTTCGCATGCAGCCGCTTGCCGAGGCCGACCCATGCCAGCAATTCCTCCACATCGCCCCGATAGTCGGCATCCTTGCGGCCAACGACGCGCAGCGGCAGGGCGACATTTTCATAGGCGGAGAGATGCTCCAGCAGGCGAAATTCCTGGAACACGACCCCAACACGGCGGCGCATGGCCGACAGCTGGTCCCGGGCAAGGCGCCCTGTCGGGCGGCCAAACAGCGAGACTTCCCCGCGTGTCGGCTTCAACGCCAGGTATAGCAGCTTCAGAAGGCTGGATTTTCCCGCACCTGACGCCCCTGTCAGGAAAGTGAAAGATCCCTGTTTCAGGCTGAGATCAATGCCGCTAAGAACGTCATCCGAAGTGTCGTAGCGTAACGACACGTTATCCAGACGCACAGCAATATCGTCAAAAGGGTCGAGTCTCGAAAGGGTCATCGGCTCCATCGATTGGCCCGGATGGCTGGATTATTGGGGCGAATTGCACGAAAGACCAAGGCATGATCCTCACCTGCCCGAATTGTGAGACACAGTATTTCGCCGATGACTCAACAATCGGTGAAAGCGGCCGCACTGTGAAGTGCGCGGCCTGCGGGCATTCATGGTTCGTTGCTCCGCCGGGGCTCGAAATGGACCCGGCCCGGGCAAACCCGGCCGCCGCCCATGAAATCTACCGCGAGCGGGTACGCGAACAGCGCCGCCGCAAGAGCCGCACGGCCGCCCTGCTCTCCTGGATCGGCACGGCTGTCCTGTTTTTCGCGCTGGGCGTGGCGGCCATCATGTTCCGCAATGATGTGGTGAAAGTGTTCCCGCGCGCTGCCGCCGCCTACAAGATGGCCGGCTTTACGGTGAACCGGTTCGGTATCGAATTCGCGGACATTGAGCGCTCGCGTACCTTCAACGACACGATTCCGGTCGTCACGGTCTCCGGACGGGCGGTCAATGTGGCCCGCTCAACCGTCGACACACCACTGGTGAAGGTGGACCTGAAAGACGAGCGCGGCCGCACCGTCGCCACCCGCTATGGCGCCATCCAGCCTGCCGAGCTGGCTGCAGGCAGCGATGGCAATTTCCAGGTCGTGCTGGAACAGGCGCCGATGGAAAGTTTCCAGGTCGAGCTTTCCCTCGTCGACCGGGCCGAGGCGCCGCCGGACGCGCTGGCGCCCCCCGCCCCGGCAGGAGACGCCGCCATGCCTGAAACGGCAGATGAAACACCCGCCGGGGAAGACGCCGAATGAGCCAGGACCAGAAGATCGAAGTCATCGTCCCGGAAGACCAGCTGATGGCGCGGATCGATGAACTGGCCGACCGGCTGGCCCCGCGCCTGACCGGCGACTGGACGGTCGTCTCCATCCTGATCGGCGCAACGCCCTTTACATCAGACCTGATGAAGGCGCTCGCCCGGCGCGGCGTCCATCCGATGCTGGATGTGATCTGGCTGGAAAGCTACCGGGATGCCCGCGAAAGCTCCGGCCGGGTGGTCGTCCGGGCAGACCTGTCACGCCAGGTGAAGGATCGCGGCGTGCTGCTGCTCGACGATGTGTTCGACACCGGCCGGACGCTGGACTTTGCCAAGCATCACCTTCTCGCCAAAGGGGCGAAGGAAGTCATCACCTGCACGCTGACCCAGAAACCCTGGGCGCCGCGCGGCGAAAAAGGCGTCGATTTCTGCGCCTTCGATTCCCCGGGCCGCTACCTCGTCGGCTACGGCATGGACGACGCCGGCAAATACCGCGGCCTGCCCTATATTGGCGCGCTGGACTGACAAGGTATCGGCAGCGCGATGACAGAGCCACACGCGCTGCGAGACCAGCTTGCCGCTTTTGACCGGAAATCTCCTTCCGTCCTCACTGAGGCGGCGGCAATATATGGTTCCGACAAGACCTATTTCGATAGGCTGGCAGATCTGTCTGCGGATGAAGACGATGCGGTTTCGTCCGGCGCGACCTGGCTGATCAAGCATCATGCCGAAAACGGTGAGGCGCTTGCCCCGGATCAGTGCGTGACGCTGGCAGACCACCTCGACCGGATCACGGCCTGGGATGCACAGCTGCACATCTGCCAGAGTGCACGCCTCCTGCCCTATCCGGACAAAGTGACAGATCGCCTCCTCACCTTTGCCCGCCCGTTGCTGGCGCACAGGCGCCCTTTCCTGCGGGCATGGTCACTGGATCTTCTCTGCCACCTCGCCGAGCGCGATCACGGCATTGGAAGCGAAGCAGAAACCGCTCTTGCACATGCGGAAAAGGATCCTGCCGCCTCCGTACGCGCCCGTGCCCGGAATCTCAGAAAAGCAGAGCGCTGACAGACGCCGGCGCTACAGAATTGCAGGGATCACGCGGTCTGGCGGGCGGTGGCCGTCGGCGAAGGTCTTGATGTTGATGATGACCTTCTCGCCCATCTCGGTGCGGCCCTCGATCGTGGCTGACCCCATGTGCGGCAGCAGCAACACGTTCGGCAGGCCGATCAGCTCTTCATTCACCGCCGGTTCGCGCTCGAACACGTCCAGCCCTGCCCCGGCCAGTTTGCCGGCCTTGATGGCGCGGGCGAGCGCGGCTTCGTCGATCACTTCGCCGCGGGCCGTGTTCACGATGAAGGCTTCCGGCTTCATCAGCTCGATCCGGCGGGCATTCATCAGGTGGAACGTGGCCGGCGTGTGCGGGCAGTTGATGGAGACGATGTCCATCCGGGCCAGCATCTGGTCGAGGCTGTCCCAATAGGTCGCCTCCAGCTGTTCCTCGATCCGCGCGCCGACCGGCTTGCGGTTGTGATAATGGATCTGCAGGCCAAAGGAGCGGGCCCGGCGGGCCACGGCCTGGCCGATGCGGCCCATGCCGATAATGCCGAGGCGCTTGCCGGCAAGACGGCGGCCGAGCATCCAGGTCGGCGTCCAGCCATCGAAGCCGCCGCCATCCATGATCTTCGCGCCCTCATGCAGGCGGCGCGGCACGGAAAGGATCAGCGACATGGCGACATCGGCCGTGTCATCGGTCAGCACGCCCGGCGTGTTGGTCACGGTGATGCCGCGCTGGATGGCGCTTTGCACGTCGATATTGTCCACCCCGGCCCCGAACTGGGCGATCAGGCGCAGCTGTTCGCCGGCGCGGGCCAGCAGGCGGCCGTCGATATGGTCAGTCACGGTGGGCACCAGCACGTCGGCGGTCTGCATCGCCTCGGCCAGTTCTTCCTGCGTGAAGGGGTGATCGTCCTCATTGAGGCGGGCGTCGAACAACTCCTTCATCCGCAACTCTACCGCAGCCGGCAGTTTGCGGGTGACGACGATCTTCAGCTTCCTGGTCGGCATGAGCACCCTTTGTATCTTTTATAATCGACTCTGCGGAGGCCTTAGCAAAGCCCTGCCGGAACGCCAATGGCGAAGATTTTACGGCTAATTCACCAGAGCGTGGAATCTTGTCGCAGATTTCGCATTGGAAACTGTTGCATATGAAGTGGGCACCCATCCTGATCTCGGCCGTCTTGCTGATTGGCGGCACCGCCATGGCGCAGGCACCGGAACTGGTGCGCGTGTCGCGATTCTCCGGAAAACCCGTCCCTCGCTTCGAAACGCTGAAATTCGCCATGGTCAACGGCCGGGCCGGCCCGTCCAAGGATCATCCGGTCCTGTGGGAATACCAGCGCAAGGGCCTGCCCCTGCTGGTGATCAAGGAAAGCCAGAACTGGCGGCGCGTGCGCGACCCGTCCGGCACCGAAGTCTGGGTCCATGCCCGGATGCTGGAAGACGGTCACAAGGCCTATGTGCAGACCCCCACCGTGCTGCGCCAGGACCCGATGGAAGGCGCCGAACCCGTGGCCGATCTTGGCCGCGGCGTGCTGGTCGATCTGGGTGCCTGTTCGCGCGGCTGGTGCCGGGTCCAGGCGAAGGATTACCGGGGCTATGCGCCCCAGACTTCCCTGTGGGGCGCAGACACCGGCGAAGCCGGTCTCTGACCCGAAACAGCGCCTCATGAGTTGACAATTCCGGCGGTCCGGTGCCTTCAGGACCGGTTACTGACGCTAAGGAAAACTACGCATGTCCGGACCGCACGACTATCACAAGCCCCAATCCTCCTACTCCAAGGAAGACCTGCTCGAATCTGGCAAGGGCGGCTATTTCGGGCCCGGCAACGCTCAGCTTCCGGCCCCGCCGATGCTGATGATGGACCGGATCACCGAGATCACGATGGATGGCGGCCAGTTCGGCAAGGGCCATGTCGTCGCCGAGCTCGATATCACGCCGGACCTCTGGTTCTTCGAATGCCACTTCCCGGGCGACCCCGTCATGCCGGGCTGTCTTGGCCTCGATGCGATGTGGCAGATCGTCGGCTACTGGCTCGGCTGGTCGGGTAGCCCCGGCAAGGGCCGCGCGCTCGGCGTGGGCGATGTCCGCTTCACCGGCGAGATCACGCCGGACAAGAAACTGGTGCGCTACGAGATCGACATGAAGCGCGTGCGCCGCGGCAAGCTGGTGCTCGGCATTGCCGACGGCCGTGTCTATGTCGACGGCGAACACGTCTACACCGCCACCGACATGCGCGTCGGCCTGAAGAATATGGACCAGCCAGCCTGATCCGCCGCGCTTGACGGGGGCCAACCGCCCCCCTAGCCGTTCTCTTCAAGGACAAGCAGGAAGGATTCGCGCCATGGCTGACGACTGGACCCCGCCCGAAGGCACCCTGATGAAGGGCAAGCGCGGCATCGTGATGGGTGTTGCCAACCAGAACTCCATCGCCTGGGGCATTGCCCAGCAGCTGGCCGCCCAGGGCGCCGAGATTGCCTTCACCTATCAGGGCGAAAACCTTGAGCGCCGCGTGCGCCCGCTGGTCGAGTCCATCGGCATGGATTTCATGATCCCCGCTGACGTGACCGACGATGCCTCGATGGACGCCGCCTTCGCCTCGGTGAAGGAGAAATGGGGCAAGATCGATTTCCTCGTCCACTCCATCGCCTTTGCCGGCAAGGACGAACTGGTCGGCTCCATGGTTGAGAACACCACCCGCGAAGGCTTCCGCCGCGCGATGGACATCTCGGTCTATTCCTTCATCGACAGTGCCCGCCGCGCGGCTGAAATCATGCCGGATGGCGGCGCAATGATCTGCATGACCTATCTGGGCGCCGAGCGCACGGTGCCGTCCTACAACGTCATGGGCGTTGCCAAGGCCGCGCTGGAGGCCTCCACCCGCTACGCCGCGCGTGACCTCGGTACGCAGGGCATCCGCGTCAACGCGATCAGCGCCGGCGCCATGCGCACGCTCTCCCTCGCTGGCATCCGCGGTGGCAAGAGCCTGATGGGCACGGGCCGCGACTGGTCCCTCCTCAAGGAAGACACCCGCATGTCCGGCGTCGCCGGCTGCGCGCTTTACCTCCTGTCGGAACTCGGCCATTCTATCGCAGGTGAAATTATTCACGTCGATGCTGGCTTCCACGCCGTCGGCGTGCCGGAGTTGCCAGAAGAATAAATTTCAGTCCCCCGGCTGAAATTTCGGGGGACTGATAGATGACTGATCCGAACGGACCACCGGAAGGTCTTTTTCTGGATGAGCTGGAAGCTGTCGCAGACGAAGCGCGTGATCTGGCCGAGCATCTGCGAGCTCCGAACTATCTGCCTACGGGTTTTCCGAAGGACGATGTTCGACTTCTATGCACAGCTCTTCAGGGGCTGTCTCGCGGAACAACTCTGGCGGCTGTTGAAACACTCGACTATGCGCGCAAACGGATTGTTATCTGGAGGCGAGAGTATTTTCCGGCCAAGCGCCCCCATGAAAATATTCAGGACCTCGACAAGCCTCCTACGCAGGATCGGCATGGGTTGCTGGACAACAAGCTGACTAAAATTCTGGCGGGCGTCAGCACGGCTATCTCGACCTACGAAGAAGTTACCGGAAAAGTTGTCAAATTGGACGTTCGTCCGGAACAAGCAGTTACACCTGAAGAAGAACAATCAACTGAACTGCATGGGCTCTCAGAGAAAGCTGTTGATACTGTAGCAGATATCGAGGAATTGGAAAATCAGGCTCGGGCTGACGAAAGTTCCGAAATTCAAAAAACCGTGGGCCTCCCCCTGCACGACCTTAAGACACGCGCACAGATTGCAGCCGTTGAAACCGCTCAGAAGCGGCCTCAGCTCAGCCTACTGACTAAAGTCAGTCGTGGCCTTCGCTATGCAGCAAGTACTGTTTGGGATATATGCTGCAACGCTGACAAGGATTTGGCGCCGCTAGCAAAGGCATGGGGCGAGTGGAACAAAGCGCAGCTCCAATCCATTCTTGAGCAGGTCAGAATTGTTTCTACTGGGATCGATCAGTCCGTCAGGAATATCCGGGAGAGACGGGCTGCCGCCAATTCACCCATCGACGATAAAACGCTCGAGCAATGGGAATTTGAAGCAATCATTTCGCTGCTTACGGGCCAGGCGATTCCAATCGCACGGCGCCCTTACTTACGCTACTTATTCATTGATGCCAGCGACGAAGGTCTCTTCGAAGCCCTCAAATCCGCCGGCGCCCCGCTTGACAAAATTTATGCCGATCAAGAAGCAGATCGATGGCAGCGGCGAATTGTGTTTTCGAACCTTGCCCCTCTTGCCGAACTCACAAGCCTGCAGACACTCTACCTCAGCAGAACACAGGTCTCTGACCTTACTCCGCTCGCCGAACTAAAAAGCCTGGACTCGCTATTCCTCGCCAACACGCAGGTTTCTGACCTTACCCCCCTTGCCCAACTCACAAGTATGCACTCGCTTGACTGTGCAAACACACAGGTCTCTGACCTTACTCCCCTTGCCCAACTCACAAGTATGCACTCGCTCAACCTCTCCAACACGCAGGTCTCTGACCTTACTCCGCTCGCCGAACTAAAAAGCCTGGACTCGCTATTCCTCGCCAACACGCAGGTTTCTGACCTCACCCCCCTTACCCAACTCACAAGCCTGGACTCGCTATACCTCGACGGTACACAGGTCTCTGACCTTACCCCCCTTGCCCAACTCACAAGCCTGAACTCGCTCGACCTCGACAACACACAGGTCTCTGACCTTACTCCGCTCGCCGAGCTAAAAAGCCTGGACTCGCTATTCCTCAACAGAACACAGGTCTCTGACCTTACTCCGCTCGCCGAACTAAAAAGCCTGGACTCGCTATACCTCGACGGCGCACAGGTTTCTGACCTTACCCCACTTGCCCAACTCACAAGCCTGAACTCGCTCGACCTCGACAACACACAGGTCTCTGACCTTACTTCCCTTGCCCAACTCACAAGTATTCACTCGCTCAACCTCTCCAACACGCAGGTCTCTGACCTTACTCCGCTCGCCGAACTAAAAAGCCTGGACTCGCTATTCCTCACCAACACGCAGGTTTCTGACCTTACCCCCCTTGCCCAACTCATAAGCCTGGACTCGCTCGACTGCACCAATACACAGGTTTCTGACCTTACCCCCCTAGCCAATCTCGCAAACCTGCGCTTGCTGTACTTCGACAACACACAGATCTCTGACCTTACTCCCCTTGCCAGTCTGACAAACCTGCACTCGCTGTACTTAGACAGTACACAGATCTCTAACCTTAGCCCCCTTACCCAACTCACAAGCCTGTACTTGCTATACCTCGACGGCGCACAGGTCTCTGATTGGTCGCCTGTCGATCACGTCGATATTGTTTATGGTCGCCCTGTGGATTGGCCGCGAGAACCCCGCCGGTGATTATCCTCGATGGCTGGAAGCCCATTGATCATATCGCCGCTTTCCAGCTTGACCCGCCCCACGCTCTCCCCCAAATAGGCGGCTCGACGGAGTGTTTATGTCCAATTCCATGTCTGAGTCCCGGTAAGGGGCCTGCCGTTTGAGGCGCTGAGGGTCAGCGTCAGGCAGGCCGGCGAGAACGATGCCGCTGGCATGCGCCTTTTCCGGGTGCGCCAGTGAACGTTTTTGCGCGTCGTCACGTCTCCGGAGTGCGGCGCCCGACTTCGGACCACCAACAAAATGGATATCTCCCGCGCAGAACAGCGCATCCTCCACCTGCTCGCACAGGGCGGGCATATCGAAATCATCCGCAACGAACACAACAAGCCGGAAGACCTGCTTTGCTTCACCCGCGATGGCTGGCGCTATCCGGGCCTGAGCCTTCGCCTCTTCCGCAAGCTGAAGCGCAAACGCGCCATCGCCTCGCAGGGCGGCAAGCCTTACCGCATCACGCGGCGCGGGCTGGAGCTCGTCCGCGCGGAGTTCGACAATCGTTAGCGGGCCGGGCGCTGCCGGTTTGTCCTGCAAGGGACGATCCGGCGGCGCCTGGCCAAGTCGCCCAAAAAGCCTTGCATGTGCCCCGATAATGAACAATAAACGTTTTGTTCAATTGTTTATCGGAGCCCTCCATGCCTGCACGTATCTTCATCTGGGTCGGCCACCCGCGGGCCACCTCCCTCAGCCATGGCCTTGCGGATGCCTATCAGCGCGGCGCCGAGGCGAACGGTGCAGAGATCCGCCGCATGCACCTCTCCGACATGGATTTCGACCCGGACCTGACCGAAGGCTATTACGCCCGCAAAACGCTGGAGCCGTGCCTGGAGGAATGGCGGCAGAACCTCTCCTGGGCGAACCATACCTGCTGGGCCTATCCGCAATGGTGGGGCGGCATGCCGGCCAAGATGAAGGGTGTGCTCGACCGCTGTTTCCTGCCCGGCTACGCGATGCAGTATCACGAGAAGGACCCGTTCTGGGACCGGCTGCTCGCCGGGCGCAGCGCCGATGTGCTGATGACGTCAGACGCCCCGGTCTGGTTCGACCAGCTGACCTACAGCCGGGCGGCCAAGAAGCATGTGCAGAAGCCGGTCATGAACTTCGTCGGCATAAAGCCGATGCGCCTGCTGCAGGTCGGCCCGGTGAAGACGGCGAATGAGGCCACCATCGCCAAATGGCTGAAGAAGGCGGAGGCGCGCGGCGCGGCCGCCGCAAAACGCCTTGCGCGGGCATGAGTTGCCCGGCCGCAAGTTCATACGAATACAGATCAATGGTTTTCTCTGACGCCTAACGCCCCACCGTCAACGCCGGGCCGGGCAGGCGGATCGTATAGTACATGCCCGGCTTCTCGCCGCGCATCTTGCCATAGGCGGTCAGTTCTATATCGCCCGAGACTGCTTTCGGGATCGATCCATTTATGACCGTGTAGCGATTATCGGGAAGCTTGGCGTCGAAATGCTGGAAGCTCCACCCGCTCAAGGTGGGTGTCATGTTCAGCCGCTGGCCGGGCTGCATGCGCACCGGCAGCGGCGCCGGGAGCGCGCCTGACAGTTCGACGAAAACCTGCGTCACCCACACGCCGGAGTCTGTCCGCACCACCCCTATCGCAACATCGGTAATGTCCGGATTGAGAATGTTCGCGCGGTGGCCGGGGCTGTCCATCAGATTGCCATGCAGGCGCTCAACGGCATTGCGATTCAAATTCCACCGCCCGCCGATCACTTCCACCATGGCGACATTCTCGGCGCTGTATTCGACCAGCGCGCTGCGGTCGAAGGCGGCGACGCGCGCATCATGGTGGCGTCCGTCAGGGCTCTCATGCCCGAAGAATTTGTTGTAGGCCATGTCGAGACTCTGGAACCGTGCCGCATCCAGCAATTCCGGCCGGAAACGCAGCGGCTTCAGCCCAAGCGCTGTGCGCTCTTCATTCACACGGGTGAAAAAGTCCGCCTCCATCCGCGCATCGGCGGTAAAACCCGACGGCCAGGCGCGCAGGCAGGGTTGGACGGTCTCGACATAGTCCGCCACGGTCACGCCGCGATGGTGCACATCCATATTGCAGGCCGCCGCCGGCAGGGCCGCAAACAGAAGACCGGATAAAAGAAACAACGCGCGCATCTTCATGGCCTGCGCAGTCTACCGCGCCGAACATGAACAGAACAGTTACAAGCCCGCCGTGAGGGTCAGTTGACCCCGGCCGTCTGCAGGCGCGCCAGCACAGGCGCGAGCATCCGCTCCAGCGCTTCACCCGTCGGCCGCACATTGCCATAGGCCGGCAGGCCTTCGTCGGCGATCACGAGATCTGCCTCGAACTTCGCCGGATGGGTCCAGCGATAATGCGCCGCCCGGACGGTGCCCAGATATTGCTGCAGCACGCTTTCCACATCGCGCCCGCGCTCCACAACGTCCCGCCGGATCCGGCGCGCGAGGCGCAGATCGTCCGGCGTGTCGACATAGACCGACAGGTCGATCAGGGACCGGATCTTGGGCATGGACAGGGCATGGATGCCTTCCAGGATCAGCACCGGCGCAGGCTCGATCCGGCGTGTCTTCGTGCTGCGGTCGTGGCGGTCATAATCATAGATCGGCTGGTCGATCCCCTGCCCCGATTTCAGCGCGCGCAGGTCTTTCACCAGATGGTCGACCTCCTTGGAGGCCGGGGCGTCATAGTTGATCGTCGCGATCAGGGCGTTCCGCTCTTCCTCATTGGCCGGGTCACCGTAAAAGCTCATCGGGTGGTAATAGGCATCTTCCCCGAACATCACGGCCTTGCCGTCCGGCAAATGATCGAGCAGCGCCTCAGCCAGGGTGGACTTGCCGGATCCGGACCCGCCGGACATCGCGATGAGGAAGGATTTGCGCTTGGTCATGCACTGGCTTTTGCGGCAATTGCCGCTGCGCTTCAACGGGGAAACCGCCGCACGCCTGCACCGGGCGCGACATTTTCCGGCTGGCCCTGCCCGGTCACGGGCGTAAGACAGCGGGGCAAGGAGTGCTGACATGACTGACCCGCTCGATCGCGCCCGGTTCCACGCGGCACAATGGCTGGACAATCTCTCCACCTGCCCCGCCGGGGCACAGGCGAGCGCGGCAGAGCTGCGCGCGGCCTTGGCCGGCCCCCTTCCGGAAACCGGCCGCGACGCTGCCGCCATCATCGACGATCTGGCCGCCAGGGCCACGCCGGGTCTTAACGCCAATGCCAGCGGGCGCTTCTTCGCCTGGGTCATGGCCGGGTCTCTGCCCTCTGCCACGGCAGCAGACTGGCTGGTCTCGGCCTGGGATCAGAATGTCGGCCTGTTCTCGGTCGCCCCGGCTGCTGCGATGATCGAGGAGATCACGGGCGAATGGCTGAAGGATCTGTTCGACCTGCCGCGTGAGGCCTCCTTCGCCTTCACGACGGGGTGCCAGATGGCGCATGTCACAGCGCTCGCCGCTGCACGTCACCGCGTGCTGGCCAATGCCGGCTGGAATGTGGAGGAAGACGGCCTCTTCGGCGCGCCCGCGATCCGCGTGCTGACCAGCCGCAACCGGCATGGCTCCGTCGATTCCGCCATCCGCTATCTCGGCATCGGCCAGTCCAACATTGTCGACGTGGACACTGGCCCGATGGGCGACATGCAGCTGGAAGACCTGGAGCAAAAGCTCTCCCATTATGACGGGCCGATCATTCTCTGCCTGAACGCAGCAGACCTGAATGTCGGCACGTTCGACGATTTCGCCGCGCTGATCCCGGTGGCACGGGCGGCAGGCGCCTGGGTGCATGTCGATGGCGCCTTCGGCCTGTTCGCGCGGGTGAGCGAGCAGCTGCGCCCGCTGACCGAAGGGATCGAGCTTGCCGACAGCTGGGCGACCGACGGCCATAAATGGCTGAACGTGCCCTATGATTGCGGCATTGCCTTTGTGCGGGATGCCGAGGCCCACCGCGCCGCCATGGCGCTGGGCGCGGCCTATCTCTCCCCCAGCCGGGAAGCGCGCGACCCGAATGACTGGAACCTCGAACTCTCCCGCCGGGCCCGGGCGATCCCCGTCTATGCGGCGCTGCAGGAACTTGGGCGGCAAGGCGTGGCCGATCTGATCGACCGCTGCTGCGAGCATTGCCGGGCGCTGGTTTCCGGTATCGGCTCTTTGCCCGGCGCGCGAGCGCTGAACGATCCGGTCCTCAATCAGGGCCTCGTCCGCTTCGAACGGGCGGGCGCCAGCCCGGCAGAGAATGACGCCTTCACCGACGAGATCATCGCCCGCGTCAATGCGACCGGCGAAGCCTTCTTCTCCCCCACCACCTGGAATGGCCATCGCGCCATGCGGATCAGCGTCGTCAGCTGGCGGACGAATGAGGAAGACGTGGCGCGGACGATTGCAGCGGTGAAACAGGCGCTGTCAGACGCAGGCGCTTAGCAAGGCTGCGCGCCGGCTTCGGAATAGATGATGCTGGCGCTGGGCATGCGCTCGATCAGCAATCCCAGCCGGTCAAGTGTCGCTTCGAACTGGCCGGTCAGCCATTCGGCGTCGAGGCCGGGCGGCATGTCGCAAGCCGTAACGCGCAGGCAGGTGCCTTCGGGCACATCTTCCAGACTCCAGATGAGGCGCATTGTGCCGGTAAAGCCCCGCAGGGGGGATTCGAGTTCCAGGGCCTGCACAATCTGCTGGTCACGGACAATATCGATGAACCGGCCATTGATGGCCTGAACGGGGCAGTCTCCCCCGCGGCCGAAACTGACGCGAAAGCGCCCGCCGGGCCGCAAATCGAACGTATCGATGCAGATGTCTTCGCCATCCGGCAACAGCCAGACCCTGATCTGGTCAAGGTCTGTCATCGCGCCATAGACCGTCTCTTCCGGCGCAAAGACAATACGGGAGGCTTCATGAGTGTTGCAGGCAGGCATGGTTACGGCTCGTCAGTTCTTGTTGCTGAACGAATTGACGCGCGAAATGCGGCCGGGTTCCGGAAAACATCTGGGCAATAAAAAGGCCGCCCGTTCCGGGGCGGCCTTCTGAAGTCCGTTGGGGGCGAGGATTATTCCTCTTCGCCGCCCTTGTCTTCGGAGATTTCCTTGCCGGTCTCCTGGTCGACATGTTTCATCGACAGGCGGACTTTGCCGCGATCGTCGAAGCCGAGCAGCTTGACCCAGACCTTGTCGCCTTCCTTGACCACGTCTTTCGGATGGCCAACGCGCTCGTTCGCCATCTGCGACACGTGGACGAGGCCGTCCTTCGGTCCGAAGAAGTTCACGAAGGCGCCGAAGTCTTTCAGGCCAACGACCGTGCCCTGATAGATCTCGCCGACTTCCGGCTCTGCAACGATCTCCTTGATCATCTGCAGCGCCTTGTCGATGGACGGGCGGTCAAGCGCGGAGACCTGCACGGTGCCATCATCGTCGATGTTCACCTTGGCACCGGACTCGTCCACGATACCGCGGATCACCTTGCCGCCGGACCCGATCACGTCGCGGATCTTGTCGGTCGGCACTTTGATGATTTCCATCTGCGGAGCATTCTCGGACAGCGAGCCACGGCTTTCGCCGAGGGCTTCGGCCATCTTGCCAAGGATGTGCATCCGGCCGCCATTCGCCTGAGCGAGGGCTTTCTCCATGATGTCCTTGGTGATGCCGGCAACCTTGATGTCCATCTGCAGCGAGGTCACGCCGACTTCGGTCCCAGCGACCTTGAAGTCCATGTCGCCGAGGTGGTCTTCGTCACCCAGGATGTCGGAGAGGACGGCGAACTCTTCGCCTTCCAGGATCAGGCCCATGGCGATACCGGAGACCGGACGGGTCACCGGCACGCCGGCGTCCATCATGGCCAGCGAGCAGCCGCAGACCGTCGCCATCGAGGACGAGCCGTTGGACTCGGTGATCTCGGAGACGAGACGGATCGTGTATGGGAATTCCGCGTGATCCGGCAGGACAGCTTTCAGCGCGCGCCAGGCGAGCTTGCCGTGGCCGATTTCGCGGCGGCCAGCACCACCCATCCGGCCGGTCTCACCGACGGAGTATGGCGGGAAGTTGTAGTGCAGCAGGAAGTTTTCCTTCCGCGTGCCGTCGAGGCTGTCGATGTACTGTTCGTCATCGGACGTTCCCAGCGTGGCCACACAGATCGCCTGCGTTTCACCGCGGGTGAACAGCGAGGAACCGTGCGTACGCGGCAGGAATCCGGCTTCGGCCACGATCGGGCGAACCTGATCCAGCTTGCGGCCGTCGATGCGCTCGCCGGTCTTCAGGATGTCCCCGCGGACCACAGCGGCCTCGGTGGCCTTGAAGGCGGCCTTGAAGGTTTCGCCGGACATTTCACCCGGCTCTTCTTCGGTGCCCACCAGCGCGGCTTTCGCCTTGTCGCGGGCTTCGCCAACGGCGGCCTGACGCGACAGCTTGTCGGTGATCTTGTAGGCGGCGGACAGGTCTGCTCCCACAACGCCCTGGATCGCGGCGATGGCGGCGGAATTGTCCACCGGCTCGAAGTCGAACGGGGCCTTGGCGGCTTTCTCGGCGAGGTCGATGATCGCGTCGATCACCGGCTGCATGGCGTCATGGCCGGCGACAACGGCGCCCAGCATGACTTCCTCGGAAAGTTCCTTGGCCTGAGATTCCACCATCATCACGGCGTCGGCGGTACCGGCGACGACGAGGTCCAGCTCGGACTCTTCAAGGTCCATCTGGCTCGGGTTGATGAGGTATTCGCCATCCTTGTAGCCGACGCGGGCGGCGCCGATCGGGCCCATGAACGGGGCGCCGGAAAGGACGAGCGCCGCAGAGGCGCCGATCATGCCGAGCACGTCCGGATCGTTTTCGAGATCGTAGGACACAGCCGTCAGCACAACCTGGACTTCATGCTTGAAGCCGGACACGAACAGCGGGCGGATCGGGCGGTCGATGAGGCGCGAGGTCAGCGTCTCTTTCTCGGTCGGGCGGCCTTCACGCTTGAAGTAGCCGCCGGGGATGCGGCCCGATGCGTAGTATTTTTCCTGATAGTTGACAGTCAGCGGGAAGAAGTCCTGTCCGGGCTTGGCTTCCTTCGCAAAAACGGCCGTCGCGAGGAGGACCGTGTCGCCGTAAGTCACCATAACGGCGCCATCGGCCTGGCGGGCCACCTGGCCCGTTTCAATCGTCAGCGTGCGGCCGGCCCATTCCAGCGACACGGATTGCTTGTTAAACATTTCGTCTTGTCTTTCTTCACATACGAAAAGCCCGCCGCGGCCCTATTGCCCGGCGGGCTTGTTTTGGGTCGCCCTAGCGGCGAATGCCCAGTTCGGCGATGAGTTTGGTATACCGCGCCTCATCCTTGCCCTTGACGTAATCAAGCAGCTTTCTGCGCGTTGCCACCATGGCCAGCAGGCCGCGGCGGGAGTGGTTGTCTTTTTTGTTCGTTTTGAAGTGGTCAGTCAGATTGTTGATCCGTTCGGTCAGGATCGCGACCTGCACTTCCGGAGAGCCCGTATCGCCGGGTTTGGTGGCGAATTTCGTGATGAGCTCTGCTTTTTTCTCAGCGGTGATCGACATCGTATATCTTTCGTACTGTCGCCTTGCGGCGGGGTTTACATAAACGCCTGATTTGGCGGGGTTTTTCGGTGTTTTCCGGGGTCATTGGCCACAGCCGGGATGTCGTCCAGCAGGGTCAAGGTCCAGAGGCCCACCTCAAGCGGCGGCTTATGGCTCATTTTCGGGGGAATTGGAAGGGGGAGAGGTGAGTGGCATCAGCGAATCCCAGATCGTTCCGTTAGCAAGCGCTCACCTTCTCCATATGCCGATCCCTTTCCGCGAAAGCTCCACCCAAAAAGCCACAGGTAATCCAATTAGAAGCGGCCCTCCAAACGGTGAAAAATAGAACATTCCAGCAAGGAGTAGGTGGCCCGGCTTCGAAGCGTCGTACCAATACAGGGGAATGCCAGTCTTCATCGATAACACGGCAATCGCCGTGCTGATCGGCATAAAGGTCAATACAACAGCGAGACGAGACCACTCAGTACTTAGGAACCTGCCATAAATCCGCATGAGCAGAGCATAAGTAAGCCACACGCAGCTAGCGGCCCAAACGAACCATCCACATAGCAAAAGCATGCGCATCATCGGTGTGTTCCGCAACTTAACCGTCGGACCACTTCCCGCCCGCCAAAGGATCAACCTAAGCGTTCACTTTTGTAAATGCGAGTCGCATTGGTCAGCAAGCGTAGGGTGGGTTGAGCGGAGCGATACCCACCGGCGGACTCGCGGCGGGTGCGGAATGGTGGGTATCGGCGTTGCCTCAACCCACCCTACGGAGTTCGGTCCACACTCCCCCACGCGTCACCCCCGACCGCGTAGCGGTCTGGGGGCCCATCCCGGAACGACGCAACCGGGTACGTCCGGTGCGGTGGCGTGGACGGACGAAAACACAGGGTGACGCATTTGGCGGCGTCTTTCAGAGATGGGTCCCCAGACGGCTGCGCCGCCGGGGATGACGCGTGGGGAAAGTTCGGTGCCTGTCCCCCACCCTCCGCATGTCATCCCGGAATTTGCGCAGCAAATATCCGGGACCCAGTCCTGTAGCGGCGCTTGATTTTCTGGGTCCCGGATAAGCCCTGCGGGCTTTCCGGGATGACACTTGGAAAGGGCTCTCTATCCACCCCATATCCCTTCCCGGCCATTCTGCACGTCTCCTTGAGGCGGGGGCCGGGCCGGTACCGTTCGGTTTGCTTTGGGGAGGATTGGAGAGATTGGTTTGCACCCGGGGTAACGGCCGGGGGCAAGTCTAGAGAATCCGGTCGGGTGGGGGTGAAGGGACTTCGAGAGATCAGGAATTGATCCGGTGGATCAATTTCCTCGAGAAGGCCTTGAGCGAAAGCGAAAGGCATGCCCGCGGCCCTGCGCTTACGCTTGGGCCTGCTCCGGGAAAACGCGCCACTGGCGCGTTTTCTGATCCTTCGCAGATCGAAATCTCCAGTCGGCGCGGCGGGCGGTAACGCTCCATTCCGTAGCCTTTATTCATATCAGGCGGAGCGCCACGGCGCCTGCCGCGCCATGGCCTCACTGGGGCCGGAATGTTCCGTCACCGGATGGCTGAGGCCATGCCGGGTTGAAGTGCTGGCGGGAAACTCTCCACCGGCGATACCTGCGAAGGCAGGTATCCATCGCCTTAAGCATCCTCATGATCAGGAGGAAAGACCCATCCATGGACCCCTGCCTTCGCAGGGGTCTGCGAAAACCGGGGGTCGTTCAGGAATGTCCGGATGTCAGGCGACGAACACGCGGGCCGGTTCGAACCGTCCGGCGCGCACTTCGCCCATCGCCACGGCGTGGCCGTCGCAGATGACGAGGGCGGCGCGGTCGTCGTCCACGCGTTCGGCCCGCCACTGTTCCACAAGGTGGGGCATCAGCTGGATCTCGCGGCCCTGGCGCACATTCGCCGCCTCGCCGCGGGTGATGGTGAGCTGGGGGATATCGTCCAGCACGGCCTGGACCGGCTGCAGCAGGGTGAGCAGCCCGGCCTTGTCCTCGGTCTCCTCGATCTTGGAGATCGGCACGGCCTGCGCGGCGCCGAAATTGCCGACGCGCGTGCGGCGCAGCTGGCTGATATGGCCCTCGCAGCCCAGGTCGAAGGCGAGGTCGCGCGCCATGGCGCGGACGTAAAAGCCCTTGCCGGAGGTGACATGGATCACCGTATGGTCCGCATCCGGCATGCCGATCACGGCGGCGTCGAACACGTCCACTTCGCGGGGTTTCAGCTCGAACTCCTCGCCCTCGCGGGCGAGATCATAGGCGCGCTGGCCGTCCACCTTGATGGCGGAATATTTCGGCGGCACCTGTTCGATCGTGCCGACATAGGATTTGAGGAGCTCCTCGACCGCTTCCCGGGTGGGCCGGGCATCGGAGGTGGCGGTCGCCTCCCCTTCTGCGTCCTGGCTGGCGGTGGAAATGCCCCAGCGAATGGTGAAGACATATTCCTTCTCGGCGTCCATGGCCCATTGCACGGTCTTGGTCGCCTCGCCGAAAGCAATCGGCAGGATACCGTCTGCCAGCGGATCAAGCGTGCCGCCATGGCCCACTTTCGCGGCATTGTAGCGGCGCTTCAGGATCGCCACGGCCTGGGTGGAGGTCATGTCCACGGGTTTGAACAGGTTCAGCCACCCGGTCACCGGGTCGCCTTTGCGCTTGCGTTGTCTCGCCAAGATCAACTCCCTTGCACCGGCCGGCGGATCGGACGCCGCGATGCGGTCTGGCAGAATGGAAAGCGAGGGCCTTAAGCGGGCAGGCAGGCGCCGTCAACCGGGCGGAATGCACCGGATGTCCGGCACAGCCTCAGGAGGCCAGTCAGGAGGCGGGCTTCATCGCCTCGGCGACCTTGTCGAACAGGGCATCCTGATGGTCGTCATCATGCCGGCGGGCGAGCTTTGGCAGCGGCGGGTCGTCGGCAGTCTCGTCCAGCTCCGGCAGCGGTTTCGGCTCGGGCTCTGCGGCGCGTTCCGGCGCGGCAGAGGATCGGCCACGTGGCGGTTCCGGCTCCGGGTCGTTCGGAGATTTGAGATTCACGATGTCGAGATTCAGGTCGAAATCGCCGGTGATCGTGCGGTCTTCGGTGTCCATCTTGTGGCGCACCACATCGCGGATCTTGCACAGCACGTCGCGATTGTCGTCCACCAGCGGGATCTGGCGCGCATCGGACGTACCGATGACGAGGCGGTAGTATTTCTGCTTCACACGCAGCTTCGCCGCAATCATGCCCGCCCGCAGGCCGCAGATCATGGCGCCGATCAGCATCACCACGCCGATGCCCAGCATCACCATGCTCGACGGCCGGCCCGGGAGAACCGCCCACCAGCCAATGCCCATGAGGGCAAAGAACATCAACGAGACGAACGCCGTCGCATAGCCCTTCTGCGTCACGCGATTTTTTGGCGTATCCCAGGGGAAGAAGTCTTTCGCTTCAACCGACATTGTCGCGATGCGCTGGATGGCAATTGTATCGTCGCCCATCTGCAGGGAAGCAGCGGAAATCTCGCCCTGGCGGGCGCCTTCCATGTCGAGCGTCTGACGATCCATCACTTGCCCCTTCTCGGGCCCCTGTTCGGGCTCATTCGGGGCCCCTTGTCAGCTTGTCATGAAATGCTGGCAATGTGGCCAGAGTAAGTCAACTTACATCGGGTCCAGAATGCGGCCAGGGGGCGGAAACGCCTATTGGCCTTCGACGTCCCGGCGGACCTTGGGGTCCATCAGGAGACGGTCGATCGCGGTCGCGTCATCATAGGATTTGTCGGCAATGAAATGCAGCTCCGGCGTATAGCGCAGATCCACTTCCCGGCCGAGACGCCCGCGCAGGAAACCGGCCGCCCGGTTCAGCGCGTTGGCCAGCTTTGTCCGCCCCTCCTCGGAATCGTCACCGAGCGGCGAAACAAAGATGTTCGCATGCTTGAGGTCAGGTGAGCAGCGCACCTCCCCCACCGTGATCATGACCTGTTCAAGGTCCGGATCCCGGAACGCTTCACGGGAAAGAATGTCTGTCAGGGCATGGCGCACGAGTTCGCCAGCGCGCAGCTGGCGCTGGGACGGCATGCCGGGCGGGGCTGCTTTACGGGCCATCAGGGTGAGCCTTCTCTTTGAGCCGGGCCAGAAATGCCTGGCGCGCGGCTTTGTTCTTGCCAAACCAGTTATAGGGAATGATCAGCGGCGCCGCCCCGATAAGCCGGACCGTGATATGCCCTCCGGATGCGGACGCGTCCGAAACACTTGCCCAGTCTGCACGGGTTTCAATTCCGCCGCGCCGGACAATCAGTGCGTCATCTTCCAGATCAATCTGCGTCTCCAGCGACGTTTCGGTGTCGCGTCCATGAGCATGGCGATAAGACCAGCGAATGAAGATCAGGTACCACGCAATCCCGGCAAAGGCCGCGACCAGTGCGGCGATCAGCCATTGCCAGTAAGGACTGGCACCGACCATGATCATCGCATTGCGCATCAGGACGGACATGCTGGCCGAAATGATCGGCGCCGTGACACCGGCATAGTAAACCGCTGTCGGCCCAACCGTTCCGCCACGCGCCAGCCGTGTCAGTTTCCTGACATCCTTTTCGGTCAGCAGGCCGGCGACAGTGAGCGGTTCAGTCATTACCGGCCAGCTTAGTCGAGGGTCCTTGCGATTTCTTCAACCTGGAAGCACTCGATCTTGTCGCCGACGCGAATGTCGTCATAGCGCTCGAACGCCATGCCGCATTCCATACCGGCGGTGACTTCGTTCACTTCATCCTTGAAGCGCTTCAGCGTCTTCAGCTTGCCTTCGTGGATCACGACATCGTCGCGCAGCAGGCGGACACCGCAACCGCGAAGCACTTTGCCTTCGGAGATCTTGCAGCCGGCAACCTTGCCGACCTTGGTAATGTTGAAGACTTCCAGGATTTCGGCATAGCCGATGAAGGTTTCGCGTTTCTCCGGTGCCAGCATGCCCGACAGGGTCGCCTTCACGTCGTCGATCAGATCGTAGATCACCGAGTAATACCGGATTTCCACGCCTTCCTTTTCGGCGAGGTCACGGGCCTGTTTGTTGGCACGGACATTGAAGGCGAAGATCGGCGCTTCCGACGATTTTGCCAGCAGCACATCGCTTTCCGAGATACCGCCAACGGCGCCATGAATGACATGGGCGCGGACTTCCTCAGTGGAGAGTTTGTCCAGAGACTGCGAAATCGCTTCGACAGAACCCTGAACATCGCCCTTCACGACGACTGGAAGTTCGGATGTTTCCACCGCGCCTTCCTTCAGGCGGTTCATCAGCTGGTCCAGCGATGCACGCGCCGCGGCGCCGGCCTTGCCGGACACCTGGCGTTTCGTCCGGACACGGTAATCCGTGATTTCCCGGGCGCGGGCTTCGGTGTCGACAACCACGAAGGCTTCGCCCGGATCGGGCGCTCCATCGAGGCCGAGCACTTCGACCGGCTGGGACGGGCCTGCATCTTTCAGTTGCTGGCCGCGCTCATCGACCAGGGCGCGGACCTTGCCCCACTGGGTGCCGGCGACGACAATGTCACCACGCTGCAGCGTGCCGCGCTTCACCAGCACGGTTGCGACCGGGCCGCGGCCCTTGTCGAGCTGGCTTTCAACCACGATGCCGTCTGCGTCCCGCTTCGGATTGGCTTTCAGCTCAAGCAGTTCAGCCTGCAGCGAGATGGCGTCGGTCAGCTCATCAAGGCCCATGCCCGTCTTGGCAGACACGGCAACCGCCTGAGTTTCACCGCCCATGCTCTCAACCTGAACGTCATGCTGCAGCAGGTCTGTCAGCACCTTGTCCGGATTGGCCGTTTCCAGGTCGCTCTTGTTCACCGCAATGATGATCGGAACACCGGCCGCCTTGGCGTGATTGATGGATTCAATCGTCTGCGGCATCACCGAGTCGTCGGCAGCCACAACGATGATCGCAATATCGGTCGCCGTTGCACCACGTGCCCGCATCGCCGTGAAGGCCGCGTGGCCCGGCGTGTCGAGGAAGGTAATCCGCTCGCCCGACTTCAGCTTCACCTGATAGGCACCGATGTGCTGGGTAATGCCGCCGGCCTCGCCCGCGACCACATCGGTCTTGCGAAGGGCGTCGAGCAGCGAGGTCTTGCCGTGGTCAACGTGGCCCATGATGGTCACGATCGGCGGGCGCGGTTCCAGATCCTTCGGATCGTCCTCTGCCCCTTCCAGACCGATCTCAACATCGGATTCGGCGACACGCTTAACCGTGTGACCGAATTCCTCGGCGATCAGTTCGGCGGTGTCGGCATCGATAATATCATTGCCGCGCAGCATCTCGCCCTGCTGGATCATGAATTTCACGACGTCGGCGACGCGTTCGTTCATCCTGCCAGCCAGGTCCTGCAGCGTGATCGTTTCCGGCAACGTGACCTCGACGGACACTTTTTCGCGCTGATCGCTGCCACCACCGCGGCGTTCGCGTTCACGTTCACGGGCCCGGCGGACCGATGCCAGCGACCGCTGACGGTCAGCATCATCGCCAAGCGCGGATGTAATGGTCAGCTTGCCACGGCGGCGGGAGTCGCCACCGCGTCCGCGGGAGGGTGCGTCATTGCGCGACCGGTCATTGCGGTCGTCACGGCCGGACTTGCCGCGTTTGCTGCGACCGCCGCCATCGTCTGCTGCCGGTGGGGCGCCGCCCGCTGCAGGCTGGAAGTCGGTCTTGGCGCGGGACGCGGATTTGGGCGCCCGTTCAGCGCGCTCCTTCTCGGCCGCTTCCGCTGCCTTGCGGGCTTCTTCCTCAGCCTTGCGGCGGGCTTCAGCCTCTTCGCGTTCTTTCTGTTCCTGAAGCTTACGCTCCTGTTCAGACCGGAGGCGCTCCTGAGCTGCCTTGTCTTTCTCGATCTCTTTGGCGCGTGCGTTCTGCTTGTTCTTCTGCTCGGCCAGCGCTTTCTGCTGCGCGATCAGTTCAGCAACCGTAATGCCGCGCTGCGCCGCAATGGCCTTCAGTTTCTGCTCAAGCGTCGCTTCGCCCTTGGCCTTTCCGCCTGCGGACGCAGGCGCGGAACCGGCCCCTTCAGATCCGCCAGGACCGACCGTCCGGCGCTTCTTCGTCTCCACGACGACCTGTTTGGACCGGCCATGGCTGAAGCTCTGCTTCACCGTACCCGATGTCTTGCGGGAAACAGTGAGCGGCTTGCGCCCGCCCGTATTGCCACCAGTGTCTTTCGTATCGCTCATTCGTCCTACATATCACAATTCTGGCCGACGCACCCACATGGCGCGAAGGCGGTTTGTCCGCTACCGATCCTGATCCGTAAACCAGTCCAGCTCCGGCCTCTCCCGAAACCCGGCAAGGCGCGCATACGCGGCCTTCAGAGCTTTGGCGAAAGGCCCCTTGCGGACGAGACCGTGTATCACACGCTCACGTCCGAATGCCATGCCCAATTCAGCTGATGTCAGGGCACCCGCAACTTCCACCCCGCTATATAGGCCTTTGGCGAGGAAATACAGCTTCGAACGGCCATCTTCTGCACCGTCAGAGGCCTCCAGAAGCAGCCCCGGGGCCCGCTTCTGCAGGGCATCACGCACCTGATCGAAGCCGATCACGATGTCGCCGCCCTTCTTCGCCATGCCCAGCAGGCCGACGAAACGCTGCACCAGCAGGCCTTCCACCGTATCCGGAAGGCCATCTGGAACCTGAACGGTTGTCTTGAATGCGCGGGCAAACGCATTCTTCTTCACCGCTTCAGCCAGAACAGCGCGATCTGCCTTGATCCAGACCCCGCGCCCGGGAAGCTTTTCCGCCACGTCCGGCGTGACAACGCCATCGGGCGAAAGTCCGAAGCGCACAAGCGCCTCCTTGCCGAGACGCTCCCGCGTCACAGCACACTGCCGGACGGAAGCATCGCCTCCGTCCGCAGGGATTCCTTCAGTGCCGGTTACTGCGACATCACTCTTTGGGTGCGGCTTCGTCATCGCCGCCCTCCGCTGCTAGTGCGTCGAGATCGATGTCGCCAAGGTCGCCGAGGTCACCCAGGTCGATTTCCTCTTCCGCGCCGCCATCGAGCGTGTTGAGGGCGAGCAGTGCGCGCTCTTCCTCGGTCAGCTCCTGCGGGGCTTCGGCTTCTTTCTGCGCGGCAATCATCTGGTCGATGGCGTCGGCTTCAATCCAGCCTGCGGCAACGCGGGCCTTCATGATGAACATCTGGGCGTCATCCTTGCGCATTTCGCCCTTCTTGAGGATGCCCTCGACCCAGACCGGCTTGCCGTCCGGGCCCGGCTCGCGCCAGCCGGTGATGTCGTCCGGCACCAGGCCAGCCACATCGTCCAGCGTCTGCACGCCTTCCTCACCGAGGCGAACCGCGAAGGACGGGTTCATGCCTTCCAGCTCCATCACCGTATCCTCGACGCCCAGCTCCTTACGCTTGGCGTCGTTTTCGGCGGCGAGGCGCTCGAGGTACTCGCGGGCCCGTTCCTGCAGCTCTGCCGCGACATCTTCGTCGAAACCTTCGATCGAGATGAAGTCTTCCGGCGCCACATAGGCGATCTCTTCGACAGTCTCGAAGCCTTCCGATGCCAGCAGCTGGGCCAGCGTCTCGTCGGCGTCGAGCGCCTTCATGAACAGTTCGGTCCGCTCCTGGAATTCGCGCTGGTAACGCTCGGAGTCGGCGGTTTCGGTGACCAGGTCGATCTGCCAGCCGCTCAGCTGAGACGCGAGACGCACGTTCTGGCCGCGGCGGCCGATGGCCAGCGGGAACTGGTCGTCGGCAACGACGACTTCCACGCGGCGCTCTTCCTCGTCCAGCACCACTTTCGACACTTCGGCCGGCTGCAGCGCGTTCACGATGAAGGTCGCGTCGTCATAGCTCCACGGGATGATGTCGATCTTCTCGCCCGACAGCTCACCCACAACAGCCTGCACGCGCGCACCGCGCATACCGACACAGGCGCCGACCGGATCGATCGAAGAGTCGTTGGAGATGACGCCGATCTTGGCGCGCGAGCCCGGATCGCGGGCACAGGCCTTGATCTCGATCACGCCTTCATAGACTTCCGGCACTTCCTGGGCGAACAGTTTGACCATGAATTCCGGTGCAGCGCGCGACAGGAAGATCTGCGGCCCCTTGGTTTCGCGGGAGACCTTGTAGAGATAGGCGCGCACGCGGTCGTTCGGCTGGAAGTTCTCGCGCGGGATACCGTCATTGCGGCGGATGATGCCTTCGGCGCGGCCGAGGTCCACGATCACATGACCATATTCGACACGCTTGACGACGCCGGAGATGACCTCGCCGACGCGGTCTTTATACTCATTGTACTGACGCTCCCGCTCGGCATCGCGCACTTTCTGCATGATCACCTGTTTGGCGGTCTGGGCAGCGACACGGCCGAAATCGAAGGGCGGCAGCTCTTCGGTCAGCTCACCGCCGATCTCGAGCGACGCGTCGATTTTCTTGGCTTCGGCAAGACGCAGTTGCTTGGCTTCGTCCTCGAAGTCCTCGTCGGACACGACGGTCAGGACGCGCAGCAGAGTCTGCTCACCGGTCACCGGGTCGATGGTGGCGCGGATGTCATGCTCCTGGCCGTATTTCGCCTTGGCAGCCTTTTCGATCGCTTCCTGCATCGCCTCGATGACGATGTTCTGATCGATCGACTTTTCCTCGGCCACGGCCTTGGCGATCTGCAGAATTTCGAGCCTGTTGGCTGAAACGCCGATAGCGCTCATGTGACGTCTCCCGTCTCTTCGTTGGAGTCTGTGTTGTCTTCTGTCTCGTCGATCTCAAGATCGCCGAGGTCGTCTTCATCAGGCTGCGGCGGCAGATTGCCTGCCGCGCGGGCCGCTTCGATCAGCTCATCCGTCAGGATAAGGCTGGCACGGCTCATTTCATGGACGTGCGCGACCAGCTCGACCTCATCGTCCAGCTCGATATGCGCGCCGTCCTCATCTTCCGCCGTGATCACGCCGGTAAAGCGGCGGCGGCCATCAATCGGGCGCGCCAGTTCCACTTTGGCCAGATGGCCGATCCAGCGGCCAAAGTCCCCTTCCCGGGTCAGGGGCCGGTCAATGCCGGGGGTCGAAACCTCCAGCGTGTAGGCTTCCTTGATCGGGTCTTCGGCTTCCATCACCGGACCGATGGCACGTGACAGGCGCGCGCAATCCTCGACATCGGTCGGGGCGCCGCCTTCTTTTTCGGCCATGATCTGAAGGTGCGGCCGCCGCCCGCCCTGGATGCGCAGGCGCACGATCTCCATGCCCAGCGACCCGGCCACAGGCGTGACGAGGCTGAGAATGCGGCGTTCCTGTTCGGTCAGGGCGATCATGCGGGTGTTGCGGACCTTCCGGTAAAGAAAAGCGGCGGCCCCGTTTCCGGAACCGCCGCCGATATGTTTCGACTTGATAGACTATATAATCCCGCAGGCGCCCGCTGTCGAGGGGGACACTCAGCAGGACAAGTCCCAACAAAAACGGCAGCTCCGGAGAGCTGCCGTTCGTATTCCTGAAACTCAGGAAATCCTTAGAGGATCTTCAGGTCCACCGCCGAGGTCTTGCCGCGGCGCTCGTCCTTGTAGAGCTCGTAGGAAACTGCCTGGTCTTCCGCCAGCGTGCGGAGGCCCGAGCGCTCAACTGCGGAGATGTGAACGAACACGTCCGTGCCGCCTTCATCAGGTTTGATGAAGCCAAAGCCCTTCTGGTCGTTGAACCATTTCACTTTGCCAGTTGCCATTACTTCTAGTCCTTTGTGTCAATTCAAGCAGCCGATCCCGGAATGGGAAGGTCTGCCTATCGAAACGGGTAGGAAGAAAGTCATGGCCGTCGGTCTGACGGGGTCTTGATATTTCAGACCGACCGAATTCGATGCGACATTTTGTACACGGGTTCGGGATTTCCGTCAAGGAAATCCGCAGAGGTCAGACGATCTCGAAATCGTACCAGACCGGGGCACAATCACCGAGCTGTTTTGTCTCATAACGGGTCGTCACATGATCATGCGGCGGGCAGCGCCAATCGTCAGCGCTTTCTGCCATCCAACGGAAGCCGCCATGCTGCAGGAACCGCCACAGCGCCTCATCGGCATAACTCGCCACATCGGTCGCAAAACGCAGGCGCGCCCCGGTCCGGCAGGCACGGTGCAGGCTGTCCAGGAAGTCCGGCTGGATCAGGCGGCGCTTCTGCTGGCGCTTTTTCGGCCAGGGGTCCGGGAACATGATGAAGACGCGGGACAGGCTGCCGGGCGCAAGGCCGTCAATCAGCGGGCGCGCATCGTCCATCCGCAAACGGACATTGGTGAGCCCATCCGCATCGACCTGGGTCAGCAGCTTGGCCATGCCTTCGATGAAAGGCTCGCACCCGATCAGGCCGACATCCGGATTTCGGCGGGCCTGTTCGGCGAGATGTTCCCCGCCACCAAAGCCGATCTCCAGCCAGATTTCCTTCCGCCCGGGGAACAGTTTCTCCAGATCGGTCAGGCCATCCGGAACCTGCAGCTGCGGCAGCAGATCGTCGACCAGCGCCTGCTGGCGTGCAGACAAGGCCCGTCCGCCAATGCGGCCAAAGGTCCGGATGGGTCGCCCGGACGGGCCAGCGCCCTGATTATCGGAAGTCTCGTTCATGTTGCGCCTGATGCCCGAGCGGGGCAGTGCAATCAATCCTCGTCCTGCTTCGACTCGAACGCCGAGGCCGCTGCGCGCACCGTGTTCAGCAGGGACTTGCGCAGGGAATCGTCCTTGATCTTCCGGAACGCGGCGATCAGGTCCAGCGTTTCAGTATCCAGGACAGGGGCAGCCGGACCGCCCTTTTCCGGGCCGTCTTCCGCCACCTGGTGCCGGCCATCTTCCAGCAAGCCTTCAGCGCCGTCATAGAAATAATTGACGTTCACGCCCATCACCGAAGCAATCTCGAACAGACGCCCGGCGGAGACACGGTTCACGCCCTTTTCGTATTTCTGGACCTGCTGGAAGGTGAGGCTCAGCAATTCGCCGAGTTGTTCCTGTGAGAGCTTCAGCTCCCGGCGGCGCCAACGGATACGCTGGCCGACCACGCGGTCTATTCCACTCGGAAGCTTGCTTTCAGACATAATCCCCTACCCGCAGCACGTTACTGGTCCGGCGCGCACTCCTAACGGCGCCATGACGCAAACGCCAGACCCACAAAGGCCGCAAGGGTCAGCCAGAACAGCACAATCCCTGCCCGGCTCTGGAAAAGGGTTACTTCTGCAGGCGCCGGCAGCTTGCCGCGGCCGAAGGTTGTGTTCCAGCCTGTCGGGGCATCCTGCACTGGCGTGGCCCGCAACACTTCGCGGCCATAGCCATCGATGATGGCCGAGGCCCCGCGGCTGGCGACACGCACCATGGGCAGACCGCTCTCGATGCTGCGATAGCGGTTCTGGGCATAATGCTGGGCCGGGCCCATGCCACCGCCGAACCAGGCATCGTTCGAGACCAGCACGATCCAGTCAGCCCGCGCGGCGAGGTTCGCGGCACGCGTGATCTCCGGATAGAGGCCCTCATAACAGATGAGCGCCACGAAGGGCGGCACATTGTCGGCGAAGATCACGGCCGGGCCGGTCCCCGGGCGGAACCCGTTACGCGCAAGCTGTTGCATTGCGCCCGGCAGATAGTCCGACAGCGCCTGGCCGAACGGGACGATTTCCGCCGCCGCAAGCTCTCCGAACGGAACGAGGCGGAACTTGTCGTATAGCGCCACCGCGCCGGACCGGCTGACATTCTCGTCCAGAACGACGAGCGAGTTGAAATAGGCCCGCTCATTCTGCTCTTCCAGCTGGTAGCGGGTCGTGCCGGCGATCAGGGTACGCGGGCCCAGATAGGCGCCGATCGCATCGAGGGCGTTGATGTCGTTCAGCAGGCTGGTCGGCACCGCGCCTTCCGGCCACACGATGATGTCACCCGGCTTGCTTTCGCCATTGGTCATCATGCGCAGATATTCGATCATCACCGGATCCGGGCCGACTTCCCATTTCTCGTCCTGCGGCACACCGGAATCCATCAGGACCACGCTCTGCTCTGTCAGCGGCGACGGCGCAGCGATCCGTTGCGCGCCCCAGGCCCAGCCGACCGCCAGCAGAATCACCGCCCCGAAGGAGGGCGCGATCCGTAGCACCAGGCCGCGGGCGTCGCGCGTGTCGACCATGGCCGCCGGGGCCGCCATGACGAACACCGTCAGCAGTGTCAGCCAGTAGATGCCGCCCAGCGACGCCGCCTGCGACAGTGCCCCGCCCGGCACCCAGGTCGTGCCCGGCAAATTCCACGGAAAGCCGCCGAACAGGTGCCCGCGGACGAACTCCGCCAGCGCAAAGAAGAAGGCAAAGACAAAGACCCGCGACGGGGAGGCCGACCAGAAGGCCCCCGCCATGGCCCCGAAGAAGCCCCAGATGAGCGCCATGCCCGCCGGCAGCAGGATCAGCGGCATCCAGAGGAAGACCGCATACCGCTCCGGCTCGACCAGGAAGGGTTCTGCCGTCCAGTGCATGGAGATCAGCGTGAACCCGACCCCGAAGGCCCAGGTCCGCATGAACACCGCCCTGCCCCAGCGGCGATGGCTGCGCGCCCCGTCGATCATCCAGATCAGGCCGGTGAAAGACAGCGCCAGAACGGCACTGAAATGGAACGGCGCGAAAGCGACCGCCGAAAACGCGCCCAGCAGGACGGCAGCGCCCGCGGCGGCCCAGCCGGTCAGCCGGGCAAAGGCTTCGTGAAGGGGTCCAAGCGCAGTGAACCCGTGGCTGCGAACAGCAGTATTCATTTTGTCCTACTCCTGCGGCTTGGGCGCGGGCACAGGTTCGGGCGTCCTGAGACGCAAACGCCGGATGCGGCGGGCATCGGCATCGAGGACTTCGATCTCGACGCCGGACGGATGCTTGAGGATTTCCCCACGCACCGGCACACGGCCAGCGAGCGCATAGGCGATGCCGCCCAGCGTGTCGAATTCCGAATCCTCATCACTGAGTTCGAGGTCAATCCCCGTCTCCTCGGCGAAATCCTGTATTTCGGTGCGCGCATCGACTTCCCAGATCCGAGCGCTGCGCCGGACGAACATGGGCTCTTCATCGTCGTGTTCGTCTTCGATGTCACCGACGATTTCCTCTACCAGGTCTTCCAGACTCACCAGTCCGTCCGTTCCCCCATACTCATCCACAACCAACGCCAGATGAATGCGGGTCGACTGCATCTTCACCAGCAAATCGGACAGTTTCATGGAGGGCGGCACATAAAGGACTTCGCGGTGCAGCTGTTCCAGCGGCCGTTTGGGCGGTTCGCCGCCTTTTGCCAGTTCGCTGACCACATCCTTGATGTGCACAAAGCCGATCGGATCATCCAGCGTTTCCCGGAACACGGGCAGGCGCGAATGGGTACAATCAGCGAAAATCTTCAGCAGTTCCGGGAATTCGGTGTTCACCTCGACGGCCTTCACCTCGGCCCGGGCAACCATCACATCCTCGACGCGCAGCTCCTGGAATTCCTGGACGCGCAGCCGCATGGCCTGCGGGGTCGCAGGGGCCGAAGCCTCCGGATGTCCGTTTGTGCCGGCCGGGGTTTCAGGCGCCGCGTCGTGCCGGCGGCCTATTCCGAAAAAACTACGCCGGCGCCTTTGCGGCGCGGGTTCAGAAGGGTCTGGATCGCTCATCGTCTCTGTAATTCAATCCGTTCCATATGGGTTTGGAATGCCGAGCGATGCAAGCGCCTTTATTTCGAGGCCCTCCATGATTTCGGCTTCCGCCTCCTCCTCATGGTCATGTCCCATAAGATGCAAATAGCCGTGCACCAGAAGATGCGTCAGATGATCGGCAAGGCTGATGCCCTGTGCCTCGGCATCACGCGCCGAGACCCCCAGCGCCACGGCGATATCGCCCAGTAGCGGCCGGTCCATCTCATGCGCCGGGAAAGACAACACGTCCGTCGGCTTGTCCTTGCCCCGGAAATCCCGGTTCAGCTGGTGCAGCGCCGCGTCATCAGCCAGCAGCAGCGACACGGTGCCTTCTGACGGTTCCACGGCAGCCGCCGCCGCGAAGGCGCGGTCGCACAGGGCGGCGAGGTCCGGCAGGGCATCCCAGCCGGTCTCTGCAATAATCAGGTCTGTCGTGATCATGGGGTGGCTCAGTTGCCCTCGCCCGCAGCGGCATAGGCATCGATGATGCGGCTGACGAGGCCATGGCGGACAACGTCTGCGGCGGTCAGCGTGTGCACATTGATCCCCTCGACATCCGACAGGATCTGCAGCGCATGACGCAGGCCGGAGGTCTGAATGCCTGGCAGGTCCACCTGCCCCGGATCGCCGGTGACGATCATGCGGCTATCGCGGCCAAGCCGGGTCAGCACCATTTTCATCTGGGCGACGGTCGTGTTCTGGGCTTCGTCGACAATCACGAAGGCGTTCTTCAGCGTCCGTCCGCGCATGAAGGCGATGGGGGCGACCTCGATCTCGCCGCGCGCCATACGGCGCTCCATCTGTTCCTGCCCCATCAATTCGCGCAAACTGTCCCAGATGGGCAGCATGTAGGGGTCGACCTTCTCTTCCAACGTGCCGGGCAGGAAGCCGAGCTTCTCTCCGGCTTCGACGGCCGGGCGCGTCACGATCAGGCGCTGGCGCGCGCCGGACATCAGCTCCGCCACGCCGGCAGCAACAGCCAGGAACGTCTTGCCCGTACCGGCCGGACCTATGCCGAAAACGAGGCCATTGTCCGGATTGGCCAGCAGATTGATGTAGCGCGCCTGACCTCTGGTCTGCGGCGTGATCGGCTTCTTCAGCCCTTTCAGACCGCCGCCGAAACTCTGCGCCGGGGTGGACGCCGCCTCAACAGCGGCATCAAGGTCCATGTCGGTAATGTCTGCGCCGGACCGCATGCGGCGCTCCAGCTC
Source organism: uncultured Hyphomonas sp. (assembly GCF_963678195.1). Classification (NCBI taxonomy): domain Bacteria; kingdom Pseudomonadati; phylum Pseudomonadota; class Alphaproteobacteria; order Hyphomonadales; family Hyphomonadaceae; genus Hyphomonas; species uncultured Hyphomonas sp. The sequence goes on from NZ_OY782759.1 coordinate 125,334, forward strand.
GGCAAGCGCGGCCTCTGCGATGGACACACCTTCAGCCGTGCCGGCCAGCAGGATGCCGCCGCCCTGGCTTTCCGCCCGCAGGCCGTAATCCTTCAGTTTGTCTTCCAGCCGGTGCAGGTAGCGATGATGCGGCCCGCACAGATCGCGCAGGCGCTCGGCATTGCTGACTTCGTAGAACCGGCTCACCGGCGCTTCCGGTGACATGTTCGGACGGCGCTTTCCGCTCACAGGGCGGCCTCACGCGTTTCGGCGGGCGCGCTGACAAGTTCGCCGGAGAGCGAGTTGAGGCTCGCATCGATCACGCGAACGTCCACGATATGCCCCTTCAGGTCCGCTATAGTCATGGCGAAATCCTGCGGAAGTTCGAAGTGAACCGCCTGCAGCCATGGCGAGCGGCCATGGGCCTGGCCGGGATTGCGGCCCTTGCCGGTAATCAGGACGGGCACGGTCTGGCCGATCTTGGAATGGTTGAAGGCGGTCTGCTGCTCCCGCAGAAGCTGCTGCAGCTGCTGCAGGCGCGCGTCTTTCACCTCTTCCGGAACCTGGCCGAACATGCCGGCCGCCGGCGTGCCGGGACGGGCGGAATATTTGAAGGAATAGGCGATCGCATAGTCGACATCCCGGACCAGCTGCATCGTCGCCTCAAAATCGGCATCACTCTCGCCCGGAAAACCGACAATGAAATCAGAGGCAATCGCGATGTCCGGCCGCGCTTCGCGCACCTTGCGGATGATCTCGCGGTACTCATCTGCGGTGTGGCCGCGGTTCATCGCCTTCAGGATATTGTCCGAGCCGGACTGCACAGGCAGGTGCAGGAAAGGCATCATTTCCGGCACCTCGCCATGCGCGGCGATGAGATCATCATCCATGTCGCGCGGATGGCTGGTTGTGTAGCGAATCCGGTCGATCCCGCCGATTTTCGCGATGTGGCGGACAAGCTGTCCGAGCGTCCAGTCGGCCTCATTGGTCAGGGCCGGGGCGGCGCCATGATAGGCGTTCACATTCTGCCCGAGCAGCGTGATCTCGCGCACGCCCTGTGCTGCAAGGCTGCGGCCTTCCAGTGTAATATCATCTACAGGACGCGAAAGTTCGGCGCCGCGCGTATAGGGCACGACGCAGAAGGTGCAGAACTTGTCACAACCTTCCTGAATCGACAGGAACGCCGTCGGCCCGTCCGCCTCGCGCGTCTTCGGCAGCGCATCGAACTTCTCGAGCGTCTCGAACTCGGTTTCCAAACGGTCGCCCACGGCGCGGCTGGCCCGGGCGATCATCTCGGGCAGCTTGTGATAGGATTGCGGCCCCAGCACCAGATCCACCGCTGGCTGGCGGCGCATGATCTCGGCGCCCTCGGCCTGCGCCACACAGCCCGCCACGGCGATGGTCAGATTGCCGCCGCGTGCCTGCTTGGTCAGTTTGAGCTGACCAAGCTCCGAATAGACCTTTTCCGTCGCTTTTTCACGGATGTGGCAGGTGTTGAGAACGACCAGGTCAGCGTTATCGGCACTGTCTACCGGCGCATAACCGAGCGGCCGCAGCACATCTCTCATGCGCTCGGAGTCATATACATTCATCTGGCAGCCATAGGTCTTGATGAAGACGCCCTTGGCTTGTTTGGGTTCGCGGGGGTCGGTCATTCGCGGGCTTATGCCTCAAAACAGACCGGCCTTCCACAGCCGATTGCGGAGGCCCTGCAGCATGACATGCCTGCAATGCTGGCTTCACACAGTGGCAAACGGGGTTAGTGTCGGCCTCAAGCAGAGTAAAGGAGCCGGGGAGGCTTATGGAAAGTATTATTCGGGCGTTAAATGAGTTTGTCTGGGGGCCGCCCATGCTGGTGCTCCTGCTGGGCACAGGGCTCTATCTGACAATCGGCCTGCGGCTGTTGTCCGTCCTGAAAATCCCGTTCGCCTTCGGGCAGCTGTTCAAGAAACCGGACAAGAATGAGGAGGGTGACGTCACGCCGTTCGCGGCCCTGATGACCGCCCTCTCTTCAACCATCGGGACCGGCAACATTGCCGGCGTTGCGGCCGCGATCGCCATTGGCGGGCCGGGCGCCGTGTTCTGGATGTGGATCACCGCCATCGTCGGAACGGCGACCAAATATTCCGAAGGCGTGCTCGCCGTCCGTTTCCGCGAGATCGACCATGACGGCCGCCATGTCGGCGGGCCGATGTATTACATCAAGAACGGCCTGGGCAAGAATTGGATCTGGCTGGGCGGCCTGTTCGCAACGCTCGGCATCCTGGCCAGCTGGGGCACAGGCGCCTCGATCCAGTCCAACTCGATCGCCGATGCCCTCAAAGCGACCTACAATATCCCGCCGATTGTCTCGGCAGTCGTTTTGTCGGCGGCGGCGGCAGCTGTTATCCTGGGCGGCATCAAGCGGATTGCCAGTGTGGCGAGTCGGCTCGTTCCGGTCATGGCGATTTCCTATCTCGCTGGCGGCCTGCTGGTGATCTCGCTGCATCTGGATGCGGTTCCGGCTGCTTTCGGCATGATCTTCAAGGGCGCCTTCGGCTTCGGCAGCGCCGGCACCGGCATCTCGATCGGCCTGCTGATGCTGGCGATGCAGAAAGGCGTCGCACGCGGCATCTTCTCGAACGAAGCCGGTCAGGGCTCCGCCCCGATCGCGCACGCTGCTGCCAAGATCCAGGACCCGGTCGACCAGGGCCTCGTCGCCATGCTGGGCACGATCATCGACACGCTGATCGTCTGCTCGATCACCGCGCTGGTGATCCTGACCTCCGGCGTGCTCGGACAGGAATGTATTCCAACGGCTGCCAACGCGGCTGATATTCTGGCGAGCGGGCAACCTGCCGGATGCGACACGGGGGCCCCGCTGACCGTTGCCGCCTTTGATGCGGGCCTGACCGGCATTGGCGAGCATATCGTTGCCATCGGCCTGACCGTGTTTGGCTTCACCACCATTCTCGGCTGGAGCTATTATGGCGAGCGCTGCGCGGAATATCTGTTCGGCGAAAAATCCATCCTGCCATTCCGTATCAGCTGGATCGTGGTCACCTTCTTCGGGGCTGCAGCCCTGATGTTCGAAGGGTCTGTGGCCAATATCGTGAACCTGTTCTGGCTCGTGTCTGACACGCTGACCGGCATGATGGCCGCACCGAACCTTGTCGGTCTGGTCCTCCTCAGCCCGGTCGTGTTCGCGATGACCAAGGCGCATTTCGAAGCGATCCGGAACGGCACGCAGAAACCGCGCTATCCGATCATCGACCAGCGTGAGCAGGCGCCGAAAGAGTAAGGCGCCCTTCCTCCAAAACGAACGCCCCGCCCGGTTTCCGCCAGGCGGGGCGTTTCACGTCAGGGCCCTGAACAGGACCATCAAGAACACCGTCTATGGACCATATATACACCGTCTATACGGCGGTGTTTTCCGCAGACGGTTTTACCAGCTGCCGATATTCTCGGCGCTGGCCCAGGGTTCTTTCGGGTCCAGCGGCTTGCCCTGCTGGAGCAGCTCGACCGAGATCCCGTCCGGCGAGCGGATGAAGGTCATGCGGCCGTCGCGCGGCGGACGATTGATCGTCACGCCCATGCCCTGCAGCCTTTCGACAGCTGCGTAGATATCTTCCACCGAATAGGCGAGATGGCCGAAATTGCGTCCGCCGCCATACTCTTCCGGGTCCCAGTTATGGGTGAGTTCGATCATCGGGATCTGCATCTCGGTCGGGCTCTTGCCTTCCGGGATACCGCCGCAGCGTTCGATGTCTGCCGGGGATGCAAGAAAGACCAGCGTGAACCGCCCGGCTTCGCTGTCATAGCGCCGACTTCGGTCAGGCCGAGGCCCTCGCAATAGAATTTGAGTGAGGCGTCGATATCGGTGACGCGCACCATGGAATGCAGGAATTCGATGCTCATCAGGCACCTCCGTTCAGATCGCGAATGACTTGTTTCAGATTGGGCGGCATCAGCGCGTAATAGCGGCGCATGGCAATCGCCAGAAGGGCGATCGTGGCGAACATGAATGTCAGGAACACCATGAAAGTGTGGATCAGCGTGCCGGTCTCGAACACCGGCGACTTGCCGCTCATCTGCCAGAACATGTTCCACACCGCATTGAAGCCCGCCACGAACGGGCCGAGCATCAGAAACAGGACCGCCGCGCAGGCGAAGAAATAGGTCTCGCGCCGGGGGCCTTCACTGCGCAGGTAGAGATCGGTGAATTCGACATCGGTGACGTCTTCGGGAATTTCCTTGTCACGCTTCTTCGCGGCGAGGACGTCCGGCGCGAAGGCCCTGGTCTCTTTCCAGCGCCAGCCAAGGCTGATGCCCCAGACCAGCAATCCGGCAATGGCGAAGTAGTAGATCAGCATGAGCAGGCCGTCCGGGCTTGCGCCCTGGCCAGCTTTCAGGCGGCGTGGGCGCGTTCATAAGTGAGCATGGCGCGTTTGCGGGCCACACCCCAATGATAATTATGAAGACGCCCATCCGCCGCAAGGGCGCGATGACAGGGAATGAACCAGCTGACCGGGTTCGCCCCGACCGCCGCCCCGACCGCCCGCGCCGCTTTCGGATGCCCGCTCGCCCGGGCGAGTTCGCCATAGGTGCAGGTCGTCCCGGCGGGAATTTCCAGCAAGGCGCGCCAGACCTGGCGCCGGAACGGCGTGCCATAGAGCGCAACGGGCAGCGGCTCGCCCTTTTCGAAGACCTGCGCCGCCATCTTGCGGGCGGCGGCATCGTCGCGGCGGATGTCGGCATCCGGATACCGCCCGGCAAGATCGGCAAAGGCTGCATCCTCGCCATAGCCCGGATGGACAAAGCCGGCCTTTTCGGGCGCCCCGTCATCAATGAAGCCCAGGGCGACGAGGCCGCGCGGAGACATTAGCCAGGCCCCTTCCCCGAACGGCGTCGGCGCCCGGCCGAGCGTCAGGTCTGCCCCGCGCCCGCCGGCCTTGGCTTCGCCGGGGGTCAGGCCCTCATGCGCGATGAACAAATCATGCAGCCGTCCCGGCCCGGAGAGACCGGTTTCGAATGTCGCGTCCAGAACGCTCGCGCCCTGACGCAATAGCTCGCCCGCCTCGGCATGGGCGATGGCCGACTGGAACTGGCGCGGAGAGATTCCGGCCCAGCGGGTGAACTCCCGCTGGAAATGGCTAGGACTGAGGCCCATCGCACCGGACACCGAAGCGAGGTCCGGCCAGTCGCGCCAGGTGTCGCCCAGATAGGACAGGGCCTCCGCCATGCGGTCATAGGCTGCGGCGCGTTCGTCGAGAGGGGGCATCCGGTCAGTCATGGCTGCAATCTGCCCGAGCCCCCACGCCCCGGCCACCCGATTCTTGCGCATGGGCGCAAAGCGGCCTGGTCAGAATTGGCCTCTTCCCTGCCTGCGAAAAGCCCGGCATGACTACAGGATCGAAAACAAGAGACCGGAGTGAAACGGCCATGGCGGACGCACGCAGCATTATTCTGCACGAATACCCTACTTCGCCATATGCCGAGAAAATCCGCCTGGCGCTGCGCCTGAAGAATCTGGCCTGGTCGCGCGTCGAAATCCCCGTCATCATGCCCAGGCCAGACCTGATGCCGCTGACCGGCGGGTATCGCCGCACGCCGGTCATGCAGATCGGGGCCGATATATATTGCGATACGGCGATCATCCTGCGCGAGCTGGAAGCGCGCTATCCGATGCCCGCCCTGAAACTGCCGGGCCATGAAGGCCTCGCCCAGATGGTGGCCGGCTGGACGGATGGACGCTGGTTCCAGTCGTCTGTCGCCGTCATCTTTGGCGAACTGGGTGACAAGGTCGGCGAGGACTTCAAAAAGGACCGGGAAAAACTCTCGGGCCGTCCATTCGATGTCGACGCGATGAAAGCCGTCGCCCCGATGATGCGCGACCAGTGGCGCGCGCGGCTGATGCTGCTGGAGGAACGCCTGCAGGGCGGACAGGGCGCCGGGTCAGGCCTGTACCTCGTTGGCGCAAAGCCCGGCCTGGTGGACGTGCACGCCTATATGAATGTCTGGTTCATGCACCAGAACGTGCCGGACTTCCTGGAGAAATGTTTCGAGACGGCGGACCTGACCAAGGCCTGGTTCGAGCGCCTGCGGGAATTCGAAGGCCAGGCGCCGGAAACCATCTCGTCCAAGGAAGCGCTGGAAATCGGCAAGCATGCCGCGCCGCGCCTTGTTATGGCGACGACGAAATACGAACCGCAGGACATCGCGCCCGGCGACATGGTGGCCGTGGCCCCTGACGATTACGGGCAGGTCTGGGTGGAAGGGGAGATCGTGCACGCGGATTCCCAGCGCGTGATCCTGCAACGGCTTTCGGAAGGAGCCGAGACCGTGCATGTCCACTTCCCGCGCGCAGGATTCCTCGTCCGTCGCATCTGACAAGGCGTCCCTGACCGGTCTTAACCGACTGGCCCTGTTCGCGGCGGCACAATGCGCTACATTTGCTGCCAAGGAGGGCTACGCCCATGGACCGACGCCTTTGCCTGATTACAGGAGCCTCCGCCGGGATCGGCGCGGAGTTCGCCCGCCAGTATGCCGCGCTCGGCTGGGACGTGGCGCTGACCGCCCGCCGGGCCGACCGGCTGGATGCGCTCGCCGCCGAGCTACAGGAAAAACACAAGGTGACGGCGATCGTGATCGCCGAAGACCTCGCCAAGAAGTCTGCCCCGGCCAAGATCCTCGCCGCGCTGGAGGAAAAGGGCCGCCATGTCGATGCGCTGGTGAACAATGCCGGTTACGGCCTGCCGGGCACCTTCTTTTCCACCAGCTGGAAGGAACAGGGCGACTTCATCCAGGTGCTCTACACCGCGCCGATAGAGCTGTGCCACCGCGTGCTGCCGGGCATGGCCGAGCGCGGCTATGGCCGCATCATCAATGTCGCTTCCCTCGCCGGCTATGCCGCCGGAAGCGCCGGGCACACGCTGTATGCCAGCGTGAAGGCGGGCCTGATAAAATTCTCCGAAAGCCTGAATGCCGAATGCGAGGCGCTCGGCCACAAGGACATCCACTGCACCGCGCTCTGCCCCGGTTTCACCTGGAGCGAGTTCCATGACGCCAATGGCACGCGTGAACAGACCAACAAGATGCCGAAATGGATGTGGATGGACGCAGAACCGGTCGTCCGGCAGGGCATCGACGCCGTAAACAGGGCACAGCCGGTGATTGTGCCGGGCCTCGTCAACAAGGGGATGGCCACCCTGTCCCGCATCCTGCCGGAGCCATTGGGCCGGGCCATGGTACGGTCGCAGGGCAAGCGGTTTCGCAAGATCGACTGAGTCCCTGCGTTGTTGCACCGCAACAAATTTGGACTGACAGGGCCGGAAGAGGCCCCTATAAGGGCAAAAAACTGAAAAGGGGCAAGGATATGAGCACCGGCGAAATGGTTCAGGAAAAGCAATCTGCGGTCATGGACGGCCTCACGGCCACGATGCGCGACGCCCTCGGCGCGCTCGACACTTATGCGGCCGCCGCCACATCCGGCGCGCGCGGCGAACTGGTCGGCGAAGACGGCCGCCCGGACCGCAAGGCGTTTGAGCGCCACCAGCACCTCGCCCACGGCCTGTCCTGGCTGGTCACCTATGTCGAGACGCTGCGCCAGGTGTCCGAATGGGCCTCCCGCCTGGAAGCCGAAGGCCGGTTCGGCCAGGTCGAGGCCCTGCTCTCCCAGATCCTGTTCAGCGAATACTGCGCCCAGATCGTCGGCGGCATTCCGATGAACCAGGGCGAGACCATCCGCCCGCACGAACTTGGCAGCCTGGACGCGTCCGAAACGCTGTTCGCAGATCCGGCGGTCAAAAAGCTCATCACCGAAGGCAAGACGCCGGCCTCCATGGCCGAAGCCGCCGCCCTCCTGCCGGACGCCCTGACGCGCAACACGGTCGAGGAAACCGGCCTCGACGAAACCATGAGCATGGTGCGCGAACAGTTCGCCAAATATGCCTCCGAACGCATCAAGCCGCACGCCCATGGCTGGCACCTGCGCAATGATTACATCCCGATGGACGTGGTCAATGAGATGGCGGAGCTCGGCGTATTCGGCCTGACCATTCCGGAAGACTTCGGCGGCCTCGGCATGGGCAAGACGGCGATGTGCGTCGTCTCCGAGGAACTGTCGCGCGGCTATATCGGCACCGGCTCGCTCGGCACCCGGTCTGAAATAGCAGCCGAACTGATCCTGATCGGCGGCACACCGGAGCAGAAGGAAAAATGGCTGCCGATGATCGCCAGCGGCGAGATCCTTCCGACGGCTGTCTTTACCGAACCGAACACCGGCTCCGACCTCGGCTCCCTGCGCACACGCGCGGTGAAGGACGAAGACGGCGCAAACTACACGATCACCGGCAACAAGACCTGGATCACCCACCCTGTGCGCGCAGACGTGATGACGCTGCTGGCCCGGACTGATCCGGCGACGAACAATTTCTCCGGCCTTTCCATGTTCCTGGCCGAAAAGCCGCGCGGCGACGACGCCAATCCGTTCCCCGCCGACGGCATGACCGGCGGCGAGATCGAAGTGCTCGGTTATCGCGGCATGAAGGAATACGAGATCGGCTTCGACGAATTCAAGGTGAAGTCCGAGAACCTGCTCGGCGGCGTCGAAGGCCAGGGCTTCAAGCATTTGATGGCCACGTTCGAAAGCGCCCGTATCCAGACGGCTGCCCGCGCCATCGGCGTGGCGCAGAACGCGTTCGAGACCGGCCTTCAGTACGCCCTCGACCGCAACCAGTTCGGCAAGCCGATCTTCGAGTTCCCGCGCGTCGCCAACAAACTGGTGATGATGGCCGCCGAACTCGTCGGCGTCCGCCAGCTGACCTATTACTCCGCCCGCAAGAAGGACGAAGGCAAACGCTGCGACCTGGAAGCCGGCATGGCCAAGCTGCTTGGCGCCCGCGTGGCCTGGGCCGCGGCCGACAATGCTGTGCAGATCCATGGCGGCAATGGCTTCGCCCTGGAATACACGATCAGCCGCATCCTGCAGGATGCCCGCATCCTCAATATCTTCGAGGGTGCCGGCGAAGTGCAGGCCATGGTCATCGCACGCCGTCTGGTCGAGGGGGGCAACTAGCCCCCACCGCCTTTCCGGGCCTGTCAGTCTGTAGGCGATCTATTCCGCAGGCGGGACGTGTTCGTAGACGCGGACCCAGTCGACAATGAATTTGTCAGGGAAACTTGCCGGGTCCGGCACGTTCGCCCACCACTTGTTCGCTGCGCCATCAGTCGTATCGACCTCACCGGACAGTTTCACCCAGAGCGGCACCTGGGAGACGCCGCCCGCAGACGTGCGCCAGGTTTCGTCGCCATCGACATAGAAGATGTATTTGTCCGGGAACCATTCCAGCGTGAATGTGTGCCAGCCCTTCCGGATACCCGGCCGCATGGAAGCAAACACGCTCCACTGATGGTCTTCCTCATAGCTGTCCCAGTGCAGGGCGTGGTTCACCTTGTCGGTCCAGCCGAAGGTTTCCATGATGTCGACTTCCGTCCCGTCCCGGCCGGACCCGTCGACATTGTGCACAGAGCGGGAGAACAGCCAGAAGGCTGACCACCACCCTGCCGACCGGGGCAGTTTCGCACGCACTTCGAACCGGCCGAACGCCTGTTCGAACTTGCCCTCCGTCGAGACCATCGCGCTGGCATAGTCGTAAGGATCGGAATCCTCTTGCGGGTTCCGGTTCTCGATCACGCTGGTGCGGATGATGAGTTGGCCGAGGCCATTGAGGTAGGCATTGCCCGCGTCCCACCAGCCATCCGGCCCGTTCCTGTTGGGCCGGCGGTTGTATTCCCTGGAAATCCATTTGTCCGGATCCGGACGGCCCTTGCCACTGAATTCGTCCTGGAACACCAGGCGCCATTCCGGCGACTGTTCATCCAGCGCCGAAAAGGTCGGGGTTTCACAGGCCGAGACGAACAGGGCCAGGAACAGGGGCGCAATGAGGCGTTTCATGCCTCCCTACCGGATCATGCCGCTGAGCGGCTCAACATCATCCGGTTCGTGTTGCAGGATCACTTTCGCGCCGAGTTCATCGGCCAGCGCTTCGAACTTGTCCATGGAGGCCAGCGTTTCCGGCTCGCTCCAGTTAAAGCGCGGCACGCGGCGAAGCTCGCGGCTCTCCTTGCGGTGATACAGGTCGCCTGCGAGCAGGACCGGGCCGCTTTCCGGCATGTCCAGCAACAGGACGGAGTGCCCCGGCGTGTGGCCCGGCATTTCGATGATTTTCACCGTGCCGTCGCCGAAAACATCATAATCGCCGCTGATCTTCTCCACCTTCAGCGGGGCGAAGGCCGCCCACATCGCCGCGAGCTGCGGGTCGGCATTGGACTCGGTGCCTTCCGGCGGGAACATGTCGTTGTACTCGTCTTCCTGCACGATCCAGGTGGCGTTCTGAACCTGGCCAACCTGTCCGATATGATCGAAATGGTCGTGCGAGAGAGAGACATAGTCGATATCGTCCGGCGCTAGGCCGAGATCGGCCAGCTGTGCGGTGATCGTCTTGTCGAGCGAGACATTGAAGATGCCGCCAAGATTCTGCTCCCCGGCGCCGGCCAGCATGCCCGGCAGGCCAAGATCCCACAGCAGGCGGCCATCCGGATGATTGATGACATAGCAGGTGTCGGTGAATGTGTCGGTCTGGCCGGCATAGTCCCCGGCGCTGGAGAAGGCATCAAGATCAAGCACATTGATCGTGCCGCAGTCCAGCACGTTTACCGTCAGCGGCACAGGCGCTTCGGCTTCGGCCACTTCTTCGGCGGCGGGCGCGTCTGCCGGCGTATCCGCCGGGGCTGCTTTCGGCGCACAGGCCGGTGCAAGCAGGAACGCAGTTGTGGCGAGCAACGCATGTGACAGGCGCATCGGAACCCCCTTCAGTTCTCTGAAATACCCAGTGAGGGGGAGCCTAACCCATGTCCGGATCGCGGGAAAGCGCAGACCCGTCAAAGGGGACAATGCGGTAAAAGCAACTCGCCCGGCCGGTGTGACAGGCCCCGCCGGTCTGCTTTACCTTCAGCAGGACCGCGTCCTGGTCGCAGTCTATCCGCACCTCGACCACTTCCTGTGTGTGGCCGGAGGTTTCACCCTTTACCCACAATTCGCCGCGCGAACGGGACCAGTAAGTGGCCCGGCGCGTCTCCAGCGTGGCGGCCAGTGCGTCGGCGTTCATCCAGGCCATCATCAGCACATCGCCGGTGTCAGCGTCCTGCGCGATCGCGGCGATCAGGCCGTCGGCATTGAATTTCGGGCGCAGGTCCGGCGTCTCGTCCTGCGCACTGCCGGAAAGGGGGAGCGGAAATTGAGTCATGCCCGCTCCATACGTCACCCCTCCCCTTCGCGCCAGCCAGAGTCTAGGCTGCGCTTATAAGAGTCCAAACCGGACCAACCCATGACGGAGGCATGACCATGGCGGATTATGAGCAGATCCTGAGCGACACAAAAGACGGGGTGCTGACACTGACCCTCAACCGGCCCGACCGGCTGAACGCGTGGACCGATGTCATGCACAATGAGCTGAAACACGCCATCGTCACCGCCAGCAGTGATGACGCCGTGCGCGTGATCGTCGTGACCGGCGCCGGGCGCGGCTTCTGCGCCGGGGCGGACATGGAGGTGCTGCAGGGCATTCAGGGCGGCGCGCGCGACCGGCTGACGGAAATCGAGGAGGCCCCGTCCGATGTGCGGGATCTCTATCCCGGCCGGTTCGGCTATATGTATGCCTGCCCGAAACCGATCATCGCGGCGATCAATGGCGCGTGCGCCGGGATCGGCCTGATCTTCGCCCTGTTCGCGGACCTGCGCTATGCCGCCGCCGAGGCAAAGTTCACCACCGCCTTTGCCCAGCGCGGCCTGATTGCAGAGCATGGCATCGCCTGGCTGCTGCCACGGCTGATCGGTGAGGCGAAGGCGCTGGACCTGTTGTTCACCGCCCGCAAGTTTACCGGGGCCGATGCCGCTGAGCTGGGCCTCGTCAACGACGCCCTGCCGGTCGGCGAACTGATGGGCAATGTCCAGCACACCGCGCACCATCTGGCCAATATGGTCTCCCCCCGCTCCATCGCGGTGATGAAACAGCAGGTCCGCAAGACCTATTTCCAGAGTTTCGGCGACTCTCTTGCAGACGCAGATGCTGCAATGGAGGAAAGCTTCACCACATTCGACTTCAAGGAAGGCGTGGCGAGCTTTGTGGAGCGCCGCGACCCGGCATTCAAAGGACGATAGGAGAGCCATGACCCGCCGCATCGACATTGTGGAAGTCGGCCCGCGCGACGGGCTGCAGAACGATCCTGCAAACCTGACCGTTGAGCAGAAGCTGGAATTCATCGCCCGCCTCGAAGCGGCCGGGGTGAAGCGGATGGAATCCGGCAGCTTCGTGAACCCCAAGGCCGTGCCGAAAATGGCGGACAGCCCGGCCGTCTTCGCCGGGCTCGACCGGTCGACGCCGACACGCCACATCGCGCTTGCCCTCAATGAGAAAGGCATGCGGCGCGCCATCGATGCGAAGGCGGACGAGATCAATTTCGTGCTGGTGGCCAGTGAAACCTTCGGCCGCAAGAACCAGGGCATGAGCCCGCAGGACAGCGCCGACATGCTGGCCCAGTGCGCACCGCTGGCGCATGAGGCGGGCATTCCCCTCTCCGCCACGATCTCTGTCGCCTTTGGCGACCCCTATGATGGAGAGGTCGACCTTGGCGTGGTGGCCAATCTTGCGGCCCAGTCACAGCGCGCGGGCGTCGCGGAACTGGCGCTCGGCGACACGATTGGCGTGGCGGACCCGTGGGCCGTGCGCCGCGCCATCGAACGGGTACGGATGGAAGCACCGGACGTTTACCTGCGCATGCACTTCCATGACACGCGCGGACAGGCATTGGCAAATGTCGCAGCAGCCGTGGATGCGGGCGTGGACGTCATCGATGCCAGCTGCGGCGGCATCGGCGGCTGCCCCTTCGCCCCGGCGGCGACGGGCAATGTGGCGACAGAGGATGTCGTCTACATGCTGGAACGCGGCGGCTTCGAAACCGGGCTGGACCTCGGCAAGCTGATCGACACGGCAAAGTGGCTGGAAACAGTGCTGCAGCACCCGGTCAGCTCAGCGCTGAGCAAGGCGGGCGGGTTTCCGGTGAAAAGCGACGCTACTTCTTAGCGCCCTTCACTTCCTGCAGAGAGGTGGTCTTCACGGCGCGGCCGATGTCGACCTTTTTGCCTTTGCCATAGGAGGGCGCGCCGCTGGTGGCGCCTGAGACGGCGCCGGGGCGGACGGTGCGTTCCGTCAGCGGAGGAATGGCCATGGCCTTCGGGTTCGGCTGGTTCTCGTCGAACAGGCTGGCGAGCTGGTCCGTCATCGCACCGCCGAGTTGCTCCGCATCCACAATGGTGACCGCGCGCTTGTAATAGCGCGTCACATCGTGGCCGATGCCGATAGCGATCAGTTCCACAGGGCTGCGCGTTTCGATCTCTTCGATCACCTGGCGCAAATGGCGCTCAAGATAATTGCCAACATTCACATTGAGGGTGGAATCGTCGACCGGCGCACCATCGGAAATCACCATCAGGATCTTGCGCTGCTCGGTCCGCGCCAGCAGACGGTCATGCGCCCAGAGCAGCGCTTCGCCGTCGATATTCTCTTTCAGCAGGCCTTCGCGCATCATCAGGCCGAGATTCCGGCGCGCGCGGCGCCAGGGGGCGTCGGCCTGTTTGTAGACGATATGGCGCACATCATTCAGGCGCCCCGGAGAAGACGGCTTGCCCGCTTTCACCCAGTCCTCGCGCGACAGGCCGCCTTTCCACGCCTTGGTGGTGAAGCCCAGCACTTCCGTCTTCACATTGCAGCGCTCCAGCGTGCGGGCCAGAATGTCCGCACACAGCGCCGCCACCATGATCGGACGCCCGCGCATGGAGCCGGAATTGTCCAGCAGCAGCGTCACGATCGTGTCGCGGAATTCGGAATCGTCTTCCTGCTTGAACGACAGCGGCGCGGTCGGATCGGTGATGACGCGGGTCAGGCGGGCGGTGTCCAGCACGCCCTCTTCCAGATCGAAGCTCCACGACCGATTCTGCTGTGCCATCAGCAGGCGTTGCAGCTTGTTCGCCAATTTCGAGACCGCGCCTTGCAGGCCCTGCAGCTGGTGATCCAGATAGGCGCGCAGGCGTGTCAGCTCTTCGGCGTCGCAAAGGTCAGGCGCCTGGGCGACTTCGTCATGCTCACGCGTGAAGACCGAATAGGTGAACCGGTCCTTGTCGTCGCCATCGCGGAAATTCGGGCGCAGCGGCTGGGTGCCGTCTTCCTCGTCATCCGGCGTGTCGTCGGATTCCATGTCCATGTCCTGATCGACAGAGACATTGGTTTCCTCACCTTCCATTTCATCCGTGTCGCCGGCGTCCATCTGCTCGGCGGAGGCGCCCATCTCCTCCTCGGACTGCATGTCCTGATCGCCCTGGTCCGGCTGCTGCTCGGACTCCATTTCGCTGTCCTGCTGGTCGTCGCTGGTTTCAGCATCCTCGCCCGGCGCATCGGTGGCCGTCAGGTCGCGGATCATGTCGCGCACGGTGCGGGCAAATCGGGGCTGATCGTGCAGCTGGGAGATCAGCTTGTCGAGCGCGTCGCCGGTCTTCTCGGCCACCTGCTCGCGCCAGACATCGGCAACACGGTTTGCCGCCTCCGGCAGAGCCCGGCCGGTCAGGCGCTCGCGCAGCAGGAATTCGATGGCGGGGGCCAGGACGGCCTCCGGTTCTTCGGTGCCCATGGCGAACTCGCCGGACTCGCAGCGATGCGTCAGCACAGCGTCCAGATTGTCCGCCGTGCCGCGCATGGCGTTTGCGCCGAGGCTTTCGATCCGGGCGGTTTCAGCCGCATCATAGACCTGCCGGGGCAGATCCCCCTGCGGACGATGCTTCATATGAGCGCCCGCATCATGGTGCGCCTTGCGCAGCGCCACGGCATCAGCCTCGCCGCGGATCCGCGCCGCGACCTCTGCCGGCAGCGTGACAGGTGGCGGACGCAGGACGATCCGTTCGGCATCGGCGCCTGCCTCATTGCCAAAGCCGACTTCCACGTCCCGGTCGGCGCTCATCGCCTTGGTCGTCACGGCGAGCGCTTGCTTGAAGAGTTCCTGGGGGGTGGTGTCCTTGGCCATATAAGTCTTGTCTTGTGCGCCTTCAGCGCAGTCTAGAAGCCGGCATCGGCCGCGGCCTGGTTGAACAGGTCGAGCGTGCGGCGGAAAGCGAGTTCGTCGGCATGGGCGTCATAATCGTCCGAACGCCGACGGGCAAAGCCGTGGCCGGCGTCATAGATATAGACCGGCACATCGCGCCGGGCCTGCTCGAACGCGCGCACGCCGTCCATCGGGATGTGTGCATCATGCTGGCCGAAATGGACGATGGTCGGGCATTTCGGCGACTGGTCCTTCGCGCCGGGCACGAGGCTGCCATAATAACCGCTGGCAGCGGAAAGTCCGTCCAGCTGGCAGGCAGCGAGATACGCCATCGACCCGCCATAGCAGAAACCGGTGATGAAGACCGGCGCCTCCAGTTCGGCGATGCAGGCGGCAATGTCCGCCATCGCATTATCGAGCCCGTTGGCGCGGGCATAGCCGCCGCCCTGCGCGATGGCATCGGGCGAATGGCTCTCTGTGGAGAAGCCTTTGTCCTGCCGGTCGAACATGGACGGCGCGAGCACTTCATAGCCCTCGGCGGCGAAACGTTTGCACGCTTCGATCATGTAGGAGTTCACGCCGAAAATTTCCTGCACCAAGACGAGGCCGCCCTTGCGTGCGCCCTGTGCCGATACATGCAGCGCATTGAACCGGAAGCCGTCACCGCTCGTCAGCTCGATGACCTTGGTGTTCATCTCAGGCCACCTTCACCATCAGGGCGCTTTCGGGCAGTTCCTCGGCGAAGCAGCGCTGGTACATCTCGGCCACCAGAGGCCGCTCCAGCTCGTCGCACTTGTTGAGGAAGGTCATGCGGAAGGCATGGCCGAGATTGCCGAAGATGGCGAAATTTTCTGCCCAGGTGATCACGGTCCGCGGGCTCATCACGGTGGAGAGATCACCGGACATGAAGGCGTTCCGCGTCAGGTCTGCCAGCGTCACCATCTTGGCCAGCGTGTCGTCGTCCACGCCGGTCGCCTTGGACTTCACGATCTCCACTTCGGCATCATGCTCCAGATAGTTCAGCGTGGTCACGATGTTCCAGCGGTCCATCTGGCCCTGGTTCAGCTGTTGCGTGCCATGGTAAAGCCCCGTCGTATCGCCGAGGCCGACCGTGTTGGTGGTCGAGAACAGGCGGAAATACGGGTTCGGCGCGATCACGCGGTTCTGGTCCAGCAGGGTCAGCTTGCCCGAGCTTTCCAGAACGCGCTGGATCACGAACATCACGTCCGGACGGCCGGCATCGTATTCGTCGAAGGTGATCGCCACCGGGCGCTGAAGGGCCCATGGCAGGATACCTTCACGGAATTCTGTGATCTGCTGTCCGTCTTTCAGGACGATCGCGTCCTTGCCGACCATGTCGATCCGGCTGACATGGCTGTCGAGGTTGACCCGGATCATCGGCCAGTTGAGGCGCGCGGCCACCTGTTCGATGTGGGTGGATTTCCCGGTGCCGTGATAGCCCTGCACCATGACGCGGCGGTTGTGCTCGAAGCCTGCCAGGATCGCCAGCGTCGTCTGCGGGTCGAACCGGTAGGCGTCGTCAATCTCCGGAACATATTCGGTGCGGGTCTTGAAGCCATGCACCACCATGTCCGTATCGAGGCCGAAGACCTTGCGGACATTGATTTTCTCGGTCGGCTCCATGCCGTCCAGGGCGGTGGTGTCACTCATTACGGTCATTGCAAATATCTCAGGCTTCGGGAGGTCTAATCATACATCTAGGCTTCTAGCACGGCTACGTGTCCGGGCTAGTGCGACGTAGGGTAAATCCTGCAGCTGTTTCAGCCGGCTAGCGGTCTTCCGGGGCGGGTGCGCCGGAGCCCATATCGGCAATCCACTTCCAGCTGCCGTCCTCCTGACGCTGCCAGACCGTGACATACTTGCCGTAGGATTCCCCTTCCTGCCCTTCCCGTGAGTAGGTGGCATAGCCCCAAGTATAGCCGAAATCCCCGCCCTTCCCGGCATGAGCGGCTTCCGGCGCCCATTCGACGATCATCTCCTCCGGCCACTGGGACGTCCACGCTTCGACGGCGGCCTTGCCCGTTTCCGGCACCCCGGCAGACGGGAAAATCGTGACGTCATCGGCGGCGAATTCGACGAAGGCCGGACCGGCACCGATCTCCAGTGCGCGGGCGGCAAAGGCCCGGTCGGCGGCGAGAAGCGCCTGTTCCGTGGCGGCGGGGGTGGAAGTGGTGGCACAGGCGGCAAGGCTCATCGCCGACAGGGCGATGAGACGCGGCATAAAAGGAGGCATGCGCCTCTCCTTTAATTTGTACCCCTACTGGCCCTCAGCCGTGCTGGAATCATATACGATCTTGCCGCCGACAACAGTCATCACGGTTTTCGCGTCGAGAATTTCAGCTTCCGGCACGGTCATCAGGTCGATGTCGAAGACGGTGAAGTCTGCGAGCTTTCCGGCCTCGATCGTGCCGAGATCGTCTTCCTGGAAGGCGGCATAGGCCGCCGCCGAGGTGAAGAGAGCGAGCGCCTGTTCGCGGGTCAGCTTCTGTTCCGGGTGCCAGCCCTCGCCTTCGAAGCCTTTCAGGTCTTTCCGGGCCACGGCGGCGTAGAACTCAATCAGCGGCGAGCCGACTTCCACCGGCGCATCGGAGCCGCCGGCGACAACAGCGCCGTCATCGATCAGCGTTTTCCAGGCATAGGCTCCGGCTAGGCGGTCCATGCCGAGGCGGGACGGGGCGAAGTGAAGGTCGCCAATGGCATGGCTCGGCTGCATGGAGGCGATCAGGCCGAGCGCACCGACGCGGGCAATGTCGGTCGGGGCGAGGATCTGGGTATGTTCGATGCGCCAGCGCTTCTCTGGCGGATAGCCGCCCGCTTCGTAGACATCCAGGAGGCGCTGATTGGCGAGGTCGCCAATTGCGTGGACCGCCACCTGAATGCCGGCCGCGTCGGCGCGTTTCATGAAGTCGGCGAGATCTTCATCGGTAATGAGGGAGAGGCCAGATGTCTCAGGCCGGTCGGAATAAGGCTTGATCAGCTGGGCCCCACGCGAGCCGAGCGCGCCGTCCATATAGAGCTTGATCGCATGATTGGTGATCGTCGGCGCCTCATAGTCCTGCGCGGCGGCCAGCGCCATGCCCTCTTCGGTCGCGTCGAAGGCGTTCCACAGGCGGAGGGGCATTTTCCCCTCCCCGGCCAGCTCAAGCATGATCGGCGCCTCGTCCGGGCCGACGCTCATATTGTGCACACCCGTCCAACCGCGCGAGACATAGACCTTCGCACCGGTTTCCAGAGCCAACGCCTTGGCGGCGGCATCCGGCTCGGTCCACAAGGATGAGAGCAGGCCCTGCGCATTGTCGATCATCATGCCGGTGGCGTGGCCGTCCGCATCGCGTTCGATGGCGCCGCCATCCGGGTCTTCGGTCTCGTCGGTGATGCCGGCCGCTGCCATCGCGGCACTGTTCACGACCATGGCGTGGCCGTCGGCGCGGGAGAGGATGACCGGATTGTCCGGGCTGACGGCATCGAGGTCAGCGGCTGACGGCATGCGGCCTTCCGGCCAGCCGGTCTCGATCCAGCCGCGGCCATAGAGCAGCACGCCCGGCTCCATGCCCTCAAGTTCGTCGCCGATACGGGTGACCAGCTCCGCAATGGAGGCCGTGCCTTCGAGGGTGAGGTTCAGCTCCCGCTGGCCAATGCCCATCAGGTGGGCATGCGCATCGGTGAAGCCGGGATACATGAAGGCGCCCTTGAGATCGACGAGATCGATCTCAGCCTCGTCCCAGTCTTCCGACAACGGCGGAGCCGTGCCGACGATGCGGCCATCTTCGCCGACCACGACGGTATCGACGGTCGGAAGATCAGGATTTCCGGTATAGATCGTGCCGCCGGTGAAGACGGTCAGGTGTTGTGCCGGCTCTGTCTCTGCCGCCTCTGGTGTCTGGCCTGCACTACAGGCTGCAAGGGTCAGGGCTAGGGCGAGACTGGCAATGCGCAACATCTAGGACCTCCATCGATCATCGGCCCTAGTCCTGCCATGTGTTCTGATGACGGGCAAAAGAAAAGCGCGCCAGATCTGGCGCGCTGTTCCGTTTCTGCAACTTCAGCTGCAGCTATGAGCAGATATCAGGCAACAGCCTTTTTGGCGATATCACGCTTGATCTTGAGGGCCTTGGCCGGCAGCGTGTCGTCCTTGGCTTTTGCCAGGAACCCGTCGAGGCCACCCAGCTTGTCCACCGTACGCAGGGTGGATGCCGTGATACGCATCGGGAAGTTCTGGTTCAGCGCTTCGGAATGAAGCGTTACACGCACCAGATTCGGGCGGAAGATCCGCTTCGTCTTGATCTGGGAGTGGCTGACACGGTTGCCGACCATCGGCTTGGTGCCGGTAAGTTCACACTCGCGGGACATGGTCTCGCTCCAATAAATGGGTCTTATCTCGAAGGCGCGCTGTTAAAACGCCTGGGCCCTCTCTGTCAACTCCGGTGTGCCGCGAATCCTCAGTTCACTGGCCCTGTAACTGCTTGTCACAAGGTTTGACCTCAAATCCGCCAGATTGCGGCGTGAAAACGGCAGCCTTGTTCAGGCAGCGTTGGCACCCAATGCTTATATAGGGCAAAACAGAGTGTCCGGACCTTCTGCCGGACAGGAAACGGTACAGTTCAGATGATGAAACGTTCGATCTTCCTTGCTTCCGCCGCCGCGCTTGCCCTGACGGGGCTCGCCACGGCAGGTCTCGCCGCTGCGGACAAGTCCCCCGCCCCGACCAACGCGTCCGGCGCCATCCTCACCAATGTGAAGGCCGGCACGCCTATGCGAATGGAATATGAACTGCGGGCCAAGGCCTATATCTTCTTCATTCCGGCAACGGGGCGGGCCACTTTCACGACAGACCTGATGCCCGACCGCTACACGATCGATTCCCGCGTGAAGGTCACCGGCATCGCGGACTGGTTCGTCAATTACGACATGAACATCCATGCCGAAGGCGAAACGCGGGACAATGAACTGAAGACCCGCACCTATGTCTCCCAGAACAAGGACGGCAAGAAAAACCGCAAGGTGGAACTCGCCATCGGTGAGGATAACTTCACCATGGTGGCGCAGCCGCGCTTCGGGAATCTCGGCGATCCGGCCGCAACCACCGAACAGGTGCTGAAAACGAATGACCCGATCACCGCGCTGATCACCTTCGCGCTTGAGCCCCGCGCTCCCGGTGAAGACCCGTGCGGCGGCCCGATCCGTATCTTTGACGGGCGGCAGCTGACCTATCTCCACCTCAAGAATGCGGGCACGAGGGGCGTCGATACGCCTGTGTGGACCGGCGAGGCCATCGAGTGCCACGTCACCATGGACAAGATCGCCGGCTACAAGAAGGGCGAGGCGGACAATGACAACCTGACCGGCATCGACGGCCCGCTGCGCATGTGGCTCGCCCCGCTGGACAATGGCGCCTCCGTCCCGATCAAGATCGCCGCCGATTCCAAGAAGATCGGCGATGTAACCCTGACGGCCAAGAAACTGCGCTTCGAACCGCTGGTGACGACCGAGGCGGCGGCCGGACAGAACGTGGCAGAGAACTAGACCTTTTTGGGAAGGCGCCGCAGCGCCGCGATCAGGTCACTCATATCCTCAGGAAGGGGCGCTTCGAACCGGAGCGCCTCTTTCGTTATGGGATGGATGAAGCCTAGTACCGCCGCGTGCAGGGCCTGGCGCGGAAAGGCGCGCGCGGCATCGAAGCCGGCATCCCGGCCCGGCCCGCTGCCGAGCACCGAGACGCCCTTGTGGCGGCCATAGACCGGATCGCCGACCAGCGGCGTGCCGATATGCGCCATGTGAACGCGGATCTGGTGGGTGCGCCCCGTTTCCAGCCGGCATTCGACCAGCGCGGCGGAGGGGAAGTTCGTGCCCTTCTCGCGGATGCCGAACGTCTCCAGCGTCTTGTAATGCGTCACGGCATGGCGCCCGAACCCGGCTTCGGGGTTTTTCACGACGGCCATCTTCTTCCGGTCAGCCGACGACCGCGCGAGGTGCTCGTCCACCGTGCCCTGCGACGGCCGGGGCGCCCCGCGCGTCACGGCCAGATAGGCGCGCTCAATGTCATGCGTGCTGAACAGGGCCGACAGGCCAAGATGGGCCGGTTCGGTCTTGGCGGCGACCAGCACGCCCGTTGTCAGCTTGTCGATCCGGTGCACGATGCCGGGCCGCTCCACGCCGCCGATGCCGGAAAGCTGGCCCTGGCAATGGAACAGCAGCGCATTGACCAGCGTCCCGTCATGGCTGCCCGGCGCCGGATGCACCGCCATGCCCGAGGGCTTGTTGATGACGATCAGGTGCTCATCCTCGAACAGCACGTCGAGCGGAATGTCCTGCGGCTCCGGCGTTGCGGCCACCGGCTCCGGCACGGCGACGGCGTATTCCGCGCCTGCGACCACAGGCTTTTTCGGATTGGTTTCCGCCGTGCCGTCCATGGTCACAGCCCCGTCCAGAATCAGGGCTTTCAGGCGGGAGCGCGACAGGTCGTCGGCCGCCGCGGCGAGGAAAACATCGAGGCGTTTGCCGGCATCGTCCGGCGCAGCGGTGAAGGTCAGTTTGTGAGTCGGGCGGGTCATCGCGCGGCTTATAGACGAAAGATGAAGCGTGCGTCATGCTATTGTCTCGAACCGGCGCTAGACCGGCCCCGCCCAGTTGGAGGATACCCCATGACAAACGTCACACGCCGCGGCCTGCTTGGTGCTGCCGCCACCGGAACGCTCAGCCTGGCGGCCTGCGCCACCCCGACCCCGAAAACCGCCCCGGCCGGTTATGCCGGAGACGTGGAGTTTCTCCACGGCGTGGCCTCGGGCGACCCGCTGACCGACCGCGTCATCCTGTGGACCCGCGTGACGCCAAAAACCGGCGACGGCGCGATCCCGGTCAAATATGAAGTGTTCGGCCAGGACGGCAGCCTCGTCACCTCCGGCATGCTGAGCGCGGATGCCGCGCATGATTTCTGCGTGAAGGCCGACGCGAAAGGCCTGAAGCCAGCAACCGTCTACACCTACAAGTTCACCGCCATGACCGAAGGCGGCGATGTTACCTCCCCCACCGGGCGCACGCGCACCACGGCGGCCTCCGGCGATACGCCGGTCAAGATGATCGTCATCTCCTGCTCCAACTGGCAGTTCGGCTATTTCAACGCCTACAAGGCCCTTTCGGAAGAATCCGATATTGATGCGATCCTGCACCTTGGCGATTACATCTACGAATACGGCATCGACGGCTATGGCGGTGAGATCGCCGAGAAGCTCGGCCGCCAGCACGATCCGATTACGGAATGTATTACCCTGTCGGACTATCGCCGCCGTCACGCCCAGTACAAGACTGACCCGAACCTGCAGGCCGCCCATGCCGCCGCCCCGTGGATCTGCACCTGGGACGACCATGAAAGCGCCAATGATTCCTACCGTACCGGCGCACAGAACCATAATCCGGAAGAGAATGAAGGCAGCTGGTCGGACCGCAAGATGGCCGCCATGCAGGCCTATTTCGAGTGGATCCCGATCCGCGAACCGGAAGCGGGCAACATCACGTCCGCCGTCTGGCGCAGCTTCGAATTCGGCGATGTGGCGACGGTCCACGCGCTGGAATCCCGCCTGACCGGCCGCTCGCCGGAGCTGGAATGGTATTCGGTCCTCGCGGGCAATCCGTCTCAGGAAGAAATGATGGCCCGCATCCAGGCGAAAGTCGCCGCGGTCAACGACCCATCCCGCACCATGCTGGGCGCCGAACAGGAAGCCTGGCTGGAAGGCGAACTTGGCAAATCCGTTGCCGACGGGAAAACCTGGCAGGTGCTGGCCAATCAGGTGATCATGGCCAAGGTGGTCCTGCCGAACATGGGCGAAGTCCTTACCCCGGAACAGATCGCCGCGCAGGACAGCCCCTATGTCGAAGGCATGGTCGGCTTCTCTGCTCTTGGCCTGCCCTTCAACCTGGACGCCTGGGACGGCTTCCCGGCCGCCCGCGAACGTCTCTACACGTCTGCGAAGAAAACCGGGGCCCGTCTCGTAACGGTCACCGGCGACACGCACACGGCCTGGGCCAACACGCTGCACGATGCAGCGGGCGACCAGCGCGGCGTGGAATTCGGCTGCACCTCAATCACGTCACCTGGCATGGGCTCTGTCATCAAGGACGTGCCAAACCTCGGCCAGCTGTTCACCGACGCCAATAAGGAGGTCGACTGGCACGACCCGTTCGGCCATGGTTATATCGTGATGACGCTGACCCCGGATACGGCGCATGCGGAGTTCAAGAAAGTCTCCGGTATCCTCAGCAATGACTGGACACTGGATTCTGTCTCGGCTTGGAAAGCCGAGGCCGAAGACGGCGGCATGACAGACCTTAAACCCGCCTGATCAGTCCAGAATACCGGCGAGGCCAGACCGGCCCCCATCGAGGTGCATCACCTCGCCGGTAATGATGGCGGCTTCCGGAGACGCCAGGAAGGCAGCGGCATCGGCAATCTCGTCGGCCAGCGCGGCGCGGCCCAGCGGCGTGCGCTTGCCGGTCCAGGATTCCATTTTTTCCTCACGCGGACGGATCGCCACAATGGCATTCACGCGGATGCCGGCCTCGGCCAGGTCGAGCGATCCGGCGCGGACCACGCCCAGAACACCGGCCTGCGTCACCGATTCGGTGAACCGCCCCGGCATGGTGGCGAGCGCGGAGTAAGACAGGACAAAGGTCACCGTGCCACGTTGGCGGATGCGTTCAGCCCCGCTCGTCGGCAGGTCCGCCTGATCGGCGATTCGCTCGGCAAAGACCTTGAGGCTCTGCGCGGCGCCGCGAACGGTACGGGCCAGCGCCTTGTCGAATTTCTCCTGCTGGAAATCATGGATCGAATCGGGATCGTCGATGCTGGGAATGACGATCAGATTGTCGATCCGGCCGAAGCCTTCGACGGCCGCGGCGACGGCATTGCGCAGGCCCAGCTTCGTATGCAGGTCGCCGAGATGCAGCAGCACTTTCTCCGGCATGGCGTTCTGCGCCGTCAGCATACGGTCACCGCTGGAATCGGCGGCGAGCACATTGTGCCCCAGTTCGTGGAACCGGCGCGCGACGGCATCGCCGACTTCACGGCCCAGTCCAAGGATGGCGGTTACGGGAGAGCCCACGGCGCTCAGTCTTCTTCCGCGCTGCGCACTGCGCGCAGATCGTCGCCCAGCACGGTCAGCCGGTCATTCAGCCGGTGCATCGCGGCCAGCAGCTCGGTCAGCAGCCGCACGACGAGGAACAGGAATGCAAGCAAAACAGCGGCGCCGAGCACTTCGACGCAGGCGCTGATGAAATGCCCGGTGAAAAAGCGCCCGAGCCCGCGCAGTACAGCCAGCACGCCCAGGGCGGCCAGCAGAAGATTGAAAATACCCGCCGCCTGGCGGATCACGCCAAGGCTGAGCGATTTGTCCTGATCGAAAATGTCCCGCATGGAACCGGTCCTTTCGCCTGCTGCAATCATCGGCGAAAGGACCTCTAAGTCCATTCAGCCGTTAGCTGGCTTCAAGCCATCGCAGCTCTTCTTTAATCTTGAGTTTCCGTCGCTTGAGGTCTTTGAGGCGTAGGGTGTCTGCGGCTGGGCGTTTTTCTTCTTCTTCGATTTTCTGGTCCAGCTTACGGTGCTTGTTTGCGAGCTCACTGATCCGGCCCTGTAGCGACATATCTGCCTCCTTCTTGCTAGTTAAGTGGCTGTGTCCTAACGGCAACACTTAAGCACAAGGTTTGCGGCTCGTCACCCTGATCTCAAATGAATCCTCCTTTAGATTCGGACTCCGCCTCAACTGCGGGCAGACCGCCCGCTTTTCCTGTGCGCCTTCTGCGCAAACATGGCCTGATCGGCCCGTGCGATGAGGTGCTGGGCGTCTTCGCCCGGCTGCCAGGCGACCACGCCGCAGGAGGCACCGATACGCAAGCCCCGGTCTGGCGCATCATCTGCGCCGCGCACCGTCAACGCATCGATCTGCTCGGTCAGCTGGAGGGACTTGCGCTCTGAATCCGCCAGCGTGGCCTGCGACAGGACGATGCCGAACTCGTCGCCGCCGAGGCGGCCAACAATATCGGTGTCCCGCGTCAGGCCCAGCAGGATTTCCGAGACTTTCAGCAGGACGGCATCGCCTGTGGCATGGCCGTAAATGTCGTTGACCGGCTTGAAATGGTCGAGATCGGTGAAAATCAGGCTCAGCGGCGTGCCGAACCGGCTGGCCAGCGCGATCTCCCGGCGGACTTCGCGCTCGAAGGCACGCCGGTTGAACATCGGGCAGAGGGCATCATTGTCGGCCAGCAATTCTGCTTCAGACAGGGACTTGCGTGCCCCGGCCAGCTCTTCGCGCAGGGAAATCACCTCATCGCACAGCGCTTCGATCGCCGCGCGGGTGTGCCGGTCCGCCGCCTCAAGATCGACGCCCAGAATGTCGATCAGCGCACGCCGCCGGTCTGCCTGCAGGGAAAAGCCGTCATCTGCCATTTCATGACGATACTTGCAGTCCCGCGCCTTGTAGAGCGAGTTCTCCCAGCAGGCGGCAGTTGACGAGGCAGGCCGCCTGCATATGGTGCGCGCTTTCCGCCAGCGAGGAAGCCATGGCAACAAGCGAATCCCCCAAGGTCGGCATCATTATGGGCAGCCAGTCGGACTGGCCCGTGATGAAGGAAGCGGCTCGCCTGCTGGGCGAGCTTGGTGTGGCCTATGAGGCCCGGATTGTCTCGGCGCACCGCACGCCGGACCGGCTGGTCAGCTATGCCAAGGACGCGAAAGGCCGCGGCCTGAAAGTGATTATCGCGGGCGCCGGCGGGGCCGCGCACCTGCCCGGCATGACCGCTTCCATGACCCCCCTGCCCGTGCTGGGCGTGCCGGTCCAATCGAAAACCCTGTCCGGCCTCGACAGCCTGCTCTCCATCGTCCAGATGCCGCGCGGCGTGCCGGTCGGCACCCTCGCCATCGGCGAAGCGGGCGCGGTGAATGCCGGCATCATGGCCGCCTCCATCGTGGCGCTGGAAGATGACAGCGTCGCCGCGAAGCTGGACGCCTATCGCCAGGCGCAGACCGATGGGGTCGGGGAGACGCCGGAAGGATGACCCCCGTCGCGCCAGGCAGCGTTATCGGGATCCTTGGCGGCGGCCAGCTCGGCCGCATGCTGGCGAATGCCGCGCAGCGCCTCGGCTTCGACGTCGACATCTATTGCCCGGAAGACAATCCGCCCGCCGCCCGTGTGGCCCGCCATCACTGGAAAGGCGCCTATGATAACAAGGCCTTGCTGACCGAGTTCGCCCGGGCCTGCGCCGTTATCACGCTGGAATTCGAGAACATCCCCGTCATCGCCGCCGACGTCATCGAGGCCACGGGTCATCATCTTTACCCCGGAGCCAAATCGCTCGCCGTGTCGCAGGACCGGGCGGAAGAGAAGGCCTTCCTGAACGATATCGGCATCGCCACGGCGGACTATCGCATGATCAATTCGGATCATGACATTGCCAAAGCCCTTCCGGAACTGGGCGGAACCGGACTGCTGAAGACCCGCCGCGACGGCTATGACGGCAAGGGCCAGGCCTGGGTCCGCTCGGCCGATGACATCGCCGCGGCCTGGGCCGGTGTCGGCACCGCGCCCTGCGTGCTGGAAGCGCCAGTGCCCTTCGAGCGCGAGATCTCTGTTATCGTCGCCCGTTCCAGCCAGGGCGAGACCGCCACCTGGGCGCCGCCGCAGAATGTGCACCGGGACGGCATCCTCGCCACCTCCACCGCGCCGTCGGGCCTGCCGCTCAACGTCGAACAGGCCGCCCGGGAGAAAGCCATCGCGCTGGTCGATGCGCTGGGCCATGTCGGCGTTCTGGCACTGGAGCTGTTCGTGCTGCCGGATGGCACGTTGCTGGCCAATGAATTTGCCCCGCGCGTGCACAATTCCGGGCACTGGACGCCGGAGGCCTGCCAGACCGGCCAGTTTGAACAGCATATCCGCGCCATCTGCGGCTGGCCGCTGGGCGATACGCGCCGCCTGTTCGATGCCGAAATGGAAAACCTGATCGGCGAGGCGGGCAATGTGGACCCCGCCACCCTTGCCCCCGGCGACGTGCTGACCCTTTATGGCAAGCACGAGGCCCGCCCCGGACGCAAGATGGGCCATATCACCCGCCGCCTCGCCCCCCGGAAGGACTAAGACAATGCTGCTTCCCGTTTCCACCTGGCAGGACATCGAATCCTGGCTGAAGACATCCCGCACGATCCTGATCCCGATCGGGTCGATGGAACAGCACGGGCCGAACGGCTTTATCGGCACCGATGCGCTGTGCCCGGAAATCATCGCCCGCCATGCCGAAGCGCAGGCGCCGGACGAGGTTCTGGTCGGCCCGACCTTCTCGGTCGGCTGCGCGCAACACCATCTGGGCTTCCCGGGCACGATCACGCTGCGCCCGAGCACGATGATCGCGGCCATGACCGACTGGACCGAAAGCCTGATGCGCCACGGCTTTGAGCGGATCTACTGGCTGAACGGCCATGGCGGGAACGTCGCCACGATCCAGGCGGCCTTCTCCGAAATCCATTCCCGGCGCAGTTTCGACCCGCGCGGCGCAGACAACCGCCCCGGCCTGGCGCTGAAGCTGCGCAACTGGTGGGATTTCTCGCCGGTCATGCAGCTCTGCAACCAGCTTTATCCTGTCGGTCATGGCAGCCACGCGACGGCCTCTGAAGTCTCCGTCACCTATTTCGGCTATCCGGACCGGGCCCGGCCTGAGGTGGAGATGAGCCCGAAAATCGCACCCAACGGCAAGATCGGTGATGCCGTCCAGTACCGCCGCGACTTCCCGGATGGCCGCATCGGGTCCGACCCGACCCAGTCCAATGCCGAAGACGGGCAGAAGATCGTGGAAGCCGCCGCGAAAGCCGTTCTGGAAGAGGTGAAACGCTTCGCCGCGTAACCCAACCTTACTGACAGCGTAATTTTCCAAAGTCTGGCCAGATGCGGCCAAGGGCGGTATCAGAATCTTCCAATGGAAAGAGGCGTCTGAACCAGAGAATGCTCGACATTCAAGGTCTGGAGAAAAGTTTTGGCGCCAAGCGCGCCGTGCAGGGCGTTTCATTCACGCTTGAGAAGGGCACGGTGCTTGGCTTTCTCGGTCCGAACGGCGCCGGCAAGTCCACAACCATGCGTATGATTGCAGGTGTGCTGGAGCCGGATTCGGGCGACGCGCTGATCAATGGCAAATCCATCGTCTCTCACCGCCGGCAGGCGCAGGCCGCGCTCGGCTATCTGCCGGAGGGCGCGCCGCTTTATGAAGACATGACCCCGCCGGAATTCCTGAATTTCATGGCCGCCGCCCGCAAGATCGAACGCAGCAAGCGCAAGGACGCCGTCGAGCGCGCCATTGCGGACGCCCGTATCACGACCGTGGCAAGCCAGCGGATCGGGTCCCTCTCCAAGGGCTATCGCCGGCGTGTGGGCCTCGCCGGGGCGATCCTGCACGACCCGCCGGTCCTGCTGCTGGACGAGCCCACCGATGGCCTCGACCCCAACCAGAAACGCGCCGTGCGTGCGCTGATCGCCCGCATGGCGCCGACCAAGGCGATCCTCATCTCCACTCACACGCTGACCGAAGTGCCCGCCATGTGCACACGCGCCATCGTGGTCGACCGCGGCATGATCGTTGCCGACGGCACACCGGCAGAGCTGGCGAAGAAATCCGATGACGGATCGCTGGAAGGCGCCTTCATGCGCCTGACCGACCAGGCCGAGGCGAACGCGCGATGATGGAGTTCCTGCGACAGCAGATGGGCGGCTTCGGCGCGACCTACCGGCGTGAGCTTGGCGCCTATTTCGCCACGCCCATGGCTTATGTCTTCCTCGCCGTCTTCCTGCTGGCCGTTGGCGTGTTCACCTGGGAGGCCGGGAATTTCTTCGGCGCGGGCTCGGCAGACCTGTCGACCTTCTTCGTCTGGCACCCCTGGCTCTACATGATCTTCCTGCCGGCGCTGGCCATGCGCCTCTGGGCAGATGAACAGGGCGCCGGGACGAACGAATTGCTGCTCTCCCTGCCGCTGGGCATGCCGGGGCTGGTCCTCGGCAAGCTATGCGCGGCGTGGACGGTGGCCGGTGTCGGCCTGCTGCTGACCTTCCCGATGTGGATCACGGTGAATTACCTTGGCGGGCCCGACAATACGGCCATCGCGCTGACCTATCTGGTCAGCTTCCTGATGGCGGGCGCCTATCTCTCCATCGGATCGGCCGTGTCGGCCCTGACAGGCAGCCAGGTAACGGCCTTTGTCATCAGCGTCCTGATCGCCTTTGCCTTCACTGCCGCCGGCTGGCCGCTGGTGCTCTCGACCGTGAAAGCCCTGTTCGGCACAGGCTTTGCCGACCTTGTCGCCCAGTTCTCCTTCCTCACCCAGTTCGAGGGCGCCCAGCGCGGCGTGCTGGAGTTGCGTTCAGTCATGTTCTTCCTCGGCTTCACGGCCTTCTGGTCCATCCTCAACGGCCTGTGGGCCGCCCGCCAGAGGCTCAGCTGAGATGAAGTCGAAGCATTACCTCCTCATCGCAACAGCGCTGGTGACCGTCATTTTCGTGGCGGGAAACCTTCTGGCGCAAAAAGTGCTGACCGGCGTCCAGATCGATTTCACCCAGAACCATCTTTACTCGCTGTCGAAGGCGACAAAGGAGAAATTGTCGGACATTGCCGAACCGGTGGATGTCACGCTCGTCTATTCGCGCAGCGTCGGACAGGATTATCCAGCCGTGCGTGCCTATGCCGCCCGCGTGCGGGAATTGCTGAAAGCTTATGAAGCCCAGTCCGGCGGAAATGTCCGGGTGCGGGAAATCGACCCCTCCCCCTTCTCCACCGCGGAAGACGAAGCGCTGGCGGCCGGGATCACCGCCATCGATACGAATGGCGACGACCCGCTCTATTTCGGCATCATCGGGCACAATACGATCGACGATCAGCGCGTCATCCCCTTCCTCGCACCGGAGCGGGAAGTCACGCTGGAATATGACCTCACCCGCATGGTCGCGCGCCTGGACGATCCGGACCCGCCGCGCGTTGGTATCCTGACCACGCTGCCGGGCATGTCCGCACCGGGCGGACAGGGCGGCTACACGCTTCTGGCGGATATCGACCGGTCTTTTGAAATTGTCCCGATTGCCGACAACTTCCAGTCCCTGCCGTCTGATCTCGACGTGCTTCTGGTCGCCCACCCCCCGCCCCTGTCGGATCGTCAGGAATGGCTGATCGACCAGTTCGTGCTGCGCAAGGGCCGCGCCGTGTTCCTCGTCGATCCAGCTGCCAAGACGGCGGTCGGACAGGGCCTGTTCGACGTGTCCACTGCGGAGGCGAAATCCGATCTCGGACTGTTGGGTGACTCCTGGGGCATTTCGCTGTCGCTGGATGCTGTTGCCGACGCGGCAGGATCGCTGCCCGTGCCGGTCGATCTGGGTGACGGCCGGGTCGAGGAACAGGCCCACCCGCTGTTCATCGCCGCGCCGGCCGGTGACATGAACCAGGACGACCTGATCACCGCAGACCTGACTCGCGCCGTCAATTTCGGCGCCCCCGGCGCGCTGGTCACCTCCGAGCTGCCAGCGGACGTAACCTTCTCTCCCCTGATCGAGACCGGGCCCAGCCCCTCCTATATCGATGCCGACCGGGCCGTGCGCGACATGACGCCGTCCGACACGCTGAAAGCCTACCAGACCCAGCCGGGACCGCTGGTGCTGGCCGCACGCCTCTCAGGGCCGCTGGTCACCGCCTTCCCGGCCGGGGCACCGGCGCTGGAGGAACCGTCCGACCCCGTCATGGCAGAGCTTGCCCGGGCAGACGCCGCCAATGCTCCGCCGCACATCTCCGCCAGCCAGACAGACGCCGAACTCGTCTTCATC
This sequence comes from uncultured Hyphomonas sp., assembly GCF_963678195.1. NCBI lineage: Bacteria > Pseudomonadati > Pseudomonadota > Alphaproteobacteria > Hyphomonadales > Hyphomonadaceae > Hyphomonas > uncultured Hyphomonas sp. The sequence continues at coordinate 156,296 of NZ_OY782759.1, forward strand.
GCCGATGTCGATTTCATTGCGGACGATTTCTACATCGTCCCCGGTCGCGGCATCGTGGTGGCCGACAATGGCGCGCTGGTCCTGAATGCGCTGGACGCGCTGGCGGGCGGCGGAGAACTCTCCCGTCTGCGCTCGCGCGCGCCGAGCCTCAGGCCCATGACGCGGATCGACGATATGCGCGCGTCTGCGGAAGCGATCTATTTCCGCCAGCAGGCCGAACTGGAAGCGAGCCTCAACGAAGCCCAGGGCCGGTTGGAGGAATTGCAGGCAATCGGCTCCACCGACGGCTTCTTCCAGGGCGACGAGGCCGCTGACCTGACCGACGACGAGCGGACCGAACTGGCCGAGCTACGCGAGCGGATCGTGACGCTGCGCGGCGAACTGCGGGCCATCGAACGTGACTACCGGCACGACATCGACCGGATGGAAGCGACGCTGAAAGCCATCAATATCTGGGGCGGCCCGATCCTTATTGCGCTGGCCGGCCTGCTCGTCTGGCGGCGCCAGCAAGCGCGTGCGCGGAGGGAGTCATGACAGAGCTCCGCCAGCGCCAGCGGCGCAAACGCCTGCAGATCCTCGGCGCAGCCGCTGCCGTGCTGACGGTCCTCGCCGTGCTGGTGAATATGGATTTCCGGGGCGGCCCGGCGCAGACCGGACGGACCGGCCAGCCCGTGCTGCCGGACTTCGCCGCAACCCGCGCCGAAGCGACGGAAATCCGCGTAACGCTGGCCGACGAATCCTACCGCCTGCTGAACACGGCCGATGGCTGGACGCTGGAAGGGTCGCACGGCTATCCCGTCCGCGCCGACCGGCTGGCGGAGCTGGCCACCGGCCTTGGCGAACTGACCTGGGGCGAAGCGCGCACGCGCGATCCGGACAAGCTGAACCGGGTCGGCCTCGGCGATCCGCGCAAGGGCGGCACCGGCGCGCTGATCGAACTGGCCAATAGCGATGGGGAAGTGACCGCTTCCATCGTCACGGGGCGCAAGGGAGAGCATCTCTATGCCCGCCGGCCAGACGAAATGCAGGCCTACCGCGTCACCGGCGACCTGCCGCCGCTATACAATGGCGATGCCTGGCTGGACCTCAATATTCTCGACATCAGCCCGGATGCCGTCTCCGCCGTGCGCCTGTTCGACAAATATGGTGAGAGCCTGTACCTGCAGCGCGCCGTCGGGACGAGCGAGCGGAGTTTCCGTCCTGGGCCGCCCTATCAGGACTTCCGCCTGATCAACCGGCTCGCCGCCTCCACCCCTGCCCTCGCCCTGACGCGTTTCCAGCCCACCGGCGTGAAACCGGCGGCTGACCTGACGACCCGCCCGGTCGGACGCCACATCACGGAAACGCATGACGGGCTGGAAGTGGAAGCCCAAGCCTATCGCGAGCCCGATGGCTTCTTCGTCACGCTGCGCGCCATTGAGGCCGGCGAAGGTGCCCACCGGGGCAGTACGATCAATGACAAGGCCACAGGCTGGGCGTTCGAATTGTCGGAATATGACTGGAACGATTTCACGCCGGCTGTCAGCTCCATCGTCCGGCCGCCGGAAATTGCCGTTCCGGAGGCACCCTGAGCTTACTGCTCGGCCGGCGGGTCCAGCGGCAGTGTGGCCAGCACAGGCCCGAAGCCGGCTTCCTGCACGATCAGCGCACAATGCGAATGGCAGGCCGGCAGCGTGATCTGTGTCCGTCCGCCAAGCCAGGGCCCGAGCGCAGTGACCTGCGTGACGGGGTGAACCATGTCGGTCGTGTTGTCGTCGCCGTCCAGATAATCGACATACCAGATGTCGGTCAGACCCTTGGCCTTGCCGCTCAGCTCCACCCCGTCCCCTTTGCGGACAAGACGCACGCCGTCCGGCGTTTCCTTGCTGGCCTTGGAGATGGCTGTCTCGACTTTGCGCGGCCGATTGCCCGGGCATTGTTCGACGCCGTTATAAACAGTTTGCGGCGTATAGGGTCCACGCAGGCGGAACCGGTCGACATAGGCGCGCTGGCGCTCTTTCGACTCGCCCATGGCCATGGGGTCCTTGCCGCCCAGATAGTCCCAGTAATCCACCGACCAGGTGAGGATCAGGACATCGTCGCGCGCGTCTTCTACAGCCTTCAGCGTCTTATGTGCCTTGGGACAGGCCCGGCAGTTCTGCGAGGCGAAAAGCTCAATCAGGGTCGGCGACTCCGCCTGAGCGGCGGGGACGGCAACGGGCGACAGGACGAGGAGGGCTGCGAGCAGGCGTTTCATGGCGGGTTCTGTATAGATCACCCTTGTCCTGACAACACAATCACAGCGGTGTGAAGGCTGCAAAAAAACCCCCGCAGCGCCTGCTGCGGGGGTTTTGAAGTATGTGTTCCGGTCAGCCGCCTCAGGCAGCGCCGCGCGCCAGGTTGCGCAGCACATAGTGCAGGATGCCGCCATTGCGGTAGTAGTCCAGCTCGTTTTCGGTATCGATGCGGACCACCGTGTTGGCGGTGAAGGTCGTGCCGTCTTCACGGGTGATCTTCACTTCCATCGACTGGCGCGGCTTGATGTCGCCGATGCCTTCGATGGTGACCTGCTCCTTGCCGGTCAGGCCGAGCGCGGCAACGCTTTCGCCTTCCGCAAACTCCAGCGGCAGGACGCCCATACCAATCAGGTTGGAGCGGTGGATCCGCTCGAAGCTGCCAGCGATCACGGCGCGGACACCCAGGAGAACGGTGCCTTTGGCGGCCCAGTCACGCGAAGATCCGTTACCGTAGAGGTCGCCGGCGAACACGACCAGCGGTGTGCCGTCAGCCTCATACTTCATGGCGGCATCATAGATCGGCATCTGTTCGCCGTCCGGATAGTGGATCGTCACGCCACCTTCGACACCCGGAACCATCTGGTTCTTGATGCGGATATTGGCGAAGGTGCCGCGCATCATGACTTCATGGTTGCCCCGGCGCGAGCCGTAGGAGTTGAAGTCCAGCGGCGAGACCTGGTGTTCCTGCAGGTAGATGCCAGCCGGGCTGGAGGCCTTGATCGAACCGGCCGGAGAAATGTGGTCGGTAGTGATCGAGTCGCCGAAGACGGCCAGAACGCGGGCGTCCTTCACATCGGTCGGCGCATCCACGTCAAGCGTCATGCCTTCAAAGTAAGGCGGGTTCTGGACATAGGTCGAGGCAGGCGGCCAGCTATAGGTCTGTCCGCCGGAGACTTCGATGCCCTGCCAGTGCTCGTCGCCCTTGAAGACGTCGGAATAACGCTCGGCGAACATTTGCGGGGTCACGGCCTTGGCCATGATTTCGGCAATCTCGTGCGAGGTCGGCCAGATGTCTTTCAGGTAGACGTCATTGCCGTTCTTGTCGGTGCCGATCGGATCCTTGGTCAGGTTCTTGCGCAGCGTACCGGCAATTGCATAGGCGACGACCAGCGGCGGCGAGGCGAGATAGTTTGCCTTGATATCCGGACCGATACGGCCTTCGAAGTTCCGGTTGCCCGAGAGAACCGAGCAGGACACCAGATCGCCGTCCGCGATGGCTTTCGCCAGCGGCGGATCCAGCGGACCGGAGTTACCGATACAGGTGGTGCAGCCATAGCCGACCAGATTGAAGCCGAGGGCGTTCAGGTCGTCAGTCAGGCCAGCCTTGTCGAGATAGTCGGTGACGACCTGCGATCCGGGCGCCAGCGACGTCTTCACCCACGGCTTGCGGGTGAGGCCCAGTTCATGGGCTTTCCTGGCCACGAGGCCAGCCGCGATCAGCACGGACGGGTTGGACGTGTTGGTACAGGAGGTGATGGCCGCGATGAACACGTCGCCATGGGTGACGGTGTAGTCTTCGCCTTCCACGGCGATCGGCTCAGCCGCGTCGGACGCTTTGCCGAACTCTTTCGACATGGCGTCTGCGAACGCGATGTCGCCTTCGGACAGCAGCACGCGGTCCTGCGGGCGTTTCGGGCCGGAGATCGACGGCACAACGGCGCCGAGGTCCAGTTCGAGCGTGTCGGTGAAGATCGGCTCGGCCTGGTCCGGACGCCAGTAGCCCTGCGCCTTGGCATAGGCTTCGACCAGTTCCACACGGTCCGCATCGCGGCCGGTATTGCTGAGATATTTCACCGTATCATGGTCGACCGGGAAGAAGCCGCAGGTCGCGCCGTATTCCGGTGCCATGTTGGAGATGGTCGCCTGGTCTTCCAGGGTCAGGTTCGACAGGCCCGGGCCGTAGAATTCGACGAATTTTCCGACCACGCCTTTTTCGCGGAGCATCTGCACGACGGTCAGCACGAGGTCGGTCGCCGTGGCGCCTTCGGCCATCTTGCCATCAAGACGGAAGCCGATGACTTCCGGGATCAGCATGGAGACCGGCTGGCCGAGCATGGCGGCTTCAGCTTCGATCCCGCCAACGCCCCAACCAAGAACCGACAGGCCGTTGATCATGGTCGTGTGCGAGTCGGTGCCGACGCAGGTGTCCGGATAGGCGACCGTTTCGCCGTCCTCTTCCTTCGTCCAGACGGTCTGGCCGAGATATTCGAGGTTCACCTGGTGGCAGATGCCGGTGCCGGGCGGAACAACGCGGAAATTCTCGAACGCGGTCGATCCCCAGCGCAGGAACTCATAACGCTCCTGGTTACGCTTGTATTCGATCTCGACGTTCTTCTTGAAGCTGTCCGGGCCGGCGAAGCTGTCGACCATAACCGAGTGGTCGATGACGAGGTCGACCGGGACCTGCGGGTTGATGGCTTCGGCCGAAGCGCCGAGCTTGGTGGCAGCGTCGCGCATGGCGGCGAGGTCGACCACGGCCGGAACGCCGGTGAAGTCCTGCATCAGGACCCGCGCCGGGCGGTAGGCGATCTCGTGATCGTCCTTGCCCTTGTTGTCGAGCCACTTCTTGAACGCGAGGATGTCGTCCTTGGTGACGGTCTTGCCGTCTTCGAAGCGCAGCATGTTTTCCAGCAGCACTTTCAGCGAGGCCGGAAGGCGGGAAACATCGCCAAGTCCGTTCTCGGCGGCAGCCTCGATGGAGTAGTAGGTGTAAGTCTTGCCACCAGCGGTGAGCGTGCGTTTGGAATTAAAGCTGTCGAGGGACGGCATGGGAGGGGAACCTCGCGTCTGAGATGTGAATCCGGGGCTGCCTGGCGGAATGGGCAGCGCGTGCCCGTCTCATATAAGGCTGAACGCGCTGACGCAATCGGGACAAAAGGACTATCCTGCAGCGCCTGAGCCGATAAAACGTGCATTCAAACAGGCAGGTAGGAGATCCTGATGTCCCCACACACGCCAGATTCCCTTGATTTACGCCTGTCCGGGCGCGGAAACAGGTGCTGCGCGGCGTGACGGATACCCTGCTCTCTGCCTCCGGCCTCGGCATGATTCGGGGCGAACGGGTATTGTTCACCGGCGTCGGCCTGTCGGTGGCGCCGGGCGAAAGCCTCGTCCTGCGCGGCTCCAACGGCGCGGGCAAGACGACCCTGCTGCGAATTCTGGCAGGGCTGACCCGGCCGGAAGCCGGCAAAGTGACCCGCAACGGCCTGCATCACTGGTTCGCACACCGCGAAGGCCTGAAGCCGCATGAGACCCCGCGTACACATATTGGACTCTGGGCAAAAGCCTGGGGCTCGGATGCCGATCTGGACTCAGTGCTCGCCCGGATGGGCCTGAAACGCCCAGCCGATGTGCCTGCGCGCTATCTTTCTGCCGGACAGCGCCGGCGCACGGCCCTTGGCCGCCTCCTGCTGGAAAAGCGGCCGATCTGGATGCTGGACGAGCCTTACACCGCGCTCGACGCCGAAGGACGCGAGCTGGTGCTCGAACTGATCGAGGATCACCTGAAATCCGGCGGCGGTGTGGTTGCGGCGATCCATGGCGAATCCGGCTTCGTCCCCTCGAATGAGGTCGTGTTGTGAGGCCCGCGCCGATCCTCTCCGCTTTCCGGCAGGCGCTGGGCGAAGCGTGGGCTGGCGGGGCAGGCGCGCTGCTGCCACTTGGCTTTTTTGCGGGCGCTGCCGTGCTCGTGCCGCTCGGTATCGGGACGGACCCGCAGACGCTGCGCGCGGTCGGGCCGGGCATTCTCTGGGTTGCGCTTGCGCTCTCCAGCCTCGTCACGCTGGAACGGATCTTTCAGGCGGATACAGAAGACGGCGCGCTGGACCTGTGGCTGCAGACGGGCGCCCCCGCCTCCGCGATTGCCGCGGCCAAGACGTTTGCGCACTGGCTGGCCGCGGGCCTGCCGCTGGCGCTGCTTTCCCCGCTCCTTGCGCTGATGTTTCAGGCCGAAGCCTCCGCTGACCTCCTGCGCAATGCGGCGCTCTACGCCCTTGGCGGCCTCGCCTTCTATTTCTGGGGCGGTGTCGGCGCAGCCCTGTCAGCGACGGTGCGGCGTGGCGGCCTGTTGATCAGCCTTATCGCCCTGCCATTGTACGTGCCGACAGCCATTTTCGGAGCGCTCTCCATGACCCAAAGCCCCGGCAGCGAAAGCGCGCCCCTGTTTCTGGCCGCCTCCACCCTGTTCGCGCTGGCCGTCGCGCCATTCGCCATGGCTGCAGCCTTGCGCTTGGCGGCAGACTGAGGGAGCGGTATCGCAAGTCCATGTTTTCCTGGTTCGCAAACCCCCTCCGTTTCATGCGCCTGTCGAACTGGCTGGCGCCGCTTTGCTATGCGCTCGCCGTGCTGCTGATCGGCTGGGGCCTGTGGCAAGGCCTCTGGGTCGTGCCCAAAGACGAATATCAGGGCGGGGACATCATGCGCGTGATGTTCCTGCACGTCCCTGCCGCCTGGCTCGCCATGGCAAGCTACATGGCGATGGCGGTGATGAGCTTCATCTGGTTCATCTGGCGCCATGAAGTGGCCGACATCGCGGCGAAATCCATCGCCCCGCTGGGCGCAGTCTGGACCGCGATTTGCCTGGCCACCGGATCGATCTGGGGCAAGCCGACCTGGGGCACGTGGTGGCAATGGGATGACGCACGGATGATGTCGGTCCTGTTCATGTTCTTCCTCTTCCTCGGCTATATGGCGCTGCGCGCCTCTATGGACACACGCCAGAAAGCGGCCCGCGCCGGCGCGATCCTCGCCATGGTGGGCGCGATCAATGTGCCGCTGATCAAATTCTCCGTGGACCTCTTCACCTCGCTACATCAGGATTCGAGCGTCATCACCGCAGACGGACCGAAAATGGCCGCCGTCTATCTCTGGCCCCTGCTGGCCAGCGGCCTGGGCCACACGCTGCTCTTTGCCGGCCTCACGCAGACGCTCATGCGCGCCGAGATCTGGGACCGGCGCACCGCACAGGCCAATGCAAAACTTATGGCGGAGGGCTGAGCAATCATGCTGCCGGATTTCGACAAGAATGCCGTCTTCATCTGGGCCTGTTATGGCATCGGCGCTGTCAGCCTGGGCCTGACCATCCTGATCGTCACCCTGCGGGCGAAAGCTTCGCAGGCAAAAATGCAGCGGGCCGAAGCGCGCCTGCGCGGAGATGACGCAGCATGAAACGCTGGCTCGCTGCCATTCCGGTCACTGCACTCGTCCTGTTTGCGGGCCTGGCCGGATGGGAACTCAGCCATCCGGCGAAAGGCGATTTCGAGCGCGTCTCCCGCACGGCGCCGGACCGGAGCTTCGAACGGCTGGAAGGCGGCACGCTGAGCTTCGCGCCCACCCCGACCGGGGACACGATCGCCGTGAACCTGTTTGCAAGCTGGTGTGCACCCTGCGAAGCGGAACATCCGCGTCTGACAGCGCTGGCGAAAGCCCATCCGGGGCAGGTTTATGGGGTATTGTACAAGGATACACCGGCCAATGGACGGAAATTCCTGGACGAACTTGGCAATCCGTATGCCGATATCGTTCTGGATCCGGATGGTCAGGGCGGTCTGGACTTCGGCCTGACAGGTGTGCCGGAAACCTTTGTGATCTCAGCCGATGGCGAGATTCTGGAGCATATTGCCGGGCCGCTGGATGCGGACGCGGTGAAACGGGTGGGCGAGGCGCTCAGCGCACCCCGCCCCTGAACCCTTTAAGCCAGATTACTTCTTCTTGGCTTTACGAGCGGCCGGCTTCTTGGCCGGTGCTTTTTTCACGGCCGGTGCTTTTGCAGCAGCAGCGGCTTTCTTCGGTGCAGCCTTTTTAGGAGCGGCTTTTTTCGGCGCGGCCTTCTTGGCGGCCGGTTTTGCGGCAGCTTTCTTCGGTGCGGCGGCCTTTTTGGCAGCTGGCTTCTTGGCCGGTGCTTTTTTCGCAGCAGGTGCTTTCTTGGCCGGAGCCTTCTTCGGAGCAGCAGCCTTCGGCGCAGCTTTCGGAGCCGGGGCCGGCTTGGCTTCTTCTTCGGTCAGGCCGACGAGGCCGGACATCAGGGCGTCCTGCTTCACTTTCGCGAGGCCGGAGAAGAGGGCAGCGTCAGCAGCCTGAACCGCCGGAAGGGCCTTATCCAGGGCTTTCTTGCCTTTTGCCGTCAGAGAGACAGACTTGGCACGGGCGTCGGTTTTCGAAGCAGCACGCTTGATCAGACCGCTGGTTTCCATACGGGCGACCATGTCTGCGAGGGTCGAACGGTCGATACCGGTGGCATTGACGAGATCCGACTGGCTGGCGCCTTCATTTCCGTCCAGGGCTGCGAGCAGCGAGAACTGGCGCAGCGTGATGCCGGCGGAGCGGAGCGCTTTGGCGCTGTGGTTTGCAGCAGCCTGCTGAGCACGGTGCAGCAGGTGGCTTGGCGAAGCGTTGAGATTGAATGACATATTGGTTTACCTTTCGAGGGATGACTTAACTAGTTCGGCGGCCGACCCATCCACAAGCCCCCTAAAGCAGAGGCCCGTGTGCGGATCAATACCCCCCTCTTAAACCGCGATTGGATAACAACAGATGACGGATCAATTATCGAATCCTTTCATTTCGCCCCTTTTTCACATGGAAATACCCCCAGGAGACGAAAAAATGCGGCGTGTTTGCGCCCATTGCCGGTTTATTGACTATGTGAACCCCAAAATCGTCGCAGGGTCGGTTGTGACCAGAGATGACCGGATTTTGCTCTGCCGGCGAGCAATCGAGCCCCGAAAAGGTTACTGGACCCTCCCCGCCGGATTCATGGAAGAAGGCGAAACAGTCGAGGAAGGTGCACGGAGGGAAGCCCAGGAAGAAGCGTGCGCGGATATCCGGATCCAACAGTTACTCGCCGTTTACTCTGTTCCCCGCATCGCACAGGTTCAGGTCATGTTCCGGGCGGAGCTGATGTCTGACATTGCCGCCGGGCCGGAGAGTGAGGAAGTCGGATTATTCGCCTGGAAGGATATCCCATGGTCGGAACTCGCCTTTCCGACTGTCATCTGGGCGCTGACCCATTATGCGGAAACCCGGCACCTGCCCGCCTTCCCGCCCTTCGCCAACCCTCCGGGAACTGAAAAGCTCACCCATTAGGCGAGTCAGCGCTCGTCAGGGTGCGTCTGCATATGCTTCAGGGTATAGGGCGTGTTCGCAAGGGCGAACACAAAGCCGATGACGATATTGCCCATCTTCCAGTTCGCCCAGGCAGCCTCACCAAAGGCCTGCCACACCACGATGTTCCATATCGCCATTGCAATAAAGTATAGGCCCCAACGGATCGCCAGCACACGCCAGGCATAGTCCGGCAGATGAAAAAGCTCGTTGAACAGCATTTTCCAGATATTGCGGCCAACGGCGAGGCCGCCGAAAATCGCGCCGGCAAACATCAGATTGATAATGGTGGGTTTCAGAAAGAGCAGCAGCTTGGAATGAAACGCGATGCCCAGAACGCCGAAAACACCGATCAGGCTTGAGGAAACCAGCAGGAATGGCGGAATCTTCTGCTTACGGATCAGTTTCATGCCGATCACGGCAGCCGTTGCCACAATGAGGACACCCGTGGCCCAGAAGAGCGCGTTTTCCTTGGAAAACAGCCCCTCCTCGGGAAAGCGCAGCATGACATTATAGATGACAATGAAGGCCAGCGTCGGGCCGAGTTCGGTCCAGATTCCCCCGGCACGTGCGGCAGCGTCCTTGACGTTCGCCTGCTGCGGGTCATCGTCCGGGTGGGTCGCGGTCTTCTGATCAAACTCGGTCATGTACTTCCTACGCACCATCCGTGCTTGCGGTTTTGTTAAAACCGCTGTCGCACGAAAAATCACAAACAGCGAGTCTCACACTGCGCCGGCCTGCATCAGGACCAGACCGGTGGCGAGAACCGAGGCTGCGACGATGCGCCGGGCACCGAAACTCTCTTTCAGGAACACGGCCGCCATGACGGCTGCGAAGACGACAGAGGTTTCCCGCAGGGCCGTCACCATGGCGGCATCTGTCATCGTATAGGCAAAGATCGCCATGCCATAAGACAGGCACCCGACGATGCCGCCAATCACACCGGAGCGGAGCTGTGGGCGGATCGTCTGCATGTACCGTCCACGCCGCTGCCAGAGGAAGACGAGCGTAACGCCGACCCAGTCGACCACGAAGAGAATGATGACGAAGGTCATCGGGTGCGGCATCGCCCGCGCTGCGCGCGTGTCACTCACAGCATAAAGTCCGATCCCGACCGCCGTCAGCACGGCCCAGAACAGAGCCCGCCGGTCGAGGCTGCGCCCTTCCCGCGTCGCAGCGGTCGGGAGGGCAAAGAAGAGAATGGCAAAGGACGCACAGAACAGGCCGATCTGCTGCATGGGCGCGAGATGCTCCTGCAACAGGAATGTCGCGAAGACCGCTGTGGCAAGCGGCCCAAGCCCGCGCATCACCGGATAGACGAGCGAAAGATCGCCCCGGTGCATCGCCCGGATCAGGCAGCCCTGGTAAAACCAGTGTGACACCATGGAGATGCCCAAAAGCGGCCAGGTGCTCACAGGCGGCATCGGAAAGACAAATGCAAAAGGCAGGACGATCAGCGCCGCGGTGACCTGAACGATCATCCGGCCGGTCAGGATGTCGCCGCCGCCTTTGACCAGGACATTGGTGGTCGCCAGCGTGATCGCCGACATGAGGCAGAGCGCAATAGGGAGGATTTCATAGACAGGCATGTCATTCCGGGAGGCAGCAGGAAGGCCCGTCTCATGCCCGAGTTTCCGAACCCTTTAAACTGCTGACGCGCGGTCAGGCTTTCTCCTGTCCGGCTGCTCTGGCATCCTTCCGGAAAAGATAACGGAGGAAACCATGGCGACGAGCGATCTGATTATCCGCGGCGGGACAATCGTGGACGGCACAGGCGCTGCACCATTCGAAGGCGATGTGGCGGTCTCCGGCGGCCAGATCACAGCCATCGGCAAGGTTTCCGGCAAGGGCATCGAGGAGATTGACGCACGCGGACAGGTCATCACGCCCGGCTTTGTCGACATTCATACCCACTATGACGGCCAGGCGGCCTGGGGCGAAGCGATCAGCCCTTCCTCCCTTCATGGCTGCACGACTGTGATCATGGGCAATTGCGGCGTCGGCTTCGCGCCCTGCCGCCCGGAAGACCATGACCGGCTGATCCGCCTGATGGAGGGCGTGGAGGACATCCCCTTCCCCGTCCTCTCCGAAGGCCTGCCCTGGAGCTGGGAGAGTTTCCCGGACTATCTGGATTTTCTCTCCAGCCGCCGGTTCGATACCGACATCGGCGCCCAGCTGCCGCACGCCGCCCTGCGCGTTTATGTGATGGGCGAGCGCGGCGCGAACCGCGAAGACGCGACCGCCGAAGACATCGCCGCCATGAAGCAGCTGGCGAAAGAGGCCGTGATGGCCGGGGCGCTGGGCTTCTCCACCTCCCGTACCCTGAACCATCGCACGTCCGACGGCCAACCAACGCCGACGCTGACGGCCAGCGAGACCGAACTGATCGGCATAGCGGAAGGCCTGAAGGAAGCGGGCCGCGGCGTGTTGCAGTTCGTGTCCGACTTCAATGATCCGCAGAAAGAAGCCGCCATGCTGCGCCGGATCGTTGAAGAATCCGGACGGCCGTTATCCGTCTCCCTCGCTCAGGCCGATGTTGCGCCGGAAGGCTGGCGCGCCCTGCTCAGCGCGATTGAGGCAGCCATGAATGACGGCCTTCCGATGCGGGCACAGGTGGCGCCGCGCCCCGTAGGCGTACTGCTCGGCCTTGAACTGACAATGAACCCGTTCAGCGCCCACCCGTCCTATGCGGCGATTGCCAAACAGCCGCTGGCCGAACGGGTTGCCGCCCTGCGCGACCCGGCCTTTCGGGAGAAGCTGCTGTCGGAAGAACCGGCCTCGGACAATCCGTTCCTGAAAGTCATGCTGCGCAGCTTCGGTAAGATGTTCCAGCTGCGTGACCCGGTGAATTACGAGCCCGGCCCGGAAAGCACGCTGGAATATATGGCCAATGCGCGCGGGATCAGCCCGGAAGAGATGGCCCTCGACCTGATGCTGGAGCGCGACGGGCGCGGCGTGCTCTATCTCCCCTTCCTCAATTACTCGCAGGGGTCGCTCGAACCCATCCGCGCGATGATGGAGAGCCCGGCCACCCTGCCCGGCCTGTCCGACGGCGGGGCGCATGTCGGCATGATCTGCGACGGTTCCTTCACCACGACGATGCTGACCCATTGGGCACGCGACCGCCAGCGCGGGCCGAAACTGCCGATCGAGTACCTGGTGAAGCGCCAAACGCAGGACACGGCCCAGTGGATGGGCCTGCACGACCGCGGCGTGATCGCACCCGGCTACCGCGCGGACCTCAACGTGATCGATGTCGCGAACCTGAAACTCCACCTGCCGGAAGTTCAGTATGACCTGCCTGCAGGCGGACGCCGCCTGATGCAACGCGCCTCCGGCTACACCGCGACGATCCTTAAAGGCGAGATCACGCACCGGGATGGCGACCCGACCGGCGCAAAGCCAGGCCGGATGGTCCGCGGGGCGCAGGCCCTTCAGACCGCGGCCATCGCGGCGGAGTAGACCTTTGTAAAGGGTGCTTGACAAAGTAAAGTGTGCTTGTCATATTGTCAGGGTAACTTGACAAAAGGACCTGACTCATGGCCCAGACACGTGGCTTCCGCACGGCCAATCGCCGCTACAGATTCCTCTTCTGGACAATGATGGGCATCTATGTGGCTGTGGTTCTGGGGGCGAAATTCTTCATTGATGGCGAATCCGCGCCGACATGGCTGAATGCCGCGTGCGCCATCGCAGCCACGCTGCCGATCTTCGGAACGCTTTATGCCATCCGCCGCCAGACCGATGAGACGGATGAATATACGCGCATGCGCTATATGAAAGCCCTGCGCGATGCCGGACTTATCACCTGCGGCGTGATCTTCCTGTTCGGCTTCCTGCAGATTTTCGATGTGGTCGGCAGTCTCGACGTGTTCTGGTTCGGGCCGCTTTTCTTCTTTGCCTTCGGCCTGGCCCGCCTTCCGGAATGCCTTGGCCGGACGGTGTAGGGCTGGGTATGAAGAACATTCTCCGCATTCTGCGTTCAGAAAAGGGATGGAGCCAGGCCGAACTGGCCGACCGGCTCGACGTCTCCCGCCAGTCCGTAAACGCCATCGAGACCGGGAAGTATGACCCGTCCCTGCCGCTGGCCTTCGCCATCGCCCGCCTGTTCGGGCGCAGCATTGAGGAAATCTTCGATGATGAGGCCGAGATTGCCGAAGCGGCCGAATAAGCGACCTAGGTGCTGACGCCCACCAGGGCTTTCGAGAAGGCTTCCGCACTGAATGGGCGGAGGTCTTCTGCCTTCTCCCCGATGCCGATGAAATGGATCGGCAGGTCATAGGCCTCAGCAATCGCCACCAGCACGCCGCCCTTCGCCGTCCCGTCCAGCTTGGTCATGACGAGGCCCGTCACGCCGGCCGTATTGCGGAAGGCTTCCACCTGGTTGAGGGCATTCTGACCGACGGTGGCGTCCAGCACGAGAATAACATCATGCGGCGCGGTCGGGTCGAGCTTCTTGATGACACGGACGACTTTCTCAAGCTCCGCCATCAGTTCCGCCTTGTTTTGCAGGCGTCCGGCCGTGTCGATCAGGACGAGATCCAGATCCTCCGCCTTCGCCTTTTCGATGGCCTCATAGACGAGACCTGCCGCATCGGCGCCCGTCGGTTTCGACATGACCGGGATTCCGGCGCGGTCGCCCCAGACGGTCAGCTGCTCGATGGCCGCGGCACGAAACGTATCGCCCGCCACCAGCAGGGCTTTGGCGCCCTGCTCTTTCAGTTTCGAGGCGATCTTGCCGATCGTCGTTGTCTTGCCGGACCCGTTCACGCCGACGAACAGAACGATCCGCGGACTGGTGCCATCGGAAAAATCGACGATCTTCTCACGCGGTTTCAGCACGTCTGTAATCTCGCTGGCCAGCGCCAGTTTGATCTCTTCCTCGCTGATTTCGCGGTCAAATCGCTCTTTTGACAGGTTTTTCGTGACCCGGCCCGCAACTTTCGAGCCGAGATCCGACGTGATCAGAAGGTCTTCCAGTTCCTCGATCGTATCATCGTCGAGCTTGCGGCGACCGAGAGCCGCGAGGCCTTCCGTCAGGCGCGAGGAGGACCGCGACAGGCCCTGCCCCAGCTTCGCAACGAAACCCGGATTGTTGGCTTCGGCCTCCATTGCCGCGCGGGCGGCCGCCTCGGCTTCGGCGCGCAGGCGCTCGGCCTCTCGCCGGTCGGCCAGAAGTTTCAGTTCGGCTTCGGCCTTTGCCTGCTGGGCGGCGCGTTCCTCGCGCGCCTTACGGGCTTTCTCCGCCTCTTCTGCAAGGCGGGCGGCTTCTTCAGCATCGGCCGCGGCGGCGGCCTCTTCCGCCCGGCGCGCTTCGTCTTCCAGGCGTTTGGCTTCGGCCGCCGCCTCTTCCGCTTCGCGGGCCTGGCGCTCTTCCCAGGCACGGTTGGCTTCGGCGACGACGCGTTCGATTTCTTCCTTTTCGGCAGCCGCCTTCGCGGCTTCGGCTTCGGCCGCTTCTTTCGCGGCGAGCTCCTCAGCCGACAGCTCCGGCGAGGCCATCTCTGCGCCAGCGGCCTTCAGCTCCTCTTTTTTCTTTTTCTTCCCGAACCAGAGGATCATGCGTCTATTTCTCCGATCAGCTGCCTGCCGTCATGCCCGGTTATATGGGCCCGCACGGGCCGTCCAGCTTGGCCGGGATCCCGCGACAGTTTTACGGGGGTAAAGTCCGGCAGGCGCGCGGAGATTTCCCGCTCCACCAGAACGTCACATATTTCGCCAATATGGCGCGAAAAATGGGTTTTGAGCGCGTTTTCGCCTGTTTCGCGCAGGCGCGCAGCGCGCTCCTTGATCACGGCCTTGTCCAGCTGAGGCATCCGCGCGGCCGGGGTGCCGGGCCGCGGGCTGTAGGGAAAGACGTGCAGGAAGGCCAGGCCGCAATCGTCCACAAGACGGACTGAGTTCTCGAAATGCACCTCAGTCTCGGTTGGAAATCCAGCGATGATGTCGGCGCCAAGTGCAATATCCGGACGCAAGGTGCGTAATTTCTCCGCCAGCGCAATCGCGTCATCCCGCGAATGGCGGCGCTTCATCCGTTTCAGGATCAGATTGTCGCCATGCTGCAGCGACAAATGCATGAAGGGGGCAAGGCGCGGCTCGCCCATCGCCTCAAACAGGGCGTCATCGATCTCGATTGCGTCGATGGAGGAAATGCGCAGCTGCTGAAGCTCCGGCACGAGTTTCAGGATACGTTGCACCAGATTGCCGAGCTGCGGCGTGCCCGGAAGGTCCGCGCCCCAGCTGGTGAGGTCCACGCCCGTCAGCACAACTTCATAATGCCCCGTCTCCACGAGGCGGCGCACCTGCTCCACCACCTCTCCCGCCGGAACGGAGCGGGAATTCCCGCGGCCATAAGGAATGATGCAGAAAGTGCAGCGGTGATCGCAACCATTCTGGACCTGAACATAGGCCCGCGCGCGCCCGTCCATGCCATCGATCAGGTGGGCAGCCGTTTCCTTCACCGACATGATGTCGTTGACCCGCACTTTCTCATGCCCGCCCAGAAGGTCTGCCGGTTGCCAGGTCTCAGCCTTCATCTTTTCATGATTGCCAATGACGCGGGTGACTTCCGGCATCTCCGCGAACATGTCGGGGTCGATCTGGGCCGCGCAGCCTGTCACCAGAATGGGCGCGCCCGGATGGTCCTTCGCCGCCCGTCGAATGGCCTGACGGGCAGACCGCACCGCCTCCCCCGTCACCGCGCAGGTGTTCACGATCACCGCATCGGAGAGGCCCGCGCCGGCCGCATGACCGCGCATCACCTCAGACTCGTAGGAGTTGAGGCGGCATCCGAGCGTAATCAGCGTCGGGCTGGAGGGGGTTTCAGGCTTCGTCATGGCGATATCGTCCAGCGCACATCGCGCCGGAACGGACACGAATCAAGCACTCTGCCTCAGATTTCGGTTTCGAATTCCAGTTCGACCGGGCCGGTCATGTAGACGCGGTCGTCGCTTTCGCGCCATTCGATCAGCAAGTCTCCGCCATCGAGGATCAGTTTCGCCTTGCGCTCGGTGAGCTTTGCGCGCGCCGCGCAGACGAGCGCCGCGCAAGCGCCCGTGCCGCAGGCTTTCGTCAGCCCCGCCCCGCGTTCCCAGACGCGCAGGCGGATCGTGTTCCGGTCGATGACCTGCGCGAAGCCGACATTCGTGCCCTCCGGAAACAGCGGATGCCACTCCACCAGCGGGCCGAGCGCCGGGATGTCGTAAGCGTCCACATCGGAGACGAAGAACACCGCGTGCGGATTGCCCATGGAGACGACCGCCGGGCGCGACAGGACCGGATTGTCCATCGGGCCGATCTTCACGTCGACCCCGCGCACATCCATTTTTTCCGCCAGCGGAATGTCTTCCCAGCCCATCAGGGGCGAGCCCATGTCAACCGTGATCAGCCCGTCATCGGCGCGGAAGGCGCGCAGCATGTCGGCTTCGGTCTGAATCGTGATGCCGTCCTTGCCGGTCTCGTCCAGCAGGAGGCGGCCGACGCAGCGGCTGGCATTGCCGCAGGCGGAGACTTCACCGCCATCCTTGTTCCAGATCCGCATGAACACGTCACGCGCGGCATCCCGCTCGAGTGCGATCACCTGGTCTGCCTTCATTTCCTCGGCCAGCTGGCGCACCTGGTCTTCCGTCGGGGAGAACGGCACAGACCGGGCGTCGAAAATGGCAAACGCATTGCCCGCCCCGTTCATCTTCCAGATTTTCATGTGCGTTTCCGGCTCCGGTTTTCAGGACACTGCGTAGCGGGCTCTATTGCCCTATCGCGGCAGCCGCGTCGAGACGATCCATCCGGCAACCTGAATGCCGAGCGCCAGAAGCAGGACAGCTGGGATTAGCCGGTGAGATACGATAAAGGAAAGCCCGGCGGCCGCCATACAACCATAATCGACCAGGTCCGACGACATCAGCCAGCCTTCCGGCGTGCGGGCCCGGCGGACGTCGAGCAGCGTCACGCTGCGCCAGACACGGCCCATGTCCGGCGGGCCGAACACTTCCTGAAGGCGTTTCGGATCGCGGATACCGGTCATTTCAGCAAGATCGCCGACCTGCGCTTCACCGAGCGCAATGTTCCGCTTGCGGCCAGAGGTGCCAATCAGGCTCACCAATGCCGAGAGGAACACCGCGAGTGCGATGGCCATCAGCGTAAATCCGTCAAAAGGGCCATACCCGCTCATGGCGTGCATATAGGCGCAGGGCAGCTGTTCCGGAAGATCAACGGCCGCTGAGCTTTGGGATCGCAGCCCAATAGTCGAAGTCGAGCAGCACGCCGTCAGCATATTTGCCGTCGCCAGTCTTGTAGGCGAAGGCGCCGGGTTCCTGGTCCTTCACGGCCACGAGGCGCAGGCGCAGGGCCCCCGCCTTGTCCGACAGGTCTGCCTTGTCCAGCACTTCGCTCCACGCATAGATCGTATCGCCGGCGAACAGCGGGCTTGCATGCGTGCCGCCATTGATGGCCAGCACCTGCCCCGCATTGGCGAGGCCGTTGAACGCGAGCGAACGGGCGATGGAGATCACCACACCGCCATAGATCAGGCGCTTGCCGAAGCGGCTGGATTTCTGGCCGTGGGCGTCGAAGTGGACCTTGGCAGTGTTCTGGTAGAGGCGGGTCGCGATCTGGTGCTCGGCCTCTTCCACCGTCATGCCGTCGACATGGTTGATCTTCTCGCCGATCTCATAGTCTTCATAGCCATAGGGTGACCCGGCGAGGGCAAAGTCCCAGTCTTCCATCGGGGCGAAGCCTTCCAGCTCGCTGCCCGGCACAGCCTCCGGCAGGTCCGGAATATGGGCAGGCGGCACGGCGGAATCCTCTTCCCACTTGTTCACCATCACCCAGCGCACGAAGGACATGACCTCGATGCCATTCTGGTTGAAGCCGCGTGTGCGGACCCAGACGACGCCGGTGCGCTTGTTGGAATTTTCCTTCATGCCGATGACTTCGGACACGGTGTTCAGCGTGTCGCCCGGCATGATCGGGCGGCGGATGCGTCCGTCTGCATAGCCGAGATTTGCAACAGCGTTCAGCGAGATGTCCGGCACTGACTTTCCGAAGACCACATGAAACGCATGGATCGGATCGATGGCGAGGCCCGGCAGGCCGGCGGCCTTCGCAAACTCAGCCGAGGAATACTGGGCGTAGCGGTTCCCGGTGAGCGCGCGGTAGAGCGCGATGTCACCTTCGGTCACCGTCTGGGGCGTAGCATGGACGAGTTCCATGCCGATCGAGAAGTCCTCGAAGTAATTGCCGGGATTGGATTTGGTCTGTGCGGTCATGGCAGCCTCGGTTGCGGGGCTGCTGCTGGACGACAGATCTCCCTAGATCTGCCAGCCGCCGCCCGTCATCTGATCGGCCATTACCTGCACGTTCGCACCATGGGAAATCAAGGCCGGAGACGCCTGAAGCACCCAAACCAGCGAAATCGCCGCAGTCAGCAAGCCGCCCAACATCGCCTTGTCCGTCAGTCGCAAGCGCAAACGGTCCAGCATGTGCGGACCGGACACGAGGTATGGCAGGCCAAAGAAGCAGAAACCGGCAAAGGCCAGGCAAAGGGCTGCGGCAGCGGGAAGGGCAAACATCATCATGCCGCAAGATTCGCGCGGAATGGCTTATATCCGGCGACAGGAATCGATGAAATTTGATCGAATCGGGCCATTTCGGCCCGAATTCGCAGTTTTCAGACGAGTTTCAGCAGGTCTTCCGGCGGGCGGCCAAGCACGGCCTTCTTGCCCTTAATGCCGATCGGGCGCTGGATCAGCTTCGGGTTCTCCGCCATCGCCTCGAAAACAGCCTCATCGCTGGCATCCGCGTCGAGTCCGGCCGCCGGAGCGTCCTTGGCCCGCAGGAAGACGCGCGGGCTGACCCCACCCATCTTCTTCGCGATGTCTTTCAGTTCCTCAACCGAAAGCCGTTCGGTGGCGTTCATGTATTTGCGCACCTCGGGCTCAACACCGGCTTCTTTCAGCATTTCCAGCCCTTTGCGGGAGGTGGAGCAGTTCGGATTGTGCAGGATCGTATAGGTCATCAGCGTCTCCCCTCTTTCGCTCAGGCCGTTTCGAAGGCGCGGATGGTTTCATCCATCGCCACAGTGCGGCGGGCTTCGTCGAGGTGGAGCAGCTCGGTCATCTTGCCGTTCACTTTAAGCACGCCCTTGCCGGCATTGGCCGGGTCCGCGAAGGCTTCGATCACAGCCTTGGCCTGTTCCACATCATGCTGGCTCGGCGCGAACACGCGATTTGCCGTTTCCAGCTGCGATGGGTGGATCAGAGTCTTGCCGTCGAAGCCAAGGTCACAGCCCTGTTCGCATTCATTGATCAGGCCGTCTTCGTCCTTGATGTCGTTGAACACGCCATCAATGGCCGTGATGCCATAGGCGCGGGCCGCAGCGACAGACAGTTGCAGCGCCACCTGGAAGGCGATCCGGTCCGGCGTCATGCGGGCACGGTATTCCTTGGCGAGGTCATTGGTGCCCATCACGAATGTGGTGAGGCGGGTCGTTTCGGCGGCCGCAGCAATCTCTTCGATATGCAGGATCGCCTTCGGCATCTCGATCATGACCCAGAGGCCGAAATCGGCCGGGGCGCCGGCTTCCGTCAGCGCCTTGTCGAGGGCTTCGATGTCTGCGGCGGATTCCACTTTCGGCGCGAGCACGGCCTGCGCCCCGCAGGCCACGGCGGCCTTCAGGTCGTCAGCGCCCCATTCGGTGCCGAGGCCATTCATCCGCACCACGATTTCCCGGTGGCCATAACCGCCCTGTTTGACCGCGCTGACGACAGCTTCACGGGCCGAAAGCTTGGCGTCCGGGGCCACAGCATCTTCGAGGTCCAGCAAAAGCGTGTCGGCTGGCAGGCCGCGGGCTTTTTCGAGGGCCCGTTCATTGGCGCCCGGCATATAGAGACAGGAGCGGCGCGGGCGATGCGTCTGTGAAGCCATGGTCGTTCAATCCCTTTTCAAGCGCGCGGACTATCGCCCTGCACTGCGGCGGGTGCAACTGCGGCAATTGCTTCAGACACGGAAAACCGGTTAGCTCGGCCATCGGTTCGGAAATCCCGGGAAGGCTTTCATGGCCCGGCGCCTCATACTCCCCCTTCTGTTTGCGGTTCCAGCGTTATCGCCAGCGGCTGTCGCGCAGACCGTCACGGCCGTGCAGCTACGCAGTGAACTCGTGAAATACGGCGCCGAGGCGGTCGAGATTTCCCACGAAGACGGACACCCCATGCTGACCGGGGACATGCTGGGCCAGGCCTTCGATGTCACCCTGAGCGATTGTGACGGCCCGCAGATGGCCTGCCGGTCCATCCGCTACGTGTCCTGCCGGGAAATGGCGGACTTCTCCCGCATCGAAGCGCTCGAAATTGCGAACACGCACAATGCCGGCTTCAAGAACGCAACCGCCTTTGCAGAGGAAAAATGGTTCGGACAGGTCATCTGCCTCCGCCTGCAGCAGCAATTCAGGGGCGAAACCCAATTCGGCCAGCGCCAGGTGTTCGAATGGCAGATTGAACTGGAAGACTTCCTGCAGGAAATGGACGACGCCCGGGCCACCAAACAGGCAGCCATGAGTCTCGACAACACCGCGGATTAGGCCGTATGGCCGGAGCATGACCGATTTTCCGATTTCCGGCTTCACTGCCGCTGGCCTCGAAAACGTGCGCGATGTCTTCGAGGCGAATTTCAAAGACATGGACGAGCTTGGCGCCGGGTTCGCAGTGTACCACCGCGGCGAACTGATCGCCTCGCTGCTTGGCGGCTGGGCCGACCGGCAGAAAACGAAACCCTGGGGCGCCGACACGCTGGTGCCCGTCTATTCGACAACCAAGGGCATCGCTGCCTTCGTGCTCGCCTCTCTCATCGATACGCTGCCGGACGGTTACGAAACGCCCGTTGCAACCGTCTGGCCGGAATTTGCCGCCAATGGCAAAGACGCCGTCACGATCGGACAGGTGCTGAGCCATCAGGCAGGCCTCCCCGGCTTTCCTGAAGAGATCGACCCTGAACTCTGGCTGGACCCGCCCGCCTGCGCCGCAGCCATCGCAGAGCTGGCGCCGATGTGGCCACCCGGTACGGCGCATGGTTACCACCCGCTGACCTGGGGCTATATTGCTGGCGAAATTGCCCGCCGGATCAGCGGAGAGACACTCGGCACGACGCTGAAATCCATGTTCGAAGATGTGGATTTCCATATCGGCCTGCCCGCCAGCGAACATGGCCGCTGCGCCGACATCAAACGCCCGAACGCCCTGGCTGACCTTGGCGAGCTGAATGACTACCGCAAAGCCGCTTTCGTCTACAAATGGTCTGCGCCCAACCGCGGCGGCGCCATCTGGCGCGAGATTGAAATCCCGTCCGCCAATGGTCATGGCACGGCTGAAAGCGTCGGCGCCATTTACCATCACTATGCCCGCAGCGGCGGCGGAAAGCTCCGCTCCGGCATCTTCGAGGACCTGATCCGCCCGCGCACACATGGGCCCGATCTTGTCCTGCCGCTGGAGACGAGCTTCGGCGCCGGCATCATGCTGAACACGCACGGCCTGTTCGGGCCGAACCCGGCAACGCTGGGCCATTCCGGCTGGGGCGGTTCTATGGCCGTGTCCGATCCGGACGCGGAACTCACCTGCGCCTATGTCATGAACCGGCAGTCGAACGTGCTGGTTGGCGATCCGCGTGCCGTGCGCCTCGTCGAAGCCGTCTACGCCGCCCTCTGACATGTTCGCCTCGCTCGACTGGCCTGCCTTTATTGTTGCCATGCTGGCCGTGGAACTGACGCCCGGCCCGAACATGGGGTGGCTGGCCACCCTGTCGGCCCGGGCTGGCCGCAAGCATGGCCTGAAAGCGGTCGCCGGCATCACGCTGGGCCTCGCCGTGCAGCTGGTAGCGGCGGCGACCGGCCTGTCCGCCGTACTTGCGGGGTCGATCACGCTTTATGAGGCGCTGCGCTGGGGCGGGGTGGCCTTCATGCTCTACCTCGCCTGGGAAGCCTTCCGGGACGATGGCTCTGCCCCGCCCGCCATGGCGAACAAGCTCGCCGGGTTCCGGCGCGGCCTGATCGCCAACCTCCTCAATCCGAAAGCGCTGGTCTTCTACCTGCTCGTCGTCGGCCAGTTCGCCGATCCACAGCTCGGCCACCTCTGGTTACAGATCCTCTTTCTCGGCAGTCTGCATATTCTACTGTCACTGATCGTCCATGTGACCATCGTCCTTGTGGCGGATCATCTGGGCACATTGCTGGAGAAATGGCGGACGTCTTTCGCTGCGCGGCTCGGTTTCGGTCTGGCGCTGGCGGTGGTGGCCCTGTGGATCGCCATGTCGACCGCGCGGCCCTGACGGGCGAATTCTTCGTGATCTGGCCTGCTTATTGCAGGATAGGCCATCAGATAGGATTTCCCATCTCTATCTGTCAGAAACTGACACGCCCCGGCGCCAATCCCTCGGCCCGGGGCATTTTTTTATCCTGAAATCAGACAGGCCGGGCCGCACGCGCCAGTCGCCTTGCCTTGGCCTCACCCATCATGGAGTCGAAAGTGAACACGGCAAGCGCCAGCCAGATGAACCCGAAGGCAATCGCCAGGGTCAGGCCGAACGGCTCGCGGAAGATGAAGACGGCAATCAGGAATTGAATACTCGGCCCGATATACTGCATCATGCCCACGGTGGAGAGTTTCAGCCGCTTGGCTGCCAGCGCAAACAGGATCAGCGGAAATGCCGTGATCGGCCCGGCCGCCATCAGCAACGGGATGTCCCAGCCGCCCTGCCCCATCAGCCGCCCGCCTGGTTGCTGCGCAAACCAGATCAGCCAGCCAAGCGCGAGCGGCACAAGGACAACGACTTCCATCAGGAAGCCGGCCCGGCTGTCGACCGCCATCTTTTTCCGGATCACGCCATAGGAGGCGAAACTCATGCACAGGAAGAGTGCGATCCAGGGCACATGACCGTACGCGACCGTCACCACCGCCACCCCGATTGCCGCAATCGCTACGGACACCCATTGCGCCGGGCGCAGCGTCTCGGAGAAGAAGACCATGCCGAACAACACGCTGACCAGCGGATTGATGAAATAGCCGAGCGAAGCCTCAATCGTCCGGTCGGCGTTCACCGCCCAGATATAGACGCCCCAATTGGCCCCGATCACCAGTCCGGACAGGATCAGCCATTTTGCCGTGCGCCAATGAAAGGTGGCCCGGATATCGCGCCAATTGCCCGCCAGCCCGATGAGGAGCAGCGCCGTCGGCACCGACCAGATGATCCTGTGCGCCAGCAATTCCTGCGGCAGGACATGCCGCATCGCCCGGATGTACAGCGGCAGGCTGCCCCAGATGAAATAGGCTGTCAGGCCGACAAGAAATCCGAAACGCTGGCTCGAAGACATGCGCCGCGCTGTATCAACACCCATGCGCCTTGGATAGTCACGAATTCCTGCCCTGTTTGCCTTGTTGCCCGCTTGGTCTAGATTTCATGGAAACGGCCCCCAAACCCGACGGAGACATCCCGCCTGATGGATGAAGAAACATCCCCCACGCTTCTCAATACGCTGAAGTTCGAAGACGTGCTGCGGTCCATCCGCGAGGATGTCGTCAACCTGGCTGCCGAGTTCATTTCCTACGCGTCGCTATGGCAGTTCCTGGCCATCATCATTGCCGGGATTGCCGGTTTCTTCCTGTCGCGTGTGCCGGTCACCCGACTCCGGAAACTGGCTGAAAGCCGCGAGCGGCCGGATATTGTGTTCCACGCCGCGATCTCATCGGCGCGGATTGTCTGGCCGGTCGTGACCGCCCTCCTGCTCTGGATCACCACGCCGGCCTTTGAACAGTTCGGCCTGCGCAACGAGATCCTGCGCGTTGCCGCCAGCCTGCTGAATGCGTGGATCATCGTCCGCCTGATTACATCCAATATACGTGACGGGTTGGTGGCCAATACGCTGGCCCTGCTCGCCTGGCTGATCGCCGCGCTCTACATCCTGCGCCTGCTGCAGCCGGTGACCCAGTCGCTCGACTCCACGATCATCGACTTCGGCGGCGTGAAGTTCTCGATCCTGCGCCTGCTGACAAGTCTTGCTGTGGCCGCCTTCGCCCTCTGGCTCGGCCGGATCGCGGGCGACGCCGCCCAGGCCCAGCTGCGCAGTTCGAAGAAACTGACGCCCTCCATGGCAGGCCTGCTGGGCCAGGTCCTGAAGATCGCCTTCATCATCATCGCCATCCTGATCGCGCTTCAGGTGGTTGGGGTGAACCTGACGGCACTGACCATCCTCTCCGGGACACTGGGTATCGGTATCGGCTTTGGCCTGCAGGCGATCTTTTCGAACTTCGTGTCGGGCGTGATCATCCTGATCGAAAAGTCCGTAAAAGTGGGGGACTTCATCGAGCTTCAGTCCGGCGTGACCGGCCTCGTGCGCGAAATCAATATCCGCTCCACGCTGGTCACCACAAACGACAATGTCGACATCCTTGTGCCGAATGAGGAGTTCATCAAGGCGCAGGTCATCAACTGGACGCTGCGCGAAGCCCGCCGGCGTGCCCATGTACCATTCGGGGTCGCCTACGGGTCCGACAAGGAACTTGTCCGCAAGGCCGGCCTCGAAGCCGCAGATGAAGTCGAGTGGACGCTGAAAGGCATGCCCGGCCGCCAGCCGCAGGTCTGGCTCACCAAGTTCGGGGACTCGGCTCTCGAATTCGAACTCGTCGTCTGGCTCACCGACGCCGCTGTCGCCCGTCCGGCACGCGTGGTGGCAGATTATAATTGGGCGCTGCATACGGCGCTTGAGAAGTACGAACTCGAAATCCCCTTCCCGCAGCGGGACCTGCACCTCAAAAGCGCAACGGGCCTCAACGTCACCGTCGAGACCCGCAAAGCGAAGTTTGATTCGGGAACGGACTAGTCCGTTACGGCGGGCTGCTTCTCCGGCTTGATGACACCGCGGTTCAGGAGCTCCTCAGCGATCTGCACGGCGTTGAGCGCCGCGCCTTTGCGGAGGTTGTCGGAAACGCACCAGAACATCAGGCCGTTTTCGACGGTCGGGTCCTTGCGCACGCGGCTGATAAAGGTTGCCCAGTCACCGACGCACTCTTTCGGCGTGATGTAGAGGTCTTCCTTCGGATCGTCGACCAGCATGATACCGGGGCTTTCGCGCAGCAGGTCCTGCGCTTCCTTGGCGCTCATCGGTGCGTTCAGCTCCACGCTGACGGCTTCGGAGTGGCCGACAAAAACCGGCACACGCACACAGGTCGCAACAAGTTCGATGCTCTCGTCGATGATCTTCTTCGTCTCGACGCGCATCTTCCACTCTTCCTTGGTGAAACCGTCATCCATGAAGACGTCGATCTGCGGGATGACGTTGAAAGCGATTTCCTTCTGGAAGATCTCGGGCGTCGGCTCGTCGTTCACATAGATGCCGCGGGTCTGGTTCCACAGCTCGTCCATGGCATCCTTGCCGGCGCCGGAGACGGACTGGTAGGTCGAGCAGACGACGCGCTTGACGCCAACGGCATCGTGCAGCGGCTTCAGCGCCACCACGAGCTGCG
Source organism: uncultured Hyphomonas sp. (assembly GCF_963678195.1). Classification (NCBI taxonomy): domain Bacteria; kingdom Pseudomonadati; phylum Pseudomonadota; class Alphaproteobacteria; order Hyphomonadales; family Hyphomonadaceae; genus Hyphomonas; species uncultured Hyphomonas sp. Next base: position 182,178 of record NZ_OY782759.1, read on the forward strand.
CGGTCGAGCAGTTCGGGTTCGCGATGATCATCTTTTTCTCGTAGTCCATCACCGCTTCGCCATTGCATTCGGGCACGACCAGAGGGACGTCCGGGTCCATCCGCCAGGCGGAGGAATTGTCGATGGTGATGGCGCCGGCTTTCGCGATCTTCGGGCACCATTGTTTCGCGGTGGAACCGCCAGCCGACATCAGGACGAGATCGACCTTGGAAAAGTCAAAGCTCTCAATGTCCTGGCATTTCAGCGTGCGGTCGCCGAAGGAGACTTCCTTGCCCAGTGACCGGCGCGATGCCACGGCGTGGACTTCGTCCGCCGGGAACATGCGTTCGTCCAGAATGGCCAGCAATTCACGCCCGACATTTCCTGTCGCGCCGACAATCGCAATCCGTGTGCCCATGGCTCTTTCGCTCCTCGTAATTCGAGGCGGGCTTATGACGCATTTCCCGTCGATGCGCAAAGCCTGTTGCCATTCCAGCGCCTGTCAGGCAGACCGAAGGGGCTCCCGGAGACACATATGGAGGCCCCTGCCCCATGCTCGACGACGTAATTGCCCGCTATATTCAAAGCTATAATGCCCGTGACATTGACGGCATGCTCGACTGCGTGACCGAAGATGTCGTGTTCGAAAACATCTCCAATGCTGGCGGCTCCATGCGCCTCGACGGCAAGGACATGATGCGCCAGGTGGCCGAACTTTCCGGTAATGCCTTCTCCTATCGCCGCCAGCGGCTGATCAATGTCGTCTCCGGCGCCGGTAAGGCCGCTGCCGAAGTCGAATTCGAAGGCAAGGCCGCGGTCGACCTGCCAAACGGCGTGAAAGCCGGCGAAACCGTGAAAGTGCGCGGCGCCAGCTTCTTCGAATTCCGCGGCGACCTGCTCTGCCGGATTGCCGATTACAGCTAGGCCGAGCGCTGCAGCTCCGGCACGCGCAGGTCCGGGGCCAGCCCCTCGCCCATCATGTCGATGAAGTTTCCGGAATAGAACGCCTTCACCGCACTCTCCGGCAGGCCTTCCAGCGTTTCGTCAAACCGTTTGAGCGGATTGCGGCCGCCTTCGACATGCGGGAAGTCGGAGGAGAACATGGCGATTTCCTCCCCGGCATTCCGGATGATCCAGCCTGCATCCTCATGCGGATAGGGCGCCGCGCGGAACTGGCGCCGCACAATCTCTGACGGCTTCGCGGAAAGTTTCTGCAGACGCTCCTCATTGCGCATGAAGGCATGCGCGGCCGAATCCATGGCCCGCATCCAGCCGGGCACCCAGTTTGCGCCGAGTTCGATGGCACCCCATTTGAGATCCGGGAAGCGGTCGAACACGCCATCGAAAATCAGCGTCGCCAGCGTCTGCATCGCCGCTTCCGGGATCGGCATGTAGGAGACGGACGTGAAATTGTCGTCGCCGCCGTGGAAATCCGGCACCGGCGGCAGGCCATTCTCCTTGTAGACCGGGTTCAGTTTCCGCTCACCCCCCACGTGAAGCACGACCGGAATGCCGGCCTCCTGCGCCGCCGCCCAGACCGGGTCCAGCGCAATATGGCTCGGCGAATGATTCTGCGGGCAAAGGCTCGGCACCATCAGCGCCTTGGCACCCAGCTCAATGGCGAGCTTCGCCGTGGCGAGCGACCGGTCAAAGTCTTCCAGCGGTACGTAGGCGACAGCGAGAAGACGGCGGTCGATGCTGCAGAAGTCCGTCATCATCCGGTTATGCGCATCGGCTGCGGCATAGCAGAGCTCCATGTCATCCGACTGATCGAGGCCGAAATTACCGAGGCAGTGCGTGGTGAAGACCAGCTGGCTGGCAAAGCCGAGCTTGTCGAGCGTGTGTGGCCGGTCCTGCCGGATCCAGGCCCCGTGCGCATCGTAGTTCTTCCGCAGGAGGATATTGTCGTCCGCCTCTGCCCGGAAAGCCGCATCCTGCTGCAGGGCCAGGCGTTCCCCGACATGCTCAGCCTTGGCGCCCGTGCGCAGGTCCTTCACCCGCGGCAACGCCAGGAAGCGGTCCAGCAAGCGTTTCTCGAAATACGGATCAAGGCAATCGGCCGGCTCCATCAGATGGCTGTCGGCATCGTGGATCAGCCGTCCATCGGCATATGACATAGCATTCCTCCCTTATTTTTTGGGGGAATGCTCTCATGCAGGATGTAGACGGGCAATCTTGCCCCTGCGTCAGCCTGTCAAAGCGCGGCGATGACCGCGTCCGCCATCTCGCGCGTGCTCAGGCTGCCGCCGAGGTCCTTCGTACGCGCGCCCTGTTCGAGCGCCTTGCCGACGGCCGCGAACAGCATGTCAGCCGCCTTCTCCCGGCCGAGCGACCAGCGCAGCGCCATTTCGAGCGACAGGATCGCAGCGCAGGGATTGGCAATCCCCTGCCCGGCAATATCCGGCGCCGAACCATGGACCGGCTCGTAAAGGCCGGGCGTACCCGGCGTGCCAAGCGAGGCCGAAGGCAACATGCCGATCGACCCGGTCAGCATGGCCGCCTCATCCGACAGGATGTCGCCGAAGAGGTTGCCGGCAAGGATCACGTCGAACTGTTTCGGTGCGCGCACGAGCTCCATTGCGCAGGCATCGGCATACATGTGCGACAGGTCCACGCCCGCGCCCATTTCAGCATGGGCGAGCGTCACTTCCTGGCGCCAGAACAGGCCGGATTCCATCACGTTCGATTTCTCGACGGAGCAGACTTTGCCCTGCCGCCCGCGCGCGATTTCGAAGGCCACGTGCGCAACACGTTCGATTTCCGGATGGGTGTAGACGGCCGTGTCGTAACCGCGGCGGATGCCGCTGGTTTCGTCAATGCCGCGCGGCTGGCCGAAATAGACCCCGCCCGTCAGCTCCCGGACGATCATCAGATCAAGACCTTCGACGATCTCCCGCTTCAGGCTGGAGGCTTCAACCAGGGCCGGAAAACAGAAAGCCGGACGCAGGTTTGCGAACACGTCGAGGCCCTTGCGCAGGGCGAGCAGGCCGGCTTCCGGGCGCTTGTCGCGCGCGGCCCCCACCCATTTCGGGCCGCCCACGGCGCCCAGCAGCACAGCGCTGGCATGGCGTGCGTGCGCCAGCGTGTCTTCCGTCAGCGGGTCGCCATGTGCATCGATGGAGGCACCGCCAACCAGGCCTTCTTCCAGCTTCAGGTCAGGCGCGATGACTTCCGCCACCCGGCGGACCTCGGCGATGACTTCTGGACCAATCCCGTCACCCGGGAGCAGGAGGAGTGTCTGGTGCATGTTCAGGCCTGTAGATTACGCAAAACCAATGGGTGCGGCTCTACCCCCACAGGGCGGCGCTGTCACCCATGGTTTTTGACGCAGACAGGTGGAAGATCAGCCGCCGGCATCAGTTGCAGCGCCGGATCCGACGCGCTGGAACTTGTCCGTGGATTCTCTCGCGTTGCCATTGGTGTAAGCGTCATACTGCTCCCACGCCTCAGCCGTCTTGCATTCCTTTTGGGCGAAACGTGTGCCGGTCACTTTCATGCTACGGCAGACGAGCGGCTCACCATTCGGGCCGACATTGGCTGCAGCCGTCTGTGTACCGGCAGCAGGAGTCGCACAGGCCGTTGCCAGGGCAGCCACGCCGATGGCGGAGAGACAGAGAATGCGTTTCATGCATAAGATCCTTATTGTTGGACGATATGCCTAACGGCTGCATGTCTCTGGCGCAATGGCTCCGACATCAAATTTCATACAACCAAAAGAGGAGGCCTCAAAGCGCTTCCGGTTCGGCTTCATAGAGACGTAAAGACCGGTCTGTAATGCCGAGCCCAGCGAATTCTGCCCGCCATGCGGCCATGTGCGGTGTTTCGAAATGCGCCTGAAGCGCCTCGCGGCTTTCCCAGCGCTCCGTCACCCGCACGAGCCCCGGATCGAGCACATCGATACTGTAAGCATAGTCCAGGCAACCCGCTTCAGCGCGGCTCGCCCGGATCATGGCTTCCATGGCCGGACGAGCGGCATCAATGCTCTCCGCCGGCAGGCGGACAGTGCCTTCGATCACGATCATGCGGTCTGTTTCCCTTCCGGATGCGACGCTCTCAACATCGCGTCCTGCCGCTAGCATTTCCCGAGTTGGCCACTACACCTGTTGCGTTGGATGTTATCCAGCGCGTCCTTGGTGTTGCCCTCGGTATAGGCATCCCACCATTCCCACACTTTTTCGGATTTGCATTGCTTTATCGGGAAGCGCGTACCGGTCACTTTGATGGACCGGCAGGTAATCACACTCCCATCTGGCGAGACCCGGCCTTCCAGGCCCGCCCAGGCGTCGTTAGGGTCGATGTCAGCAGTTTGCACATCCGCTGGTGTGGCGGCGCAAGCACCAAGCAACAAAACAACAACCGTCAGCAAGCATCTCATCGTTTCATCCTCCGATTGAGAGGGTGCGGCGGCAGAATTATCTTGTCAAAGTATTTCTCGCGGCTCAGTTCGCGCGTTCCAGCCACGGTGTGGACAGCTTGCGCGTCGCCTCATAGGCATTGATATCGCCTTCGGCCTGCAGGGAGGCCCCGATCTCGTCGAGCCCCTGAAGCAGATTGGATTTGCGGCCCGGATCGACATCGAAACTATAGACCTCGCCATCCGGCGCGGTCACCGTCTGGGTTTCGAGGTTCACCGTGAAAATGTGGTTCGATCCGCCAGCCTGTTGCGCAAATTTCTCGCAGACATCCACCGGCAGGCGCACGGGCAGAATGCCGTTCTTGTAGCAATTATTGTGGAAGATGTCGGCAAAACTCGGCGCGATGATCACCGAAATGCCCTGATCCGCCAGCGCCCACGGCGCATGTTCGCGCGAAGAACCGCAGCCGAAATTCTCGCCGGTGATCAGGATGTCTGCCTTGCTGAATTCCGGCTTGTTCAGCACGAAGTCCGGATTGGGCGACCCATCGGCCAGTGTTTTCAGTTCATAGAACAGACCTTTGGACAGGCCGGTCCGTTCGGTCGTCTTCAGGAACTGTTTCGGGATGATCATGTCCGTGTCGACATTCGACATGGGCTTGCCCTTTTCGAGCAGCGGCGCGGCGGTTCCGGTAATCTCGGTAAACGGTGTCATGGCGGCGTTCTTACTTCGGCTCATGGGCAATGAAAAGCGTTGGAACGCCCATTGTGCCATCGCGGACAGTGAAGACGGAGGAGCCAGGCTTCCGGCCCTTGCGCTGTTCGGAGACATTGAAGCCCGCATCGGTCAGGCGCGCATGGGCAGAGGCCAGGTCTGCCACTTCCCAGGTCAGACCCCAGATCCGGTCCGGCCCGGCCGGATCATGCGTTTCGCCCAGGCGGTGGATCACCTCAAAGGTCAGCCCGCCTGTGCGGAAGAACAGGAAACGCGTCTTCCATTGCGGCGCATTCCGATCGAGCGCGAGATCAAGACCCAGACGCGCGCCATAGAGCCCGAGTGCCCGGTCAGGGTTCGGCGTGTCGATGACGATATGATCCAGGGATGTGACGGCCCCGTCCGGCGCTGCCTGTTCCGGCAGCGGCGCGTCTGGCTGGATGAGGAAGGTCTTCACGCCGGCCGTCTGGTCGTCGGCGCAGCGGAAGCGTTTCCAGCTGCGCGCCTTTCCGTCCAACTTGTTGGTGCTTTCGCCCGGGATGACTTCGTGCGGGCCCATGCCGCGGCGGGTCAGCTTGTGATGCGCCGCGCCGATGTCGCCCGTGCCGAAGGCCAGCGTCTTCAGGCCCGGCCCGTCGATCTCGATGATCTCCCGCAGCCGGTCCGCCACCGGCCCTTTCCCGGCAGGCGCCATCAATTCGAGACTGGTGTTCGCCACCTTGAAAATCGCGGTCGCGGCGCCGCCGTCTCCTTCGGCGCGCCAGACGGGCGGACGGCCGAGCAGGCTTTGATACACTGCCGTGCCGGATTCAATTTCAGGCACAACGAGCACGATATGGTCGAGGCCGGTGACGAGCTGGCTCATGTCTTTTTCTTCTTCCTGTCTTTCTTTCCAAACCGCTTGCGGCGCGGAAACGGCATGACGCGAAACTGTTCTCCCTCATGGGCGAGCGCGACGAGGCGCCCTTCCCCGTCCAGCCAGGCGTCGCCTGCCAGTTCGCCCTGCTTGCTCAGCTTCCGCACCCGGCGCGAGATGCGCAGCGGCGTCACCCAGACCTCCTCCCCGATTCTGACTTCCGCGAGAAAGGCCGCCGATTGCCTGTCTGTCGTCCGGTTGATCTCAAAGGCCACCGGCTGGGGCGTGCCGGTTTCCAGAATGGCCGCCCGGCGCCGGTCGAAGCGCAGGGAGAACCAGGCCATCACAATGAGATAAACGCCAAACCCGGCCAGCAGAAGCTGCACCCAGCCGGAAACATCCAGCCGGATCATCGCGTCCAGCCCTGCGGCCATCGCCAGCATGACGAGGCCGAGGACGAACAAAGCGAGAGTATGAAGCGCGATCACGCCGTGAGGCTTACAACCCCTCGAACAGGGCCGTCGAGACGTAACGCTCCGCAAAGCTCGGCAGGATCACAACCAGCGTCTTGCCCGCCATGTCTTCCCGGCTGCCATATTTCACGGCCGCCGCAGCCGCCGCGCCCGACGAGATGCCGCCCGGAATGCCTTCCAGCTTCGCCAGCAGGCGGGCCGTTTCCATGGCTTCCTCATTGTCGACCTGCACCACATCGTCGATCAGGCTTGTGTCGGCATTGCCGGGTACGAAGCCTGCGCCGATGCCCTGGATCATGTGCGGCCCGGGATCGCCGCCGGACAGCACCGGGCTGCCCGAGGGTTCGACAGCGACCATCTTCAGCCCCGGCTTCTTCGCCTTCAGCACGCGGCCGCATCCTGTGAACGTGCCGCCTGTGCCGATGCCCGCGATCACCGCATCGACGGCGCCGTCTGTATCGCTCCAGATTTCCTCGGCCGTCGTCTTTTCATGGATCGCCGGATTGGAAGGATTGTCGAACTGGCTGGGCATAACGGCGCCCGGCGTCGACTCTATGATCTCCTGCGCCTTGGCGATGGCCCCGCCCATGCCCTTCTCTTTCGGCGTCAGCTCCAGCTGCGCACCAAGATAGGCCAGCATCTTGCGCCGCTCGATCGACATGGATTCCGGCATGGTCAGGATCAGCTTGTAGCCGCGCGAGGCCGCCACGAAGGCGAGGCCGATGCCTGTGTTGCCGGAGGTCGGCTCCACCAGCGTGCCGCCGGGCTTCAGCTTTCCGGAAGCTTCCAGCTCCAGGATCATGTTCAGGCCGATCCGGTCTTTCACCGAGGCCAGCGGATTGAAGAACTCGCATTTGAACAGCAGGTTTGCCTTGATGCCTTTTTCCGCGGCAAATTTCGGCGCGGCCACCAGCGGCGTTGCGCCGACAGTTTCAAGAATGGACGCATAGGTCCGCCCCCGCGGGCCATCCAGCGTTACATCACCTGCGAGTTTCACGGTTCCAGCCATCACGTCCTCCATATCGGTTTGGCGGAGACTATCCTCCGCTACTACCTCGCATGCAACTCATGGGTCGGTTTAGTGAAATGGTTCGCCTTCCAGGCTCAGGTTTTGGAATCCAGCTTGAAATGATACGCGATCAATTCAAGGAAGTCCTGTATGCCGCTAGCAGCAAGTCGATCACGGTGAATGTCCAAGCTAAACTTGTCGACAAGCGACTTTACTCGGAAATAGTTAGACTGAAGTTGGCCCAACCGCTCTATCGTTTCAGTCCAATCATACTGCCAATCAGTCGACAATTCTAGAAACCGTCCGAATTCCTTTATCTTGGTAAACCTGGAAGACAGATCTCGAATGAGCACCGCAAGTGGGTACTCTGATCTTCTGTCATAGTTGGCCATACCCCAAGCAATGCGCTGATGGCCATCATTTAGGTCTTTAATAGGTCTAAAAACCGGTCGCAACGCGTCAAAAAGGTGAACGCTCGCATCGCGAAGGAACATGTCCACGTCTGCCATTGCGCTGGCCTTTTGATTGTCAGCTAACTGCTGCTCAATAAGGCTTGTTTGCGCTTTGAACTGGTCCACCGAATGCCGCATTTCTTTTATTTGCAAACGCAGTTCTTTTCCTTGTTGGAAAAATCCGAGTACAAGCCAATAGAAAGCTAGTGGTGCCGCCATCCCCGCCCAGAAGTCACCCGCTTCATTTAGCCTAATTTGCCAAATCGGCGGAACTGAAACGCATGCGACAAGAATCCAGCTAACAACCCACAGAATTGATACGATAACAGACCATCGTATCAAATGCTCCCAGCGTGGATCGTTATGGTCGTTCATTTAGATCAGCCAATCACACCCGTGATCGCGGCTTTCGCTGCGAGGGCCGGGCTCATCAGATGGGTGCGGCCATCGCGGCCCTGACGGCCCTCGAAATTCCGGTTCGAAGTGGACGCGCAGCGTTCGCCCGGCGACAGGGTGTCCGGGTTCATGCCGAGGCACATGGAGCAGCCCGGCTCACGCCATTCGAAACCGGCTTCGAGGAAGATCTGGTCGAGGCCTTCTTCCTCCGCCTGCACCCGGACAAGACCGGATCCCGGCACGACCATGGCGCGCACGCCTTCGGCCACCTGATTGCCTTTCGCCACCTCGGCCGCAGCGCGCAGATCCTCGATACGGGAATTGGTACACGAACCAATGAAGACGCGCTGCACCGGCGTGCCGGCAATCGGGACACCGCCCTCGAGGCCCATATAAGCCAGGGCGCGTTCGCAGGCGGCAGCTTTTACCGGATCGGAGAAATCCTCCGGCTTCGGAATAATGCCTGACACCGGAATACCCTGTTCCGGGCTGGTGCCCCAGGTCACCGTCGGCTCAACGTCTTCGGCATTGATTTTGACGACATGGTCGAACACGGCGTCTTCATCCGTGTAGAGCGTCTTCCAGAAGCTTTCGGCCACTTCCCATGCCCCGCCCTTCGGCGCGGACGGACGGCCTTTCAGATAGGCGAAGGTCTTCTCGTCCGGCGCGATCAGGCCTGCACGGGCGCCGCCCTCAATGGACAGGTTGCACAGCGTCATACGCCCTTCCATGGTGAGGTCGCTGATCGCTTCGCCGCGATACTCCATCACACAGCCCGTGCCGCCGGCGGTGCCGATCTGGGCAATGATGTGCAGGGCGAGGTCTTTCGCCGTCACGCCCGGCTTCAGCTTGCCGGTCACTTCAATCGCCATGTTCTGCATCTTCCGGGCCCGGAGGGTCTGGGTCGCCAGAACATGCTCCACTTCAGACGTGCCGATGCCGTGTGCCAGCGCACCGAACGCGCCATGGGTGGAGGTATGGCTGTCGCCGCAGACGATCGTCATGCCGGGCTGTGTGCGGCCCTGCTCCGGCCCCACGACATGGACGATGCCGTTATTGATATCGCCCATGGGGAAGAACTCGATGCCATATTCGGCGACATTGCGCGATAGCGTTTCCAGCTGGTTGCGCGCCTCGGGATCGGTCACGCCGGCAAGGCCCGCCGCCTGGTTCTCGGTCGGCGTGTTGTGGTCGGCGACGGCCAGCGTCAGGTCCGTGCGGCGTACACCCCGGCCCGCCGCCTTCAGGCCCGCAAAGGCCTGCGGGGTCGTCACCTCATGGATCAGGTGCAGGTCGATATAAAGAAGGCTTTCCCCCGACGCCTCATCGGTGTGCACCAGATGCGCATCCCAGATCTTGTCGTAGAGTGTCTTGCCTGCCATGGGCCGAAAATTCCCTGCCTGTAGAAAAAATATTGCGCCGAAATGGGCAACTCAGCGCGTCTGGTGCAACACCGGAAGCACGGCGTCAATGTGTCGGGTGGTCGTTCAGGCGACCCGGTGCACCGTCCGGCGGGCCCATCTCTCCACAGTCTCCAGCAATTCCGCCTTGTCGAGCGGCTTGGTGAGGACGGCATCCACCCCGCGGGTGAGGAAATCCCGCCGCTCTTCGGTCATGGCATGGGCGGTCACGGCGATAATCGGCGTCGGCAGACGCCCGCCGGACCCCTCGAAATCGCGAATGACCCCTGTGGCCTCAAGCCCGTCCATGAGCGGCATGGAGACATCCATCAGCACCAGCGCGTAGGTATTCTGGCGGAAGAGCTCAACCGCCTCCTGCCCGTTGGAAGCAAAGTGCAGTTCATAACCGCTTGTCCGCAACAGCCCGGCAATGACGCGCTGGTTCACTTCATTGTCTTCAGCAATCAGGATCCGCCCGGCGGACAGGGACATGCCGGACCGCACCGCCCGGGCGGGTCTGGCCGGTGCCTCCGGCCGCGGTGCTTTGGCGGGCTTCCGACGCTCTGTCCCCTGGAATGCCTGGGCAACGGTTTCCCCCAGAACGCCGCTGCGCAGAGGCTTCACGAGGAAGGCACTGACTCCGGTTTTCAGGAAGGCCTCTTTGACCTCGGCGGAATCCACCGAGGAAACGACCACGATCTTCAACCGGTTGAAGGCCGGTTTGGACCGGATCATCTGTGCGACCCGCAAGCCGTCTATATCCGGCATCTGGAAATCCAGCACCAGCAAGTCGTAGGGCTCACGCCGGTTGTACGCGTCGGCAAGGCGGCGCAGACCCGCCCGCGGATCCTTCTCATGGTCTGACCGGATGCCATACAGGGCCAGCTGGCTGGCCGAGATCCGGCAGTTCAGCGAAATGTCGTCGATCACCAGCGCCCGGAGATGGCTGAGGTCTGCCCGCTCAACCGGCTCCAGGAACAGGCGCGGCTCATCGTCCGCAACCGGCAGGGTCAGCTCGACCCGGAAGGTTGACCCGACGCCAAACGTGGACGTTACACCGATCTCGCCTGCCATAGCCTCAACCAGGCTGCGGCAGATGGAGAGGCCGAGGCCCGTGCCGCCGTACCGGCGCGTCGTTGAGGCGTCGGCCTGCTCGAACTGGTGGAACACTGTTTCCAGCTTGTCTTCCGGAATACCGACACCGGTATCGTCCACGGTGATGGCCAGATGGGCATACCCGTTCTCACCCGACCCGGCGATGCGGACCAGGACGTGACCCCTGGCCGTAAACTTGATCGCATTGCCGACAAGGTTCGTCAGGATCTGACGGATGCGCCCTGCATCGCCCACGACCTCGTCCGGCACGTCGCGCGAAATGTCGGTGATCAGTTCGATCCCCTTCTCGTTCGCGCCGGAACCAAGCAGCGCGGCCACATCGTCCAGCACGGCGGACAGGGAGAAAGGCTCTGACTCGATTGCCAGCTTGCCGGCTTCGATCTTCGAAAAATCGAGAATATCGTTGATGACCGTCAGCAGAGCCTCGCCGGACCGTTCGATCATTTCAACGATCTCGACCTGCTCTTCGTCCAGTGCCGTGCGCCGCAGCACCTGAGACATGCCAAGGACGCCGTTCATCGGTGTCCGGATCTCGTGGCTCATATTGGCGAGGAATTCGGTCTTGGATTTCGACGCGTTCAGCGCAGTCTGATTGGCTTTTTCCAGCTCCGCCGCCTGCTGCTTCGCCTCGGTCACATCTGTCAGAACGCAAATCGTGCAGGCGCTGCCATTGGTATCCTCGGCACACGACGCCGCCACCTCCATCCAGCGCATATCGCCCGCCGCATCGGCGATCTGCTCAGTGCTGGCATGGTTTGAGCGGCTTTCCAGGACGCGCTGGTCCAGATTCGCGAACACCTCAGCCTGGTCTTTCGGAAGACCGTCGAAGTCCCGGCGGCCGATCAGGGCGCTGCGCGGCTGGCCGGTAAACCGGCAGAAAGCCTCATTCACCTCAACCCAAGTCTGGTCGCCGTTCCGGATATAAACGGGATTTGGCAGGAGATTCAGTGTCTCCCTCAGCAACTCGGATTTGCCGTCGCCAATCATCACAGCCGATACTCCCCACGAAGAGGAGCCAAACACACATGGATCAACAATCCCTTAAGTTGAATCCCCGCGCGCCGGTGTGATCTGCTGGCCAAATTGCGCCCTGAAACGAAAACGCCCCCGCCTTTCGGCAGGGGCGCTTGTCATGTGCCGGTGGCGTGAGGGGTCTATTCCTCTGCGCCGCCTTCTGCAGTGTCTGCAGCGGCTTCGGCCTCGGCGGCAGCAGCCGCAGCGGCGTCTGCTTCAGCTTTTGCCTTGGCGGCAGCTTCGCGCTCAGCAGCAGCGGCTTCCTTGCGGGCAGCCTTGGCAGCGTCTTTCTGGCGGCGGCGCTCGGTTTTCGAGACGGCGATCTCGACCTGCTCGATGCCGTGGCCGGTGGTCCGCTCTGCGATACGGGCACCCTTCCCGCGCAGGCCGCGCAGGTAGTAGAGCTTGGCGCGGCGAACGCGGCCCTTACGCTTCACTTCGATCGACTCGATCATCGGCGAGACCAGCGGGAACACACGCTCCACGCCTTCACCGAAAGAGATCTTACGGACCGTGAAGCTCTCGTTCACACCAGCGCCCGAACGAGCAATGCACACGCCTTCAAAGCGTTGCACGCGCTCACGGTCGCCTTCCGTAATGCGGACGTTCACGGCCAGCGTGTCACCGGGCGAGAATGCCGGGATGTCTTTGCCGCTGAGGACGCGGGAAACTTCTTCTGCGTCAAGCTGTTCAATAATGTTCATCGCCTGTCTCCGGCGCTTGGATATCGTGGGTTTCGGAGTAAGCGGCGTATAAATCGGGGCGGCGTTGCTTTGTCAACGCCTTTGCGCTGTTCAAACGCCATTCTGCGATGCGTTTGTGATCTCCGGACAGCAGGACGTCCGGAGTCCCATGAGGGCCCCACTGACGCGGCATTGTATACTGGTCATGTTCCAGCAGGCCGTTTTCGAAGGATTCCTCACTTAAGGAGTCGGCATTTCCGGCCACACCCGGCAGCAGGCGCACCACCGCCTCGGTCAGCGCCATGGCCGCCACTTCCCCGCCGGCGAGCACGAAATCGCCCATCGAGACCTCTTCCAGGCCATGGGTGTCGATCACCCGCTGGTCGAGGCCTTCGAACCGGCCGCAGAACATCACAAGGCCAGGGCTGGCGGCGTATTCGCGCGCCATTTCCTGCGTAAACGGCTTCCCGCGCGGGGAGAGATAGATGAGATGCTTGTTGTCGGTGACGATACTGTCCAGCGCGGCCGCGGCCACATCGGGGCGCAGCACCATGCCGGCCCCGCCACCGGTCGGCGGCGCATCGACATTGCGGTGCTTGCCGAGGCCGAACTCGCGCAGCTGGATCGTTTCCCAGTCCCAGATACCTTCCCTGCGGGCGCGCTCCAGGATGGACACGCCCAGCGGGCCGGGAAAGGCCTCGGGAAACAATGTGATGAAACTCGTCTCGAACATGCGCTGCCTTTAACGCAGCCATGGCCGTACGTCACCGTTTCATCGCTGCGTCCCCTCTTGCCCTTCGCGATGATCCCGATTACTCCGGCCCCGTCATCTGGGGAGTAGCCAGCCGTCGAAAGCCGGGCTTCCGTGTCAACATACTCGGCTGAGAGGCCGTGGTGCGGAAGGAGCGGTCACCACCGTTCGGGCGAGACCAATGACATTGCCTCCTGCCTTGCCGGGCGTGGGGAGCGATGTCGTTGGACTCGAACAAGGCCCGGCACGGAGATTCGTTTCAATGGAAGCCCTGTATACATCCACCGCCGTCGTCGCGCTCGCCGAGATTGGCGACAAGACGCAGCTGCTCGCCATCCTGCTGGCCACCCGTTTCCGCGCGCCAGTGCCGATCATTCTCGGCATTCTTCTCGCGACGCTGGCCAACCATTTTCTGGCCGCCCTTGTCGGCGTGAGCGCCGCGAACCTGCTGGACGGCGAATGGTTCCGCTACATCATTGCCGCCTCGTTCATCATCATGGGCCTGTGGACCCTGATCCCCGACAAGCTGGACGATCTGGATGACAAGCCAACCCGGTTCGGCGCCTTCCTGGCCACGCTCATCGCCTTCTTCCTGGTGGAGATGGGCGACAAGACACAGCTCGCCACCATCGCCCTCGGTGCCCGGTTCGACCAGATCATCTGGGTCACCGCCGGCACGACGCTGGGCATGATGCTGGCCAATGTGCCAGCGGTGTTCCTGGGCCATGAACTGATCGAGCGCGTGCCGCTGAACATTGTGCGCTTTATCGCGGCAGCGCTGTTCGTTGTGATCGGTGTCTGGCTGGCCTTACAGACAGCTGGCTGGGTCTGAGTTAACCCCTGTTGACAAAGTTTCCCGCGAAATCAAAAGTGGAAACGCAAAGTGCGTTCGTGGGGAATTCAGAATGGACAGGCTTTTTCCGGAAATCGCATCCGTGGGGGATGTGATGCGTCTGGCGAAAGGCGGCGCGGTCGCCGGACTGGTTTTCGCCTGTCTCATCCTGCTCGACACATTTCTTGGCGGGGCCGCGCTCGGTCGCTCCGGCGCTGGCCTGCAGGGGTCAGGTGCCGGCCCCGCCATCCAGCTCCTTCTCACCGGCGCAGAGATCGCCGCCATCCTGTTCCTGTCTTGGCGTGTTTCGACAGGGCACGGTCTGGTCAGTGCCATCCTGCTGATGGCACTGTTCTTCCTGTGCGCCATGTCAGGCATTGATGGCGGCCTGTTCAGTATCGCGTGGACCATCGCCTATTTCTGCCTTGGCGTGCTGATGCTGAATGCCATCCGTGCCAGCCTGCGCTACGGCGTTTTCAAGGCCGAGCCTGCCCGGACGAATTGACCTTCCCTGTGCGCTGGCGCTTGATGGTGCCAGACAAGGCGTCAGTCCTGGGGAGGATCAGACATGCTCGACACCATCGCTACCATTGCCAATATCCTTGCGTCTGCCGCCGTTGTGCTGACGCTGGTCTTCATCGGCATTCAGCTGAAACAGAATGCGGAGCTGACGCGCATGGCCGCGGCGCAGACGTCCGCGCAGATGATGTCCACCAATCTCGGCCGGATCATTGAAAGTCCGGATCTGGCTGAACTGATCACAAGGGAAGGCGCGCCGGAAACCTGGTCCCGGCCGGAGCGCCTGCGGGCAACCAACTTCCTGTCCGCCAGTTTCCGCCATTACGAAGTTCTGCATACGCACAGACGCTTCGGCGTGTTCGAGGAAGAATTATGGGGCGGCACCGAAGCCCGCCTGCGCGACAGCCTCGACTCCCCCGCCATCCGTGACTGGTGGGCGGAGTCCAAACCCTTCTACGCCAAAAGCTTCGTCACCTATGTCGACGAGATCGTTGCGGAGTGGGAAGCCATCGAAGCGATTGCGGGGATGGGGGATGGCGGAAAGGCTGGGAGCAGAAGAGTTTAAGATTTCCAATCCGGCCAATCCCGGAACAGGCCGAACTTCACGTTCGTG
This sequence comes from uncultured Hyphomonas sp., assembly GCF_963678195.1. NCBI lineage: Bacteria > Pseudomonadati > Pseudomonadota > Alphaproteobacteria > Hyphomonadales > Hyphomonadaceae > Hyphomonas > uncultured Hyphomonas sp. The sequence continues at coordinate 197,340 of NZ_OY782759.1, forward strand.
ACCATCGCATTCGCTGTGAAGTGCAGCTCGTCGACCTCCCCTTCCCGGGCGGCGGCGGCGCGGAAGGCCTCGTCCAGCTGGGCGAGGTCGCGCGTCTCGATCATGATGTGAAACTCGCGGATCGCATCGGGGCGCAGGCCCAGCTTGCAGCGCATCATGCGCCAGGCTTCGATCCGGCCATCGGCTTTCATCCGGTTCAGGAAATCCGGCAGGGCTTTGGCGAAGGCCCGTTCGTCCGTGCCGGGCTTCAGATCGAACCAGATGTGATAGATGTCCATTGCAAATCGCTCGCATATAAGTTTGCCGGAAGGCGCAGTCTTCTATACGGGAAGGAATATGTCCGCGACCCCCGCCCTCTCTGTCATCATTCCCTTTTTCAATGAAGCGGGAAATGTGCACCCCGTGATCGACGAGGTGCATGAACAGCTGGCCGGCATTCCGTTCGAGATCATCTGCGTCAACGACGAGTCTTCGGACGCGACCGGCACGGAGCTGGCGGAAGCGAAAGCCAAGCACCCGGATACGGTTTTTGTATTCAGCCACATTCAGCGCCGGGGGAAATCCGCGGCACTGTTCACCGGACTGAAAGCCGTGCGCGGAGAGTGGATCCAGTTACTGGATGGAGATGGCCAGAACGATCCCGGCGATACGGCCCGCCTGTGGAAAGCCATCATCGCCCCCGGTGCGCCGGGACGGCTCGGCATTATCGCGGGCAAACGGAACAGCCGGAACGATTCCGGCTTCAAATGGGTCCAGTCACGCGTCGCCAACGGCGTGCGCCGCTTCGTCCTGCAGGATGATGCGACAGACACAGGCTGCGGCTGGAAGCTGATCCGGACGGCGGCCTTCCGCGACCTGCCCTATTTCGCGTCCATGCACCGTTTCCTGCCGGCGCTGATCAAGCGCGCAGGCTGGGATGTGCGCGAGGAACTGGTGAATGACCGGCGCCGTCTGGCCGGAGAGTCGAAATACGGCTTTCTCGGCCGCCTCGGCGCCGGGATCTTTGATCTGATCGGCATGTTCTGGCTGGTCCGCCGGGGCGGCTACGGCATCGCCAGAGAGTGGAACGACCCGCGCGCCGATCAGGACTGATCCGGCGCGGCAGCCCCGCAGGGACCGCCGTATAGACGGTCCATAGACGGTCTATTGAGGGTATTCATGATTGCCTGTCAGGGCCTAATCCTGCGTCCGCGTCGGGCGGCCTGAGCTGCGCATGGCGGGCGGGCGCGTATCCCGTTTCGGCGCGGGCGCGGCCCGGGGTGCCGGACGCGGCGTGCTGGCCCGCGGCGGCGGTGACGGTGCAGGCCGGGATGCCGGACGGGAAACAGGCGCGCGCGCCTGCGGCGGTGGACTGACGGACCGCGGCCGGCTGACAGGCGTTCGCACTTTCGGCGCGGACCGGGTCTCGGGCGCAATAGCCCGGCGCGGGGTCACGGGTGTCGCCACCGCATCAGGACGGGGCCGGCGAAGGCCCGGCGGGCGCGTATCCCGTCCGGGCGTCACGCGGGTTTCAGGCGTTCTGGGCGTAAGCGTACGCGGGGTCGTGCGCGGCGTGGGTGTGGCGGTGGCCGGTCGCGAAGTCTGTGGCCGGTCTGACCGGTCAGGGCGCGCCCCGCCCCGGCCTGCCGGCCCGCCGACAAGACCCGAATCCCGGCGGCGTTCCATACGGCGGTCCCCAGGTCTCCGGTCCGGCTGTCCCGGCCAGGGTTACCACGACCCGTTCGGGCACCGAAGGCGGCCGTAGCTGTCATGCAGGTCCCACCGTTACAGGACCGGCGCTGCCCACAGGGCGGATCGAAGAGATATTGTCGTTCAGGCGCAGGCCAATCTGCCGGTCCACCGAGCATCGATGATCTGGCAACCGCCCTGGAAATTGGCGTGCTCGCACACGTCCCACTGGCCGGACCGGATCTGGATCGAGGACACATTATCGTTGAATCGGTAACGGCTGACGATCGCGGATGCCGCGATTGATGCCCAGCGAGGCGCCGCGGTCATGGGAGTCCGTATAGAGGGTGACCGACGCATCCCGCGCGCCATAATGGCCGCGCAGCGGCGGGCGGTCCCGGCGGTAATGCCTTGTGGAATAATAAGGCTGTGAATAGCCGCCCCACCCGAAACCATAGGGGTCGTAACCCAGACGCGGGTCGTAATATCCATAGCGGCGATACTCCGGCGAATAGCCGTAATGATAGACCTGGATCGAGGTCGAAGCGCCATAGCCGTATCGGTAGGTGTCGCGCCCATACTGCTCGTCATCGACATAGCGGATGTAGCCATTCTCATCGCGGACGAACATCAGGCCGTGCTCGGCATCTGTATATTCATAGACAGGACGCACCGAAGAGATCTCTCCGGCCAGGCCATACCAGGCAAGGTCCGGCACATCGTAGCGCAGGAACACGCAACGGCCGGTGAAATCGCTATGCTGGCAGACTTCCCACTGGCCGGACAGCACCGCAATGGAGCGGGCCCGGTCGTTGAACCGGAGGTTCGGCAGCGCGTGGATCGGGTCATAGATCTCGCGGACTTCACCTGAATAATTGGCGCCGCTGTACAGGATCAGAGCCGGCGGCCCGTCATCCACCGCAGGGTCGTAGCTATAGGCGTCTGTATCGGCCAAGGCGCAGCCGACCATCGCAATCGGTGCGGCGAACACGGCCAGGAGGCGGAGGAATCTTGTCATCATCGGCCAAACTTTCACATCGTCTTGTGGAAAGTATGGCAAATCCTGTCTGAATGGCCCGCAACAGACGGATCAGGCCTCTGGCGGCGGGCTTTCCTCGTCTTCCCCGGCGGTCCATTCGTCCAGAGTCGCAACCACGACCCGGCGGGCGGCAAGGTCCACGACCGGCACATCGGCCAGGGTGAAAGGCACGAACACGCTGCCGCCGCCGGCCAGATCGATGTCCAGCAGGTCCCCTGCCCCGAAATCCTGCACCGCGCGGATGCGCCCGGCCCGTTCATTGCCGCCGGCATAGACATCAAGGCCGACAAGGTCCTCGATATAGAATTCGTCCTCATCCGCGTCCGGCAGGCTGGTGCGGGGCACATGCAGCAGCGTGCCGCGCAGCGCGTCCCAGTCTTCCTTCTGCTTCTGTTCTTTCGGGCGAACGATGAAATGGTCTTTCCCCGGACGGGCAGATCTCGGGGTCAGGATCACCTTGCCGGCCTCGTCCAGCAGCGGACCGAAATCGAACACGGCGTCCGGGTCCGCGGTGAAGCTCTTCACCCGCACATCGCCGCGAACGCCATGGGCGCCCTTCAGGACGCCCACCACGATCAGCCTGTTTTCTGCCTTTTCACTCATGCCGCCTGTGTAGCGGCGCGCGCGCCGAGAGCAAGCGGCAGCTGCCGTACCTTCAGCGCCAGCGGCCGTAGCGGCGGATCGACGAAATGTTGTCATTCATGCCGATGGGCCTCAGATCGCCCGCGCCCACGGTCAGGATCGTGCAGCGGCCGCGATAGTTCGCATGTTCGCACACCTGCCAAGTGCCGGCATTGACGATGAAGGAGCTGGCCTTGTCACTGAACCTGTAGGGGCCAAGGGCCGGAATATCCTGATCGATCTCGACCGGACGGCCGCGCTGGCCGGGGTCGGGAAAGAGGACCAGGCCCGCGCCGCCCCGGTGGCCGCGCCAGTCTCTCTGACGGTCTCCCGGGCGATCTCGCCACCGGTCGTCATGCCGGCCGCGGCCAGGGCCGTAACTGACCGGTCGGATGGAGGAGATATTGTCATTCAGCCCGATGGTCCGGAGATGCCGGATACTGGAATCGATGATCTCGCAGCGGCCCCTGTAGCTGCCGTCGACGCACACTTCCCACACCCCGCTCAGTACTTCGATCGAAGAGACACGGTCGTTGAAGCCGATGGGACCGAAGCGCGGCACCGCGCCGTTGAACTGGCGCGCCGCCCCGGTAAAGCCGGGATCGGCATAGAGGATCACGCCGCCCCGTCTGCCGTCATAGTCTCCGCCCCGCCAGGCGTCGCGGCTGCCACGGTGGTCGTCGGCACTTGCCGGCAAGGCCAGGGCCGCAAGACCCGCAGCAAGGGTGAGAGTGGAAACAAGAAAAGTCTTCATGACAGGCTCCTTTCAGGACACGGCCGCTTCTAGGCAAAGTGGCCTGAACGCCGTCAGGGTGCTCCGTTATCCTCCGTTCAGTTTTCCCCCCGATTTTCACCTCGCATACGGAAAAGGCCGGCACCCTGACGGATGCCGGCCCTTCCATGGCTTGCCAGATGGCAGGCGGCTTATTCGGAAGCTGCTTCTTCTGCCGGAGCTTCCTCAGCAGGCGCCTCTTCGGCCGGGGCTGCAGCTGCTTCAGCAGCGGCTTCGGCGGCAGCAGCCGCTTTTTCTTCACGCTCCTTGGCGCGTTCCTGGGCTTTCTTGCCCGGCTCAGCCTTTTTCGGGTTGTTGCCGTGCGTCCAGGCCACGACCGGCTTACCGTCGACTTCGATCTGCGACAGGAAGCGCGCGACACGATCGGTCGGCTGAGCGCCCTTGCGGACCCATTCAGCGGCTTTTTCAGCGTCGATCTTCACGCGGTTTTCCGAATCTTTCGGCTGGCGCGGATCATAGGTGCCGATCTTCTCGATGAAGCGGCCGTCACGCGGGGCGCGGGCGTCGGCAACAACGACGGAATAGAAAGGGCGTTTCTTGGACCCGCCGCGGGCGAGCCGGATTTTGAGGGCCATGGGGTGATCTCCTGTGTACTGGCGTCTCTGGAAGAGTTTGGGGGTATAGTTCAGTCGGCCTCTAGGCCGCGGATATGCTCATGATGGCGGATGACTTCCGCCACGATGAAATTGAGGAATTTCTCGGCAAAGGCCGGGTCGAGCCCGGACTCCTGCGCCAGATGGCGCAGCCGTTCGATCTGTTCTGCCTCGCGGTTTTTATCTGCAGGCGGAAGATTGTGCTGGGCTTTCAGCTTGCCGACCTGCTGGGTCAGCTTGAAACGCTCGGCCAGCGTGTGGACGAGAATTGCATCGAGATTGTCGATACTGTCGCGGAACTGGTTCAGCTGGAACTTGGCCAGCGTCGTGTCGATGTCGGTCATTTCTTTTTACCCCCCAACAGGTCGCCCATGCCCGGCGTTTGTTGCGAGCTCATCAGCGATCCGCCACCAAGGCCCGGCAGCTGCTGGCCGCCCATCTTGGCGAGATCGGCCTGCGAGATACCCGCCTGCTGCGCCATGCCCAGCATGTTCTTCATGCCGCCCTTGGTGCGCATCTTCTTCATCATGCCGGCCATCTGCTGGTGCATTTTCAGCAGCTTGTTCACATCCTGCACCGTGGTGCCGGACCCGGCAGCGATGCGCTTGCGACGCGAGGCGTTGAGCAGCGCGGGCTTGGCGCGCTCTGCCTTCGTCATGGAGGAAATGATCGCCTCCTGACGTTTCAGGACATTGTCGTCGAGGTTCGCCGCTTCCATCGCCTGCTTGGCCTTGCGGGCACCGGGCAGCATACCCATCAGGCCGCCAAGACCGCCCATCTGCTGCATCTGGCGCAGTTGGTCGGCAAGATCGTTGAGGTCGAAGATGCCCTTGCGCATCTTCTCTGCCATCCGCTCAGCCTTTTCGGCGTCCATCTGCTCGGAAGCTTTTTCAACCAGCGAGACAATGTCGCCCTGGCCAAGAATGCGTCCGGCCACACGCTGGGCATCGAATGTGTCGAGTCCATCGAGTTTTTCGCCGACGCCGAGGAATTTGATCGGCAGGCCGGTGACCGCGCGCATGGAGAGCGCTGCACCGCCGCGCCCGTCGCCATCCATCCGGGTCAGGACTAGGCCGGTCAGCGGCAAGCGTTCATGGAAGCGTTTTGCGGTTTCGACCGCATCCTGACCGGTCAGCGCGTCGGCGACGAGCAGTGTTTCCTGCGGCTGGGCGATCTCTGCGATCTCGGCCGCTTCGGTCATCATCTGTTCGTCGATGCTGGTCCGGCCGGCGGTGTCGAGGAAGAGGACGTCATAACCGCCGATCTTTGCGGCGTTCATGGCGCGCCGGGCGATGTCCGCGGGAAGCTGGCCCTGCACGATCGGCAGGGAGCTGACATTGTCGCCGCACTGGTCTGCCAGGATCGCCAGCTGTTCCATGGCCGCCGGACGGCGCACGTCGAGCGAGGCGAGCAGGACTTTCTTGCGGCCCTTCTCCGACAGGCGCTTGGCCAGCTTGCCCGTCGTGGTCGTTTTACCGGAGCCCTGAAGACCCGCCATCATCACGACCGCCGGCGGGCTGTCGATGCGCAGGCTGGTGTCGGCGTCTTCCCCGCCCAGCATCTCAACCAGGCCGTCATAGACGATCTTGATCACCTGCTGGCCAGGCTTCACGGAGCGTATGACTTCCTCGCCCACGGCGCGGGTCTTCACCTTGGCGATGAAGTCCTTGACCACGGGCAGTGCGACGTCTGCTTCCAGCAGCGCAACACGGATTTCGCGCAGCGCTTCGGACACATCCTTTTCGGAGAGCGCGCCGCGCCCCGTCAGATTGTCGAATATGCCGCCGAGCCGTTCGCTGAGGGCGTCAAACATCGCATTACTCCTTATGCCGTCTGTCAGAACCGTCCTGACATGGGCGTTGATTGGCTTCAACGCAAAGACCAAGAGCCCCGCTGAGCGAAACTTCGCCGGGCGGGGGGCCTCGCTGTCCTCACGGGAACGGTCAAGGCGCGCTTCTGGATTTGCGCAGATTTCGGGCGGCTAAAGCACGCGAATGCCAGTGGCGTCAAGCATTTAAGCCTGTTGCAGTTCCCGCACACGGTCCTTCAGCAGGGCAATCGACGCCAGCGCCTCGTCCCCAACCAGCGAAAGAACGACCATATCGGCCCAGGTTCCGTTCGCCATGCGGAAATAGCTGCGCAGCGTGCCTTCGCGCTTTGCCCCGAACCGCTCGATCGACCGGATGGAGCGTTCATTGCTTTCGGGCGTCAGGATCTCGATCCGCCGCATCCGCGAGGCGACCGCCCGCTCAATCGTGGCAAGCTGCAAGGCCGGGACGATCGCCGTGCCGCGCATCTCCTCGACAACCCATAGCGAGGCAATCCGCAGCCGCCGGTGGGTACGGGAAATATCCGCATAGGCGACCACACCGGCAAAGGCGCCGTCAGACTTCCGCCAGACCGTGAAGGGGATGTAGTCGCCGGACTTCTTCAGTTCGAGTGTATGATCGAAATAGGAATGGAAATTCGTGCCCGTCGCGATGACCGGCATCCACTGCCACATGGCCTCCACCGCGCTGGTTTCTGCCAGAACGTCCCGGTCGTCTTCCGTCAGCACTTTCAGACTGACGAGTTCGTTCTCAAGACCCGGATCTTCCAGTTTCATGCCCGGACAGTCTCACGCCCCGCAATTTTGGCAAGGCATTGGGATAGAAAAACCGGGCACCTCATCGAAATGTGATGGAGGCGCGCCTCACGCCCGGACTCAATTCGTATCGGCAGGCCCGGCCAGCTTCCGGCTGAGATAGGTGAATTCCAGCGCCGTGCGTTTCGCCCGCTCGGTCTGGTTCGCTGCCGCAGCGTGTCCGCCATCGGTGTTCTCATAATAGAGGAATGGCAGGCCGGCCGCCTCGAACTTCTTCGCCATCTTGCGGGCATGGCCCGGATGGACCCGGTCATCCTTGGTGGACGTCACGAAGAAGGGCTCCGGATAAGGCTTTGACGCATCGAAATTCTGGTAGGGCGAGATCGTCTCAAGGAAGGCCCGCTCTTCCGGTACGTCGGGCGAACCATATTCGTCGACCCAGGACGCTCCCGCCAGCAGGAGATGGTAACGCAGCATGTCCAGCAGCGGCACCTGCACGACGACCGCATTCCAGAGGTCCGGACGCTGGTTCAGCATGACGCCCATCAGCAGGCCGCCATTGGAGCCACCCATGATGCCGAGATGGTCCGGACTGGTCACGCCATCGTCAATCAGTGCCTCCCCCACGGCGATGAAATCATCATAGATGCGCTGGCGGTTCTGCTTCAGGCCAGCCTGATGCCAGGCCGGACCGAATTCCCCGCCGCCGCGGATATTGGCCAGCACATAGGCCCCGCCCTGCTCCAGCCAGAGCCGCCCGGTGACCGGGCTGTAGGACGGGTTCATCGAGACCTGGAACCCGCCATAGCCGTAAAGCAGCGTCGGCGTGGTGCCATCCATCGGGATGTCCGCCTTGCTGACCAGGAAGTACGGAACTTTTGTTCCGTCTTTCGACGTCGCGAATTTCTGGACCACTTTGAGCCCGGTCGCATCGAACTTTGCCGGCAGGCTTTTCAGCGTGGTCACTGTGTCCGTTGCCGCGTCGTATTCCAACAGGGAGTCCGGGGTGAGGAAGTCCTCATAGTTGAGGAAGATCTCGCTTTCGCGGTCGCTGGCAAATGCGATGTTCGCCTGGCCTTCACCCGGCAAGGCGACCGGAACGATGTTCCACGCCCCTTCCGTCATGCCAGCGCGATAGATCTTGCCGACCGCCGTATCGCTGATGCTGAGCAGGAGCGTGTCTTTGGAAATGCTGACGCCTTCGAGCGCCTGAGCGTCATTCGGATGGAAGACCAGCGAGACCGGCGGCAACGTCCGGTTTTCCATGAACGCCGCGACATCGAAGGCGACGAGGTCACCCGATTTGAAGCTGCCCGCCTGCCCTTCAGGCGCCCAGTCTTCCTGAAGCGAGATGAGGAACTGGCCCTGATAGATGCCGGCTGGTGAGGATTTCAGCGGGACCGGCCATCTGACCGGCGCGGTCTCGCCTTCCGGGAACCACCAATAAGAGGACGTGAAGAAGGTCTCTGCCTCAACCGCGCCCTGCAGGATCGTGCCATCGTCCAGTTCCAGCGTCATCGGCCAGACGCCGACATCGGTGACATCGCCGCGATAGACTTCTTCCGCGCTTTCCAGCGGCGTGCCGCGCTGCCAGCGCTTTACGACGAAGGGATAGCCGGACTCCGTCACCGTACCCTCCCCCCAGTCCGTCGCGATCAGGACCGTATCCGGCCCGGCCCAGGCGAGGCCCTGCTTGGCTTCCGGCGTGACAAAGCCGTCTTCGACAAACGTTTTGGTGGCGAGATCAAACTCGCGCTGGATCACAGCGTCCTTGCCACCATCGGACAGAGAGACCATGCACTTATAATCATCGCTGCCTTTCGGAGCGAAACAATTGGCGCCCTTGTAGACCCAGTTCTTGCCCTCGTCGGCGGCCAGCTTGTCGAAATCGACAACGGTTTCCCAGTCCGGAGAGTCGCCGCGATACTCAGCGACAGGCGTCCGGCGCCACAGGCCGCGGACATGCGCGTCGTCCTGCCAGAAATTATACACATAGCCCGACCGAACGACGCCATAGGCAATGCGCTCTTTCGAGTTTAGCGCATCCAGAGCAGCCGCTTCGAACCCGGCATAGCGCGGATCAGCCTGCAGTTCTGCCAGCGTCCGCTCATTCTGTGACCGTACCCAGGCAAGCGCCTCCTCACCTTCGACCTCTTCCAGCCAGAGATACGGGTCTTCGCCCGGCAGGGTATCAGCGGGCTTGGAAAGATCGGTGTCTGCCAATTCGGCCTCCGGAAGTTGTGTAGCCGTGCACGCTGAAAACATCAGCGCAGCGAGAAGAGTGGGAAAGAAGCGCATAAATCATCCTGCCGGGAGGTTGCCGGGTGAAATGCCAGTCATAATGACCGGGCCGGACGGTGCAAGCCGGTGCGCGGTCGCAGGCTTAGTCTTTGGCCCAGCGCCTGAGGCGTTCGAATTTCACCTCTTCTACGATCAGGGCGCGGGATTTGTCCGGCACGACCGGGCGGATACCGAAATAATCGACCCCCTGTTCGCCCTCCATCAGCGGCACATCATAATTGAAGCTGAAGTCCTGAAACCCGCGTTCAAGATCGAAGACGTGCCAGCCGGAATCCCCGACCCGACCAGCGGAGTAGTTCGTTTCCATCTGCAAGGCGCCGCGCTTATCTGCAGGACGCGCACGAACCGTGCACCGGATCGTGAAGCCCGTAAACTGGATCTCCATGTCCGCAGCCAGCCTGAAATGCGGCCCGAGTTCAGGCGCTGCGTCCAGCACACCGGCGTCTGCTTCGATGTAGAGCAATTTACGGCCATCCGGCCCGTCGATCAGACGGGTAACCGCGTCTCCCCCGGCGATGATCTTGTTGAGATAGTCGCCGGACACGGTGATTTCGCTGTAATCGACGCCATCTCCGGTGACCGCGCCGGTCGGCAGCCGTCCAACCCCCGGCATGAGGGCAATCCCGACCATTCCGGCTGCGACCAGCAGGGCGAGAGGGAAGAAAATTCTGTCCTTCATCGGGGCCTTTCTCTCCCGGGGCTTTTCCGGTTACGCCAGTGGGTGGACGCCGCTGGCCAATTGAGCCCGCTCCTGTTAGCAGGAGCGCGTCGGGTCTGGCGAGCGGCATTTGCCGACGCATCTGCTACGGGGTTTGCACCATATGTCAAAGTCCGCCTTGAAGCGCCGGGCGCGCGAAGCCCGAAACTGGCTGATGGATGCCTGCTTTCCGCTCTGGTCGGAACGGGGCGTGGGCGAACATGGCCTGTTCCGCGAAATCCTTTCCCTCGACCATCAGCCGGCCGATGAGGACACCACACGGGTCCGGGTTCAGGCGCGCCAGACCTATGTTTTCACCGAAGCCCTGAAAATGGGCTGGAAGCCGGACATAGCGACCGATCATATCGCGATGGGGCTTGAGGCCCTGATGGGGCCCTGCCTTCAGTCTGACGGCCTGGCCGGACGCGTCCTGGACAGCGCGGGCGGCGGGCTCACCGACAACTCGGCGGACCTCTACGACACCGCCTTTGTCCTGTTCGCGCTGGCCGAGACGGTCAACGCCCTGGATGGCGCCGAACATGCCAGAGAGGCGGCAACCGGAATCCTGAAGGCGGCCGACGCGAAGCTGCGGGCACCGGATGGCGGCTATTTCGAATCCCTGCCGGCAGACCAGACACGCCACCAGAACCCGCACATGCACCTGCTGGAAGCCTGTCTTGCCCTGCACCGGGCGGATCCGGATGGCGACCACCTCGCCCGGGCTGGCGAGATCGTCAGCCTGTTCGACCGCTTCTTCACCGCCGGGCCGGGCGACCTGCTGGGCGAGCATTTCGCCCCGGGCTGGACTCAGCCGACGGGCCGCGACGCTGACATTGTGGAACCCGGCCACCACTTCGAATGGGTCTGGCTGCTGCACGCCTATGCCCGTGCCAGCGGCACGCCGGTCCATCCCCGCGCCGACAAACTCTACGCGTTTGCCTGCTCGACCCTGGATGATGACGGCCGGGCCGTGCAGGAGGTCACCCGCGAAGGCGCCATCGCCAACGGGTCGCGGCGCACCTGGCCGCAGACCGAGGCGCTGAAAGCCCACCTCACCATGTTCGAAGTGACGGATGAGGACGCCTTTGCCGCCGCCGCCTGCCGCAGCTTCGATGTGCTGATGGATGAATATCTGACACCGGAAGGCGGCTGGATCGACCAGTACGACTCGACCGGCAAACCGATGTCCCAGAACATGCCGGCATCGACCGGCTATCATGTCGTATTGGCCATGGCCGAGCTCATGCGGATCATGGATGCTTGAATCTGCGCCGTTTTAAGCCGAAAAGGCCGCCAGAAAGACCATCAGGAACACAAAAGGACCTCTCACCGCGATGCCGAAGCTAGCTCTCGTCCGCCACGGACAATCCGCCTGGAACCTCGAAAACCGCTTCACCGGCTGGTGGGATGCCGACCTGACCGAAAAGGGCGAAGGCGAAGCCAAGAAGGCCGGCCAGCTCCTGAAGGATGTCGATGCCGACTTCCGCGCTGCCTTCACCAGCTACCAGACCCGCGCCATCCGCACGCTGTGGCTGGCACTGGCGGAAATGGGCCGCGCCTGGGTGCCGGTGGAAAAAGCGTGGCAGCTAAACGAGCGCCACTATGGCGGCCTGACCGGCCTCGACAAGGCAGAGACTGCCGCCAAGCATGGCGAAGATCAGGTCCATGTCTGGCGCCGCTCCTATGACGTCCCGCCGCCCCCGCTGGAAAAGGGCTCGACCTGGGACCTCTCCACCGATCCGCGCTATGCAGGCATCGACATTCCGGACACGGAAAGCCTGAAACTGACGCTCGACCGTGTGCTGCCCTATTGGGACGCCGAGATCGCGCCGGTGCTGAAATCCGGCAAAGACGTCGTCATCTCTGCGCACGGCAACTCGCTGCGCGCGCTGGTGAAGCATCTGTTCGATGTGCCGGACGACAAGATCACCTCCGTCGAGCTCCCGACGGGCAACCCGCTGCTGATCGACCTCGACGACAATCTGAAGCCCGTGGCCGTGCGGTATCTCGATGCCGACCGTGCCCGGGACCTGCCGGACCTACCATGAGCAAACGGCGCGACCAGCGCATGATGGGGCGGGCGCTCGCGCTCGCCCGTCTCAATCACGGCCTGACCGGACCCAATCCGTCCGTTGGATGCGTGATCCTGGATTCGCATGGCCATATTGTCGGTGAAGGCGTGACCGGCCGGGGCGGCCGCCCGCATGCCGAAGAGATCGCGCTGGACGAAGCCGGAGAGGCTGCCCGCGGCGGGACCGCTTATGTCACGCTGGAGCCCTGCCGCGAACGTTCAGCCGGCGGCAAATCCTGCTCAATGAAACTGGAAGAGGCCGGCGTCGCCCGCGTCGTCTGTTCCGTGCTGGACCCGCATCCCGTCGCCAATGGCGGCATCCTGCGCCTGCGCCGCGCGGGCATCCGGGTCGATATCGGCCCCGGCCGCCATGCTGCTGAAGGGCTCTACCGTGCCTTCTTTGCCAGCATCGGCTAGCCCGGGAACGGCCCCGCATAATCTATGATCTTCTGATAGAAGGCTTTGGAGTCCCGCTGGAAAGCGGCCTTGTTGAACTGCGCCTCATAGGAAGCGCGGCCCCCGGCCACGATCTTTGCGGCGAAATCCTTGTCCGAGATCACTTTGCTGAGCGCATTTGCCAATGCGTCGACATCGTTCTTGGGAATCAGAATGCCATTCTCGCCATCTTTCACATAGGCGGCCGGGCCGACGGCATCTGCCGCGACCAGCGGGCGCGAGGCCGCCCAGGCATCGACCGTCACCGTGCCGAACGGCTCATAGCGTGACGGGAACGCCACGACGTCGCAGGCCGCCAGCAGGGCGCCGCGATCATTGCGCCAGCCGAGGAAGCGGACACGGTCATCGAGGTTCAGCCGTTTGCAATGCGCGCGCAGTTCGGCCTCCAGCGGGCCCTCCCCCGCGATCCAGACATAGAGGCCCGGTACTTTCGCCGTCGCGTCGAGCAGCGTGTCGAGCCCCTTCTTTTCGTGCAGGCGAGCCAGGGCCAGGGCAACCGGGGCATCTTCCGGCGTGTCGAGGCTCGCCCGGTCAACCGGGTCTTCGCCTTCGAAATCTGCATAGGTGTGAACGATGCCGGAGCGATCTTCACTGACGCCCTGTTCCCGGATGTGGCGAAGAAGGTCGATGGTCAGACCGACATGCCATTCGCAGTTCACGAAGCGGGCGAGCTTGTAATAGCCGCCGTACCAGCCGATCGAGCGATTGCGATATTCCTTCGGCGCAAACTGTCCGGCGCGGCCCATCCAGTATTCGATCACATCCGGCCTGAACGCCTTGATCGCATCGCCCAGCACCCGGCGCGTCGGAAACGGCCAGGCATTGTTGAATGCCGCCACATCGACGCCGATTCCGGCCTCCCGGAACTTTTGCACACGAAACTGATTGTCGGGCCGGGTGACCACATGTTGGGTCAGGCCGGCCTCCGCCAGTGCCAGAACCGATTCCAGCATGATATTTTCCGCGCCGCCCTCTGCGGCACCGGCCATGACGTGCATCACGCGCATGGGCCTCTCCTTCATGTCAGGTCAGATTGTCTGCAACGCGCATACCCATTTACAGGCGTGGCGGCAAACACTGGTTGGCAGTCAGGACTGAAATGCCTAAGCAAGGGCCTAACCGACCCGGGAGCCAGAAGACATGTCAGCCTATCGCCTCTTCGGTGCCGAAACCTCGCCCTACTCGCTGAAGGTCCGCGCCTTCCTGCGCTACAAGGGCATTGAGTTCGAGTGGGTTACGCGGTCCCGCGAAACGGAAACCGATTTTCGCGCGCTGGCACGCCATGCGACCGTACCGCTGCTGGTTTCGCCGGATCGTCCGGTGAGCCAGGAATCGACGCGCATGCTGTTCGCGCTGGAATCGTCCCACCCCGAGCCATCCGCCACGCCGGACGACCCGGCCCTGGCTGCGCTGTCGCTGATCCTTGAAGACTATGGCGACGAGTGGCTGAACAAGTGCATGTTCCAGCAACGCTGGTCGAGCAAGCCCGACCGCGATCAGGCCGGCTTGCGCGCGCTGGTGCAATTGTCCGGCGGGAAACGTCCGCGCGCATGGAAAAAGCCGTCCGTGCAGATTGCCGAGCGTATGGCAGACCGTTTGCCGCTGGTTGGCGCGTCTTCCGAGAACGGGCCGGTGCTCGATGCATCGTGGCGCCGCTTTGCGGAACTTCTGAACACGCACCTGAAAGACCACCTCTTCATCTTCGGCGGCCGCCCGGCCTTCGCCGATTTCAGCCTGGCTGCGCAGCTCCAGCAAATGCTGCTGGATCCGACCCCGGCGGAATGGCTGAAAGACCGCGCACCGTTTGTTGTTGCCTGGTGTGAGAACATGGACGACCCGAAAGCCGGTGGTCCGTTTGCTGACTTGTCTGCGCTGCAGCCGACCCTCGCGCCGCTATTCGCTGACGAAGTGGGCAAGACCTATCTGGTCTGGGCGAGGGCGAATACCAATGCGGCCCGTAAGGGTGCAGACAAGGTCTCCGCAGAACTGGAAGGCGGCCAATTCGAACAATCAACGCAGAAGCACGCGGCCGAAGCCTTCAACGCAGTGGACAGGTCTGTCAGCCGCACACTGAAGAACTCGGGCGCCCTGGAAACCTTTCTGGGCGATGCAGGCTGCCTGAAAGCCTTCCGGTACAAAGGGCAACCGGCCGCTTCCGACGCCTGATCTGTAAACCTGAAAGAAAAACGGCGCGTCCCGGTCCGGAACGCGCCGCTTTGGTTTTCCTGTTCGGAACCTGCCGCTTATGCGGCGTCAGCCTTTTTCTTGCCGATCAGTTTCGGTTCCTGGGATTCGGAGGCGCCGATCTCGATCTTGCGCGGCTTTTTCTCTTCCGGAAGTTCACGGACGAGCTCAATCCGTAGCACGCCATGGTCGAGCTGGGCACCGGTCACGAGAATGTGATCGGCCAGCTGGTAGCGGCGGATGAAGCTGCGCTGGGCGATGCCGCGATGCAGGTAATCCCTGCCGCCGGCGTCTTCGGTATCCGCTTTCTTGCCTGCCACAGTCAGCAGGCCTTCCTTCGTTTCGATTTCCAGATCGTCCTGCGTGAAGCCGGCGACGGCGATCTCGATGGCGAAGGCGTTTTCGTCGACTCGCTCGATATTATAAGGCGGATAGCCCTGCGAGCCGTCCAGGCGCGCGGCCTGATCGATCATGTTGGCCATACGGTCAAAGCCAACCATGGTGCGGTAAAGGGGGGTCAGATCAATGTTCGACATGTCAGTCAGTCCTCTGTTTCAAAGCAACTGGGAACTCCCTGAACGGGGGGGTCCTTTGGGGTTCGGACGTCGCAAATACCCGGCCCGATCGATGGCACCGGCACGAAATCCGGTCACAGCCCGCGTGGCAGCACCGTGACAAGGGTACATGTGGGTGCCTAAAAGAGCTGTTCAAGAGGTCTCATCGACGGAGAAACAATGATGAAAACCGCCGTATCCGCTTCCCTTCTTGCCCTGGCTGTCATGACAGCCTGCTCACCGGCCCCGGCCGACAGCCCCGAAGCCGTTGCCGAACTCGACACGGAAACCGCCGCAGCTGAGGCGCCAGCCACGGAAAGCCTTCTGGACGCGGCGATTGCCAGCGACCTGCGCTCGCCGGAGGAAAAAGCCCGCGACGAGTGGCGCCATCCGAAAGAAACGCTGGAATTCCTGGGCATCGAACCCGATGACACCGTGGTCGAGATCTGGCCGGGCGGCGGTTGGTACACCAACATCCTTGCGCCATGGCTCGCGTCCGGCGGCGGCAAGCTGGTCGCCGTCCTGTTCTCGCCGGAAGGCATTGATGATGCCGAACGCGTCGAACGGATCGAGACAAACAATGCGAAGTTCAAATCGAACTATACCGATCCCGCTTTCGGCACGATCGACTATTCCGGCTTCTCCGCGAATAGCGGCCAGCTGACAGAGCCCGGCACC
Source organism: uncultured Hyphomonas sp. (assembly GCF_963678195.1). Taxonomy (NCBI): domain Bacteria; kingdom Pseudomonadati; phylum Pseudomonadota; class Alphaproteobacteria; order Hyphomonadales; family Hyphomonadaceae; genus Hyphomonas; species uncultured Hyphomonas sp. The sequence continues at coordinate 213,579 of NZ_OY782759.1, forward strand.
GCGGACGCCGTGCTGACCTTCCGCAACATCCACAACTGGATGGCTGGCGGGTATGAACAGAAATTCTTCGATGAAGCTTATGCCGCCCTGAAACCGGGCGGTGTGCTGGGCGTAGTGGAACACCGTCTTCCCTCCACCGCCGTACAGGATCCGGAAGCGGCCAGTGGCTATGTCCACGAAGACTATGTGAAAACACTTGCCGCAAATGCAGGCTTTGAATTCGCAGGCTCGTCCGAGATCAACGCCAATCCGGCCGATACCGCAGACCATCCCTTCGGCGTCTGGACACTGCCGCCTGTCAGCAACCAGCCGAAGGAAGGCGAAGACGCTCCGGCAGGCTGGGATCCGGAGGCCTATAAGGCCATCGGCGAAAGCGACCGGATGACGCTGAAATTCATCAAGCCGGCAGAATAAGCCGTCCCCGGACAACCCCCTGCCCCGCCGGCCCGTCCGGCGGGGCCATTCTTTGGCGTATCCAATGACATTGAAATCCCTGTTCCCGACCCTCGTGAAGGAAGCCGCGCTTGGCACCGATGCCCTTCGGTCCGAGCTCGAAGCCGTCTGCTGGCTGCTGGAAGACGAAGATACCGCCGGCAATGACTGGTGCGACGCGGAGGGCTATGACGGCTACACCTCCTATGCCTCGCTGGACGATTTGCCGGAGCGGTTCCCGGAATTTGCCGCACTGAAAGAGCTGGTCGACCAACAAGCCGCCGAGTTCGCAAAGGAACTCCACTGGGACATGGGCGGCTTTCACCTCGAGCTCGATGCGCTCTGGGTGAACATTCTCGGCGAAGGCGGCAGCCATTCCGGACACATTCATCCGGGCAGCGTGATTTCCGGCACCTATTATGTGGCCGTGCCAGACGGCGCAGGCACGTTGAAGATGGAAGACCCGCGCCTCACCTTCATGATGGGCGCGCCTCAGCCGGAGGACGATGCGCCGGAAAGCGCCCGCCGCTTCGTCTATCTCGAGCCGAAAGAAGGCCACGCCCTGTTCTGGGAATCCTGGCTGCGCCATGAAGTCATGCCCAACCGGTCCGAAGAGCCGCGGGTCTCCATCAGTTTCAATTATGCGCTGGTGCGCGACTGACGAGGCCATCACCATGATCATCGTCACCGGCAGCGTCCGCACCCAGCCCGAAACAGAATCAGAGCTCGTTACCCTCTGCCGGGAGCATTGCGCCCGTTCACGCGCCGAAGAGGGCTGCATCGCTCATAATGTGCACAGGGATTGCGACGATCCTGCCCTTCTGGTGTTCGTTGAGTACTGGCGGGACATGGCCGCGCTGAAAGCCCATTTCGCGCTCAAAGAGAGCCGGGATTTCGTCAAAGCGGCCCGCCGCCTTTCTGCTGGCGGGGCGCCCATGCGGATCTTCGAAGCGGCAGAAGTAAAGGCAGAGGTCTAAGACATTAGTCGTCTGCGGCAGCGTCACTCTTGACGTTAAGGCCTCAAAAGGCCATCGCCACGCGAACTCTCACTTCCTCCCTAAGCGAGCGCACACAATGGACCTTTCAAAGATCAGCGCGGGCCAGAACCCGCCGGATGACCTCAACGTTCTGATCGAAGTGCCCCTCGGCGGCGATCCGATCAAATACGAGATCGACAAGGATTCCGGCGCCATGTTCGTCGACCGCTATCTCTACACCGAGATGCGCTATCCCTGTAATTACGGCTTCGTGCCCCACACGATGAGCCTGGATGGCGACCCGATCGACGTGATGGTCGTTGGCAATCGCCCGCTGGTGCCGGGCTCGGTCGTACGCGCCCGCCCGGTCGGCGTCCTGATGATGACGGACGACAAGGGCCAGGACGAGAAAATCCTCGCCGTGCCGCACCCGAAACTGACGGCCTATTACGACAAGATCGCGACCTATCACGACCTGCCGCAGACGCTTTGTGACAAGATCGCCCACTTCTTCACGCACTACAAAGACCTCGAACAGGGCAAATGGACCCGGATCGAAGGCTGGTACGGCATCGAGAAGGCCCGCGAGCTGATCACGGCAGCGGTCGAGCGGGGCCAGAAAGAAGACGTCTGACGGGGGCCTGAATGGACCTTTCGGTCTGGATCGCCCTGGTTGCCCTGTTCATTGCGGGCGGCCTGACCCCCGGCCCGGCTGTTATGCTGGTGATGAGCACGTCGCTGCGCTATCGGGCGCCGACGGCGCTCCTGCCGGCACTGGGTGTAGCAGCGGCCAATCTGCTCTGGATCTCGCTGGCAGCCGGCGGCATCGCCGCTTTTGCTGCGCAATTCCCGATCCTGCTGAACGGGCTGAAAATTGCCGGGATCTGCTTCATCGCCTGGCTTGCCTGGTCGCTGGCGATGTCAGACCCGTCCAGCCCTCATGCCAGCGCGAAGGACGCCCCGCCGCGCGGCAAGCTGTTTGCCCGCGGCGTCGGTCTGCAATTGCTGAACCCGAACGCGCTCGTCTTCTTCGGTCTTCTGCTGCCGTCCTATTTCGACATGACCCATCCGGTCGTGCCGCAGGCGCTGATCATGATGGTCACGATCACCATTTGTGAAATGACGGGCCTGACGCTCTATGCCTGGCTGGCCGACGGCATGAACCACCATTTCGAATCGCCCGCCTTTACCCGCTGGTTCAATCGCGGGGCAGCGCTCGCCATGCTGGCTTCAGCCCTGTTTGCATCGATTTCGACCTTCACACCGCACACTTAGCGGTCGACGACCTCAAACCGGCCGGTTTTCGCGTTCCGCCAGTGCAATTCCCCATGCTTGATGGCGAACCACGCGCCGTGCAGCTCCAGCTCGCCAGCCTCCACGGCCTTCTGAACGAAGGGGAAGCTCAGCAGGTTCTTCAGGGAGGTTTCGATGCCTTCCAGTTCCAGCGAGAATTGCGGATTGATCGAGCCCGATTCCAGGACCCGATCACGTGCTTCATCCAGAAGCGAGACCCAGGGGGTCACAAACTCGCCGATCAGTGGATTGTCGTCACCCGCCAGAGAGGCCTGAACACCGCCGCAACCACCATGGCCCATCACCACGATGTGCTTCACCTTCAGCACATTCACGGCATATTCAAGCGCCGAACTGACCCCGTGCAGCTTTCCGTCCGGCATGTAGGGCGGCACGAGATTCGCGACGTTCCGCACCACAAATAGCTGGCCGGGCGCCGCTGCGAAGATGTCGGACGGCTCGGCGCGGCTGTCGGCGCAGGCGATCAGCATGATGGCCGGGCTCTGGCCCTCGCCAAGCTCGCGATAGAGCGCTGCCTGTTTGGAATAAACACCGCTACGGAAGCGCCGGTAGCCTTCAATCAGTTCCTCAATCGTCTTCATGGTCCCAATCCTGCTGCTCGGCCTGTTTTCCGGCCTGTTTCTGCCGACGCTTCTCTATTGCATAGTGCAGAAGTCGCCAATCTGAATCGGACATTGTTTACCGGTTTGTCCTAGGGTCCTGAAAGAGGCCCCCGCAGCACCGGCCAGGGAGACCAGATATATGTCGACAGATGCCAGCGAGAAGAAAACTTCCCGCAAAGGCCCTTCGCGCAGCGAGGAGTCCCGTTCTGCCATCCTGGAAGCGACACGGGCCGAGCTTGCCGAGGCGGGCTGGCGGACGTTCAGCGTCGACTCGGTTGCCAAGCGCGCCAGCGCCTCGAAACAGACCATCTATCGCTGGTGGCCCTCCATCGGCGCGATGTGTGTGGATGCCGCCCTCGCCCTGATACCGAACAGTCCGGACGGCGGACGCGATCCGCAGGAACGCATCGCAACGCTGATCGTCCCGCTGGAAGCCGCTGCCCGCACCGGGAATGGCCACGCCGTGCTGCGCGGCGCCCTGATGGCCGCGGCCGACGACCAGCATGCCGGCGAAGCCTGGCGCGCCTGGATGAACCGCGACATCCGCCAGCCCATGCGCATGGTGCTCGCCGAACTGGCGGCGAAACGCGTGATCCGCCGCGATTTCGACCTGGATGAAGTGATCGAACAGCTGCTCGGGCCGCTCTGGCACCGCATCTGTGTGATCCGCGGGCCGGTAAAGGAAGGCTACAGCATGCAGCAGGCGCGCTACGCCCTGCGGGTGTATTCCACCATCTGACACCGGAAAACCTTTTCGGCCACCGGCACACTGATCGCGTTCTGCACGAATCTTGCAGCAGGTCTTCCCAAACTGGGAGGAAGACCGCATGTCCGCCGGACGCATCGCCTGGATAGATCACGCAAAAGGTATCGGCATCATTCTTGTGGTGATGTCTGCCGCCGCCCTCGGCTATGGCGCGCCGGAAGGCGGCGTGAACTGGATGCTGGGCCTCGCAGACTGGGCCCGTCCGTTTGTTGTGCCGGCCTTTTTCCTGATTTCGGGCCTGTTCCTGCATCGCGGACTCTTCGGCTCAGCCCCGGTCTACTTCGACCGCAAGATCCTTCGCCTCGCCTATTTCTTCGCACTCTGGCTCGCCATCGAAACCGTCATCCTGAACGCCGGTGAATTCTCGCAGGGCCTGCCCGGCCTGGCCCGCCTGTATCTTGGCGGTCTGGTCTCACCGCAAAGCCCGCTCTGGTTCATCCAGCAGCTCTTCCTCTTCTATCTCGTCACGCGGGCCATCCGCCGCCAGAAGCCGGCGCGCATTCTCGCCGGTGCTGCCGTGCTGCAGACCCTCGCCGCAGCAGGCTTGTTCCAGTCCGGCTGGTCTGTCCTCGACCATTTCGCGGCGAATTTCGTGTTCTTCTATGCCGGCTATGCGGGCGCGTCCCTTGCGTTCGGTTTCGCAAACAAGGCGGTGAACCGACTGCGTGACCTTGGCTGGACCCTCGCCGTCTGGGCCAGTATGCACACCGCCTTCGTTGTCATGGGGATCGCGGACCTGCCAATCGTTTCGCTGATCCTCGGCTTTGCCGGGACGTTCGCGCTGATCAGCGCTGGCGTGCTGCTCGCCCGTATCCCGGCAGCCCATTTCATCGGGGATGCCGGGCGCCAGTCTTTCGCGATCTATCTCGGTTTCTTCATCCCGCTCCAGCTCCTGCTGATGCTGGTGAAGATGAGCGGGATTTTCGCAGACACCGGCGCGGCCAGCCTGGCAATTGCCGCCGCCACGCTGATGATCGCGCTTGGCATGCACCGGCTTGCGATGGAAACCCCGCTACGGGCGCTTTATGTCCGCCCCCGGATTTTCAGGCTGAAACCATCACAGGCGGCCGGGCGCGGCAGCCTGCTTGTCGCACCGACTCAGCCAGACGCTTGATAATTGGCGCCTAACGCCCGCGGTTCCACACCATCAGCGGATCGAAGGCGCCGGTTTCCGCGGCCTTCTGGAGCTGTGCGATCTGTTCAGAGACAGGGTTTTCACCGGGCGTCTTGGCCCGCGCCCCATAAAGCGCTTCGTCGAGACGGCAGATCTGTTCGAACAAGGCTTCTGAGCGGTCCACCAGTTCCAGGAAACGCGCCGGCAGGCCCCTGCCCTCCTGCGCCTTCACGTCGAGCGGCGGATCCTCTCTCCGTATGCGGTATTTCTTGGCGGCCGCGTCGTCGCGTTTCATCTCGCCGTCGCGCACAGCCTTCTGCATGACCAGCCAGCTCGCCGCCTGCATCAGGCGCGTCGTCAGCTCCATGCTCCAGGCGGCATAGGTCAGCCCCGGTTCCCGGTCCAGCGTCTTTGCATGTTCACGGCCCGGCCCGTCCAGATAGGTGGCCGTTTCCTCCACCAGCGCCATGCCACGCGTGAAGACGGTATCGAACAGCTTGCCGCCGGTGAACCCGTCCGACATGCTCATGCCTTCGCCCTGCGACTGTTCCGCTGCCATAAATCTGTCCCTGACGTTCTGGACACCAACACCTGCTTTACCATGGCGATGTTTATGTCCGCTTAATCCCCGTCGCCACCAAACAGCGCATCGGCGGCTGCTTTCTGGGCGCGCTTTTTCTCGATTTCCCGTTCGCAGGCGGCGATACCGTCTTTCAGCTGCGCAATGCGCGCTTCCAGCTCTTCCACCGACATCTGCTCCAGCGTCTGCGGTGTGTTCACGAGGATCGGCTCTTCATCCGAAATCGCCATCATCGCCTCCCGATCAGTCTCTTGGGGTTCATCAAAGCAGAAACAGGCCTTACATGCGACTCCTCAACACGGGAGTCATGCATATGGGCGAGACGATGAAAGCCGTCGAAATCGAAAAGGACGGACCGCTATACCTGGCGGACCTGCCAAAGCCGGAACCCGGCGCGAACGAGGTTCTGGTCAGGACGGCCTTTTCCGGCCTCAACCGGGCTGATCTCGTCCAGCGCGCCGGCGCTTATCCCCCGCCGCCCGGCGCCTCTACCATTCTGGGACTGGAAGTCTCCGGCACGGTCGAAACCGTCGGCAGCGACGTGACGCGCTGGCAGGTTGGCGACAAGGTTTGCGGGCTTCTCGCGGGCGGTGGCTATGCCGAATTTGTCGCTGTCGATGAAGGCTCCCTCTTCCCCGTGCCGGAAGGCATGAGCCTCGACCAGGCAGGCTGCCTTCCGGAAGCGATGATGACGGTCTGGGCAAATGTGTTCGACCGGGTCGGCCTCAGATCCGGAGAGAACTTCCTCTGTCATGGCGGCACATCCGGCATCGGCGTGATGGCGATCCAGATGGCAAAGGCCGCAGGCGCCGCGAAAATCTTCGCCACCGCCGGCACGGATCAGAAATGCCAGCTCGCCACCAGCCTCGGCGCCACGCGCGCGATCAATTACAAAACGGAAGACTTCGTCGAGATCGTGAAGGCCGAGGGCGGCGCGGACGTCACGCTCGACATGGTCGGCGGCGACTACATCCAGAAGAATATCTCGGCGGCCAATCCGGACGGGCGGATCATCAATATCGCTTACCAGAACGGCTTCCAGGCGAACGTCAATTTCGCCCCGGTCCTGATGAAGCGCCTGACCCTCGCCGCCACCACGCTGCGCGCCCGGCCCCTGCCGGAGAAAAAGCGCATCCGCGACGCGGTGGAGGCCGGTTTCTGGCCGCACGTCGCCAGCGGCACGATCATTCCGGTGTTGCAGAAAGTCTACCCGGCAGCAGAAGCAGAGCAAGCCCATCAGCTGATGGCGTCCGGCACGCATTCCGGGAAAATCCTGCTGTCCTGGTAAAAAAGGCCCAATTTACAGGCCCCTGTGGCTGGTGACTTTCCAATACAGGGCAGCTGTACTATAGGAACAGGCAAGGTTCAGCACGCGCCTGACCCCAACCGCCCGGCACGACGTGCCGGGCGGCTGCATTTCAGGCGGCGTAAAATCAACAGGGAGAGCCTCATGTCCGAAGTCCTCATGCCGAAGGCCACAGCCGTCTGGCTGCTCGACAATACCAGCCTCACCTTTGCCCAGATCGCTGCGTTCTGCGGCCTGCATCATCTCGAAGTCAAAGGCATCGCCGATGGCGACGTCGCCGAGAATATGCGCGGCGTTGACCCGATCGCCGGCGGTATCCTCTCCCGTGAGGAAATCCAGCGCGGCGAGAATGATGAGAGCTACCGGCTGAAAGTCGCCGAATCGAAGATCGCCCACATCCCGCAGCCGAAACGCAAGGGCAGCCGCTACACGCCGGTGATCCGCCGTCAGGACAAGCCGGATGCCGTTGCCTGGTTCATCCGCAACCACCCGGAAGTTTCCGACGCGCAGATCTCCAAACTGATCGGCACCACCAAGTCGACCATCAACAATGTGCGCGACAAGAGCCACTGGAACTCGCCGAACATCCGCCCGGTCGACCCGGTGACGCTGGGCCTGTGCACCCAGATCGAGCTCGACGAAGTGATCGCGAAGTCGGCCGAGAAGCGCCGCAAGATGGAAGCTGAAAAAGCCCTGCGCACTGAAGGCCCGGGCCTCGCCCCGGCACAGGACGACCCGGACGCCTATGACACGTCCGAAGAAGACGCCGCGAAAAAGGACGTCTCCGCAGACGACGTATTCCGCGACTTCAGCTGATCCGGACAAACCCGTTCAAAAAGAAAGCCGGCGCTCTTCAGGTGCCGGCTTTTTCTTGCCCGGCATGATCCGACATAGTCCGGGCTGGTCCGGCATAGTCATGACCAAGTCCGGTATGGTCCGGTTTCGTCCCTGCGTGGTCGCACTTAAGCCTGCCGCAGGAAGACATACCAGGCACCGGACCCGCCATGTCTCGGGTGGGCCTCGGAATAACCGGAGATGAGCGCGCGCGCCGCAGGCATTTCCAGCCAGCGCAGGAAATTCCGGCGCAGCACACCTTCCCCGCCCTTCCCTTTGCCGGTGATGATCAACACACAGCGTGCGCCCTCAGCCTGCTTGCGCCGGAGAAAATCCGGCAAGGCCGCCTCCGCGCTGAGCTGCGTGTGGCCGTGCAGGTCGAACCGGCCGGCCAGTTCCAGCTTGCCCCGGCGCACGCGCTTCTCATTGGCCCGGTTCTGTGGCGGTGCCGGTGTTTTCGAGGGCTTGGAAACAGGCGGCTGTGGCGGTGCGACAGCGGGTTTCGCCTTGCCATGGCGCAGGACCGGCTCGCCATGCTCCAGCGCGTCGATGAACGTCTCTATCTCTTCCGTCTTCGGACCGATGGGTTTTACCGTCCGCGCAACGCGGGCCCAGGCGCGGGCTTCGTCGGGGGTAAGACGGCGGTGGCTCATGTCCGCCCCTTAAGGTGCAGGGGGCGCCATGTCGAGACCGGCATAGCCCTGGCTGCGCATCCGCTCAGCCACCGCACGCGGCAGGAGAACCCAGAGCCGGCCGGGTGCATTCATGGTTCCGGCCCGCTCGCCCGCCTGCGGCCCCGTGCCGAAAAAGATGTCGCCGCGCACCGCGCCTTTTATGGCCCCGCCGGTATCCTGAGCGACCAGCAATCCGGACCAGTCGCCCCCCAGTCCCGGCGCTTTTGTCTGAACGAACACAGGCACACCCAGGGGATGAAGACTCGTATCGACCGCCATGGAGCCCAGCGGCGTCAACGGGACACCTTCTGCGCCAACTGGCCCCAGCGAGGGATCGCCTTCCGCCTCGGCATTGAAGAACACAAAGCGCGGGTTCTGGTTCATCGCCATCCGCGTTTCAGCCGGCCCCGCCCGGTTCATCCAGGCGCGGATCCCCTGCATGCTGGCTTCGCCGCGCGAAATGCGCCCGGTGCGGATCAGCCAATTGGCCGTCGATACAAACTTGTGGCCATTATGCGCGGCATAGACGGCCCGCATTGTTGTCCCGTCCGGAAAGGTCAGCCGGCCGGAGCCCTGGATCTGCAGGAAGAACACATCCGCCGGATGCGCATAGGCAATCGCCTGGACGCCCGATGTCGTGATCTGGGCTCGCGCGGGATAAGGCCGGGTTATGCCATTCGGCAGGCGCTGCAGCGGCTTGCCATTGTTCGGGATCAGGTCTGCCGGCAAGGCCGGGACCGGTTCCGTGAAAGGCGGGGTCGGCGTGCGGCGGGCTTCATAGGTCGGTTCGAAATAGCCGGTGAATTTCCGCGCGCCATCTGGCGGGACCACCTCGATCGGCACGAAAACCTGCTCCATCAGGGCGCGGGCATCTTCATCGCTGCGTGCGGCCGAGAGTGCCCCGCAGGGTTCTGCCCAGTCCTCGACACGGCCGGCCCAAGGCGCCGACGACGACAGCGGGGCGGTCATTTCCTGTCCGGCGAATTTCTCACAGGACCGTTTGAACGCGCTGACCGCAGCCTCAAGCTGAACCGAAGACCAGTTGGGCAAATCGGAAAAGGCGGCAGGTGTCTCCCAGTTGGGCAGTCTCGGAGGCGGTGCAGGCGTGGCAGGTTGTGGAACTTCGGGCCCGGCGGGCTGAATGACCTTGATGGGTGCAGGCTGGGACTGGCAGGCGGCCAGCAGAAGCAGAAGGACAAACGAACGAAAGCGCGACCACATGCACGCTTTATGGCGTGCTTCCTGCGGAAGTGTCACCCGAAAATGTTTTGCGTGCAGGCCCTAATTGGCGACTTCGACGTCGTCCAGAATCCAGTTCGGGTCATCTTTCCGGACATTGCGCATAAAGGTCCAGATTTCCTTCGCCGTGCGCACCATTTCCCCGTCACCCAGTTCCGCTTCATAGCGGACGGCAACGCGGGCAATGTCCCCATCGAGGTCGGCGCTTTCAATTTCGGCCTTGCGGATTCTGAGGAGTTCAAAGGCAGGCTTGTCCGGTTCACGTGCAGCGATGGCGGCGTCCCAGGCTTCATAGACATCATCGTCCAGCATGGGCCGAAGCTTGTCGCGGTCACCACGGGCGAAGGCCGAAACGATGATTTCATAGGCTGCGCGGGCGCCTCTCATGAAGTCAGGCGTGCTGAAGCTGCGATCAACATTGTATATTTCTTCCAGCCCGCCAGCGGCCGGACCCGTAAAGATCGGCTTGTCGGCATGGGCCATGGTCTCGTCGCGCGGTTTGGCCTTGTTGGTCGCATCATCGCCAGCTGTCGCTGGAGTCGGGCGGCTGACAGGGTTGTCGTTGTCACCCTTGCCGAGCGCAAAATACAGGCGCGACAGGACAAACAGCGCAACAGCTGCCAGGATCATGACTTGCATCACGGGGTCCATTGGTGGTGGCGTGTCCTTGCGTTCGAGTTCACTCAGCCCCCAAGATAGGGCCGACAGGCTAGAAGTGCCAGTGATCATTGCGCGTTAAGGGGCCGCATGCTAGCGCCCGCCGGGTAGAGTTGGGAGGTAGACATGACTGACACAAGTGCTCCGCAGGTACCAAATGAAGGCCAGAACGGCGCGACCCCGGCGGGTCTGCGCGTCCTTGGCCAGTATGTGAAGGACCTTTCCTTCGAGAATCCGGGACACACACCTGTGCAGTCCCAGCCGAATATCGATCTTGGTATCGATGTCGGCGCAACACCGCATGCCGATGGCAACGGGATTTACGAAGTGTCCCTGAAACTATCTGCCAAGGCTGTTTCCGACGGAACGGTGCTGTTCATCACCGAACTGGATTATGCCGGCCTGTTCCAGCTGCAGAACGTGCCACAGGCCCAGCTTGAGCCGCTGCTGCTGATCGAATGCCCGCGCCTGCTGTTCCCGTTTGCGCGCCGTATCGTGGCGGAGATCACACGTGAAGGCGGTTTCCCGCCCCTGCTGATCGATCCGGTGGATTTTGTGCAGCTTTACCAGCAGCAATATCGCCGTGCGCAGGAAGCCGCTGCAGCCTCCGGCCAGACACCGCCCGTTCAGGACGCGTAGCGCTTCCAGACAGCTTCATCACCAAGGCCGCTCACGAACGCTTCGTGGGCGGCTTTTTCGTCTTCGGTCAGACGGGACCCAAGCGGCTTCGGCCGCTGGCGCGCCGGGGTGACCTCTTCGACAATCTCTGTTTCCACCACCGTCTCGAACGAAAAGGCACGCGCCCGGCCACCCAAGAGTTCGAGATAGACCGCCGCCAGAAGCTGGCTATCCAGCAAGGCGCCGTGAAATGTCCGGCTCTCAAGCGAAATGTCGAACCGTTTGCACAAGGCATCGAGGCTGGCCGGCGCCCCCGGAAACTTGCGGCGCGCCATCGCGGCTGTATCCACCCAGCGCTCATCCGGGATCGGGCTGCGTCCGCACCGGTCCAGTTCCATGTTCAGGAAGGAGCGGTCAAACCCGGCATTGTGAGCGACCAGCGTGGCATCCCCGATAAATTCCAGGAAAGCGTCAATCACTTCAGGCGCCTCGAAAGGCGGAGCATCCTTCAGGTCGTCATCCGTGATGCCGGTGATGCGAACCGTATCGGCAGACACTGCCCGGCCGGGATTGATCAGCGTCCGGAACGTGCGGCCAGACGGGATGTGATTGATCATCTCCACCGCGCCAAGCTCGATGATGCGATCACCCTCTTCCGGCCTGAGGCCGGTGGTCTCGGTATCGAAAGCAATCTCGCGGATCTGGCTCATGCATTATCCCCTGCGGCCTTGCGATTCATCAGGGCCACTATGGCGCGAACATGGTCGCGTGCAAACTCAAACCCATGCGCTGTCGACAGGATAAAGTCGGCTTTTGCACGCTTTTCCGCATCCGGCACCTGACGCGCGAGGATCGCTTCGAAAGTTTCCTCTGTGACACCCGGCCGGGACAGAACCCGCTGTCGCTGCACTTCGGGCGGCGCACTAACCACCAGGACATAATCGCAATAGCCGGACCCGCCGGTCTCATACAGCAGCGGAATGTCCAGCACCGCAAAGGTCGCTCCGGATTTCCGCGCTGTTTCCCGGAAATCCTGCTGCGCCGCGCCCGCCAGGGGATGAACGATGCCTTCCAGCTGTTTCATGGCAGCCGCATCGTTCAGTACGCGTTCGCGGAGACGCGTGCGGTCGATAGCGCCATCGACTTTAACGCCCGGAAAAGCGGCTTCGACGGGATCAACCGCCGCGCCGCCTTTTTCGTACAGCTGATGCACCGCCGCATCGGCGTCATACACGGGCACGCCTTCATCCCGGAACAGGGTTGCGGTTGCGGATTTTCCCATGCCGATCGAACCGGTCAGGCCAAGGATGATCACGTCGTGGCCTCCACGAGTTTGCGGCAATGTGCGAGCGCTTCTTTCGTGTCCGGCAAGATGCCGAACCAATGTTCGAAACTATAGGCGGCCTGCGCGACCAGCATGCCGAGCCCATCCATCGGCTGCCAGTTCTTTTTCAGCGCTTCCTCGCGGATCGCCGCGGCAGGCTTGCCATAGGAAATATCATAGAAATACTGCCCGGTTGCCTCAGGCAACTCGAGACTCTCGCCGGAGTGACCCAGGCTGAGCGTGTTGATCACCACATCCGCCGTTGCGGCTTCGGAAATGCCCTGTTTCAAGGAGCAGATTTCTGCGGTGATCCCCGTTTCGGCAACGAGGGCTTTTGCTCTTTCCTCGGTCCGGTTGGCAATCGTGATCTCCGCGCGGAGATCCATCAGGCTAACGGCCACGGCGCGGGCAGAGCCGCCGGCGCCCAGCAAAGTGACACGGCTTCCGGCGACTTCAATTCCTGCATCCAGCAAACTGCGGACAAAGCCCGGCGCATCCGTATTCTCGGCGCGCCAGCCCCCCTGCTCCCGACGGACAAGCGTATTAGCCGCCCCGATCCGGCGGGCGATGTCGCTGGTCTCATCAGCAAGGGAAAGTACCTCTTCCTTGTGCGGAAGAGTGATATTGAAGCCAAGTGCGTTCCGCTCTGACAAGGTTTCAAGCGCGTTCTCAAGACCGCCCCGCTCGACCTGGAGGGCTTCATAGGTTGCATCGAAGCTGTGCTCGCGGATCCACATCTTGTGGATCACGGGAGACAGCGAGTGCGATACCGGATCGCCGATGACGCCGAGCAGCCAGGTCATGATGGCAGCACTCCCCGAATGCGGAGATAGTCCAGCAACGGCAACAAAGGCAGGCCGAGGATCGAGAAGTAATCTCCTTCGATCTTGTTGAAGAGCTGCGCACCGAGACCTTCCAACTGGTAGGCGCCAACTGTGGAGAGCAACGGATCCCCGACCTGCTCAACATATTGCTCGATAAAGTCCTCGCTCAGCGGACGCATAGTGAGGCGTGGGCGGGCAAGGTGCCGCCAGACGGGCTGGCCGTTTTCACAGACGACAATAGCCGTTTCCAGCGTGTGGGCCTTGCCGGACAATTTCCTCAGATGGTCCCGCGCCCCGTCCAGATCCTTCGGCTTGTCGAATGCCTCATCTCCGAGCGCCAGCATCTGGTCTCCACCGATCACCAGACCCGGTTGGCGCTGGGAAATCTTGACCGCTTTCAGCTCCGCCAGGCGCATGGCCTGGTCCCGAACCGGCATGCCTTCAACGCGCAGACCGGCTTTCATGGCCTCTTCATCGACATTCGGCCGCTGGGCTGTTGCCTCCACTCCTGCCGATGCCAGCAGGCGCCGGCGGCTTTCGCTGCCGGAGGCGAGGATGACATTCAGACTCATATGTGTCCCCGGCGTTCATTCAGTAGGTTCAAAATGGCTGCGGCCGTTTCTTCGACGGAGCGGCGGGACACGTCGATCGTGCGCCACTTGTTGCGCTGGAACAGACGATTAGCCTGGGTAACTTCATCGCGCACAGCATCTTCGTCGGCATAGATCGTGTGTTCGTCCTGATTCAGCGAAATCAGGCGCGCACGGCGAATCTGCACAAGCCGTTCGGCACTGATCTTGAGCCCGACAATCATCGGGCCTTTGTCGCCCATTTTCTCGATATGCGGCGGCAATGGGACACCCGGCACGAGCGGGATGTTCCCTGCACGCACTTTGCGGTTGGCAAGATACACACAGGTCGGTGTCTTGGATGTCCGGCTGACACCCAGCAGGATCACGTCCGCGCCTGTCAGGCTCTCGACATTCTGCCCGTCATCATGGGCGAGCGTGAAATTTATCGCCTCCATGCGTTCGAAATAGTCGTCATCCAGGGCGTGCTGTCCGGCGACTTTCTGGTTGGCAGAAATGCCGAGGTGCCGGCTCAGCATGGCAATGGAGGCATCCAGCACGGGCAGTGTCGGAATGCCTTTCTCGCGGCAGAAGGACTCCAGCCGTCCGCGCAGGGCTTCGTCGGAAATCGTGTACCAGACCACACCGGGTGCTGCCTCGATCTCCCGTATGACCCGTTCGAGCTGACGTTCGGAGCGGACAAGATAATAATTGTGCTCAAGCGCCTGCACATTTTCAAACTGGGCGCAGGCCGCCCGCTGGATGGCGTTTAACGTTTCCCCGGTCGAATCCGACACGAGGTGAACGTTGAAATATATGCTGGGGCGAAGGGACCGAGTCATGGTCTCACTGTGTTGCCGAGGTTCGGCGATTTCACAAGACCTGTGACTCGCCTGTGGATACCGCATTTTGTCCCAATGGAATCACAAAAATCCCACAGGCAGAGGAATCCGACTCCGCGGAATCACCTTCCGTTCCATCCTGTGACTCCAGCGGGGCCATTTACGTTTGGTTAACTATTGAATCCCGGGCGTTAAGACCCGCTTAACCCTGTCCGCCAACCTGTGACTCCTGTGTGGAATTCTCTGGACAAATCCGCACATCACCCTTTTTCCCACGGACTCACCGTCTAATAGTCATAAGCGCCCTGACGGGCTTGTTTTAGATTTTGGGAAAAAAGCCATGGGCACCGACGAATCGAAAAAGCTGCTTAAGGTTCTCGGCGGAGAGCGCTTCGAAAGGCCTCCGGTATGGATGATGCGCCAGGCTGGGCGCCACCTGCCCGAATATCTTGAGCTACGGTCCCAGGCGAAGAACTTTCTCGATTTCTGC
The DNA here is from genome assembly GCF_963678195.1 of uncultured Hyphomonas sp. Lineage (NCBI taxonomy): Bacteria > Pseudomonadati > Pseudomonadota > Alphaproteobacteria > Hyphomonadales > Hyphomonadaceae > Hyphomonas > uncultured Hyphomonas sp. Next base: position 228,741 of record NZ_OY782759.1, read on the forward strand.
TACACACCTTCCATGGCAGCGGAAGCCACGCTGCAGCCTATCCGTCGGTACGGCATGGATGGCGCCATCCTCTTCGCAGACATCCTGCTGGTGCTCGATGCGATGGGCCTGGAAGTCAAATTCGAGAAAGGCGTTGGCCCGCTGGTGGAAAAGGTTTCGGGACCGGCCGATCTGGACCGCGTGCCGGCTGTCAAAGCAGCTGACAGGCTATCGCCCGTTTATGAGACCGTCTCACGTGTGCGCGAGGGCCTGCCGTCACAAACAACGCTGATCGGGTTTGCAGGCTCGCCCTGGACAGTGAGCCTCTACGCTATCGAGGGGCGCGGTAAGACGGACAAATCGGATGCCTGGCGCTGGGCCCATGGCCGGCCGGAAGAACTTGCGGCAGTCATGGACAAGGTTGCCGAGGCAACAGCGGAATATCTCGTCCGCCAGGTTGAGGCAGGTGCTGAAGCGCTGATGTTGTTCGACAGCTGGGCCGAAGGCCTTCCGGACAATATTTTCCGGGAAGTCATTATCGCGCCGACAAAGAAGTTGGTCGCCGGACTTCGCGCGCGGGGCGTGAACGTTCCCGTGATCGGTTTCCCGCGAGGTGCCGGTGTCATGCTAGAACCTTATGCAAAGGAAACCGGTGTGACTGCGGTCGGGCTCGATACGGCAGCGGTTCCATCCTTTGTGAATTCGGTTCTCCCGCCTGATATGCCGGTCCAGGGCCATCTCGATCCGCTTTTGTTGATCGAGGGTGGCCCACGCATGGAAGCGCGTGTGCGGGAATTGATGGCTGCTTATTCCGGTCGTCCCCATATCTTTAATCTCGGACATGGCGTCCGTCCGGAGACGCCGATCGTAAACGTCGAGCGAGTTCTGAAGATTCTGCGGGAAGGTTGAGTATGGGCCGGAAGGTTGCCGTTGTACTGTTCAATCTGGGAGGACCGGATAAGGCGGAGTCCGTCCGGCCTTTCCTGAAGAACCTGTTTCGTGACCCGGCCATTATCACAGCGCCGCTGCCGATCCGCTGGTTCCTGGCGCGGCTGATCTCAAGGACTCGTGCGCCGAGTGTCATCAAGAATTATGCGATGATGGACGCAGGCGGTGGCTCTCCCCTGCTGCCGGAAACGGAAAAACAGGCTGAAGCCCTGCAGGCAGAGCTGTCAAAGCGTCTGCCGGATGATGACGTGCGCTGCTTCATCGCCATGCGCTATTGGCATCCATTCACTGAACAAGCCGCCAAAGATGTGAAAGCCTGGGGGGCGGATGAAGTCGTCCTGCTGCCGCTCTACCCTCAGTTCTCCACAACGACGACAGGGTCTTCGCTGACAGCCTGGAAGAAAGCCTACAAGGATCCGGTCCGGACAGTTTGTTGTTACCCGTTTGAGGAAAACTTCGTCTCGGCCCATGTCGACCGGATCATGCAGGCCTGGGAAAAAGCCGGGCGTCCGGAGAATGTGTCCCTGCTCCTGTCTGCACATGGTCTGCCGGAAAAGATCGTGAAGGACGGCGATCCATATCAATGGCAATGCGAGACCATGGCGGAGATGATTACCGGCCGTGTGCCGCGCGACTGGGAAGTCACCGCCTGTTACCAGTCCCGCGTTGGTCCGCTGAAATGGATCGGGCCGCCGACCGAAGAAGTGATCGCCGGGAAATCCAAAGAGGGTAAGAATATCCTGATCGCGCCGATCGCGTTCGTGTCGGAGCATATCGAAACCCTGGTCGAACTTGGCGAGGAATACAGGCTGGTCGCTGAAGAACACGGTGCCGCCAGCTACACGCGGGTCGAAGCGCTGGGCACGCATCCCGAGTTCATTTCCATGCTGGCGAATGAAACCGCTGAAGCCCTCGGTATGAAAACTCCGATGCGATCCTGCGGAGGTGACCGGCTTTGCCCGCATGAATTCGGTGGATGCCCTCACAAACAGCCGGTTCGCAAGGCGGGCCAGGCAATCAATCCGCAATCCTGAAGGACTGAGGCATCATGCTCTACAACTGGATCAAGGCCGCGCATGTGATCTTTGTCATCGCCACGATGTCGAGTCTGATGATTTATCCGCGCTACAAGATCCACCAGCTGGCAAGCCAGCCGGGTGAGCCCTTGTTCGAGACGATGAAGTCTGCGGCCAACAAGCTGCGCCTGATCGTGATGAATCCGTCAATCATCCTGATCTGGGTGTTCGGCGGCCTGATGCTGTGGATGAATCCATCCCTGCTGTCCCAGCCCTGGATGCATGTGAAACTATTGTTCGTGACGCTCATCACCGCCATGCACGGCTATTACGTCTATGTCGGCAAGCGTATCGACCGGGGCACGTCGAAAGTTACAGCCCGCACTCTGCGGATGCTGAACGAAGTGCCGTTCCTGATGATGATTGTCGTTGTGATCATGGTGCTGGTCCGGCCGTTCTGACCGGCCCGGTTGCGCAGGAACTCTTGACGAACAAGGCCTTGTGAGCCCATAAGCCTCGCAATCCGGTGCACAGTCCTTGTGCCTGCGGCGTCTTTTTCGTCGCCCGGCCCTCCCAAAACCCGTCTCCCGCAGACCCCTACAATTGGAATCCATCGGCATGGCCTCTTCGATGCTCGACAACGTCACCAGCGTGACTCTTCGCGAACTGAAAGCGAAGTCCCCGGAAGAGCTGCTTGCATATGCAGAAGAACTGGAAGTCGAGAACGCCTCCTCGATGCGGACGCAGGACATGCTGTTCGCGATCCTGAAAGAGCTCGCCGACAGCGAAGTGGAAATTACCGGCCAGGGCGTGCTGGAAGTTCTGACGGACGGCTTCGGCTTCCTGCGTTCGCCGGAATCCAACTATCTGCCCGGCCCGGACGACATCTATGTCAGCCCGGAAGTGCTGAAGAAGGGCAACATCCGCACAGGAGATACGGTCGAAGGTCCGATTATCGCGCCGCAGGACAATGAGCGCTACTTTGCCCTGACCGATGTTTCGCGGATCAATTTTGAAGAGCCGGACAAGGCCAACAAGAAAGTCCACTTCGACAACCTCACCCCGCTCTATCCGGAAGAGCGCCTGCGCATGGAAAGCCAGGACCCGACCCGGAAAGACCGGTCCGGCCGCGTGATCGATATCGTCGCGCCGATCGGTAAAGGCCAGCGTGCTCTGATCGTGGCCCCGCCGCGGACGGGTAAGACCGTGCTGTTGCAGAACATCGCCTCGGCCATCGAGGAGAACCATCCGGAATGTTACCTGATCGTGCTGTTGATCGACGAACGCCCGGAAGAAGTCACCGACATGCGCCGCACGGTGAAAGGCGAAGTTGTCGCCTCAACCTTCGACGAGCCAGCCACGCGCCACGTTCAGGTCGCCGAAATGGTGATCGAGAAGGCCAAACGCCTTGTTGAGCACAAACGGGATGTCGTCATCCTGCTCGACTCAATCACGCGTCTCGGCCGCGCTTATAACACGACCGTCCCCTCCTCCGGTAAAGTGCTGACCGGTGGTGTCGACGCCAACGCCCTGCAGCGTCCGAAGCGTTTCTTCGGTGCCGCGCGGAACGTGGAAAATGGCGGATCGCTGACCATCGTTGCGACCGCGCTGATCGACACTGGCAGCCGGATGGACGAAGTCATCTTCGAAGAATTCAAAGGCACGGGTAACTCTGAAGTCGTGCTCGACCGGAAGATCGCCGACAAGCGGACCTTCCCGGCCATCGACATCATGAAGTCCGGCACGCGGAAGGAAGAGCTGATCACGCCGCAGGATCAGCTGTCGAAGATCTACATCCTTCGCCGGATCCTTGGTCCGATGGGCACCAATGATGCGATCGACTTCCTGATCGACAAGCTGCGCCAGACGAAGACGAACGACGAATTCTTCGAAGCGATGAAGAACTGACGGGAGGCGCGAGGCCATGAGCGAGCGCGACACGATCTGCGCCCTCGCTTCGGGCCAGCCCCCTGCTGCAATCTGCATCCTGCGCCTGTCAGGCGATAAGGTCTGGAAGCTCGCCGGCGCGCTGCTGGAATGCGGTCTGCCTGAGCCACGGCATGCAACGCTCACCAAATTCCGGGATGAAGACGGCACTCTGATCGACGAAGGCCTCGCCCTCTTCATGCCGGGTCCGCATTCCTACACAGGGGAAGACACGCTGGAGCTTTATCTCCATGGTGGTCCTGCTGTGATTAAACACTCACTAGAGACATTGACAGCTCAGCCGGGTGTACGGCTCGCCGAACCGGGGGAGTTCACACGCCGCGCTTTCGAAGCCGGCAAGCTGGACCTGACTGAAGCTGAAGGTGTCGCCGATATTATCGAAGCGGAGACTGAGGCGCAGAAGGCCCAGGCTCTGCGCCAGCTGACCGGCGGCCTGACGGAAACCTATGACCGCTGGCGCGCAGAGCTGACGGGCGTGCTCGCGCTGATCGAAGTCATGGTCGACTTTCCGGATGAAGGCGACACACCTGAAGAGACGGTGCGGCCGATCCTCGACAAGCTGGATCTGATCATCACAGAGCTGGAAGATGCGCTCGGCGACCGGGGCGTCGGCGAGAAGATCCGCGATGGATTCCGGGTGGCCATTGTTGGTCCGCCGAACGCCGGCAAGTCTTCCCTGCTGAATCGGATCGCCCGGCGTGATGCTGCCATAGTCACGGACATTGCCGGGACGACGCGCGACGTGGTCGAAGTGCGCCTTGTTCTGGGCGGACAGGTTGTCTGGCTGGCGGATACGGCAGGGCTTCGGGAAACGGCAGACATTGTGGAGGCGGAAGGCGTCCGCCGGGCGGAACGTGCCGCGCGCGAAGCAGATCTCCGTATCCACGTGATCGACGGTGCCAATCCCGAACCGCCGGCCGGGCCGGTGGAACAGCAGGACATCGTGGTGTTTAATAAGGCCGACCAAAAGCCTGCTGCTCTGGCACCGGATGGCGCCCTGCCCGTTTCGGCTGCGTCCGGCGAAGGTGTCGACAAGCTGGAATCCTGGATTGGCAGTTTCATTTCCCAACGTGCAGCTTCTGTGGAAGCCCCGGTCATCACGCGGGCGCGGCATCGTGAAAAGCTGAGTTCAGGTCTGGCCAGTCTGATGCAGGCTCGCCAACTGCTGGAAGATGACATAGGCGCCGAACTCGCAGCGGAAGATGTCCGCATGGCGCTCCGCCAGTTGGGTGCCGTGATCGGCACAGTTGGTGTGGAAGATATTCTGGGCGCTGTCTTCTCTCAGTTCTGTATCGGCAAATGACCCCTAGGGTTTAGCGGCGCCCGGCGTTATATAGCCCGCTCATTATCCACAGGATGAGCAGAGCCATGACGGGAAATACCCGCTTTGATGTCATTGTCGTCGGTGGCGGCCACGCCGGATGCGAAGCCGCATCTGCGGCCGCGCGCTATGGCGCGAAGACGGCGCTTGTCACCCACAAGATATCCACGATCGGCGAGATGAGCTGCAATCCGGCGATTGGCGGATTGGGCAAAGGCCATCTCGTCCGGGAGATTGATGCCCTGGATGGTCTTATGGGGCGGCTGGCTGACAAAGCCGGAATTCAGTTCCGCATGCTGAATCGGTCCAAGGGACCCGCCGTCTGGGGGCCGCGTGCCCAGATCGACCGGAAGCTCTATCGTCAGGTCATGCAGGACGCGATCCTGAACCATGAAAATCTGACTGTCATTGAAGAAGGTGCCGAAGACCTGATCATAGAGGACGGGCAGGTCGCCGGGGTGATTGGTCTGACCGGCGAGAAATATCATGCACCCAAAGTCGTGATCACAACTGGCACGTTCCTGAAGGGCGAGATCCACATTGGCGCAAAGCGTATTCCGGCCGGGCGTGTCGGCGAGGCGCCGGCGATTGGCCTTTCGGACCGGCTCTACACCATGGACCTGCCGATGGGCCGGCTTAAAACCGGCACACCTGCCCGTCTCGATGGCCGCACCATCGACTGGGACCGGCTGGAAATGCAGCCGGCCGATGAGGCACCTGTGCCCTTCTCCTATCTGACGGACCGGATCGAAGTGCCTCAGATTTCATGCGGGATTACATGGACCACGCCGGAAACTCACGCGATTATCGAAGAAAACATGGAACAGTCGGCTGTCTATTCCGGCGCGATTGCCGGACGGGGGCCGCGCTACTGCCCGTCTATCGAGGACAAGGTGAACCGGTTCGCGGATCGGGAGCGGCATCAGGTTTTCCTGGAACCGGAAGGTCTCGACGATCACACGGTCTATCCGAATGGGATATCCACCTCGCTTCCGGAAGAAGTTCAGGAGCGTTTTGTCCGAACGATCCCCGGTCTGGAAAACGTGGAGATCCTCCAACACGCCTATGCCATCGAGTATGATTATGTCGATCCGCGCGCGCTGAACGCGTCATTGGAGGTGAAGGTCCTGCCCGGTCTCTATCTTGCGGGCCAGATCAATGGCACCACGGGATATGAAGAAGCCGGCGCTCAGGGCCTGATGGCCGGTCTGAATGCTGCGCGTGCCGCCGAGGGAAAGGAACCGGTGATCCTCGATCGGGCCGAAGCGTATATTGGCGTTCTTATCGATGATCTGATTACCCGCGGTGTGACGGAACCCTATCGGATGTTCACATCACGGGCGGAATACCGCCTGGCCCTTCGTGCCGACAATGCAGATCAGCGTCTCACGGAGAAAGGAATCGAGGCCGGATGTGTGTGTGAAACACGGGCGTCGATGTTTCACGTGAAACATTTGGCCCTCTCGGAATCCCGAAAAACGCTCCAAACCCTGTCATTGTCCCCGGCGAAGGCCCGGGAAGCTGGTTGGAACGTTAATCAGGACGGACGCATCCGAACCGCCTGGGAATTTCTGGGATACAAGGACATCTCCCTCGAGACCCTGTCGAAGGTCTGGCCAGAGCTTTCAAACATCGATCCGGCGATTGCCGCGCAATTGGAGATCGAGGCGCTCTATTCCGGATATATCGAACGCCAGGCTGGCGATGTCGAAGCCCTGCGCCGGGACGAAGCGCTCCGCATCCCGGAAGCAATCGATTATTCGGCCATTGGGGGTCTCTCGAATGAGGTCCGTCAGAAGCTCGAATCCATCCGGCCGGCCACGTTGGGCCAGGCGTCCCGTATCGAAGGTGTCACGCCGGGCGCCCTCACGGCGCTTCTGGGTCACGTCAAACGCCGCCGGAAGACAGGCTAGGTTATGGTAAATCAGGATCGTGCGGCCTTTCTGGCCGCTGAGGATGTTTCACGTGAAACACTGGAGCGGCTCGACCGGGTGATCGACACGCTGGATGTGTGGCGAAAGCGGAGCAATCTGATCGGTCCACGCGAATGGCCGGTCATCTGGACCCGGCATGTCGCCGATTGCTTCCAGCTTCTGGATCATCTGCCGAAAGATGCGCGCGTCGTGGATCTTGGTTCTGGCGCCGGTTTTCCAGGTCTCATCATCGCGGCGGCCCGGCCGGAAGGCCATGTCACCATGATCGAGAGTGTCGGAAAGAAATGCGCCTTCCTCCGCGCCGCCATTGAATCAGCGGGTCTGAGTGCTTCCGTACGCCAGGAGCGGGTGGAATCTGTCGGGCCAATTTCTGCGGATTATGTCACGGCACGCGCTTTTGCGCCGCTTCCAAAACTGCTCGACTATGCGGCGCCGTGGCTGACAGAGGGTGCAACAGGGCTTTTCCTCAAGGGCGAACGCTGGAAAGAAGAATTGACGGAGGCCAGCCAAACATGGAACTTCGCTTATGAGGCGATTCCAAGCCGGGTTGGTGGGTCAGGTACAATTCTGATTGTCAGGGAGCTACGCAGTGGCAGGCATTAGGCCCAGAATCTTTGCTGTCGTGAACCAAAAGGGTGGCGTCGGCAAAACGACTACTTCGATCAATCTCGGGACGGCGCTCGCCGCCGTTGGACGCCGCGTGCTCATCGTCGACTTCGACGCTCAGGGCAACGCGTCGACCGGCCTTGGAATCGAACGTACGGACCGCGCAACCACGTCCTACGATATTGTCGTCGATCGTTTGCCGCTGGAGCAGGCGGTTCTGTCGACGATCGTTCCGCGCCTGGACATCGTGCCAGGGGATGAGAATCTATCCGGCGTCGAGACGGAACTGGCCGCAGACCCGCACCGGTCCTACCGTCTGCGCGAAGCGCTTCATAACTATGTCGACCGGGCCGAAGAACAGGGCTTGCCGCGGTACGACTATATTCTGATCGATTGCCCGCCATCGCTGTCGGCGCTGACAATGAACGCCATGACGGCTGCGGATGCACTGCTGGTTCCGCTGCAGTGTGAGTTCCTCGCGCTGGAAGGCCTCAGCCAATTGCTGCGCACGGTGGATGTCGTCCGCCAGGGCCTGAACCCGAACCTGGAAATTCAGGGCGTTGTGCTCACCATGTATGATCGGCGCAATAACCTGTCCGACCAGGTCGCCGATGAAGTCCGCGCCTTCTTTGGCAACAAGGTCTACAACACGGTGATCCCGCGCAATGTACGTCTGTCTGAGGCACCGTCCTTCGGCAAGCCGGCGCTTCTATATGATTACCGCTGCCCGGGCAGCGAGGCGTATATCCGGCTGGCCTCTGAAGTGCTTCAGCGCGAGAAGGCACGGGCGGCCTGATCGCGATGGCAAACGACTCCAAACAGAAACCAAGCCGCCTTGGCCGGGGCCTGTCAGCCCTCATCGGAGAAGTGGAGGCATCCACACCGGCGCGGCCGGAGCCAGGGACTGCCCCCGCTGCCAATGGCGTAAACGAGATTTCGATCAAGGACATCCGCCGCAATCCAGACCAGCCCCGCCGTACCTTCGATGATGCGGCGCTGCAGGAACTTGCGGAGTCCATTCGTAGCAAAGGCGTACTTCAGGCCATTCTTGTACGGCCGGATCCGAAGGAAGCGGGCAAGTATCAGATCATCGCCGGCGAACGCCGCTGGCGGGCCGCACGCCTGGCAGGCCTTGAGTCGATTCCGGCTGTCGTGCGCGATCTCAACGAGCTGGAGCTGCTCGAGGTCGGCATTATCGAGAATGTCCAGCGCGCAGACCTCAACCCGATCGAAGAAGCTGAAGCCTATGAGGCGCTGATGAACCGGTTCGGCCGGACGCAGGAAAGCCTCGCTAGCAGCGTCGGCAAGAGCCGCGTGCACATCACGAACACGCTTCGCCTGCTGCAGCTGCCCGACGCTGCGCGCGCATATGTGAGGGCAGGCAAAGTTACTGCCGGCCATGCCCGGGCAGCGCTCGGCGCCTCCGATCCTGAAGCTGTGATCGAGATGGCGGCCGAACGGGGCCTGAGCGTTCGGGAAGTCGAAGCCCTGGTAAAGGGCGCGCGTGACGGTGGTGGCGCCTCAAGCGGTGCGGCCAAGTCCAAGGCGCCTGAAAAGGATGTGGACACCGAAGCGCTGGAAGCAGATCTGATGCGCCAGCTTGGCCTGCAGGTGGATATTCGCCACGGCAAGAATGGTGGTGAACTGCGGATCAAGTATCGTGACCTGGAACAGCTGGACGATGTCTGCCGCCGGCTGACACGACGGAAGCCCTGATCGCTAACGGGCGGCTTCAGCAGCTCTCGCAAGATCATTCATCAGCATACGGACGACTGGGTCTGTACTACCGCCTGCCTGCTTGGCCTGGGCTTCAGCATCATAGATTCGCTCAAGCACGCGGGTGAGCCGGCGTACAGGCCATTTACTGAGCCGGGCCCGGTAGGCAGGCCATTCGCTCTGCCAGACCGGCGGGCGCAGTTTCATGTTGGGGCTGGCCTGTCCTTCTTCGATCCGGACATACGCATCCAGCATGCGGCGGACTTCAAACTGAAGCGAGCGCAGGACACTGATCCCGGCTGTTCCGGCCATGGCCAGCTTGTCAAAAGCCGCGTTGGCGGCGGCGGGATGGCCATCGAGCGTGGCGGAGATTGCGGTCGACAAGGTCTGTTCGAATTCTGTCGCACACAGGGCGCGCACATCGGCTTCCGAAACAGCCCGGCCCAGCCCCATGGCATAGAGCGCCAGCTTTTCGATTTCCGCATTTGCCGCAAGCCGGTGACCGGGCAGGTCGCCCACGAACAGGCGCAGGGCATCCGGATCAATATCGACGCCGGATTCCTTCAGGGCCTGTTTAACGCGCTGTTCGATGTCGACGCTTTCATCGGCAAAGAACTGGAGGCAGGCGGTTCGTTTCGCAGCTTCCGCCGCGCCGCGCAGTTTGGACTTCTTCTGCAGGCTACCTGTTTCGATCAGCAGGTGCGCGCTGAAACGCCCTTCGCTCTTGTCGCCCTCTTCGATGGCGTTGATCAGGAATTTCGCGATCTTGTCGCCGCTGGTCCGCACCCGAACCACACGTGGATCGCCGAGCAGGGACACGGCCTCAAGCGCATCGAACAGCAGGGCCGGTTCCTTCCGGATGGCATCATCGTCCAGCAATGTGACATCGGCGTGCTTGGCTTTTCCGGCCCAGGCAGTGATCAGCAGCTGTCCATTGTCGCTGGCGAGACCTTCGTCTTCACCAAAGGCAAGCACGGCCCAGAACTTTGGATCGGGCTTGCGGGCAAACGACGCTGCTTTCTTGCCCTGTAGAAGCATCAGTCTTGTGTCGCGAGCTGAAGCCGTAAATCATCGACGATCCGGCTGGCCAGTACACGCATCACGCGATCGGATGCATTGGTCTGGGCGGATATGTCCCCATAGGGTGCGTTCGGCACGGAAAAGCTGGTTTCTGCATCGGACTTGCCTGCCACACTGATGTTTTCACCTCCCAGCGCATAGGTTGCCTCGGCCGTGTAGGATGAACGCGATGCCGCGCCATCCGGCTTGAACTGCAAGCGGACGAGCTTCTCCTTAAGCTTGACTTCGAGCACGGCAGACTCGTCGAGATTCGGGAGGCCTGCAGCAAGTTCCTGCTGAAGCGCGCGCCGCAGCTTGTAGCCCGCCCGGCCAGGAATTTCCTTCACCGTAATATTGCCTGCAGCAAAGGAAGCGCTGCCACCGGGTGCATAAACCGGCTGGAAGCCGCAGGCCGGCAGGACAAGAGCGAGCGCGATCAGGAAGCGTTTCATACCGCCACGATATTCACGATGCGGCCCGGCACGACAATGGTTTTCTTCACGGTCTTGCCTTCGATGAAGGAGACAACTTCCGGAAGGGCGTGCGCGACGGCTTGCACCGCCTCGTTGGATTCTCCCTTCGGCACCGTAATTTCACCCCGGCGTTTGCCATTGACCTGAACAGCCATCGTGACCGCGTCGTCTTCGGTCAGCGCCTTGTCAGCGACCGGCCATGGCGCAGCAGACACAAAGCCTTCGCCGCCGATCCGTTCCCAGCACGCCTCAGCCAGGTGTGGCATGAACGGGGTCAGGCAGCGCGCCAGCATGGAGGCCCCTTCGAATCGGGCCCCGACAGCTTCGCTGCCGGATTCGGCCTTCTTCAGCACGCTCACCCATTCATGAATGCTGGCAACAGCGGAATTGAAACGGAATTCCTCAATCGCCTTGTCGATGGCGACGACTGCTTTGTGGCTTGCCTTGCGAACCGTGAGGGAGACGGCATCTTCGGCCGGGCTCGCCTTTTCCAACTCACCCAGCGTGTCGAACAGGCTCCAGAGGCGTTGAGCAAAGCGACCTGCACCTTCAACACCGGCCTGGGTCCATTCCACATCCCGCTCAGGCGGGGAGTCAGACAGGACGAACCAGCGGGCAACGTCCGCACCGAACTCAGCGATGATCGCATCCGGGTCGACCGTGTTCTTCTTGGATTTCGACATTTTCTCGATCGGGCCGGGCGTGACGATGCCGCCGGTGGCCTTTTCGATCCAGGTGTCACCTTCCTGTTCGACTTCCGATGGCTGCAGCCATTGTCCGGAAGCGGACTTGTAGGTCTCGTGCGTAACCATGCCCTGCGTGAACAGGCCAGCGAACGGCTCGCCGCTCGGCAGGTCCAGTTCGCCGATGTCACGCATCGCGCGCGAGAAGAAGCGGGAGTACAACAGGTGCAGCACGGCGTGCTCAATGCCGCCGACATATTGGTCAACCGGCAGCCAGTAGGCGCGTTCTTCCAGATCGTCCGCACTGGCGAAACGGGCATAGTACCAGGACGAGTCCACGAACGTGTCCAGCGTGTCGGTTTCACGCCGGGCCGCCTTCCCGCACTTCGGACAGTCGACATGTTTCCAGGACGGGTGCCGGTCCAGCGGATTGCCCGGCTGGTCGAAGGAGACATCGTCCGGCAGGCGCACCGGCAGGTCGCTTTCCGGCACCGGGACCACGCCGCAATTTTCACAGTGCACCACCGGAATGGGGCACCCCCAATAGCGCTGGCGGGAGACACCCCAGTCGCGCAGGCGGTAATTCACCGTGCCGGCGCCGAGGCCCATGCCTTCGATCCGTTCGATCGCCGTTCGCTTGGCATCTTCGATGCCGAGGCCGTCCAGAAAAGCTGAATTAAAGATGGAGCCGGGGCCGGTGTAAGCTTCTTCCTCAACCGTGAAGCTCGCCCGGTCAGCGCCCGGCGGCAGGACGACCGGCGTCACGCTCAGACCGAACTTGCGGGCAAACTCGATGTCCCGCTGGTCATGCGCCGGGCAGCCGAAAATGGCGCCGGTGCCGTAGCCCATCAAAACGAAGTTCGCGACCCAGACAGGCAGGGTCTTTCCGTCCTCGAACGGGTGCTTGACCGTCAGCCCTGTATCGAAGCCCAGCTTCTCTGCCTTTTCGATGGCTTCCTCGCTGGTGCCGACCTGGGCACATTTCCCGCGGAAGGCTTTCAGCTGTTCCGAGTTTTCGGCCAGCTGGATCGTCAGCGGGTGATCCGGGGACAAGGCAATGAAGCTTGCGCCGAACAGCGTGTCCGGCCGTGTCGTGAAAATCTCGATGCCGTCATCGAAATTGGCCGGTGCATCGCTATCCCATTCGAACCGCATCTGCAGGCCTTCAGACCGGCCGATCCAGTTCGCCTGCATGGTGCGCACCTTTTCAGGCCAGCGCTCCAGCTTTTGCACTTCTTCCAGCAGATCTTCAGCATATTCGGTGATCTTGAAGAACCACTGGGTCAGCTCGCGCTGCTCTACCAGGGCGCCCGAGCGCCAGCCGCGGCCGTCGATCACCTGCTCATTGGCCAGCACCGTGTTGTCGACCGGGTCCCAGTTCACCTTGGAGGCTTTCCTGTAGATCAGGTCTTTGTCGAGCATCTTCAGGAAAAGAGCCTGCTGCGCGCCGTAATATTCCGGATCGCAGGTCGCGAATTCCCGGCTCCAGTCCAGCGACAGGCCGAGCTTGGCAAACTGGGCCTTCATCGCGTCGATGTTCTGATAGGTCCATTTGCCAGGATGGACGTTTTTTTCCATCGCAGCGTTCTCTGCCGGCATGCCGAACGCATCCCAGCCCATCGGGTGCAGCACGTTGTAGCCTTTGGCCCGCTTATGACGCGCAACAACGTCGCCCATCGCATAGTTGCGGACATGGCCCATATGCAGCCGGCCCGACGGATAGGGGAACATCTCCAGCACGTAGGCTTTCGGGGCGTCGCCCGCTTCCTTCGGGGATTTTGCCCTGAACAGGTCCGCCTTGGTCCAGGCTTCACGCCATTTCTGCTCCGCAGCTTGCGGATCGTACCGGGTGGCCATTGGCCTCTCCCCCTGATTTTTGTCTGATCAGACCGGCTTCTAGCCGAGTTGCGAGTTCTTCAGGTTCCGCGCGCGGTCAAGGATCGCGTTTTCAAGCTGGATCGCGGTTTCCGGATCAACCGGCGCATCGACCCAGGTGCCATCCTGATTCACTTGGCGGAACACGGCGACTTTGACACCGTCGGCACGTAGTCGCGTGTCGAGAATATAAACGGTCGCCTTGATGCGCTCGTTCTCGGATCCCGGGAAACTCTTCCAGTCATACACGATCAGGCCGCCGATCGGGTCGGTGCTCGAAACGGGCATATTGGTGAACGTATCGAGTGAGGCACGCCACAGATAGGGGTTTACCGTGCCGACATTCTTCGCGGTGACGAGAGCGTCTGCGTTGACGCGCTTGCTGCCACCCTGGCATCCGACCAGCGCAAACAGGGCAGCGGCTGCCGCGGAGAAGACATATTTGTTCATGAGGAGAGTTCCCGAGCGCAATACCTTGTTGACCGGCGTTTGTATAACAACACGAGTCTGGGCTCGCCAGTGCTCATGTGTGCAGCGACCCTCGGGAGAAAAAGATGAAACGCCAATTCCTTCTGGCCCTTGTCTCGGCTGCCGCCTGCCTGCCTGCCTTCGCGCAGGAAGACTGGGATGTCTGGGAGACAGACTGGGAAAAGGATGGCGCGCTCCTGTTTGCGCCCGGTGCAGAGGAAGCTGTGCTCTACCGGCTGGGTCTCGGCTTCGACACCAACCGGGTTCTGGACAATGGTCTGGTTCTGGGTGCGGCCGCCCGGCTGGATGCCGAACTGGATCATCCTGCGCGCGCGGGCTTTTCGGGCATCATTGCTGATCCGGCGCCGGGCGAAATGGCCGTCGCAGGGGCTTTCAGCGGGCTCGCCCGGTCTCCCGGTCTTGAAGACGACGGCGCGCGGGCCGTGCTGCAGACGGCCTACATTTATGTTGAAGGCGGATATGGTGAAGCCCGGCTCGGCCGGGACGAAGGCGTTGCCAAACGCTTCGCCCAGGGCGCACCATCGCTCTTTTCCAGCCTGTCCCTGCATGCGCCGCGCCTCGACCCGGACGGCGGAACCATTGTGCGGACCGATCACGACCTGACAGGCCCGGCGGCCAAAGTCTCTTTTGCCACGCCGCGGATCGTCGGCTTCAAGGGTGGCGCCTCCTATACGCCGGAAGCCGATGTGCGCGGGCTGGACCGCGATCCGGTGCGGATCCTGCCGGGAACCGCCGCCACCGTGCTGACCAATGCCGCAGAAGCCAGCGTCAGCTTCAATCACCGTTTCCGGGAAAGTGGTGTGCGGGTGCGTGCCTCCATGGGCTGGAGCCGCGCGGATGTCGATGCCGCCCCGACAGCGCCGGCTCCCTACAACACGGTTGAAACCTGGTCATTCGGCGCGAGCACAGAGTGGAAAGACACGGTTATCGGAGCCAGCTGGCAGAGCAGCGACAACGGCCTGGATGGCCTGTCAGGCGACTATACGGCCTGGACTGCCGGACTGACCCATACGGCGTTCGGGCTCGACTGGGGCGTTGAATATGGCGAGGCAAGCGATGATGCGGCTGGCGTAGAAGGTGAATCGTGGCGGGCCGGAGTCGCCCGCTCGGTGGCGGACGCTGCCCGCATAGCGGTCGGATACCGGTCCGATCAGCTGGATTTCGGGGCATATGCCCAATCGCGTCGCCTGGGAGGCGAGGGCATTGTGATAGAAATCACACTATCGCATTAGTTTATCAGGGCTGTCCGATAATTAATCTTCTGTTTAGGAGATGGCGCCCCTAATATCGGCAGGGAAGAGGTGTAACTTATGCGGCTTGGGCTTCTGCTCACTTGTGCAATCTCCGCGACGGTGCTGGCGCTGCCAGCAGCCGCGCAGGAAGATTCGCGCGTGCCGTCGGTCACCGTCGAAGCCCCTCAGCTTTCCGAAACTCAGGCAGGCAAGGTCGACTGGTATCGCCAGTTTGCCGTTTCCAAACCGATCGAAGCGCGTCCTGTCTGGCAGGCTGAACCTTCTGAAGATGTCTCTATGCAATTCTCCGGCAGTGATCGCTGGGAATTCCGGATCGACAAATTGTCCCGCCCGTCGGCCAATATCTCGCCGCTTCCGCGTCAGGAAATGCAGGCCGGGGCCACCTTCAAGATCACGCCGCGTTTCTCCGTCGGCGGTGAAGTCAGCGTTGGTGCTGACGATCTGAATGCCGTTTCGACCTGGGAAGACCGCAACGTCGAGACCGGTGTCCGGCTGAAGTCTGCCTTCAAGTTCTAAGGTTGCGACCCGGGGCCGAACACGGCCTCTATTCCTTCGATTGCTGCAATACCTGCAACAGGTGCGACCTGCTCTGCCGTGTCGGCGTTCAGGCCACCGAGCGCGTAGACCGGCAGCGATGATGCGCGCGCCAGATTGCGGAACCGGATTGGGCCGAGCGGCTTGCGGGCGCTTGGGCTGGCGGAGGGAAAAGCGGTCGAGAGAAGCGCTGCGTCGACACCTGCATTCTGTAGTAACCGCAACTGATCCGGCGTGTGCGCGCTGCTCGTCATCAGGGCAAACCGGCGCCGCCAACGCCTCGCCCTCGCCCGCTCCGCAAACGGCCAGTGGACCCCATCTGCGCCGGTTGTCATGGCGAGTTCAGGGTCGTTCGCGATCAGGAAGGCCACGTGCCGTTTGCGGCAGACATCAGCCAGACTTGCGGCGACTATATCGTGCTTCGGCTGACCATAATGGCGATAGATCAGACCATGGCATGACGATAAACGACTTGCCGTGACCACCGGGTCGGGCGTCCGAGCCGGATCTGTCAGATAGAAAATCGGTGGCAGGAAACCCGGCAGGTGCCGGCCCGCGATACGTGCGGCGGTCTGGAGCTTGCGTTCAGCGCGGTTTCGGTCTTCCTGCATCATCGTGATGACTGATACCGACACGCTCTCCATTGCCAAGCGCCGCGACGCGGTGCTGGCCGAACTTTCCGATGCGGCCTCCCCGCCGCCGCAGCTGGTCGCGGTGACCAAGACCCAGCCGGATGAGGCCATTGAGGAGATTTTGGCGACCGGCCAGCGCGTCTTCGGCGAGAACAGGGTTCAGGAGGCCGAGGCCCGCTGGGCCGGGCGGCGTGCCGCCTATCCTGACCTGGAACTGCACCTGATCGGGCCGCTGCAGACCAACAAGGCAGAGATCGCCGTACGCCTGTTCGACATGATCGAAACGCTGGACCGGCCGAAGCTCGCCGATGCCCTGGCCAAGGCGATGGAAAAAGTGGGCCGCGCCCTGCCCGTCCTGATCCAGGTGAACACGGGTGAAGAGCCGCAAAAGGCCGGCGTGATTCCGTCCGAACTGAAGCCGTTGCTACAGTATGCACGTGAGAAAGGTCTCGATGTGCAGGGCCTGATGTGCATTCCGCCGGTGGATGAACCGGCCGGGCCGCACTTCGCCCTGCTTGCAAAACTGGCGAAGGAAGCAGGCCTGCCGGTCCTCTCCATGGGCATGAGTTCGGACTATGTGACGGCCGCCCGGTTCGGCTCCACGCATGTTCGTGTGGGCTCCGCCCTGTTCGGACCGCGAGATTATCCCTGATTCAGAGCCGGATCTCGACCTCTGATCCGCGCGCTGAGAGGCGCAGGATTTCCAGCATGTCTTCCAGCGTCACCGCCACGCAGCCAGCGGTTGGCCCCCAGTCCGGCCGGGCAAGGTGCAGGAAGATCGCGCTGCCCAGCGGCGGCACCGGCGGATCGTCATTGTAGCCGAGCTCGACGATCACATCGTAGACATGGTCTTCCAGCCAGAGCTTCTCATGGCTGGCGGCATAGGGAAGTTTGACCCAGCGATTGTAGAGCGGGTCTTCCGGTGCATCGCACCAGCCATCCTCCGGGGTCAGCGCGATCAGCGGCAACAGGGTCTTCGGTGCCTCTAGCCTGTCCGGCCGGTAGAAGACACGGCGCATGGGCCAAGTGCCGGCCGGTGAGAAACCGTCGCCTTCGCGTTTTTCGTCACCCGCAATGACACCGCTGCGCCCGACGCTGCAGCGAGTTTCCCGGCCTGCCAGAAGAAAGCGGCCGTCGGCGTGGGCAATGAAATCAGCGCTCATGAAGGCGTCCTGTCATATCGGGGGACCATGTCTTGCTCCCGGTGAGTTTGAACAGGTGGCGTGCAAAGTGACAAGCAGCGCATGCCGCAGAGTGCGGCGGCTGTTGATTGTGCTGCGTGTCGTGGCAATGCTGGCCTGTGTTGATATGCGATCGCATCATCATGATGCCAGGAGTTGCCCCGACATGACGATTTCCCCCTTCCATCTCGCCTTCCCGGTTCATGATCTTGCAGCCGCGCGTGATTTCTATGGAAGTCTGCTGGGCTGCCCGGAAGGGCGCAGCTCTGATGAATGGGTCGATTTCGATTTCCTCGGCCACCAGATCGTTGCGCATCTTGCGCCGGGAGAATGCGCCGGCCCGAAAACCAATGCGGTCGATGGCAAGAATGTCCCCGTCCGTCATTTCGGCATCGTCCTCTCGATGGACGACTGGCAGGCCATGGCCGACAGGCTGCAGGGCAAAGTCGATTTCCTGATCGAGCCCTATATCCGCTTCAGGGGAGAGCCGGGCGAGCAGGCGACCATGTTCTTCACCGATCCATCGGGCAATGCCATCGAGATCAAGGCCTTTGCCGACATGTCCCGGCTCTTCGCCAAATAAGCGAACCCGCACGGCCCGTTTCAGTCATCGGGCGGTTTCGCTCACGGCAACCTCCCGCTCTTGTGAACAAGCGTGCGTTACATTCATATGGCATCGTGAAGCGATATGAATAAATGCAGCACTCACTTTACACAGGAGAGTCGCATGGCGGCCAAGAAAACGGTCCTTCTGGTGGACGATGACGAAGACCTTCGCGAGGCGCTCGCGGAGCAATTCGAGCTGCACGACAGTTTCGAAACGATCCAGGCCGCCAATGCGAATGAAGGCATCGACGCGGCCACGACGCAGCGCATCGACCTCGTCCTGCTGGATGTCGACATGCCGGACATGGACGGACGCGAAGCCTGCAAGATCATGCGGCAGAAAGGCGTGCGCGCCCCGGTGATCATGCTGACCGGGCAGGACGGCGATGCCGATACGATCCTGGGCCTCGAATCCGGCGCCAATGACTATGTCACCAAGCCGTTCAAATTCTCCGTGTTGCTTGCCCGTGTCCGCGCGCATCTGCGCAGTTTCGAACAGTCCGAGGACGCCACATTCAAGGTCGGCCCTTACGAGTTCCGCCCGGCGATGAAATTGCTGGTGACAGAGGACGACAAGAAGATCCGTCTGACGGAGAAGGAAACCAACATCCTGAAATATCTCTATCGCGCAGGCGGCAAGCCGGTGGCGCGCGATGAGCTGCTGGCGGAAGTCTGGGGCTACAATGCCGCTGTCACCACGCACACGCTGGAGACGCATATCTACCGCCTGCGCCAGAAGGTGGAGCCGGACCCGGCCCATGCGCGCCTGCTGCTGACCGATGCGGGCGGTTACCGCCTGCAGCCGTGATCAGCCTGCCTTGATCTGCACACTGATCGGAGCGTGGTCGGAGGGTTTCCAGCCGCCGCGCCAGCCGAGGTGAATCCTGTAGCTGTCGACCAGCGTGTCTGGCAGGCCTGCCTGATTGACCCAGATATGATCCAGCCGCCGTCCGCGATTCGAGGCGGCCCAGTCTTTCGCCCGGTAGCTCCACCAGGTGTAGAGCTTCTGATCCTCCGGCACGGCGAGGCGGGCGATGTCTGCAAACTTCGCCATGTTGCGGGAGGCTTCCAGCCGCTCGGTTTCTCCCGGCGTGTGGGAGACGATCTTCAGCAGCTGTTTGTGCGACCAGACATCGTTTTCATGCGGGGCGACGTTCAGGTCTCCCACCAGCACGCGGGGCGTCTTCGATTGCTTCTTGTAGGCGGGCCCCAGCTTTTCAAGGAAGTCGAGCTTGTGGGCGAACTTGTCGTTCTTCACCGGGTCCGGCTCATCCCCGCCGGCGGGCAGGTAGATGTTGTGGATTTCAATGCCGGCAACTTTCGCGGCGATCACGCGCGAATGGCCCTCACGGCAGAGGTCCGGCGCGTCGATGCGCTCAATCGGCAGGCGCGAAGCGATGGCGACACCGTGATGCCCGCCTTTCTGGCCGTTCAGGACGAGGTGTTTCAGCCCCATCTCATTGAAGGCCTTTTCGGGGAATTCCCCGTCCTGGCATTTGGTTTCCTGCAGGCAGATCACATCCGGTTTCTGCTGTTCGACAAAGGCCGCGATGTTCGGGGCGCGCAGGCGAACCGAGTTGATGTTCCAGCTGACGATCTTGAGCGGTTTTGGCATTCGGGCTGCGTAGCACTGTTCCCTGAAACGTCAACGCGCCCGAACGCGGGGGAGTTCGGGCGCGCCTGACGCGGTTTCCAACGTCTCGCCGGGAGGGGAAGGCTCCGGCGGCGACAACACGGTGGTTCACAGCGGGGGGGGTCGGGTGCTGCGCGGGGTATGCCGTGTGTCGACAGTTGCAAAGATGTCACTACGGCCGAAAATTTCAAGTAAAATATGTGTTAAGTGCTTGAGTGTCACACCATAACATTCGCCCCGGAAGCGCGGGCTCCCGGGGCGTCTGATTCTGCAACCTGTTGCAGCTGTTGCACTACTCGTCGTCGAACTCCTTCACGATGAAGAGGCGCGGATTGATTTTCTTCCCGGTCTCCACATCGTGTAACATGACCTCGGTGATGTTTCCGCCGCTGTCGACCGTGCGCCAGCCGGACAGGTCGTGCTGCGGTCCGTTGAACATCAGGGTGAGCGTGCCATCCATTTCGCCATCAGGGTCGCGGAGGGTCACTTCGACATGCTCGCCGTCCCTGGTGACATCGATGATTTCGGCTTCGGTTTCGAAATCGAGGTCGTCGTCCAGCAACAGGGCCAGCGGCGTGGAGCCCAGCGGCACGCGGTCCGTCGTCTCCAGTTCGGAGTCCTGCATGGTCACGGTCGTGCCATTGGCGACAATCAGGAGCGGGGAGGGGGCGTCATAGTCGAACCGCACCTTGCCGGGCCGGGAAATGGCGAAGCTGCCGCTGGCGGAGGAAAAGTCGGGCGACAGCTGGTCGAACCGGCCGGACGCGGTTTTCACCGACTCCATGGAGGCGGCGATCTCTTTCAGCAGGGCGCTGCGCTGTTCGGCGCTCATGCCGGAAGGCGCCGCGGTAATATTCGTGGGGGCCGTTTCGGGGGTGCCCTGACGCGCCAGCGCGAGGGGCGCAGCGGCGAGGGCGGCAGCGGCAACCAGGGTGGCGAGTTTGGTCTTCATCGAACGGGTCTCCTTTTCGTGACCTTGCGCTTACACTTAGTCGCCTGAACCCCGCCTAAACAGGGCGGGAACAAGGTATTTTGGCCGCTTTTCGTTGGCAGCCATTCAGCTTCAGGGCGGGCGGCGCGCAAGGCCTGACCGCAGATGAACACGCAGGCGTGTCTGTGGTTCCGCTTGCGAAATGCAGCCTGAACGCCCATCTTCCCGCCAGATTTTGAAGGAACCCCCGCCATGGCTGATGCAACCGCCCTGCACACCAAAGACACCACCGACCAGGAGTTCATGACCGATGTGGTCGAGGCGTCGAACACCCAACCCGTGATTGTCGACTTCTGGGCCCCCTGGTGCGGCCCGTGCCGCCAGCTCGGCCCGGTGATTGAGAAAGTGGTCGAAAGCCACAATGGCGCGGTGAAACTCGTAAAGATCAATATCGACGAAAATCCGGCCTATGCCGGTCAGCTCGGCGTGCGCTCCATTCCGGCGGTCTATGCCTTCGACAAGGGCCGCCCGGTCGATGCCTTCATGGGCGCGCAGCCAGAAGGCCAGGTGCGCAGCTTTATAGAGAAACTCGTGTCCGGCACCGATTCCGCCAAGGAGATCGCCGACGCGCTCGCACAGGCCGAAGCGGCGAGCCAGGCCGGCGACGTTGCGACGGCGGCGCAGATCTATGCGGCTGTGATCCAGCATGACCCGCAAAACGTCACCGCGATTGCCGGCCTCGCGCGCTGCTATCTCGCCAATGGCGACAAGGAACGTGCGAATGAGACGCTCAAACTGGTGCCGGAAGACCAGAAGCATGACGCCGCCATCAAGGGCGTGCAGATGGCCATCGACATGATGGAAGATGCGCCGGAGGCAGATGAGTTCGACGAGCTGCTGAACGCCGTCATGGCTGCGCCCGACGATCACGCCAAACGGTTCGAGCTTGCAGAGAAATACGCCGCCGCCCAGCGTTATGGCGATGCGGTTGATCACCTGCTGATCATTCTCGGCTCCAAGATGGACTGGGAAGAGGGCAAGGCGAAGGAAAAGCTGCTTCAGGTTTTCGAAGCGGCCGGTGCGACCGATCCGGTGACGGTAGAAGGCCGCCGGCGTCTCGCCTCGCTGATGTTTGCCTGAGGCGCCCACCTCCCGCATAATGCCATGACGCGAGGGGCAACAGCGCCCCGGAGGCAGAATGAGCAGCGCGACCTATCACTCGGTGGATCAGTTGCCGGACACGCTGACCGTGTTCCCGCTGCCGGGCGTTGTGCTGTTCCCGCACTGGCACCTGCCGCTGAATATCTTCGAGCCGCGCTATCTGAACATGATTGATGACGCGATGGCGGGGAACCGGCTGATCGGCATGATCCAGAGCATTGGCGGCTCGCGGGAGAAGCCGGACCTGATCGGTGTCGGCTGCGCCGGGCGTATCACGTCCTATGCAGAGACCGATGACGGGCGGTACCTGATCACGCTGGCGGGCATCGCCCGGTTCCGCGTGCTGGAAGAGCTGGACGTTCGAACACCCTACCGGCAGGTTCGCCCCAACTGGGCCCCCTATGCGAATGATTTGCGCCCGGATTCGGAGATCGGCCTGCCATTGCGTGAGGATCTCGTGGCGGCGCTGCGCAAATATGTCAGCAGCCACGACATGAAGGCTGACTGGCAGGCGGTCGAGGTTGCGCCGGTCGGATCGCTGGTACAGGCGCTTGCCGCTGGCAGCCCGTTTTCCGTCATGGAAAAGCAGGCCCTGCTGGAAGCGCCGACCCTGAAAGACCGTGCGGACATGCTGATCACCATCCTGACAATGGATTCTGCTGGTTCCGGCGATGGAACCCTGCAATAGGACGCCCATGACTGAAGACACGACCCAACCGCGCCCCGCCCATTCCGGCGTCGACCCGCGGCTCCTTGAAATCCTGATCTGCCCGCAGACCCGCCAGCCGCTTCGCTACAATGCCGAAACGGATGAACTGGTCTCGCCCAAGGCGCGGCTGGCCTATCCGATCCGGGGCGGTATTCCGATCATGCTGCCGGAAGAGGCGCGGGACCTCGATGCTGAAGAGGGCGGGGCATGAGCAGCATGGCCTGGCCGCTGAAACTGGTTTTCCGCAAGTCGGATGGTGTTCTCTATGCCGAATTCGATGACGGCAAATCCGGCACCGTCGGCTACAAGCGTTTGCGGGAACAGTCTCCGTCGGCTGCTGTTCGCGGTCATGGCGGCGGGCCGCCCCCGCCGCAGGCACCCGTTCCGGATGATATCAGCGTTCTGCGCGCCGACCCGGTCGGCCGGTATGCCTTGCGGATCGTGTTCTCCGACGGGCACGATAGCGGTCTCTATAACTGGGACCTGATCCGGCAACTTACTGTCAGCGAAGACGCCGTTACTGCATAAGACTCGGCAGGTGCGTCTGGTCGGCGCTCGCCTGACGGGCCATGGCCCGGCGCAGCGGGCCGATCCTGTTGGCGGCTGTAAGGGCGAGGCCCCGCAGCGGTTTCAGAACGGCATTGTCGTTTGAAAAGGCCCGGTCGATCACGTCCATGAACAGCGCGACGCTCGTCATGTCGAAGCGGCGCCATTGCTGGTAACGCTCCACAGCGGGGGCCGCGCCATGGTCGAGGCCGACTTCGCGCGCTTCCACCATGATGTCGATCAGCGCCGCGACATCCTTAAAGCCGAGGTTCAGTCCCTGGCCAGCCAGCGGATTGATGCGGTGGGCCGCGTCGCCCAGCAGCGCGACACGCGGGCCGGTCATCGCCCGGGCGAGGCGCATCTTCAGCGGATAGGAAATAACGGGTCCGTCGATGGTCATATGGCCGGCGAAATCCTCAAACCGGTCGTTCAGCTCGGCCTCGATGTCTTCCACCGGCATGTCAGCGAGCGCTTCGGCGGCGCCTCGCTTCATGTACCAGGCGAGGTTTGCCTTGTTGTCCGGCATGGGCAGGGTGGCGAAGGGGCCTTCCGGCATGAACAGCTGGCGGGCAATGCCTTCATGCGGCCGGTCCAGTTTCACATTGGCCGCGAAAACCGATTTTCCGTAGTCGTGATCCTCGGTTCCGATGCCAAGCGCATCCCGTACCGAGGAGTTCACCCCGTCACAGGCCGCCACCAGACGGGTTCGGATCCGGGTGCCGTCTTCCAGCACCACCGTGGCCGGTCCGGGGCCGTCTTCGAGTGATTGGAAACGGGCGTTCTGAAGGATCGTGAGCCTCTCATCAGTGCCTGCAATCTGACCAGCAATCTCGTCCAGGGCCTTCTGAAGGTCGGCAGACGGGACCATTTGTCCTAGGGGCTGGCCGTCATTATCCGCCGGAAGGTCTTCGTTTCCGAAGATCACGCCCGGTGCGGCGAAGACATGGCTGCCGCCGTCGACCGCCTCGAGCCCGTTCAGGGGGGCGATGACCCCCTCCAGCAGCGGGTGAACACCGGTCGCGCCCAGCATGCGCCAGCTGCCGCGGACTATAGCGAATGTGCGGGTATCCGTAGCAGGTGCAGCAGCAGGATCGCGCGCATCTATAAGGATTGTCGAGAAACCGCGCTGGACGGCCAGAACTGCCAGCGAGGTGCCAACCGGCCCGGCCCCGACAATAACGAGGTCTACGGGTTCGTTGGACGAGAGGCATGGTTTAGACATGATGACTAGCTACGCCTGTCCCAACGCCTCGTCTAGCGCTGGTGACGAATTGGTCGATTAGCCGCAACGCTGCACAAAAATTGACCACCAGCCTCCAGAATACCCCTCTCAACCGAGGCGCCAAGCGACTTTCATGGGCACCCGAAATCATATCGGGAGTGGGAGAGCGCGGGGGGTCCCGAGCTCCGAAACTGCGACATGGAGGGGCCGAATGGGCCAGTTACTGAAAAGAATGACGCGCGGGGTGGCCTTGCTGCCAGTCCTCGCGTTCACGGGGGCGCTCGCACACGCACAGGAGGCGGATCTGGAAGCGCGGTTGTCAGCGCTGGAAGAGTCGGTGAACGCCAGTGCCAGTTCCTATGTCGATAACTCCTACCTGTTCCTGATCGGCGGCATCATTGTCATGCTGATGGCGGCCGGCTTCCTCTGCCTGGAAGTGGGCCTGGTCCGTTCGAAGAACGCCGCCATGCAGTCGATGAAGAACGTGCTGCTCTATTCCATCGCCGGCCTGATGTTCTGGCTGGTCGGTTACAACATGGCTTATCCGGGCGAGAGCATTCTCGGTGGCCTGCTCGGCGTGACGCCGGGTCCGTGGTCGCCTCCGCCGCTTGACGAATCGCACGGCGACTATGCCGCTTCGTCCGACTGGTTCTTCCAGATGGTGTTCGTGGCAACCGCTGCCTCGATCGTCTCCGGTACAGTGGCCGAGCGCGTGAAACTTTGGGGCTTCCTTGCTTTCACCGCCGTGCTGACCGCTTTCATCTATCCGATCGTTGTGTCCTGGGAGTGGGGCGGCGGCTACCTCGACTCCGAATGGGCCTTCTCTGACTTCGCTGGTTCCACGCTGGTTCACTCCGTTGGCGGCTGGGCAGCTCTCATGGGGGCGATCATCATCGGCCCGCGGACCGGTAAGTATTTCGGCAAGCAGATCAACCCGATGCCGGGCTCCAACATCCCGCTCGCAGGCCTGGGTACCTTCATCCTGTGGTTCGGCTGGTTCGGGTTCAACGGTGCTTCTGAACTTGCTGCGGGTGGCATCCAGAGCATCAATGATGTCGCCGCGATCTTTGCCAACACCAACATGGCGGCTGTCGGCGGCGTGCTGGCGGCAACGATCACCACGGCTGTCCTCTACAAGGGCAAGGTTGACGCAACCATGGTCTTCAACGGTGCCATCGGCGGCCTCGTGTCGATCACCGCTGAACCGCTGGCGCCATCCATGGGCGCTTCGGTCCTGATCGGTGCGGTCGGCGGTGTGCTCGTCGTGGTCAGCGTTCCGATGCTCGACAAGCTCAAGATCGACGATGTCGTGGGCGCCATCCCGGCTCACCTGGTTTGCGGTATCTGGGGTACGATCATCGTCGCAGCTTCCTACGGCAACCACATCATGCCGGTGGAGATCGATGGCGAACTGCAGACCAGCTACTTCGGTCAGCTTGTCGGTATCCTGCTGACGGGCGTCTGGGTCTCGGTTGCTTCCGTGATCGTCTGGATGGCCCTGAAGTACACGATCGGCATCCGCGCCACAGAGGAAGAGGAAATGGCCGGTATGGACGTTTCCGAAGTTGGTCTCGAAGCCTATCCGGACTTCACCAACGCCTAAGTTGCGGCTCTCCGAAACGAAAACCCCCGGCAGGGAACTGCCGGGGGTTTTTCATTGTGTGAGGGGCAGGGGGGTTATTGTTCCGGCGTATTGTCTACATCCCCATCCTCAGCCGCTTCGGCCTCGGTTTCTACATAAGGCCCGCTGACTTCGACCACTGTGACGTCTTCGTCCGGACCGATGATTTCTTCGCTTTCCTCGGTGTAGAAGACTTCTTCCTCAGGTTCAGCCGTTTCGGTCTTCGCTGGTTTTTCCGCGGCCATGGTCGCTTTCGCGTCTACGTCAGCGTCTTTCTTGAGCTCGTCAATCTCCAGGCCATCCTGCTCCAGATTTCCATATTGAAGCTCGTTCAGCTCCTTGACGGACATGCCTTCCTGATCAGCGGGAACTTCATCAAAAACTTCCGCCTTGGAGGCGTTAACTGTCGCCCCGTCTTTATTCATTTCCTGCGCATTGGCAGGCATAAAAGTTAACAGCACGAAGGCTGCTGGGATGATCATGGCGCGTGTCATTGCACGACTCCTTTTCTGTTGCCGTATTATAAAGGCATAATCCCGTACCGGGCCGGATGTTCCGTGGTTACAGGAATTAAATGTTTTGGCCGGGCCTGCGCGGCCCGAGGCGGAAAGAGAGGTGGCCCGAAAACAGCGGGCCGGTTTCAGCCCCGATCCCGCCCGTGGAAATCGTTAATTCGCAACTGAAAAAGTCTTCAGCGCATTTGCCCGGAATTAAGGTTGATGGCTCAGATTGGCCATTCCACCGACAACACGGAGCCGTCCCCCTTCATGACCGACTATGCTTATGATGATGACGCAACCCATTTCAGCGTTAGCGATCCTGTCTGGCGTATCCTGACGGGGGCTGCCGCCTTCGCGATCGGCGTATTCATCTGCGGCAGTGTCGGCTCCTATGTTGCGACGGATCCGTCGTGGAATGCGGCGACGGATGCAGATGTGCAGAACCTGTTCGGCCGCTCCGGTGCCGTGTTCGCAGACCTCGCCCGCCAGACGCTCGGCTGGTCAGCCTGGACAGCGGGACTGGCGCTGATGATCGGCGGCGCGATGCGCACGGTCCTGATCGGTGCGCCGCGCATGCACCGCTGGGTGAAAGGCTTTCTGTTCGTGCCGTTTTCGGCTGCGTTCTTTGCTGCCTGGCCGGTGCCGCAGTCCTGGCCTCTGAGCGCCGGGCTTGGCGGTGTGGTCGGCGATGGCATGTTCCACTTCGCGGCCATGCCGTTCCGCGCGCTGATGTTGCCGTCTCCGGAAGGCTGGGCCGCGTTCTTCCTCGGGGTCCTGGCGCTCTGGGCCGGCCTGTCGGCGCTTGGCTTCCGCCGCGGCGATGCCCGTCTCCTGAAGCACGCCGCCGCAACCTCCGGTGCGCGCGCGGCCCGCAAGGCCAGCGGCGCGGGCGGCTTGCTTCTGGCCATTGCCCGGACCCTCGCGCCGAAGCGCAAGGCTGTGCTCGAAGACGAAGACATGATTGATGCGCGTGAAGAGCGCGCCCGCGTCGTGATGTCCGATGATGACGAAACCCCCGGTTTCCTGAGCAAGCGCGGCAAGAAAGTCATCGAGATCGAAGACGACGAGGACTTCGATGACGAAGAGGAATATCTCGACGACGCCGAAGACGATTACGACGATTATGACGACGAGGCCGAAGCCGACGCAGACGACTATGATGACGAGGATGAAGAACAGGAACGCAAGCCGCTCTTCACCCTGCCGAAGTCGAAACCGAAACAGCAGGCATCCGCGCCGCGCGTTTCCAAGCCGATGGAACGCCGCCGCAAGGCCGGCCGCCTGCCGACCATCGACCTCCTGGAGCAGACCGCCGAACGCGCCGACTCGATCGACGAAGATGCGCTGCTCGCCAAGGCTGCCAAACTGTCAGACGTTCTCAAGGAATTCGGTGTCCGCGGCCGCGTGAAGGAAGTGCGCCCGGGTCCGGTCATTACCCTGTTCGAAATGGAACCGGCACCGGGGGTGAAATCCTCCCGCGTGATCTCTCTGGCCGATGACATTGCACGCTCCATGAGCGCCAAGTCTGCCCGTGTGGCCGTCGTGCCGGGCAAGAACGCCATCGGTATCGAACTGCCGAATGAAGATCGCGATACGGTTTACCTGCGCACGCTGCTGCAGTCGGATGCCTATACCGGCTCGCGCGCCAGCCTGCCGATGGCGCTCGGCGAAGACATTGGTGGCGTGCCGACTGTGGTCGACCTCGCCAAGATGCCTCACCTTCTGATCGCGGGTACGACGGGCTCGGGTAAGTCGGTCGGTGTGAACGCGATGATCCTGTCACTGATCTATCGCCACACGCCGGAACAGTGCCGCTTCATCATGATCGACCCGAAAATGCTGGAACTCTCGATTTATGAGGGCATCCCGCACCTTCTGGCGCCGGTTGTGACCGATCCGAAGAAGGCTGTGAACGCGCTGCAGTGGACGGTGCGTGAAATGGAAGGTCGGTACGAGCTGATGTCCAAGGCGGGTGTGCGGAACCTGGCAGGCTTCAACGAAAAGGCCGCGAAATACCGCAATGCCGGGGAAGATCTTGTCCGCAAGGTTCAGACTGGCTTCGACGATCGCGGCAAGCCGGTCTACGAGACCGAGATCCTGCCAACTGAGCATATCCCGAACATTGTCGTCGTGATCGACGAGATGGCGGACCTGATGCTTGTCGCCGGCAAGGAAGTGGAAGGCTGCGTCCAGCGCCTCGCCCAGATGGCGCGTGCGGCCGGCATCCACCTGATCACCGCGACGCAACGTCCGTCCGTGGACGTCATCACCGGTACGATCAAGGCGAACTTCCCGACCCGTATCTCTTACATGGTGACCACAAAGATCGACTCCCGCACGATCCTCAACGAGCAGGGCGCCGAACAGCTGCTCGGCATGGGTGACTTGCTCTATCAGGCACCGGGTCAGAAATCGACGCGCCTGCATGGCCCGTTCGTTTCGGACGAAGATGTCGGCGCCGTGACCGACTGGCTGCGCGAGCAGGGCGAGCCGGACTATGTCATGGACATTCTGGAAGCGCCGGACGACGGCTCCACCGGGTCTGCTGTCATGGATGCGATGCTCGGCACATCGACGGGCGATGAAGAAGACGATCTCTTCGCCCAGGCGATAGCCATTGTCGTGCGCGACCAGCGCGCCTCGACCTCCTATCTCCAGCGCCGCCTGAAGATCGGCTACAACAAGGCGGCGGGCGTCATCGACCGCTTGGAGGAAGAGGGGGTCATCTCCGCACCGAACCATGCCGGCAAACGCGAAGTCCTGGCGAACGGACGTCCGTCTCCGGAATGACCGCCGCCTGACTCATCTCACCCCGTTAAGGTGGGCAATAGGGGCAACCCCCGTTCGCGGTGAAATGCGAACGGGGGTTTCACTTTTCCGGGGTGGTCAGCCCATCGGGTAAAGGATGTCTTTCGTCACCGCGTCGCATGCCTTCATGACATCATCCGACAGGGTCAGGTCTGCGGCCGCGAAGATGTCGTCCAGCTGTTCGAATTTCGACACGCCGACAATCGTCGAGGCCACGAATTTGTGCTGCTTGGACCAGGCGGTCGCGAGCGTGACCACATTGATGCCAGCCTCCTTGGCGATCTCGATGAACTTCGCCGTGGAGGCCAGCGATTTTTCGTTCACGAACCGCTGTGCCATCGTGGCTTGGCGCCCGCCGATTTCCAGATAGCGGGAGAAGCGCGCGCCTTCCGGCCGTGCTCCGTCCTGGTACTTGCCGGACAGGACCCCGCCGCCAATCGGGGAATAGGGGATCAGGCTGACGTCTTCCTTGCGGCAGACTTTCGAGAGCGCATCCTCGAAGCGGCGATTGTTCAGGCTGAAATTGTTCTGGATCGTCTCATAGCGGACAGTGCCAAGGCGGCTGGACGCTTCGAGGCTTTTCATCAGGCCCCAGGCGTCTTCATTGGAACAGCCGACAATGCGCACTTTGCCGGCGCGGACGAGGTCGTCCAGCGTTTCCATCGTCTCGTCATAGGCCGTGCCATGGTCCGGCCAGTGGGTCTGATAGAGGTCGACATAGTCGGTACCGAGACGGGTCAGGCTGTCTTCGATGGCCTTGGTGATATTGTGGCGGTCGAGCGCGGTCATGCCGGCTCGCATGCTGCCCTTGATCCAGCCATGCGACGGGCCGCAGACCTTGGTGGCGAGGATAATGGAGTCCCGGTCCTTGGTCTTCAGCCATTTGCCGACGATTTCTTCCGTGCGCCCGGCCCATTTTGTGTCCGGCGGGACGGGATAGTTCTCGGCCGTGTCATAGAAATTGATCCCGGCATCGAAGCTGGCATCGAGGATGCGCAGGGATTCGGCCTCGTCGGCTTGCGAGCCGAAGGTCATCGTGCCCATGCAGATGTCGGATACGTAGATGGCGCTTCGGCCAAGGCGGCGGTGTTGCATGCTGGCAGTCTCCCTTATCTTTTCGGGGCGACACTAGCGGCCTGAAGCGGCAATACCAGAGGCGGGGGCCAACAAATTCGCTGGCGCCCGGTCCTGCTTACTCCGCTTCGGTCAGCAGCTGGGTGAAGTCGATCACTTCGAAGCCGTGGCCGGTGGCGCGGACGAACGCCTCGAAATCCTCGCGGGAAACGGCCGTGGTGCCGGTATTGGTCAGCGGGTGGAAGTTCACCGGGTCGTGTGCCATCAGCGCCGCATCGACGAGAAAGCGCACGCGGCCGGCCTTGTCATTCATCAGGGCAAAGGCGGTGACCGAGCCGGGCGTCACCCCGAGCAGTTCCTCCATCAGTTCCGGCGGTCCGAAGGACAGGCGTTTCGTGCCGATCAGCCGGTGAAGCTTGTTCAGCTTCAGCTGTGAGTGGGCTTCGGCGGCAATCAGGATGATGGCGCCATCCTTGTCCTTCAGGAACAGGTTCTTGGTGTGGCCGCCCGGCATGGCGGCCTTCAGCTCCTTGCCCTGATCCACGGTGAACACGGCCTCATGCCAGTGCGTCGTGTGCGCGATGCCCAGCGTGTCGAGATAAGCGAACAGGTCTTCGGGGGTTGCCGTCATGGGGCCCTTTGGGCCAAGACTTGGCCCGTCCGTCAAGCGGTGAGCCTCCCCATGTTTCTTGATTGCTACAAAATCTACGATGTCGCGCCGGATCTGGTGCCCGCCCGGTCAAATCGTGACTGGATGGATGCCTTTACCGACCGCCATCCCTATCGCTGCCTGCCGCTGACCATGGCAAACTCCACGGGCTGGGAATTGCTCGCCCCGATGGACATCAAGATCGAGTGGAATGGCGGCCCGCGCAATGAGGACATCCGCCTCCTGACCCGCGGCGACCCGCGCGCCATTGAAAGTTTCGCGGGGGCGCATTTCGCCCGCGGGATCGTTACGTTCCACACCGGCCACCTGTTCCGCACGCCGCCCGGCTGGGGCGTCTGGGTGACCGGCCCGCCAAACTGGCCGAAGGATGGCATCTATCCGCTGACGGGCCTTGTTGAGACCGACTGGTTGCCTTTTCCCTTCACCATGAACTGGCAAATGACCCGCAAGGGCAGCGTGGTCTTCGAAAAGGGCGAGCCCTTCGCCTTCATCACGCTGATGGAACACAAGAAGCTGGAAGAGATCCAGCCGGAGCGCAAACTCCTGCGCTCCAATGAGGAACTGGTGAAGGAATACAATGCCTGGACCGAGAGCCGGGCCGACTTCAACAAACGCCTCGGCGAGGGCGAAGAAGGCGCCATGAAGGAACGCTGGCAGCGTCACTATATGCGCGGTGAAAAGCCGACAGGCGACAAGGCCGACAGCCACCAGACCAAGCGCCGTCTGAAGCCGCCGAAAGAGATTTCGTGACCACAATCCGGGCCTATGAGCCCGCAGACCTGCCGGCCCTGCACGCGATCAACGAGCAGGGGGTGCCGGGCGTCAGCCGTGAAACGACGGAAGACCTCGGCTTGATCCTGACGCTCGGAGAATGTTTCCTGGCCTGTGCTGACGATGGCCTGCCGATCGGGTTCATCAATCTCGTCCCGCTGGGAACGGAAGCCTACAAGAGCCCGAACCTTCGCTGGTTTGAGGCGCGCGGCGGCAATCTCATCTATGTCGACCGGATCGCGATTGATCCTTCCCATCAAGGCAAACGCCTGGGGGAGGCGCTCTATGGCGCGGCCTTCGCCCGATGTGGCGCCCGCTATGGGCGCATAGGCTGTGAGGTGAACCGCCTGCCGCCCAATCCGGGCTCGCTGCGCTTCCACAAACGGCTGGGCTTCGAGGAAGTCGGCAGTCAGGCTTTCGTGCCGGGCGAAAAGGAAGTGATCTATCTGGAGCGCGCGCTTTAGGGCTTTCAGCTCTTCCGGCTTGCCTTTTCCGCAATCCCGCTCGTGCCTTGCCGTTTCTCCAGTGCCATCGCCACATCGTCGAGGCTGACGCCGCGGACGCGGAGGGCGACGAGGGCGTGATACAGCATGTCGGCGGCTTCGCTGGCGACGCGCTCGTCGCTCTCTTCGCGCAGGGCCTGGATGAATTCGCCCGCTTCTTCCTCGGCTTTGTCGGCGCAGGCGCCAACGCCTTTCGACAGCAGCTTCGCCGTCCATGACGAACTTGCATCGCCGGTTTCGGCGCGCGCATCGATGGTCATGCCCAGATGGGCGAGGGCTTCGGCGAGGCGGTCGGCAGATCCGAGAGTAGACATGGCGTCTCCATACCCTCCTTCCGCGGGGGGAGGAAGCCTGCCAGCTTGACGCGGGCGCAGGGGGCGTCACTTTTGTCCCAAACAAGGAGGATTCCGGATGAGCGACCGGGTGACGATCACGCATCTAGAAGACGGCATCGCAGATGTCCGCATGGTGCGCACCGACAAGATGAATGCGCTGGACAACGCCCAGTTCCAGGCGCTGGCCGATACGATCGAGGAGCTGCACGGCACCAAGGGCCTGCGCTGCGTCGTGCTGTCAGGGGAGGGACGGGCCTTCTGCGCGGGGCTGGACCTGACGGCTATGGCGGCCAATGCAGCCAAGGGCGACGGCGAGAAAAAAGGTGGGGCAACGGGTGACCTTGCCACACGGGCGTTCGGCGATGCGAACCTCGCCCAATACGTCGCCTGGGGCTGGCGCAAGCTGGAAGTGCCTGTGATTGCGGCAGCGCACGGCGTGGCGTTCGGCGGCGGGTTCCAGATCCTGTCGGGCGCAGATGTGCGATTTATCCACCCGGACACGCGCTGTGCGATCATGGAAATGAAGTGGGGCCTGGTGCCCGACATGGCGGGCTTTCCTCTCTGGCGCGGCAATGCACGCGACGATGTGATCCGCGAGCTGACCTATACGAACCGGGAGTTCAATGGCCGCGAGGCCCATGCCATGGGCTTTGCCACGCATGTCTCGGACACGCCGCACGAAGACGCGCTGGCGCTGGCGAAGATCATCGCCAACAAGCACCCGGCCGCGATGCGCGGCTCGAAACGTCTCTGCAACGCCATGGCTGACCTGTCCGACGCTGACCTGCTGATGCTGGAAAGCACCGAACAGCTCAAAGTCATCCGCACGCCGAACCAGATGGAGGCGGTGATGGCCGAGATGCAGAAACGGAAGCCGGTGTTTGCGGAATAGGGTGCGCTCGTGCTTCGAGCCCTGCGCTTACGCTTGGGCCTTCTCGGGGAAATCGATCCACGGGATCGATTTCTGATCCCTCGAAGCCTGAGCGAAGTCGAAGGATGAAAGATTGAGCCTAAAGCGGCCGCACTGGTGCGCCTGCTTCGCCCAGGGCGCGCCGGGCGTCGGCCACGGTCGCTTCACCGAAATGGAAGATCGAGGCGGCGAGCACAGCCGTCGCCCCGCCCTCCAGCACAGCCGCCGGCATGTCGTCCACGCTGCCGGCGCCGCCGCTGGCCACAACCGGAATGTTTACAACAGATGTGACCGCTTGCAGCAGCGGGATGTCATAGCCGGACTTGGTACCGTCCTTGTCCATGCTGGTCAGCAGGATTTCGCCGGCGCCCTTGCTTTCGGCGAGTTTTGCAAACGCCACCGCATCGATTCCGGTGGCCGTGCGGCCGCCATGGGTGAAGATTTCCCAATGATCCTCCACCTTGCGCGCATCGATGGCGACGACCACCGCCTGGCGCCCGGCCTTTGCGGCGCAGCGGGCGACGACGTCCGGGTCTGCGACAGCGGCGGAATTGATCGCCACCTTGTCGGCCCCGGCCCGCAGTAGCGCGACCAGATCGTCCGCGCTGCGCACTCCGCCGCCCACGGTCAGCGGCATGAAACACTGTTCCGCCGTGGCGGAGACGATGTCGAGCAGCGTGCCGCGGCCCTCATGGCTGGCCGTGATGTCGAGGAAACAGAGCTCGTCTGCGCCTTGCGCGTCATAGGCTTTCGCCAGCGCCACGGGGTCGCCCGCGTCTTGCAAGTCCACGAAGTTGACGCCTTTGACGGTGCGGCCGTCTTTCACGTCGAGGCAGGGGATGATGCGGGTTTTGAGGCTCATGCGACGGCTTTAGCCGGGAAAGCCCTGGCGGCAAAGCCCGCGTCTGTGCGGCAGTCCGCCCTTTGACCCAAAACCCGGAGAAGCACCGTCTATACACCCTCAATAGACCGTCTATGCGCCGTCTATAGACCCTCAATAGATCAAATTTCACCGAATGCTTCGACGGGCTTTTAAGCGAGCGCTGGCATAAGCTGTCGAAACGAGTGGGGACTTGATGTTGAGATTGTCGAAACACGCCAGGAAGGCGGCTTTAACCACAACTTCGGTAACGGTCATGGCGGTCTTGCTGACCTTCATCCCGGTCTGGATCTGGCTTCAGATCGATCCGGTGATCACCACGCGCGACATCTACATCTCCTGCATCGTCCTGCCGCTCCTCATCTCTCCGTCCTGCAGCATCGGCATTCAGCGCGCGCACCTGAAAGTGCGCCACCTGGCCGATCGCAACGAATACCTCGCCAATCATGACGAGCTGACCGGCCTGCCGAACCGCCGGGCCTTCTTTGCCCGGGCAGGGGCGCTGATGGGCCTGCCGCGGCCCAGCACGCAGGTCTTCGCCTGCGCGATTGCCGACATTGACGATTTCAAGAGCATCAACGACACGGCCGGCCACGAAACCGGAGACCTTGTTCTGAAGGCGATGTCCACGATCCTGACCGAGATCGCCCCGGAGGATGTGACCGTTGCGCGGCTCGGCGGGGAGGAATTCGCCATGGCGGGCCTCTTCGCCAGCGAAGCGGCCGCCCGCATCTGGTTCGAGGCGCTGGTGCGCGAAGTCGCGTGCCGCCGCCCGGATGGCCGCAAGGTGACGATCAGCCTCGGCTGGTGCATCGCCGAGGCACGTGAGAACATGTCTGCACAGCTGAGCCGGGCAGACCATGCCCTCTACCAGGCCAAGCATGGCGGCAAAAATCGCGCCGTGCGGGCAGCGCCTGGCGGCCCGCGCATGATCGCGGTGGCCTGACCGCCCGGCCCGCCGATTTGACAGCGGGGGCAGGCTTGCTACCCCCATGGCATGAAACCTCAGGAAACAGACGAAGCCGCCCGCTGGGCAAGAATGGTCGAGGCGGAGGAACGCGCCTTCGCGCTGCTGGACGCGATTGAGGCGGCGGGCATCATGAAACCGGGCCGCACCGAAGGGGAGGTGGACCGCGACATCGAAACCATCGCGGCAGACCAGTTCGGCATCGCGCGCAACTGGCACCAGCGCCTCGTGCGCGCCGGGCCGAACACGACCTGCATCTTCTCTGACCGGCCAGACGAAGTGACCATCGGGCCGGAGGATACGGTCTATGTCGACATGGGCCCCGTCTTCGAACAGGCCGAGGCCGATGTCGGCCGCACCTATGCCATGGGACAGGATCCGGCCCGCCATGCGCTGGTCGCCGCGCTGCCCGAAGTGTTCGAGGAAATGCGCGCCTTTGCTCTGTCATCGCGGCAAGTGACGGGGGCGGAGGTTTATGACTTTGCCTGCCGCGCGGCCGAAGCGCGGGGCTATCATTTCGGCGGCAAGATCGCCGGCCACACCGTGGGAGAATTTCCGCACGCCACCTGGCCACTGGAGCCGGCCCACCAGCGCCTCTGGCCGGACAATCCGGAGCCGCTCAGCAATCCGGACCACCTCGGCCGCCCCCGTTACTGGATTTTAGAGGCCCACCTCGTGGAACCGGGCCGGAAGTGGGGCGGGTTTTATGAGCGGTTGTTGCGGGCGTAGAGGCGTGGCGAATGAAGACCGGATCACCGCCGTCTACATGATGGCGAGCCGGAAGAACGGCACGGTCTACACCGGCGTCACGTCAAACCTCGTCCAGCGCGTCTGGCAGCACAGGGAGGGTGTGGTGCCGGGCTTCACGCAGAAACACGGCTGCAAGACGCTTGTCTGGTACGAGGTGCACGAATGGATTGAGGCCGCGATCCAGCGCGAGAAATCGCTGAAATCCTACCGGCGGCGGAATAAGATCAATCTGATCGAAGCGAAGAACCCGCACTGGAAAGACCTCTGGTTCGAGATCACCGGTTGAGTGCGGCCCTTGCAGAGAGGCGTCATGCCCGATGCGCGCAGCGCATCCGGGCACCCATCTCCGAAAGACCCCGCATGTGCGCCCCGTTCCTCAGCGAACCGGGTTCGCCCCCGCGCATGACGTGCTCTGACGTTCTGTCCAGAGCTGGATCCCCAGACGGCTCCGCCGCCGGGGATGACGCGTGTTACGACATGAGTATGGAGGCGCTTGTTGTGGGAGTGGGGAGCTAGGCGGGGCGGCTGTTATGAGCAAATGTTGAGAAGGGCTTGATACCGACATTCAATTTGCTCGCCTGATTCGGCCGAAACACTGTCGAATCCTTATAAGTCGAATTGTTCGAATCGCTTTAATTGATGGCATCCGGAGGAATCAAAATGTCGCGGAAGCCAACTAATACCATCGTTGTAGTAGCGCCGACAGATAGGACGCTGTTCGAGTTCATTATCGAATCTTTCAGCCACGATATGGTCGTCCAAGTAACTATTCACTGGGCACCTGAGGTTTACGAAGGGTTCGACACTGTAGAAGAGGTCGCGACGCTTAGGGAAAAATTCGACGACTTGGACGATCAAAGGATCCGTCGCTTTTTATTGAAGTTGGATTCCGGATGGCATTTAGAATTTGATCGTGCAGTAACACGAGGCACACAGCTTCAACCTTCGATTTATGAAGCGGAATTCTATTTCCACCGCCAGAACCCTGGGGACGGAAGCGCAGAATTTGAAATTCTAGCTGATCTGGTGGCGAAGTACTGTGGTAGAAACTCTGCAAAGTTGAGCGCTGCTTCAACAGAAGAAACCTCGGCTTTGCAGGCGCATGTCGCGCAACTGTCTTCGGTAGCATTAGGAATTTCAAAGTCTCTTTCTGACGCGCAAATCAAGCAGGAAGAGCAACTCCTCGCGCACAAAGAAAAATTGGAAAAGCAATTTGATGAAGAAAGTGAAAGTCGCGAAAAAGCGTACGCCGATCATATGGCAGCGTTGTCGGAACGCGAAAAGGAGTTAGACGAAAAGCAAGAACAACTTGATTTGAGCCGCGCGCGTGACGCGAGAAGAAAGCTCCGTGATCTGATTACAAAAAATGTTCAGGCCAAGTTGTCGGATCCGAGTACGTTCCGGACGAGCTCTTCTGTGCGATTTGGGATTATCGGGTTTGCGTCTTTAGGAATTTTATTGGCTGTACTTTCTGCACTGTTAGCGATCTGGCAGGCAATGACGAGCAGCAGCGCGGATGCCGACCATTTGCTCTACCACATTAGATTTTTTGCTAGCTCAGCTCTTGCGGCGGTTCTACTGTTTTATGTCCTCAGCTATCTCAAACAAATTGAGCGCGAAGACACGCGATTCAAAAGAGACCTCGAACGATACTCACTTGATGTGAATAGAGCTAGCTGGGTAGTTGAAACGGTTATGGAGTTTAAAGAAGACGAGGCGGGTCTTACCGTGCCGGATCGTTGGCTTGAGGGAGCTACCTCAAACATGTTTGGCGTAACTGAATCAGAAAGCGAGGATGAACACTCAGCACTTGATTCGCTTGCGGACCTTCTGAAGACGGGAGCCAGACTGCGCATTGGGAATGGTGGTGCAGAATTGGAGATAGATTCTCGATCTGCGAAAAAGATCGGTAAGAGCTGAACCGATTAGTCAGCCACCGCAATCGCCTCAGCCGCCACAATATCCCCATCATAAAGCGCCCGCCCGAGGATAGATCCGGCAATCGGCGCGTCGGCGGCCATCAGGGCACGGATGTCGTCCACGCTGGCGACGCCACCCGAGGCGATGACGGGGATGGAGACGGTATTTGCGAGTTCTGCCGTGAACGGAACATTGACGCCGGTTTTGAGGCCGTCGCGGCCGATGTCTGTGGCGACGATGGCGGCGACGCCGCAGCCTTCAAAAGCCTTGGCGAGTTCGGTCGCCTTCATGTCGCTGGTCTCGGCCCAGCCTTCGACGGCCACCATGCCGTTCTTCGCATCGATACCGACGACAATCTTGCCGGGCAGGGCGCGGGCGGCCGCTTTCACCAGCTCCGGATCTCTCAGAGCAACCGTGCCGAGGATGACGCGGGAAATGCCGGCCTCCAGCCAGGCGTCGATCTGCGCCCGCGTGCGGATGCCGCCGCCGAGCTGCACCGGCGCATCGGTGGCTTTCAGGATCGCCTCGACCGCCGCGCGGTTCACGGCCTTGCCCTCGAAGGCGCCGTTCAGGTCCACGACATGAAGATGGGTGAAGCCCGCCTCGCGGAAGGCTTTGGCCTGCGCCGCCGGGCTGTCGGAGAAGACGGTCGCCTGGTCCATCTCGCCGCGCAGCAGGCGCACGCACTGGCCGTCTTTCAGGTCGATGGCGGGGTAGAGGGTAAAGGTCATTTCGGTGTCAGGGCGCCCATTGCAGGAAATTGGATAGGATTTTGAGCCCGGTGGCCTGGCTCTTCTCCGGATGGAACTGCGTGCCGAACATGTTGCGCCGGGCGACGGCCGCGACGATGGGCACGCCATAGTCCGCCGTTGCGACCACGTCGGCCGGGTTGTCCGGCTTCATCGCATAGGAATGGGTGAAATAGACGTGCGGATCCTCGCCCAGATCTGCCAGCACGGGGTGGGGCGTCAGGCGCGTGAAGGTGAGGCCGTTCCAGCCCATGTGCGGAATGCGGAAGCCTTCGCCCGGCTCGATGATGTCCACCGTGCCCTTGATCCAGCCGAGGCCGGCCGTGTAGCCATCCTCCAGCCCGGCGGTCGCCATCAGCTGCATGCCGACGCAGATGCCGAAGAAGGGCTTGCCCTCCTTGAGCACTGCCTCGTTCAGCGCGTCCACCACGCCTTCACGGGCGCGCAGGCCGGCGGCGCAGTCGGCAAAATGGCCAACGCCCGGCAGGACGATTCTTGTGGCTTCGAGGATGGTTTCGGGGGAGTCGGTCACGACAATCTCGTGGCTCGTCCCCGCCAGCGCCGCTGCCTCCCGCAGGGCCCGCTCGGCCGAGTGGAGGTTGCCGGAGCCGTAATCGATCAGCGCGACCTGTGTCATGCGCGCGTGTTAGCCGGGCGGGGCGCATAGGAAAAGCCATTTCGTGTCACGGGCGTGGTTCTTCCTTGTGGGAAACCGGGCTAGGCTGGCGCCGCTGCCAGTATCGAACACAGGGTTATTCATGCCGGAAATCATACAGGATGCGAAAACGTTCCGGGCCGGGGAGGCCTGGGGCGCGCGCGACATCGCCCGCATCGACGGGGCGACCGTGCGCCTCCACTGGACCGACCAGCCCTACAAGTGGCACGTCAATGACGGCACGGAAGTCTTCCTTGTCATGCAGGGCGTGGTCGACATGCACTACCGGGAGCATGGCGCGGAAAAGATCGTCCAGCTCGGCGCAGGCGACATGTTCGTCGCCGGGGCAGGGGACGAGCATGTCGCCCATCCCATCGGGGAGGCACGTGTGCTCGTGATCGAACGCGAAGGCTCTGTCTGACAGCGCGGCGGGCCGGTTTCCCTTGTGCGGCGCCATGGCCTGTCCCAATGTCCGGGCCAGATTCGGACGATCAGACGGAGTATGCCCCATGCGCCCCATCCTGCCACTTCTCTCCACCGCGCTCCTCGCCGCCTGCATCACAGGGCCCGCCTGGCCGGACAGCCGCGATGCGAAACTGATCGAACAGGTGGAAGAAAAGGCGGATCTCTCCAACAGCCTGTCGGACCAGATCTGGGAGTGGGCGGAGGTTGGCTATCAGGAGGAAAAATCCTCCGGGCTTCTTCAGCAGACGCTGAAAGTGGAAGGCTTTGACGTGGAGGCGGGCGTCGCCGGCATCCCGACCGCTTTTGTGGCGGAATATGGTGAGGGCGGCCCGGTGATCGCGATTCTCGCCGAGTTCGACGCGCTGCCGGGCATCAACCAGACCGCCAGCCCGGACCGGGAAGAGCGCGACGGCATGGGCGCAGGCCATGCTTGTGGGCACAATCTCTTCGCGGCGGGTTCCACCACGGCAGCCATCGCGATCAAGGACTGGCTGGAAGAGACCGGCACGCCGGGCCGCATCCGGCTTTACGGCACACCGGCGGAAGAGGGGGGTAGCGGAAAGGTCTATATGGTCCGCGCGGGCCTGTTCGACGATGTCGACATCGCGCTGCACTGGCATGCGGGGGACCGTAACTCCGCTGCCGCGCGCACGACGCTGGCCAACCGGTCGGCCAAGTTCCGTTTCCATGGCCTCTCGGCTCACGCAGCGGGGGCGCCGGAGAAAGGCCGCTCGGCGCTCGACGGGGTCGAGGCCTTCGACATGATGGTCAACATGATGCGCGAGCATGTGCCTCAGGACGCCCGCATCCATTACGTCATCACCTCCGGCGGCGCCGCCCCGAACGTGGTGCCGGACTTTGCCGAAGTCTTCTACTATGTCCGCCATCCGACCGCCGATGGCGTCGAAGCAATCTGGTCGCGCCTGGAGGATGCCGCCCGCGGCGCGGCGCTCGGCACGGGCACGACGGTCGACTGGGAAATCATCCATGGCAACAATCCGCTGCTGGTGAACGAGACGCTGGCGAAAATGATGGATGCAAAGCTGCGCGAGGTTGGCGGGGTCACGTATGATGACGAGGAGAAAGCCTTCGCCGAGACGATCTATGCCACGCTGACCACGCCGAGCCTGCCCATCGGCTCGGAAGCGGAAATCCAGCCTTATGAAGTGACGCTCGGCTACGGTTCCACCGATGTGGGCGATGTGTCCTATGCCGTGCCGACCGTTGGCCTGAACACGGCGACCTGGGTGCCGGGCACGCCGGCTCACTCCTGGCAGGCGGTTGCTGCGTCCGGCACATCGATCGGGCACAAGGGCACGCAGGTGGCGTCCAAGACGCTGACGCTGGCCGCGATCGAACTGTTCACGAACCCGGATCTGCGCGCGGAAGCCCGCGAGGAGTTCGATGAAAAGCGCGGGCCGGATTATCAATACCGCTCGCTTCTCGGCGACCGCGATCCGCCGCTCGATTACCGCAAATAGGGTCTGATGGCCGGGCGTTGGCTTGGGCGGGTTTGTACCGCCGGGTCAGCTGCCCGTCATGCCTTCGTTTTCTGCCCGGTCCAGCGGCTGCTGGTCGCGCGCCTGCGCAGCTGCCAGATCGGCGGGGTCAATGATTACGAACCTGGTCTGCGTCCGCCCGCGGTGTTTGGTGTGGACAATCATCGTGGTGCATACCCGGCGGAAGGCGAGAAAGGACGGGCTGTCCAGAGGCTCTTCTTCCGTCTCGATCGTATAATTGCCCGCAGGCCATTCGTCTTCGAGACTGTCGAGATAGAACGGGCTTCGGAACGTTACCAGCTGTTTTGAAATGCGATTCGTCATTGTGGTTCCTTTGCGGTCTCCATCTCTCACCCCTCATGGACGCCGGGCTGATGCGGGAAAGCCGCATCCGGAGGATTGATCCGGACGCGGCTCCCAAGGGGCGGTCAGGCGTAGGGGGGTGCCTGGCCGCTTTCGGGAACACCTATTTCTTCAGGGGGATTTCCATGTCCTGCTTGCCTTGCTGGCGCGCTTGTTCCGCGCGCTTTTCCTGCAGCGTTTGCGGCACAGGCGGCTGCGAAGGTTTTCCAGGCTTGCCCTGCTTCTTGTTATCGTTCTGAGAGGACATCGGATCGGCTTTCATCTGTACGGAAAAAATATTCCGCAAAGTATATATGGGGATGAAATCGATATTTACATCAGCGCCAAAATAAAAGCTGAAATCAAAATTTCCTGAATTTTCAGGGTAAGAAGTATAAAGAATGTATTCAAGGCTTTTTGGTGAAACAAAACTTGTTTCAGCCAAATGCAAAATCAGGAACGACTTCAGGCACAAGTATTCCTGCCTGTAATGCAGGCATACGTCTGGCTTGAAGGCAGAAGGGGCTAAAGGCTGCCCTTGGTGCTTGCCGCCTGCCCGCCGAGGCGCGGGTCGACTTCAACAGCGGCGCGCAGGGCACGGGCCGTGGCCTTGAAGCAGCTTTCAGCGATGTGGTGGCAGTTTTCGCCGTAGAGATTCTCGACGTGCAGGCACATGCCACCATTTCCGGCGAGGGCGTGGAAGAACTCCTTGAAGAGTTCGGTGTCCATTTCACCGATCTTGTCGCGCGTAAACTGTACTTTCCACACCAGGTAAGGCCGCTTGCAGAGGTCGAGGCTCGCCCGGCTCAGCGTTTCGTCCATCGGGATATAGGCCGTGCCGAAACGGGTGATGCCGGCAAAATCGCCCAGCGCCTTGAGGATGGCCTGGCCGATGACAATGCCCGTATCCTCGACACTGTGGTGCAT
This sequence comes from uncultured Hyphomonas sp., assembly GCF_963678195.1. NCBI lineage: Bacteria > Pseudomonadati > Pseudomonadota > Alphaproteobacteria > Hyphomonadales > Hyphomonadaceae > Hyphomonas > uncultured Hyphomonas sp. The sequence goes on from NZ_OY782759.1 coordinate 271,541, forward strand.
GTCGATGTGCAGGTCGCCGTCGCAGCGCACAGTCAGGTCGATGGCCGAGTGCTTGGAGAAACTCTCCAGCATATGGTCGAAAAAGCCGATCCCGGTCTGGATGTCGGATTTTCCTGTGCCGTCGAGGTCGAGGGTGACGGAAATATCCGTTTCCTTGGTCTTGCGGCTGACGGTGGCGGTGCGGTTCTGGGTCATGGGGGCCGATATAGTGTGTAGATCGCACAACAGCTAGCGCATCTTGTTCACTGATTTCTAAACATATTGCAGGAATGTGCGCTCGGGAAAGCACGCCCTCCGGTGTGTTTAGGCGAGGTAATATTGCGCAAACTGTCGCAGATACGCCGGTTTTTCGGCTCTATGACGCTGCCGGCATTCGCCGCTTTTGTCGGCGCGATAGCGGCTGTTCTGGTCTTTGGCGCAGTGACTGTCCTCGAACAGACCTATCGTGTGCTGTTCGGCGGCCACGCCTGGAACGATATGGCCTCCCCTCCCGAAGTCGTCCTGGGCCTTCTGCTGATCTCCATTACGTGCGGGGCAGGGGCCTCCTTCCTGCTCGCCCGGTCTTTCCAGCAGGTTCTGCAGAGATTCCTCGCCTATCTGGACGATACGACGTCGATGCGGCCGCGCGGCGTGGAATCGGTCATGTTCAAGGAACTGCGCCGCCTGCGCGTTGCGGTGACCCGCCGGGTCAGCCATCTGCGCCGCGAGAATGAGCGCCTTGAACGGATCGCCTATGTCGACCAGCAGACTGGCCTGCCGAACACGATCGCGCTGGAAGCCTATATCGAACGCAAGCTGCCCTATGCCTCGTTCGATGCGCCGGCGGCCTTCTTCCTGCTCGACCTCGACCAGTTCGGCCGGGCCGCCGAACGCCTCGGCAGTCTCGCCACCAATTCGCTGCTGAATTCTGTCGGTGAGCGGCTGACCGGTTGTCTCGCCCATCTCGACGCTCCGGTTGCGGCCAGCCTCGAAGGCTCGATGATCGCGGCCCTTCATAATGATCAGTTCGCGATCTTCCTGCCGAACGCCATCACCCGCGAAAGCGTGTCGAATATTGCGCGGGCCATCCGCGTAGCCTTTGCCCAACCTTTCGAGATCAATGGCCAGTCGATCAGCGTTGGCATGTCGGGCGGCATCGTCATCGCGCCGGAAGATGCTGACACGGCACAGAAACTTTTCCGCCATGCAGATCTCGCGCTTCAGCAGGTACGTCAGGAATCGGCGTCCGGCTTCCGCTATTTCTCGCCGCGGCTCAACCGCGTGGCCCGTGGCAAATACATGCTGGAAGCCGAACTGCGCGAAGCCGTCGCTGCGCGCGAATTCAAGGCCGTGTTCCAGCCAAAGGTCGACTTTGCCAGCGGCAAGATCGTCGGCTGCGAAGCGCTCGCCCGCTGGCAGCGCGCGAATGGCAAGATCATTTCCCCGGCAGCCTTTATTCCGCTGGCGGAGGAAACCGGCCTCGTCAACCAGATCGGCGAACAGATCCTCGAATCGGCCTGCGAATGCGCCGTGGTCTGGATGAAGGAAGGCTTTGACGTCTCCGTCGCCGTCAACGTGTCGCCGCGCCAGTTCATGACGGTCGACCTGACAAACCTGGTGCTTGAAGTCCTGAAACGGACGGGCCTGCCGCCGGGTCGCCTGGAACTGGAGATCACGGAAAGCATGGCCGTGTCCGATCCGACCAAGGTGGACCGGGTGATGCGTCCGCTGCGGGCACTGGGCGTGAAGCTGGCCCTCGACGATTTCGGCACGGGGCATTCCAATTTGTCCATGCTGACCCAGTTGCCGTTCGACGTGTTCAAGATCGACCGTCAGTTTGTGTCTGCTCTGGATGCGGACCGTCAGGCGCCGGCGATTGTCGAAATGATCCTCGCCATGGCGGAAACGCTGGGCCTGAAGACGGTGGCCGAAGGCGTCGAAACCGACCGCCAGGCAGAGTTTCTGTCGCGGCGCGGGTGCTCCATGGCGCAGGGCTTCCTCTACTCCCCGGGCCTGCCGCAGGAAGGGTTCCTGGAACTGCTGCGCGGCTGGGACGCCCGTTTGGACAGCTCCCGCAAGGCGGGCTAGGGAAGGCGGTGATAGACCGTGACCGGATGGTCGCGCAGCGCCGACATCGTCCAGAGGACATAGCCCGCCTTTTCCGCGACCCGGCGTGAGGCAACATTGTCCTCATCGATGATACAGACACTCTTGCCCGGATGGGTTTCGTCCAGCCATGCGTGCATCCGCTTGACCACCTCGCTGCCGATGCCACGGCCCCATGAGGCGCGCCCGAACGCCCAGCCGGCTTCGGGCCATTCCGACAGGTCTGGTGACATGCCCCGCCTGAAATCGGAAAACCCGGCTTCGCCCAGCCATGTGCCGGTCTCGCGGTCTAGCACCGTCCAGTAGCCGAAGCCTTTCACGTCCCACATGCCGCGTCCGCGTACGGAGGCGAACCACACATCCTGCGGGCTGCGCGTCACCCCGCCGATATAGCGGACCACGTCGGCATCGCCCCACATGGCGGCAGCGTGCGGATAATCGGCTTCTTCAAACGGGCGCAGAATCAGCCGGTCTGTCGTCAATGTCGGTGGGTTCACGCGCCGGCCTTCATCTTTGCCAGCATGGCCCCCATGGCCGCATGGACAGTCTGGATGGCCTTCAGAGGGCGGACCATCACCTTGAAATCGACAATCTGGCCGTCGACGTTCCATTCGATCATGTCGACGCCGTTCACCTGGATACCGTCCATGACGCATTCGAATTCCAGCACTGCCTTGTCGCCGCAATCGAAGACGCGGACATAGCGGAACGTGTCGCCGCCCAGCGTCTCACCGGCCGCGGTGAGATAGGCCATCGTGACCGGCTTGCCTTCCTGCGGCGTGTGCACGACCGGGCTGCGGAAGACGACATTGTCGGCCAGCTGGCCTGACAGGCCTTCGGGAGAATGGTCGCCTTCCATCCAGTCGAACCAGCGTTGCAGGTTCGGCTCATAGCCGGTCATCGGCACAAGATGCTGCCTGGTCATTGATGCAAAACTCCATTAGCGCCAGCACGCCCGATACAGGCAGGGCCGTGCTCCGGTTGTTGAGAGAACAACCTAGCACGCAGCGCCTGTAGGGAAAGAGCCGATCAGGCCCCGTAAGCGGCCGCGAGATCCGGATCTTTCGAGGCGACGAGGTCTGCAAGGTCGGAGATCACCTTGGCCTGCTTCCAGGTCGCATCGTCCTGCATCTTGCCGTCGATCATGGCGACGCCGGTGCCGTCCGGCATGGCGGCCAGAATCTTGCGGGCGAATTTCACTTCGTCCGGGTCCGGGCTGAACACTTTTTTCGCGATGGCGATCTGGTTCGGGTGCAGGCTCCACGTACCGGAGCAGCCGAGCAGGAAGGCATTGCGGAATTGCTGTTCGCAGGCGTCGAGGTCGGCAATGTCGCCGAACGGACCGTAGAAGGCATTGATCCCGGCCATGCGGCAGGCGTCGACCATGCGGGCAATCGTGTAGTGCCATGGGTCCTGCTGGGCGCTGGCGCGGTCGCTGCCGTCTTCCTTCGGATCCTCGATCACGCGGTAGAAGGGGTGGCCGCCGCCGACGCGGGTCGTCTTCATCTTGCGGTCGGCGGCCAGGTCTGCCGGGCCGAGGCTGATGCCCTGCATACGCGGGGAGGCCAGCGCGATGTCTTCAACGAGGGCCATGCCCTGCGCGGTTTCGAGGATGGCGTGGAACAGGATGGGGCGGGTGAGGCCTGCCTTGGCTTCCAGCTGGGCGACATACTGGTCGGCGAAGTGGATGTCCCATGGGCCTTCGACCTTGGGCAGCATGATCACGTCCAGCTGATGGCCGGCATTGAGGACCAGCTGGGAGACGTCTTCCTGGAACCAGGGGGAGTTCAGTGGGTTCACGCGGCTCCAGAAACCGGTGCCCTTGCCCTGCCAGTCATACATGTTGGCCATTTCGATGGCGCCGGCGCGGGCGGCATCCTTGGCATCGGCGGGGATCGCGTCTTCGAGGTTGGCGAGGATCACATCCACGCCGGGGGCCATGGACGGCACCTTGGCGCGCACTTTATCCAGGTGCGGCGGGACGAAATGGATCATCCGCTCCAGCTTGACGGGCAGGTCCCGCATCGGTTCCGGCGCGCCGATGGCGAGCGGCTTGAAGAAATTTCGCGGTGTTTTCTGTGACATGTTCTCGGCCCCTGACTTTTGCCGATACGCCTAGGGCGAATGTTGCACCGCGTCAAATCCGCAAATGGCCGCGACCACGACAGATGGAACGACCCCTCCGGTCAGGCGTTGTTCAGGGGTGCAAAGCTGACGAGAAAGGTCAAATCATGTCTGTTCTGATGATCCTGCTGACCATCCTGTTCCCCCCTGTGCCTGTGGCACTCAAGGAAGGGATCGGCACGCAGCTATTGATCAACGTGCTTCTTACGCTGATCGGCTGGCTTCCGGGCGTTATCCACGCCTTCTGGGTCCAGACGCGCGGCTCGGGTGCAATCGAGATTTAAACTGAAGGGGCGTTGCCGGTGCTTAGGCGTCGGCCGTCGTTTCGCCTGACGCCATACGCTTTTCAGAGCGGATGGCGCGGCGGAAGACCGCAACACCAATTGCGATGACGCCGATAGCCGTCACCGCTTCACCGCCGAGGATGACGGATTTGCCGAAATGCATTTCCGCCAGGATCGACCAGGTGGCCGTGAAGAATACAATGGCTGCGATTTCGGTCAGCAGTGCGGCCGGAATAATCGCTTTAATCAAAGGGCCCATGGGGTCTCTCCACATCGAAAGGCCGGCCCGCCCGGCACGGGCACCAATATCGGTCTGCGTTACTTCATCCGCAACAAAAAATAGCGGTTAAGGTGTTGGGGCTAGTTGGCCAGCACGATCTTGAAGCTGATGCGCTCCTCTTCGGTGCTGGTGACATAATCTTCGCCAACAACATATTCTACTTTCCAATACCGGTTTTCTGACCCCGTTGGATCCTGAACTTTTAGAGACAGGTTCCACAGATCAGCTGAGTTGGTGCGGTCCAGTTCCCGGCGGTAGACCCATTTGGCCGTCAATTCGCCAAACAGGTCTTCTTTACCCAATCCAAGCAATTCGTATCGTCCAAGGGAAACTGAAAAGTCTGTGCCATAGGCCGCGCCTGTCACGATGTCTTTGGCTGATTTGCGGGGCCAGAACGTATCTTCTGGTTTGACGCAATCTTCCGAGGGGAGGCCATAGCAGGGGGCTGCCTCAAAATCTCTTGGCAAACGAACGTGATTGATGTCTTCGATTACCCCAACCAAATCCCAGTTCAGATACCAGCCAGATTCTAGATCATCAGTCCAATAATAGCGGGTCTGGTCAGTAACCGCTGGGGTCAATTTCCTTTGGAAAACATCTATGGGGTAAGATTGGCCGTAGAAATTTCCCATTAAACCAAACCAGTTCGAGGGGGGTGAGAAGTACCCTCCAAATTTCCTAGCGTTCAGAAGGTTGTGATTATCCGTTATATACTCTGCATACGCGCCAACTCCTACGCCTTTCCGGGAAAGGCCCGTGGAATGTATAAGGTGCGGGGCGATAAGATCCTTTCCCAGGCGTGGTTCAGGAGGCAGGGTTGATGTGTAGTCGAGCCGTGCGCCATATGTGATTTTTGCATAGCCAAACTTTTTCTGTGTAAGTGCCAGGACGCCATCTTTATTCGGTTCGTACACTTTCATTTTCTGGCTTGCCTGATTTATGCCCGCATATGGTGTCAGGCCCCAGGCCCAGGAGCCTGTGTAGGACGGTGCATCTTTCCGGCCTCCAGGTGAGCCTGTCAGCGATTCACCGACGCGTAGATGCAAGCCAAGAAAAGCATCTGCAGCGAATTCCAGGTTTCCGGAATCAATCACGCCGTCTTCAGCCTGGGGCAGGGTTGTCCCGAATTCAGCCCCTTTTCGTTTTTTTGCATTCTTGATGAACTGGCCTGCATCCTTCGCAAGAACCAATTGGTAGGTCGAAGTGTTTTCCTTCGTGTAGGACAACACTTCCGTTGCCTCTGCGCGGGACACGTTCATTTCAACTCTGTTGATCGTGCGTGCCTCAAAACTATTGGGGTTGGCTTTAGAATCTTGCCTGTTCACGGGCACAGGTTTTTGCTTTTTTTTGCTGATCAGTGAACGTTCTTTGAAAGGCTGTTTTAAGAGCGTATTCCACAAACCGCCTGCATCACCGGCCGGCTTGTGGGCCACCAGAACCCGACTGCTTGCCGTGTCAGTGCTGGAAGGGGCGATACTAAAGCTGCCGCCGCTATAGAGCACCTCTTCTTCCTGGCCGTCAGGCATTTCGAATGTTAGTTTCGAGCAAATGACGACAACCGGTTCGTGCCCGTCCTCAGCATACAGGTAATTGAGGATATGAATGTCATCCTCAAAGCGATCTTTGTCTGGTACATAGTCCGGTTTGAATAACCAGTCTTCTGGGATGGTCCCATCACCCGCATGGCCTGTAGTAGATGTCCGCCTGGCAACTATCAGCTGCTTCGTGCCGCCGTGCAGACTGCTCTGGAAAAGGCGCAGCAGGTTCTGCCGGACGACGCGCGCGTCACCTGAAGAATAGCGTTTATCTTTGCCAGACTGATACCGGTCTTTTTGGTTTTTGCAGGCGTTGACACGCGCATCATAGGAGGATGGGAAGACCGCATCTTTCCCCGCTTTCTTTTTTGCTGATCCGCCTGTTTCAACGTATTCCACACAAGGAACCAGCTGGTCGACCACAACGTCAAAAACTGAGCGTGTTCTGTCGAGAAGGGCGAGAGACCCCGGCTTTTGTAAAAGCGCTTTTTGTGGATTCACTGCCAAAGCATTGCTGCCTATAGCAGCTGCCAGAACGTCATCCCGTGAAATCCGAAACGGTTCAATGGCGTTTCCATCCGGAAAATCCAAATCCGGATCCATTGTCTTCTTGGTGCAGAATTTTTCTGGCTCCAGCTTGTCCAGCGGATTGTGTTCTTCCAGCGCCGCTGCGGGCCATGCGAATGTAGTCCATGCCAGAAAGGTGAAAACAGTAAGCCGAATGAAGCGGTTCATGGATCCTCCCCCAAGGATGTCCGCTGTTAACCATTCGTTTATGTATTGTGGCAGGGAGAAGAAATGTCAACCTTGGGTAATAGGTTTTCGCCTCCAGGCACAAACGCCTTAGTTGCGGGCGAGGGGGTGGGCTGTTTCCAGCAATTCGGCCAGTTCGTCGGTCAGGACGTGGGTGTAGATCTGGGTCGTGGCGATGTCGGCATGGCCGAGCAGGGTCTGGACGCTGCGCAGGTCTGCGCCGCCCATCAGGAGGTGAGTGGCATAGGCATGGCGCAGGGCGTGCGGGTGGACCCGGTCTGGCCGGATGCCTGCCATGATCGCCAGTTCCTCCAGCAATTGGCCAAGGCGCCGCCGCGTCAGATGGCCTTCCTTTCCGCGTGAGGGAAAGACGAATTTCTCCGCGCGCGTGCGGGCGAGGCTGTTCTTCGGCAGGGTCTCTTCGCGCACGGCCAGCCAGTCTGAAAGGGCCGCCAGCGCCGGACCGCCGAGCGGGCACAGCCGCTCCTTGCCGCCCTTACCGCGAATGATCACATCACGCGTTACCCAGCGCTCGCCCTTGCGGCGGGGGAGGGAGCCGAGCGTCAGCGAGACAAGTTCCGACACACGAAGCCCGGCGCCATAGAGCAGCTCAACCAGCGCCTTCAGCCGAAGGTCTTCGCCGCAGGCATCGATCAGCCGGGCCATTTCCTCACGCGACAGCACGTCCGGCACATCGCGGGACGGCTTGGGCCCGTCGAGCTTTGCGGTCGGGTCGTCCTTGCGGTCGCCTTCTTCGAACAGGAAACGGAAGAAGCGCCGGACGGCGGAGAGCTTGCGCGCCTGGGACGACGGCGCCATGCCGCGCGCGGCGAGATCCGACAGCCATCCGGCGAGGTCCCGCGCGCCGGCGGTCTCCAGTTTGCCGCCGCAAAATTCCGATGCGTCCAGCAGGTCACGCCCATAGGCGTCGAGCGTATTGGGCGACGCGCCCCGCTCGGCGGACATCATTTCAAGGAAGGCTTCGATACGCGCACGGTCTGACATGCCACCAGTCTCGCAGGCAGACATTGAAAGGGCGTGAACAAGATACCGGCCGGACGTGCGGGCATTTCAGCCCGCCCTCCGGCCCGGCAGCTTAATCTTCCGGATTATACCAGACCGGGCTCGTCCAGGCCCGTTCCTGGATTGTGGTCGGCATGTCCGGATTGGGCGGTGTACCGTTGCGGGCCGCGTCCCAGCTGGACCACCGGCAGGACGGGTTTTCCAGCACGCGGACATAATAGGCTGAGCGCCGGGCGACGTCGAAGTCCGGATCGGTCCACAGCGCTTTCATCTCGCTGGCGCCTGTGCCGTCATTGGTGGAACAGTCGGCAAGGTTCACGCGGGCACCATTGTCCGGGCACCGATGGGTTTCAGGATCGGGTGCGGCGCCGCCGGAACAGGCCGCGTCATAGACGGCCTCATGCGCGGTGCCGTCTGCATCGGTCCAGACTTTCACCACCTGCAGGCGTTGCAGGGGATAGGAGTCCGGATCGCGCATCGCCCAGGCGAGGATCTGTGGCGCACCGCCACTGCCGGTCAGGTCGCCGCCCTGGGGCACACCGGTTTCATAGGCGCTGGCGACGAGATCCGGATCGGAGAGAATGTCTTCGCCGAAATCGAAGCTTGCGAACATGCGGGCCTTCAGGCGCGGCCCGGAGGTGCCGAAAGTCTCCTTACGGCGGATCGCATCGAAGATCGCTTCGCGCGTGTTTTCATCCGCCCACACACCGGCGAGGCCCGAGGCGCTGTACTGGCTGGCGGCCAGCAGGCGGCGCATGTTCGGAACCATCACGCCATCGGCGGGAATGGTGATCCGGGCTTCGTCGGCATCCCAGGTCTTCTCTCCGTTCGGGGGAATGGAGTGGCGCTTGGCCGGATCTGCGCCATCGACCGGGAATTTGCCCCAGAAGGTTTCTTCAATGAACGGACCGGCCCCGATATGCGTGTCGCTGGAGCCGATGAAGCCGAACCGGAACGGGTTGAAGCCTTTCGTGTCGGCAAGGCCGAGGCCGCGGGCAAGCGCGTTGCGGGCATAGTCGCCAATATGCGGAGACGTCTTCGCCGCGCTGCCGATGAAGGTCTCATAGAGTTCGAAATTGGCCCATTCATCATTTGGGGACAGGGCGGGGTGAGCTTCGGATGTGCCCTTGATCTGAGTGATTTCGATGACGGGCTCGTTGCGCATGCGGGTGATGGCATAGTCCGCCGTCAGCTCGCCGCCCTCATAGGTCTCCGATGCGAACATCTCGCCATTGGAGGCGTTGGAATTGTGCGGGATGGACATGACATCCCGGCCGTCGGCGCGCTGAGCATCCATCCACTTCCAGAGATCCTCCGGATTCGGAGAATCGAGGGTGGAGAAAAGGCGCGGCGGTGCCTCGCCCCGGAAGATGACATTGCGGTGGAGGTTGGCGGCTGCCGGGATTTTCGATTCCAGCACCGGCGTCATGGCGGTGAATTCGTATCCGGCGAACGTCGTGAACTTGCCGGGCTCATAATGGCGCTCGGCTGCATCAATGGCGCGCTGCCAGGCCGAGTCGATCACGTCCCGGTCATAGATCTCTTCAATCTCGTCCCCCGACACGATGGTCAGGCCGACATTCTGGAAAGACTTGGCCGGATTCTCTGCGTCCGGTCCGAAGACGGATTTTGCGAAAGCGGTCTGGGACAGGGCCGTGCCGGGCGTCGCCATGGACGGCATGATGCCCATATACTCGCCATGATCGGTCACGGCGAGAAAGCCGAGCGGGCCGTTCAGCTGGACGTCATAGCCGCCATCGGTTGTGATCTTCTCCCCCTTGGCAAACCGGTAGGCATCGTCCGGCGTGGCCCGGACCGAGGAGATGAACGCGTCGAAGGACTGGCCGGTATGGACGTGCAGGTCACCGAACAGGGCAACCCGGTCTGCCGGGGCAGGGGCCGTTGTGTTTGCCGGTGTCGCTTCGGCCAGCGTCTCCGGCGTCGCAGCGGCTGTTTCCGGCGGTGTGGCCATGTCCTGCTGAGCGGTGCAGCCAGCCGCCAGCAACAAGACGGCGAGGCTCGCCTGTCCCAGATATTTCATGCTTTCCTCCCTCGGGCCTCTCATTGGGGCCCTCTATGAGGTCAGCATCGGCCTTTTGCAGAAGAGATCAAGTCGGACGCGAGGTTAAGGCGTCTCTTTCCAGTAGCCGGTTGCCTCCAGTGCCAGCTGGCGGGCGGCATCGCCGGCGCCGATGTCCTCCAGCGCAGCGAGGATCAGCGTGATGTCCGCAAGGCCGAGTTCGGATGCGTCCCCATTGGTCAGCGAGACAGTCCGCAGCACGACTTCCGCTGCCGTGCCGGAACGTGCCGCAGCCCAGACCGCGATGGCGTCACCCGGCGCAGAGGAGGCTTCGTTCACCGGGCTTTCCAGCGAGAGGAAGGTCCGCGCTTCGGACGGCGGGGCCGTGCCGGCTGCCGTCCACAGGGCAAAGATGCGGGCGGCGGCTTCGGTTTTTCCTTCCACCTGCGCTGCCGCGATCAGATCGTCAGCAGCGGTCCGGATGGCGCTCTTGCTGGCGTCCGGGTCGGAGAGAATCACGAGCGCGCCGATCCAGGCGGCGTCGAAGGAGGGCGGATCCGGAACGGGTTCCGGCTCTGGCGGGAGCGCATCTTCCTCCGCGCCGGGATCTTCTTCTTCCGTCGCTGCGTCAGTCAGATCGCCCGTTTCATCTGGTCCTGTGGTGCCCTCGATATCAAGCGCCGGGTCATCCTCAGGCGCAGGCCCGATGTCTTCCAGAAGGGCGCTGGGCACTGCAGGCTCAGGGACGACCGGCTCTGGTTCAGGCTCCGGCTCTGGCGGTGTCACCCAGCGCAGGGCTTCTTCCGGTTCGCCGGCCGCGATGCTGGCCCGGGCGAAGAGGAGTGCCTTGTCCTCGGTGTCCGGACCAAGCGGCAGTCGCGCCATGCCATCGCGCAGCAGGCTGGCGGTCGCGGCGAACCGGGCCGGGTTCTGCTGCGCCTCTTCCAGTGCGGCAGCGATCGCTTCGGCGGTTTCGGCATCGGAGCGCGCGCCGTCGGCATCGGCGAATTTAGCTTCGCTGAGCAGGGTGCGCGGATTGAAGCCGTCCGCAGCGAGGGCGGAATTGTAGGCGATGCGGAATTCTTCCCGGTCGATCAGGCCGGCCTCGGCCGCGATCTGGGCGGCTTTCACACGCACATCCGGCGGGGTCAGCTTGCGCCGGGCCATGGCCGCGGCAATGTCTGCCCGGTCCTGAGGGACAGCGTCGGGCGTAACTTCCAGAAAGGCGCGGTTCGACATGACGAAGCCGATGCCACTGTCGAATTTCGCTTTTGGCGGCTTCGGCGCAACGCCCGACATGGCGAAGATCGCGGCGGACAGCCAGCTGTCTTTCACGCCCTGGGCCTGCGCCATTTCCATGGCGAGTTCAGCGCCGGACGTATTGCCCGCAAGCGCGGCGCAGACAGCGCGCAGTTTCGGCCAGTAATCGCCTTCGAGGCCGGGCGCGTTCAGCTCGCCGCAAGCGGTCGCTTCATTGCCCAGAACAAGGTTCAGGTCTGCCGCCATGGCGGCCGCGTCAGGCGATTCCAGTTCCGCGAACTGGCCGGCTGCTGCTGCCGCTTCGCCCAGTTCAAAGGCGATGCGGGCGCGCTCTGCCAGCAGGGCATCGCTGTCTTCGCCCTCCGGCGCCTGTCCGGCTGACAGGGCGAGGCGGCGCATCAGCATCTGTTCTGCGGGGCTCAGGCCTTTTGTCCGGGCCTCCTGCATCAGGGCCAGCAGGTCTTCCCCGCGCGCACCCCGCCACATACGGGTGCGAAGGGCCGGTTCGTCATCTTTGAGGTAGCTGATTCCCCAGGGATCGACCTGTTCCAGCCAGCTGTCCTCGATCTGCGCATGGGCAGGACAACTCAGGAGTGTGGCCAGGACCGCGCCTGCAAGGGCGCGCCTAGACCACATCTTCGACCTCGATCCGGATCTCGCCCGGGGCGGGTTTGCCCTGTTCGGCCTTGGTTCCCAGCCACCACAGGCCTGCCAGCCCAATCACCGCCAAAACGCCAAGCAGGATCAGGAATTTGCGCATGAGATCACACCTCTGGGTTGTATTCAGACTTTTGCGGTCCACCTTCACCAATTGCGAAGGCCTCACCGTCTCTATAGGAAATGAACCGAACCGGCCATGAAAGTCCAGAATGCCTTCTGACAGCGACAGCCCAGCGCAACAAAAACCGGCGGCTCTGCCTTATGAGTCGCGGACAATTGCGCTTGTCGGCCTGATGGGGGCGGGCAAGTCGACGGTCGGGCGGCGGCTGGCGGAGAAGCTGGGCCGCCCCTTCTATGACAGCGACTCGGAGATCGAGAAGGCAGCCGGCCTGTCGATCTCAGATATCTTCGCCCTGCATGGCGAAGCAGACTTCCGGCGCGGCGAGCAGCAGGTGCTAAAACGCCTTCTGGCGATGCCGCCGCATGTACTGGCGACCGGGGGCGGGGCCTACCTCAATGAAGAGACGCGGGCGCTGATGCGCGAACACGCGATCACCGTCTGGCTGAACGCCGATCTCGAAACCCTGTGGAAGCGCGTCCAGAAGCGGGATTCGCGTCCCCTCCTGAAGCGCGGCAATGCCAAACAGGTGCTGACTGATCTGTTGGCCGAGCGGGAACCGGTCTATTCGCAGGCCGACCTTGTTGTCCGATCCAAGGACGGTCCGCACACGAATACGGTGAATGCCATCCTGAAGGCCCTGAAGACCTGGAAACCCCAATGAGCGTAACCGCCCCCGAACTGGAAACCGTGTCTGTCGATCTCGGCGCCCGGTCTTACGATATCCTTGTCGGCCATGGGGCCCTGGCAGAGCTCGGCCCGCGCCTGTTGCCGATGCTGAAACAGAAGCGCGTCTTCGTGCTGACCGACAAACATGTCGAAGCGGCCCACCGGGCGCGCGTCGAAGCGGTGCTGGATTCGTCCGGTATTTCGTCCAGCTGGCTGGCGCTGACGCCAGGCGAAAAGACCAAGAGCTTCACCAATCTCGAAGCCATTCTCGACTGGCTGCTGGAAGGCGGGGCCGACCGGTCTGACATTCTGGTTGCGCTGGGCGGCGGGGTGATCGGCGATATTGCCGGTCTCTCGGCCAGCCTGATGAAGCGCGGCATGGGGTTCGTGCAGGTGCCGACGACACTGCTGGCACAGGTCGATTCTTCCGTTGGCGGAAAGACGGCTGTGAACAGCGCGCGCGGCAAGAATCTGATCGGCGCGTTCTACCAGCCCCGGCTGGTGATCGCGGACACGGAGCTGCTCGCCACGCTGCCGGCGCGGGAGCTGCGCGCGGGCTATGCCGAAATCGTCAAATACGGCCTCATCAATGATCCGGCCTTCTTCGACTGGCTGGAGGCGAACGGGGCCCGGGTTCTGGCGCTGGAAGCCGATGCAATCACTTATGCCGTCGCCGTCAGCTGCCGGGCCAAGGCCGCCATCGTGGCCGAAGACGAAACCGAAAAGGGCGTGCGCGCGCTCCTGAACCTCGGCCACACATTCGGTCATGCGCTGGAAGCGGCGAATAATTACCGGCCGGACCTGCTGCATGGTGAAGCCGTCGCCATCGGCATGGCGCTCGCCTTCCGCTATGGCGCCGCGGCGGGCATCACACCGGCCGAAGACGCTGCGCGTGTAAAGCGCGTGCTGGAAACCTCCGGGCTGCAAGCTGCTGTTCCCGGCCGGCAGGGCGGGGCGTATACGGCGGCAGAACTCGTCCGGCTGATGCAACAGGACAAGAAGGCCAGCGGGGGGAAGGTGCCGCTGATCCTCGCCCGCGGAATCGGACAGGCCTACATTCATCCCGATGCAGACCTTGCCGCCGTGGAACAATTCCTGCGCAGTGAAACTCTAGAGGGATAACAGGGGCAGACGGGCTGACATGATCGCCGGTTACATCATCGCCATCTTCGTATTGCTGGCGCTTTCAGGCTTTTTCTCGGGCTCCGAGACGGCGCTGACGGCGGCCTCGCGGGCGCGCATGCATGCGCTGGAGAAGGAAGGCGACAAGCGCGCCGCTGCCGTCAACCGGCTGATCTCCAACCGGGAAGGGCTGATCGGCTCCATCCTGCTTGGCAACAATGTCGTGAACATCCTGGCTTCGGTGCTGGCGACGTCGCTGTTCACCCACCTGTTCGGGCAGGGCGGCGTGGCCATGGCGATGGCCACCGGCGTGATGACGATCCTCGTGCTGGTCTTCGCCGAAGTGATGCCGAAGACCTATGCCATCGGCCGGCCGGACGCGATGGCGATGAGCGTTGCCGGAATCATCTCTGTTCTGGTGGCCGTGGCCTCGTGGATCGTGGTGGCGATTCAGGCGATCGTCTCGGTGACGCTGAAACTCGTTGGTCTCGGGACACCGGCCGAGGCGATCACGGCGGATGAGGAAATCCGCGGCGCGATCGACCTGCATGCCTTCGAGGGCGGGGTGGACGATGCCGACCGCCAGCGCCTCGTCGGCGCGCTGGACCTCAAGGAACTGACGGTCGAAGACGTCATGATCCACCGCAAGAACATAAAGATGCTGAGCGCCGATCTCGATCCGCGCCAGATGGTGATGAAGGCGCTGGCGAGCCCACATACGCGCATCCCGCTCTATCGCGGCGAGAAGGAAGAGATTGTCGGCATCCTGCACGCCAAGGATCTGCTGCGCGCGATCATTCCGCTGGGCGGCAATCTCGCCAGCCTCGACCTCGATGCGATCATGCGCAAACCCTGGTTCGTGCCGGAAACCACCCCTGTGCAGGACCAGTTGGATGCCTTCCTGAAGGAACGCAGCCACTTCGCCCTCGTCATCGACGAATATGGCGAACTGCAGGGCCTGATCACGCTGGAAGACATTTTGGAAGAGATTGTCGGCTCAATCCATGACGAGCATGACATCGCTGTGCAGGGCGTGCGCCCGCAGGAGGATGGCTCCGTGAATGTCGATGGCTGGGTGCCTATTCGCGATGTGAACCGGGCGATGAACTGGAACCTGCCGGACGATGAAGCCGTCACGGTGGCGGGCCTCGTGATCCATGAAGCGCAGACCATCCCCGAGGCGGGGCAGAGTTTCGTGTTCCATGGATACCGGTTCAATGTGCTGCGCCGCCAGCGTAACCAGGTGACCGGGCTGAATATCTCAGTAATCGAGCCCGCCTGAGGCCGGCGTCACGGTCGACACATTCATCGCCGCCTGCTGACGCGAGGCCGGGCTGTTGCAGCCGTGGCGGATCAGCCATTTCCGTTGGTCCGGGGTCACGACATGGGCGCTGATCACATCAAGATCATCAGCCGGCACCAGAGCATAAGCTGTTTCCCGGGAGGGAAGATCGTTTGACACCGGGATGAACAGCACCTCGTCGCTGGCCCTGCAGACCGTGTCCCGGATCTCCTGCAACTGCCATTGGTCAGAGCGCGGCCCCGTGTCTTCTGCGGAGGCTGCGCACACGCAGCCGCCTGCGGCCAGAGCCGCCATGATCATCCTGATTACCATCACCCGTTCTCCTCGACGGTGTTGAGGAGAATACGTTCAGGCAGGCAATGCAGTTCCGAAGATTCTTGAGAATCAGGCCTTCGGTGCGCTGGCTTTGAGGGCCAGCGCATGCAGGCCGGTGTCAAATTCCTGCTGCAGGGCCAGCATGACTGTGCGCTGGATCTGTACGCGCGACAGGCCCTCGAAGGCGGGGGAGACGATTTTCACGCTGTAATGCGTCTCGCCCTCCGGGCTGGCACCCGCATGGCCGGCATGTTTGGCGCTGTCATCGCTGATTTCCAGCTCCACGGGCTGAAAAGCTTCAGTCAAAAGGTCGTGAATCCGCGATCGTCTGTCAGTCAGTTGTGGCATCTTTAACGCGTACTCCCTATTATCCCGGGTCATGTCCGATGGCGATCCATACCCCTACCGAGTCAAGTTCACCGATATAAGGGTGAACCCACCGCCCGACGAGGTGTCGCGTGCGCGTGCCCGCAAGACGCGTGTCTGCGATCACAAGGGCTGCGACCTGGAAGGCAGCCACCCGGCGCCCAAGCGGGGCGGGAAGGGGCGTCACCATTTCTGCGCCAAGCACATCGCCGAATACAATCGCAGCTTCAATTTCTTCGAAGGCATGTCCCAGGCGGAGGCGGCCGCCTTTACCCGGGCAGAGCGATTCGGCCACAAGCGCACCTGGCGTTTCGGTACAGGCCCGATGGCGGGCAAGAAAAGTGCAGACCAGTTCGATCCGCGCCGCTGGGCCGGGCGCCGCTTCTTCGACATGGACGATGTCGCCGAGGCGACCGGCAATGCTACATCCGGCCGCCGGTCCAGCCTGCAGGTGCGCGCGCTGCGGGAACTCGACCTGGAGGCCGATGCGTCGCCGAACGACATCCGCGCACGCTATGCCGAATATGTGCGCCGCTTCCACCCGGATTCGAATCAGGGTGACCGCTCATCTGAAGACAAGCTGCAGCGGGTGCTGCGCGCCGGCAAATTCCTGAAGGCCGCCGGCCTGATGAAAGGCTAGGGGATCAGGTGCACGACCTGCTCGTCATCGGCGGGGGAATCAATGGCACGGGCATCGCCCGCGATGCCGCCGGGCGCGGCCTCGATGTGGTGCTTGTGGAAAAGGATGACCTGGCCCAGCACACATCCTCTGCCAGCACGAAGCTGATCCATGGCGGGCTGCGCTATCTGGAAATGTATGATTTCGCCCTTGTGCGAAAAGCGCTGATCGAGCGGGAAATCCTCCTGCGCGCCGCGCCGCACATTATCTGGCCGATGCGGTTCGTCCTGCCGCATGACAAGGACCAGCGCCCGGCCTGGCTAATCCGGCTCGGCCTGTTCCTGTATGACCATCTCGGCGGCCGGAAAATGCTGCCGCCAACCAAGGTGCTGCGCCGGGGAAAGTCAGACAAGCTTGCTCCGCTTAGGGAGGAATTCAGGCTCGCCTTCGAATATTCCGATTGCTGGGTGGAGGATTCCCGGCTCGTCGTGCTGAACGCTGTTGACGCAAAAGAGCGCGGAGCGGAGGTGCGCACGCGCACGGCCTGCACGAAACTGGTGCGCCACAAGGATCACTGGGACGCCGAATTCACTTCCGCGCAGGGCTCAGAAACCCGCCAGTTCCGGGCTGTCGTGAATGCCGCGGGCGGCTGGGTGGACGAGATCATCGACCTTGCCGACCCGAAGGATACCGCCACCCATCTGCGTCTGGTCAAAGGCAGCCACATCATCGTGCCGAAATGGCATGAGGGCGAGCATGCCTTTTTCTTCCAGAATGCCGATGGCCGCATCATGTTCGCCATCCCCTATGAGCGGGGCGAATATACATTGATCGGCACGACGGATATTCCGTACACCGCCGACAAGGATAAGGTGGAGATCAGCCAGGAAGAGATCGAATATCTCTGCGCCGGGGCCAGCGAATACTACAAGCGCGCCATCACGCCGGCAGATGTGGTGGCGACCTATTCCGGTGTGCGGCCCCTTTATGACGATCACGCCGCCTCGGCATCAAAGGTCACGCGGGATTACGTGTTGCACTATGACACCGAGAGCGGCGCGCCGGTCCTGTCTGTTTTCGGCGGCAAGATCACGACCTATCGGGAACTTGCCGAAGAGGCCGTCGCAGAGCTCGCGCCCCTCTTCGAGGGCCTGCCGAAATCCTGGACGAAGAAAGCCAGCCTGCCGGGCGGCGACATTCCGGCGGCGAATTTCGACGCCTATCTCTCCGGCCTCGTGCTGAGCCACCCGCATCTGCCGGTCGAGCTCGTGACACGGCTCGCCCGCGCCTATGGTACGCGGACACGGACCCTGCTCGGCGATGCGGAGAATTTGGCAGATCTCGGCCGGGAATTCGGCGGCGGCCTGACCGAGCGCGAGGTCGATTGGCTTGTCGAACAGGAATTCGCCCGCAGCGCCGACGACATCCTCCGCCGCCGCTCAAAGCTCTATCTGCACATGACGGGAGAGGAGCAGGCAGCCTTCACGGACTGGTTCCAATCCCGCCAGCCTGCCACCGCCTGAATTTCGGACAACAAAAAACCCTGCCGAAGCAGGGTTTGGTGCCCAGAAGAGGACTCGAACCTCCACGCCTTGCGGCACACGGACCTGAACCGTGCGCGTCTACCAATTCCGCCATCTGGGCCGATGGGTTGTCCGCTCCGGGGAGCGGCGAAGGCGCGTCATAGAGCCAAGGGCGCGGCACTGTCAATCCGCCAGATGCGTGAAGCGGCATCTGCCGGCATTATGTGCAGGCCTCCATGCGCTGCTGCGCCCCACACAGCGGCCATAGACACGCCCCCCGGCGTGTGGTGAAAGGCGATAAATCAACCGTTCAGGCAGGGTTTGACCACAATGACCAAGGGCTTGGTGACCATTTTCGGCGGATCGGGCTTTATCGGGCGCTATGCGGCCCGTGAGCTGGTGAAAAAAGGCTGGCGTGTGCGTGTGGCCTGCCGGCGGGTGAATCTGGCGGGCGAAGTGCGCCTCGCAGGGGCGCCGGGCTGGGTCGACATCGCGCAGGCCAATATCCGCGACCGCGCCTCGATTGAGCGTGCGCTGGAGGGCGCCGATGCCGTGGTGAACCTGGTTGGCGTCCTGGTCGAGAAGGGCAAGCAGACCTTCGAATCAACACAGGCCGAAGGCGCGGCCCTTCTGGCGGAAGTGGCGGCAGAGAAGGGGATCACCCGCTTCGTGCAGGTCTCGGCCATCGGGGCAGATGCCGAATCCAGATCGGACTATGCCAAGACCAAGGCCGAGGCCGAAGCGGCCGTGCGCGGCGCGGTGCCGACGGCGACCATTCTGCGCCCGTCCGTGGTGTTCGGGCCGGAAGACGAGTTCTTCAACAAGTTCGCCCAGATGGCGCGTGTCGCGCCGCTGATGCCGGCCATTGGCGGCGGCAAGACGAAGATGCAGCCGGTCTATGCGGGCGATGTCGCCGAGGCAATTGCTGTGGCCGTCACCGACGAAACGGCCGAAGGCAAGACGTATGAGCTGGGCGGGCCGCGCGTCTATACGATGAACGAGATCTACGATTTCATCTGCGCCACCATTGACCGTCCGCGCTTCAAGATCACGCTGCCCTTCTTTGCGGCAAAGCCGCTGGGCTATCTGTGCGGTGCTGTGTGGCGCTATATCCCGCCCTTCTCCTGGGGCTTTCTGGGCCAGCCGCCGGTCACCGGCGACCAGGTGGAGATGCTCAAGACCGACAATGTTGTGGCAGACGATGCCCTGACGCTGGCCGACCTTGGCGTGACCACGCTGGAATCCGCCGAGGCCATCGTGCCGACCTATCTCTGGCGCTTCCGCGATTATGGTGAGTTCCACAAGGCGTCCGAAGCCTGAGGCGCTTTTCCCGCAAAAAAAAGCCGGTAGCCCGCCCGGGTTGCCGGCTTTTTTGTATTCGAGCCTAGAACAGGCCGACCAGGGGTGATCCGAGGATGAGCAGGGCGCCCAGCAGAAAGCGATAAAGCACGAACGGCAGGAAACTCATCCGCCGGAGCAGGGCCATCAGGCCCCAGATCGAGGCAAGGCCGGTGACGAAGGCGATGCCAGCGACCACGAGGCCATCCTGCAGGGTGAGAACACCGGTGCCGTCAGGGTCTGCGGTGAACAGGCCATAGGCGCCATAGAGACCTGCGGCGGCCAGGATCGGCGCGCCGATCAGCATGGAGATGCGGGCGGCCTCGGTCCGTTCATAGCCAAGGGCACGGGCGGCGGTCATGGTGATGCCGGACCGGCTGGTGCCGGGGATGATCGCTGCAATGGCCTGCGTCGCCCCGATCAGCGCCGCATGGGCGAGGGTCATGTCCTCTTCCTTGCGGGTGCGCGGGCCGGCGACATCTGCCCACCAGAGCAGGGCGCCGAAGAAGATGGTCGCCCCGGCCACGGTGTAGACGCTGCGCATCATGTCCTGCAGGTGCTGCGGCAGGACGGCCTCGTAGAGCAGGGCGGCAATCAGGGCGATGGGCGTGGCCACGATCACGCAGGCGGCGAGGCGCCCGCCTTGCGACAGCGGCTTCTTCGAGACAGGGGCCGCCAGCAGCTCAAACCCGCCCAGAATGGCAAGGCCCACATCCTTGCGGAAATAGATCAGCATCGCCGCCAGCGTGCCCAGATTGGAGACGGCATTGATCAGCAGCTCATCGCGCCCGGTGACGCCGAACGTGTCGGAGGCGAGAAGCACATGCGCAGAGGAAGAGATGGGCAGCCATTCCGTGATCCCTTGCAGGGTCGCGATGATGGCAAGCTGTAGCAGTGACAACGGGCTGGCCTTTCAGAGCTTTCCCCGCAGGTCTAATTTGGTTTGAGCCGGGAGGCACGCGCTTTTCTCAATATTGTTATGATATATATCGGCTATTTTCCAACGGCAGGAAGGGTCCGCTGGGAGGTGATATTTGCCATCAAATATCATAATGATATTTAGTATTGCAGATTCACCTTGCCCGTCGGCTACGCGGGTTCTATGCCCTGATCAGAGTTTCGGGAGGCCCGTATGCCAGACAAAATGCTGCAGTTCACTCATGTGCCGCGCACCATGCCGGACAAGCGGGGTGCGGATAAGCGCGCGGCGGATTTCGATGAAATCTATGATGCCTTCAGCGCAGATGCGGCAGCGGCGCAGGCCTCGCGCTGTTCGCAATGCGGCGTGCCGTTCTGCCAGCAGGGCTGCCCATTGCAGAACAATATCCCGGACTGGCTGCGCCTTGCCGCCGAGGGCCGTCTGGAAGAAGCCTGGCGTGTCTCTTCGGCAACCAACAACATGCCGGAGATCTGCGGACGCATCTGCCCGCAGGACCGGCTGTGCGAAGGCATCTGCACGATCGAACAATCCGGTCATGGCACGGTGACCATCGGATCGATCGAGAAATACATTACGGACAATGCCTGGGCGGAAGGCTGGGTACAGCCGATCAAGCCGGTGCGCGAGCGCAAGCAATCGGCCGGCATCATCGGGGCAGGGCCGGCAGGCCTCGCCGCTGCCGAGCAGCTTCGCCGCAAAGGCTATCAGGTGACGGTCTATGACGCCTATGACCGGGGGGGCGGCCTGCTGACCTATGGCATTCCGGGCTTCAAGCTGGAGAAGGATGTCGTCGAGCGCCGCGTCAAGCGGCTGGAAGACTCCGGCATCAAGTTCAAGTTCAATACCCGGATCGGCCAGAAAGTAACGCTGCAGAAGCTGCGCGACACGCACGACACGGTGCTGATCGCAACGGGCGTCTATGCGGCCAAGGATCTGAAGTGCCCGGGCTCCGGCGCAGACGGCGTGCATGCGGCGCTCGATTACCTCACGGCGTCGAACCGCAAGGGCTTCGGCGATGCGGTCGCGGAATTCGATGTCGGCACGCTGGACGCGAAGGACAAGCGCGTCGTTGTCGTCGGCGGCGGCGACACGGCAATGGACTGTGTACGCACGGCGATCCGTCAGGGTGCCAAGGAAGTGACCTGCCTCTATCGCCGCGACCGGGCCAACATGCCGGGCAGCCAGCGCGAAGTTCAGAATGCCGAGGAAGAGGGAGTCAAATTCGAATGGCTCGCCAGCCCCGAGGCCATTCTCGACACAAAGGGCAAGGCGAAAGGCGTGCGTGCTGCACGGATGAAACTGGGCGAACCGGATGCGTCCGGCCGTCAGAGCCCGGTGAAAACCGGCGAGACCTTCAATGTGAAAGCCGACATGGTGATCAAGGCGCTGGGCTTCGATCCGGAAGATCTGCCGGCCCTGTTCGACGAACCGGCTCTTTCCGTAAATCGCTGGGGCGCGGTGAAGGTGGACTATTCCACAATGGAAACCAGCCTGCCGGGCGTTTACGCCGCCGGCGATATTGTGCGCGGGGCATCGCTGGTCGTCTGGGGCATCAAGGATGGCCGGGACGCCGCAGAAGCCATGCACCAGGCCATGAAACAGGACGCACGCGCGTCGAAAGTGGCGGCGGAATAGCCATGGCAGAGCGTATGAAAGGACGGTGCCTTTGCGGCGCCGTTCAGTTTGAAGGCACACTGAAGGATGGCGCTGAGTTTGGCGTCTGCCATTGCAGCACGTGCCAGCACTGGAATGGCGGACCGGGTCTGGCGACCGAAATGGATGGCATGAACATCTCCGGCGAAAGCCATGTGACCTGGTATGCCAGTTCCGAGTGGGCGGAGCGGGGCTTTTGCGCCGGGTGCGGCAGCAATCTGTTCTATCGCCTGAAGGAAAACCGCGACCTCTATTTCGTTCAGGTCGGCTGCCTGGATGAACCGGGTCGCCTGACGCTTGCCGAACATATCTTCGTTGAGGAAATGCCCGGCCATTATGATTTTACCGGCAATGCCCCGCGCCTGACCGGCGCTGAATTTCTTGCCCGTCTGCAGGGAGAATAAAATGAGTGAGATCGAACGCTATCTCGCAAATCGCGACATGCTGATCGAGGCGAATGCCTACAATCCGCTGGACGAGCATGATGCCTGCGGCGTCGGCCTTGTGGCCTCGCTGGACGGCAAGCCGCGCCGCGAAATTGTCGAGATGGGCATCAAGGCCCTGAAGAATGTCTGGCACCGCGGCGCGGTCGATGCCGACGGCAAGACGGGCGATGGCGCGGGTATCCGTGTGGAAGTGCCGCAGGAATTTTTCCGCGAACATGTCACCCGCACGGGGCACAAGCCGACGGACGATCCGATCTGCGTTGGCCAGATTTTCCTGCCGCGTACAGATTTTGCTGCGCAGGAAGCAGCCCGTACGCTGGTGGAAACCGAAGTCCTTCACTTCGGCTTCTATATTTATGGCTGGCGCCAGCCGCCGATCGACGTCTCGGTCATCGGCCAGAAGGCCAAGGATACGCGCCCCGCGATCGAGCAGATCATGTTTCGCGACGCAATGGGCCGTTCCAGCGAAGAACTGGAACGTGCGCTTTACATCTGCCGCCGCCGCATCGAGCGCCGGGCCCGCGAAGCGGCCATCCCCAGCTTCTATATCTGTTCCCTGAGTAATGCCTCACTGATCTACAAGGGTATGTTCCTCGCGCAGGACATCGACAGGTTTTATCTCGACCTGCAGAGCGAGCAGTTCAGCTCTGCCTTTGCGATCTATCACCAGCGCTATTCGACCAACACATTCCCGCAATGGGCGCTGGCCCAGCCTTTCCGCATGATCGCCCATAATGGCGAGATCAACACGGTGCGCGGCAACAAGAACTGGATGAAGAGCCACGAGATCCGCATGGTGTCGGAGACCTATGGCGAGCATGTTGAAGATGTGAAACCGGTGATCCCGGATGGCACGTCGGATTCCGGCGCGCTGGATTCGGTCTGGGAACTCCTTTGCAAGTCGGGCCGCTCCGCGCCGATGGCAAAGGCGATGCTCATTCCGGAAGCCTGGTCGAAGCGTGATTCTGTCATGCCGCTCGCCCACCGGGCCCTCTACGATTACTGCAACTCGGTCATGGAACCGTGGGACGGCCCGGCCGGGATCGCCGCCTATGATGGCCGCTGGGCGATTGCGGGCCTCGACCGGAATGGCCTGCGTCCGCTGCGCTATGCGCTGACCACGGATGGGATTCTCGCGGTCGGTTCCGAAACCGGCATGTGTCCGCTGGGCGATCATGAAGTGGCCAAGCGCGGGTCCATCCCGGCGGGTGGCATGATCGCGGCGGACCTGAAGACCGGCAAGTTCTACGACCACAAGGAAATTATCGATTATCTCGCCGCTCAGGCGCCGTACGAGGAATGGCTGTCGGCCGTGACCGAGCTGGAGCCGGAAATCGGCCCTGGTGAAGAGCCGGCCATGTTCGCCAAGGAAGAGCTGCTGCGCCGCCAGACGGCCGCGGGCTATTCACTGGAAACGCTCGAACTCATCCTGTCGCCCATGGTGGAGGCGGGCAAGGAAGCCATCGGCTCGATGGGGGACGACACGGCTCCGGCGGTGCTCTCGTTCAATTACCGCCCGATGAGCCATTTCTTCCGCCAGAATTTTAGCCAGGTGACCAACCCGCCAGTTGACCCCTTGCGCGAAGAACGCGTGATGAGCCTCAAGACGCGGTTCAAGAACCTCGGCAACGTGCTGGATACGGACAAGTCGCAGCAGGAAGTCTTCGTGCTGGAAAGCCCGGTGCTGACCAATGGCATGTATGAACGCCTGCTGACGAAACTCGGGGTGTCCTATACCGAGATCGACTGTACCTTCCCGGCAGAGGACGTCACCAATGACGGCAGCGCCCTGAAAGAGGCGCTCTCCCGCATCCGCCAGGAAGCTGAAGATGCCGTACGCGAAGGCCGCGAACATATCGTTCTGACGGACCAGTACCAGTCTGCCAGCCGCACGGCCATTCCGATGATCCTTGCGACGGGCGCGGTGCATTCGCACCTTGTGGCGCAAGGCTTGCGGACATTCTGCTCCATCACGGTGCGCTCGTCCGAATGTCTGGACACGCATTACTTCGCGGTGCTTGTTGGCGTCGGCGCCACCTGCGTGAACGCCTACCTGGCGCAGGATGCGATTACGGACCGGCATGCCCGCGGACTCTACGGCGACATGTCGCTGGGTGAATGTGTGCAGAACTACAAGGCCGCGGTTGACGCGGGCCTTCTGAAGATCATGTCCAAGATGGGCATCTCGGTCATCTCCTCCTATCGCGGCGGATACAATTTCGAGGCGCTTGGCCTTTCCCGCGCGCTTGTCGCCGACTATTTCCCGGGCATGAACAGCCGTATCTCGGGCCTCGGCCTGGCGGGTCTGGAAGAGAACGCGCTGGTGCGCCATGAAATGGCGTTCGATGAGGATGTGATCTCTCTGCCCGTCGGCGGGTTCTACCGCCTGCGCGCAAAGGACGAGCCGCACGCCCTGGACGGCACGCTGATCCACACGTTGCAGACAGCCTGTAATGCGGGCGACTATTCTGTGTACCGCAAGTTTGCCGACGCGCTGGAAGACCGTGCGCCGATCCAGCTACGTGACCTGCTGGACTTCAAGCACAAGCTGCCAGCTGTGCCGCTGACGCAGGTTCAGTCGATCAACGAGATCCGCAAACGCTTCGTCACGCCCGGCATGTCGCTCGGCGCGCTGAGCCCTGAGGCGCACGGCACGCTGAACATCGCCATGAACCGGATCGGCGCGAAGTCGGTTTCGGGGGAGGGCGGCGAAGACCGCGCCCGTTACCGCCCGCTGCCAAATGGCGACAATATGAACTCGTCGGTCAAACAGATTGCGTCCGGCCGCTTCGGCGTGACGGCGGAATATCTGAACCAGTGCCGCGAGATCGAGATCAAGGTCGCGCAGGGTGCCAAGCCCGGCGAAGGCGGCCAGCTGCCCGGCTTCAAGGTGACCGAGTTCATCGCCCGTCTGCGCCATGCAACGCCGGGTGTGACGCTGATCTCGCCGCCGCCGCACCACGATATCTATTCCATCGAAGACCTGGCCCAGCTGATCTACGACCTGAAGCAGATCAACCCGGAAGCCCGGGTCTGCGTGAAGCTCGTGGCCCAGTCCGGTGTCGGCACGGTCGCGGCCGGTGTGGCGAAAGCCAAGGCGGACATTATCCTCATCGCCGGCGGTGTCGGCGGAACGGGTGCCAGCCCGCAGACCTCAGTGAAATTCGCCGGCCTGCCATGGGAAATGGGCCTCGCCGAAGCGCACCAGATCCTGTCGCTCAACAATCTGCGCGACAAGGTCACCCTGCGGACCGATGGTGGCCTGCGGACGGGGCGCGATATTGTCATCGCGGCCATGCTGGGCGCTGAGGAATACGGTATCGGCACGGCCTCGCTCGTCGCCATGGGCTGCATCATGGTGCGCCAGTGCCATTCCAATACGTGCCCGGTCGGCGTCTGCGTGCAGGACGAAGCGCTGCGCGCACACTTCACCGGCACGCCGGAGAAAGTCGTCAATTTGATGAGCTTCATTGCCGAGGATGTCCGCGAGATCCTCGCCTCGCTCGGCCTGAAGTCTCTGGACGAAGCCATCGGCCGCACGGACCTGCTGGCCCAGGTCAGCCGCGGTGCGACGCATCTGGATGACCTCGACCTCAACCCGCTCCTGGTCCAGGTCGATACCGACAAGCCCATCGTCTACCAGCCGGCCCACCGGGAAGAAGTTCCGGATACGCTGGACGCCCAGATTCTGCGCGATGCCGAGCCCTTCTTCGAGCGTAGCGAGAAGATGCAGCTGGAATACGACGTGCAGAACACGATGCGCGCCATCGGCACGCGGTCCAGTTCCGCCATCACGCGGAAGTTCGGCATGCATGCCCTGCCGGAAGGCCGGCTGCATATCCGGCTCGAAGGCTCGGCCGGCCAGTCGCTTGGCGCGTTCTCTGTTCAGGGCCTGCTGCTGGAAGTCATCGGCGATGCCAATGACTATGTCGGCAAGGGCCTGTCGGGGGCGACCATTGTTGTGGCGCCGCGCCCGAAAGACCGCCGCTCGGCCTCCGGCGATGCGATCATCGGCAATACTTGCCTCTATGGCGCGACCAGCGGCAAGCTGTTTGCCTCCGGCACGGCGGGCGTGCGTTTCGCGGTGCGGAACTCCGGCGCGAAGACGGTGGTCGAAGGCTGCGGCGCGAATGGCTGTGAGTACATGACCAATGGCCGCGCGGTGATCCTCGGCCCCGTCGGCGACAATTTCGGCGCCGGCATGACGGGCGGGGCGGCCTTCATCTGGGATCCGACCAACCGGTTCGAACGGGTCGCGAACCCGGACTCAATCGACTGGCACCCGCTGCCGGAAATGCCGGCCGAGCATATCGGTGAGGCAAAAGCCCTGATCGAGGAACATGTCCGCCGCACGGGCTCTGTCCGCGGCAAGGAAATCCTCGATGACTGGGACCGGTCTGTCCACGACATGCTGATGGTCGTGCCGAAGGAAATCGCGCACCTGCTGCTCGGCCGCACCAAACCGAAGGCGAAGAAGAAGGCCAAGGCGAAGGCCTGATCCTTTATCCCATAAAGATAAAGCCCCGCGGATCGTTCCGCGGGGCTTTGCTTTTGGGGGAAGGGTGCCTCAGTTTTTCTTGCGGCGGATGCGCGGCCAGATCAGTTTCAGCCAGATCCAGACGAACACGCCGATCAGGAGCAGCCAGGGCAGGCCGACGGCGAAGGCCGTGATCACGGCGGCGAGCGCGCTCGACAGATTATAGAAGAAATCCCCGAAGGCGCGGGCCAGCGGCTGTAGCGCGCCCTGCGAGACCGGATTGCGCTTCGTCTCGTAGCTGATCGAGAGCTGGCTCATGTTCACCCGCTGGCGGAGCGCTGCGAGCGAGGATTTCAGTGAATCGATTTCGCCGTTCACCCGGGCCAGCTCGCGCTCGGTCTCCAGCAGTTCGCCCAGCTTGCCGGGCCGGTCGGCCAGCAGCTGTTCCAGCCGGGCTTGCAGGGTCTGCTGGGCCTTCAGGCGGGCATCGGTGTCGATGATGGAGACGGTGAGGTCTTCGGCTGTGGTCTGGCGGTTGGTGATCTCGCCCTTTGCCGCTTTGGCTTCGGCCTCGACGCCGTTCAGGAACTGGTCGATCCAGTCCGGCGTGGCGCGCAGGTTCAGCGAGGCGGAGGCTTCGTCCTCGGAATAGGCGTTCATCCAGGAATTCGTCACCATGCAAACCGACGGCCCGGCCTTGTTGCAGGCATCGATATGGCCCTGCAGCGTCGGCTCGATTGCATCGACCGGCAGGCGCATGCCAAGGGAATGGGAATAGGCGATATATTGCTGGGCGACCGCTTCCCCGCCGGGGCTGCCGCCGCCTGCGTCCATTTCCTCCATGAACACGCCGTCATTGGCCATCTTGGCATTCATGGACATTTCAACGGGGGGCGGCGGTGCGCCCATCGACTGGGCCGATTCGGCATAGTCCGACCGGCCGGGCCCGCCACAGGCGGCAAGCCCGAGCGTCGATATGGTCAGCGCCGACAAGGCGATACGCAGTGATTTTATGTTCATCATGGTCCCTCCAGTGGACACATCTCCCACATGAAACGCGGAAAAAGGCAATATTCCGCTCGGAAAGGGAAGAATTCTGGCGGAGCCGCCGGATTCTGTGCGCGCCGGATATGAGAGGCAGGGGCCTGGGACGCGGCAGCGCCTGCGACGCGGGCGATTCTGGTCAGCGAGAATGCAATCGCGAATCGATTCCCCGGCCGGGCGACCTTTGTGTTGCCGGGGCTGCAGGCTGGGCGGAACGTGCCCGCATATCCGGCGCGACGGAGGGTGCGCCGGTCCTCCAGCCTCGGTGAGAGACCCTCCGGACCATTCAAGGACCCAAGGTCATGATCACAAACACTCGCGCTCCGCTCTTTTCGCCTTCCCGCCGTAGCCTGATGAAACTGGCGGGCGCCGGCGCGGTTGGCGCCGCAACGGCCCTGTCGGCCTGTGCGGAAACCGCCACCGCAGCCACGCCGGCCAATGACGCCATCGACCCGAATGCCATGGCGATCCTGTCTTCGAACGAAAACCCCTACGGCCCGTCGCCGATGGCCGTCGAGGCGATCAAGGCGGAAGCCGGCAACCTTTATCGCTACACCTATCCGACGGTGATGAAGTTCGCCGAGATGGTCGCCGAGCGCGAAGGCGTTGCGCCGGAGCAGGTTCTGGTGACCAACGGTTCGACGCCGATCCTGGCTGCGTTCTCTGATTGGGTGAACGTGAAGGGCGGCAAGATCATCACCTCCGCCATCACCTATGAAGGCGTGCCGCGCGTGGCCGAACAGGCCGGCACCGAAGTCGTCTACATGCCGCTGACCCAGGACATGGGTTACGATATGGAAGCCATCGCCGCCCGCGTCGGCCCGGATACCGGGGCTGTCTATCTCTGCAACCCGAACAACCCGACCGGCAAGACGATCCCGACGGCACAGTTGAAAGCCTTTGTCGAAGACGTCAGCAACAAGGTGCCGGTTTTCGTCGACGAAGCCTATCTCGACATGTCGGACGATTATCCGGGCAATGTGATGTCCGAATTCGTTGCGGCCGGTAAGCCGGTCATCGTCGCGCGGACCTTCTCCAAGATCTACGGCATGGCGGGCCAGCGTCTCGGCTACGGCCTGATGCCTGCCGACATGGCGATGGACATGCGCAAGACGGGCCGCTTGTCGAACGTCAACTATCTCGGCCTTGTCGGCGGCATGGCCAGCCTTGAAGACACAGCCCATTTCGAAAAGATGCGCGCCACGATGATCCGTGGACGTCAGAAGCTGATCGCCATGGCCGCAGACCTTGGCCGTCCGATCGCGCCGGATCCGCAGGGCAGCTTCATCTATATGGATGTCGGCATGCCCGCGAAGGATTTCGCCGCCAAAATGCTGGACCGCAATGTCCGCGTTGTGGGCGAGCGCTGGAGCGACCTGCCGAACTGGACGCGTATCTGCGTTGGCCTCGATCACGAGATCGACAAATGCCACGCGGCCGCAAAAGAAATCCTGACCTCGATCTAAGAGGGGACGCTGGCCCTGACTCCGGTCAGGGCCGGTATCCGACCTTGCGCTCGCCCGGTTCCAGAACGCGCCAGGCATGGTGGATGAAGTCCACCAGCAGGGGACGGGTGTCGCGCGGGTCGATGATTTCCTCTGCCAGGAAACTTTCCGCCGTGCGGAACGGGGAACGGATCGCCTCGAATTTCCGGTAGAGCTGTTCCTTCAGGGCGTCGGGGTCTTCGGCCTCGGCCAGTTCCTTGCGGAACGCCGCTTCGATACCGCCCGCCATGGGCAGGCTGCCCCAGTCACCGCTCGGCCAGCAATAGCGCCATTTCGTCTTTGATTGGTTCATCATCGCTGACCCGGCGAGACCATAGGCCTTTCGGATGACCACGGAGCAGACCGGCACATCCGCCTGATAGACGGCGGTCATCGCCCGCACGCCTGCGCGGGTGACGCCGGCTGTCTCGGCCTTCACGCCGACAGCGAAGCCCGGGCAATCGACAAAGTGGATGACCGGCAGGTGGAACATGGAACAGAGGTCCATGTGCCGTGTGACCTTGTCGCAGACATCTGCCGTCCACGCCCCATCCAGGAAGAAGGGGTCGCCAGCCAGGATACCGACCGGATAGCCATCGATCCGGGCGAGGCCGGTGACGATGCCGCGGCCCCATTCCCTGCCGATCTCGAAGAAGCTGCCATGGTCGACCGTGGCATCGATGATCTTGCGCGGCTTGTAGGGCGTCTTGCCGTCGGTTGGTACGATGGAGAGCAGGCTCTCTTCTTTCCGGTCCGGATGGTCTGCCGGGGCCACGCGTTCCGGCAGATCGTGTACGGATGGCGGCATGTAGGACAGGAAGCGGCGCGCTTCGATGAAGGCGTCGGCTTCGGTGTCGACCACATTATCCACGGTGCCGTTCTGCGCCTGGATCTTCCAGCCGCCGAGTTCTTCCTTGGTCACGTTCTCGCCCAGCGCAATCGCCACGGGCGGGCCGGCCACGAACACCTGGCTGAGTTCCTTCACCATCACCGAGAAATGGCTGGCCGCCACGCGGCCCGCGCCCATGCCGGCGCAGGGCCCGAGGGCCAGCGAGACGAACGGCACCTGCGTCATGCCGTGGACGATTTCGTTCCAGCCGGGCGTTTCGGGAATATAGGTGCGCGGGTCCTTCTCCAGCGACTTGACCGAGCCACCGCCACCCGTGCCGTCGATCATCTGCACCAGCGGCATGCGATACTCCGCCGCCATTTTGATCATCTGGACCATCTTCTGCCAGATCGAGGCATCCGAGGCGCCGCCGCGCACAGTGAAGTCGTCGGCGAGGATGACCGTCGGGCGTCCATCCAGCGTCGCGCGCCCGGTGACAGAACTGGCTGGAAGGAAGCTCTCCATCTCGTCATCGGCCGTATAGGTCGCGCGCCCGGCAATCTTGCCGATCTCATGGAAGCTGCCCGGGTCTGCCAGAAAGGCGACGCGCTCGCGCACGGTCAGCTTGCCGCGGCCGCGCTGGCGCTCGACGGGTTCGTCGCCGCCCATTTTCTCGGCCAGCCTTTCGCGCCAGCGGAGCTCTTCAATCGATTTTTCCCAACTCATGGGCTGAGCTTCCACGCTTCCCCAGCGCTAGGTCAAGCAGATGTGAGACCGGCCCGGCAAGAATTCGCGCATGCCCTGGCGCGCGAAACTGAAACTCCCCGTTTCGTGACGGTAAGTCACACAGCTTTTCCTTGATTTTCATACCGGGGGTCTGCTTTATCGCTTCAAATCCATTCCAAGGAGGAATCTCATGGATCTCGCAGAACTCACAGCCAAGGCCAATGAAGCTGTTTCCGCTGGCGGCGACTTCAAGAAAAAGGTGAAGTTTGACTTCGGTGACGCCGGCAAACTCTTCATCGACGGCATGAACGGTGTGGCCAACAACTCCGACGACGCTGCGGATGCGACCATCAAGGTTGACTGGGAAGACTTCAAGAAGATCGCTTCCGGCGGTCTCGACGCGACGATGGCCTTCATGCAGGGCAAACTTAAGGTTGAGGGCGACATGTCGGTTGCCATGCAGCTTCAGAGCCTGATGAAGGCGCTTTCCTAAGGAGAGCCGCCCTTCGGGTTTGACAGGTCAGGCCGCCCCGGGACACCCTGCGGGCGGCCTTATCTTTTGGGACACAGCTGCATGGACACGACCCCTCTGCCGGATACCGACTTCGTTCTGGTGCCCGGCAATCAACCGCCGCAGGGCGCAGAGATCGTCTGGTTCAAGGGCACAGGCGGACGGGCGCTCCGGGCCTGTGTCGCCCCGGCGCTGGCCCCGGACAAGCCGCGCGGCACGGCCATCGTCTGCCCGGGGCGGACGGAGTTCATCGAGAAATATTTCGAGGTCGGCCATGAGCTTCAGGCCATGGGCTTTGCCGTCGTCATCCTCGACTGGCCGGGGCAGGGCCTGTCGGACCGCCTGCTGGAAGACTCGAAAAAGGGCCATATCG
Source organism: uncultured Hyphomonas sp. (assembly GCF_963678195.1). Lineage (NCBI taxonomy): Bacteria > Pseudomonadati > Pseudomonadota > Alphaproteobacteria > Hyphomonadales > Hyphomonadaceae > Hyphomonas > uncultured Hyphomonas sp. The sequence goes on from NZ_OY782759.1 coordinate 303,421, forward strand.
ACCGGTTCGAAACCTTCATGGGCGCGCTCGCCAATGGCCTGGAAGCGCTGGATGACCGGCTGCCGCGCCCTTACGTGTCACTCGCCCATTCGATGGGCGGGGCGATCGCGCTGGCGGCGATTGCCGACGAGCTGGTGAAAGTGGACGCCGCGGCCTTCAGCGCGCCGATGTGGGGGATCAAATCGAAATTCTTCGGCATGCGCTATCTCGTCTGGGCGATGCGGGCGACGGGCCGGTCCGGCGACTATGCCATCCAGCCCGGGCCGCCGGAGACCTTCGAGACCAATATCGTCACCCATGACAAGAAGCGCTGGCAAATGCAGCGCGCCCTGGTCGATGCCCGGCCGGAGCTGGACCTTGGCCCGGTGACCTGGGGCTGGCTCGGCGCCTCGCTCGACATTCTGGCGCGGTTCACCAAGGCGAAGACGCTGAAGACGGTGACCATCCCGGTTTTCGTCGCCTCGGCAGCAGAAGAACAACTGGTCGACAATTCGACCCATACCGCGATCTGCAAACGCCTGCCGGATTGCGAACACGTCACGGTCGAGGGCGCCATGCACGAGATCCTGATGGAAACCGACGACAAGCGCGCGGAGTTCTGGGAGGGCTTCCAACGCCTCCTGAAACGTGCGGATATATAAAAAAGAAAATTCAGACAAAAAATTCAGACTGGGGTTAGGAGGAAATCCGTGGCGATCATCACGCTTTCGCGCATTCTGGCATTCTGGGCGGGCCAACAGCCGGACCGGGCGGCCATCGATCATGAAGGGGTCCAGATCAGCTGGGCCGAGTTGGACCGGCGGACCAACCGTCTTGCGCGGGCCTATGAAAAGCTGGGCGTGAAACAGGACGATTTCGTCACCATCGCGCTGCCCAACGGGATCGAATTCTTCGAAGCCTGCCTCGCGACCTGGAAGGCCGGCGCGACGCCGCAGCCGATCTCCGCGCGCCTGCCCAAGCATGAACGCGATCAGATCGTGGAGCTTGGCAAGCCGTCCCTCGTAATCGGCGTGCCGGAAGGGGAGTATGGCAACACGCCGTCCGTGCCGGAGAATTTCGTCCCGGATGAGAGCCTTCCGGATACGGAATTGCCTGAGCGCATGGCCGCCTCCATCAAGGCGATGACCAGCGGCGGTTCCACCGGCCGGCCGAAACTGATCGTCTCCAAGATCCCCGCCGCGTGGGACCCGGAGCTGCCTTATCTCGAAATTCCGGTCCAGGGGGCCATGCTGATCCCGGGGCCGCTCTATCACAATGGCCCGTTCATGTGGGCGATGATCGCCCTGTTCAAGGGCTGCACCGTCGCCATTACGACGCGCTTCGATGCAGAGAAGACGCTGGAGACCATCGAGCGGCTGAAGATCGACGTCGTCTATACCGTGCCGACCATGATGCGCCGCATCTGGGCGCTGCCGGAAGAGGTGCGGAACAAGTACGACCTGTCCAGCCTGAAAGCGCTCTGGCACCTGGCGGCGCCATGCCCGGCCTGGCTGAAGGAATGTTTCATCGAATGGCTCGGCGGCGATGTCATCTGGGAACTCTATGCCGGTACCGAAGGGCAGGGCACGACGATCATTCAGGGAACGGAATGGCTGGAGCATCGCGGCTCTGTCGGCAAACCGGTCGAGGCCTGCGAGATGATCGTCGTCGACGAGAACGGCACCTGCCTGCCGCCCGGCGAAGTCGGCGAGATCTTCATGCGCCCGCTGGAAGGCGCCGGCACGACCTATCGCTATATCGGCGCGGAGGCCAAATCGCTTGAAGGCGGCTGGGAAAGCCTCGGCGACATGGGCTATCTGGATGAAGACGGGTATCTCTACCTGACCGACCGCCTGTCGGACATGATCCTGTCGGGCGGGGCGAACATCTATCCGGCCGAAGTGGAAGCGGCGATTGATGCCTATCCGGGCGTTCAGTCCTCTGCCGTGATCGGCCTGCCGGATGAAGACATGGGCGCCCGCCTGCATGCCGTGATCTGCCGCCCTGAAGGCGCTGTGGACGAGGCCGACATGCTGGCACATCTGTCAGACATGCTGGTGCGCTACAAGATTCCGAAGAGTTTCGAATATGTCAGCGAGGCCGTGCGCGACGATGCCGGCAAGGTGCGCCGCAAGACGCTCCGCGAAGAGCGGATCGCCGCGATGGCGCAAAACGCCTGAAGCCATCCCCGGACTCCGGGCCGGTTCCGCTTGACTTACCCTAGGGCGGGACCGCTCCCTTCCTGAAAGTCAGGAGGAGACCCAAATGAAAGTTGCTGCCGTCAAGAAGCCGGGCGGGCCCGGAAATCTCGTTATCGAAGAGCGCCCCGATCCCGTTGCGGGCCCGGGCGAAGTGTTGGTACGCGTGCGCGCGTCCAGCCTCAACTATCACGATTTTGTCGTCGTCATGGGCGGCATTCCGACGCCGGACGGACGTATCCCCATGTCCGACGGTGCCTGCGAAGTGGTCGCTGTAGGTGAGGGCGTCACCAAATGGAAAGTGGGTGACAAGGTCCTCTCATTGTTTTTCCCCGGCTGGCAGTCCGGCCAGATCGAGGCAGCAGGGTTCAACTCCGTCCCCGGAGACGGGGCCGACGGATTTGGCGCCGAACTTGTGGCCGCGCCGGAAACCGCCTTCACTCGCATGCCCGACGGCTGGACCTTCGAGGAAGCCGCAACCCTTCCGTGTGCGGCGCTCACCGCCTGGCGCGGCATGTTCGCCGAGGGCGGGCTCAAGGCAGGTGACTGGGTGCTGACCCAGGGCACCGGCGGCGTGTCGATCTTCGCGCTGCAACTGGCGAAGGCTGCCGGCTGCCGGGTGATCTCCACGTCGTCCTCGCCGGAGAAACTGGAAAAGCTGAAAGCGCTCGGGGCCGATCATGTGATCAATTACAAGGAAAACCCGGAATGGGGCGCCGAAGCCTTCAAACTGGCCGGCGGACGCGGCGTGGATGAAGTCGTCGAAATCGGCGGGCCGGGCACCATGGCCCAGTCCATCGCGGCCTGCCGTCCGGGCGGGCACATTTCCCTGATCGGCGTGCTTACAGGCGTTTCGGGCGAAGTGCCGACAGCGGCGCTCTTCTCGCGCAATATTACCCTGTCGGGCATCACCGTCGGTTCGCGCCGCATGCAGGAAGACATGATCGACGCCCTCGAGGCGAACGGCATCAAGCCGGTGATCGACAGCACCTTCCCGCTGGACAAGATCGCCGACGCCTTCGCCCACCAGGCCAGCCAGAAACATTTCGGCAAGATCGTCCTGACGGTCTGATCCGTTATGGTCATTTATAGTCCAGCATAGTCATGAGACGTCATGCCGGAGCACGCCCTGGTCCGGTATGATCATGGGCTGACATGAAAAAACGCCCTCCCGGCAGGGGAGGGCGTTTGTTTGTTCCGGAATGAAACAGGCCTAGCCGGCGATATATTGCGCGCCGTTCACCGTCATGGTCGCGCCGGTGATGAACGCGCCATCGTCGCTGGCGAGATAGGCGCACATGGAGGCGATTTCTTCCGGCTTGCCGAGGCGGCCGACCGGGATGGTCGAGATGATGCTTTCGAGCACTTTCTCAGGCACAGCGCGCACCATCTCGGTGTCGATATAGCCCGGGCAGACCGTGTTCACGGTGATACCCTTCTTGGCGCCTTCCTGAGCGAGCGCCTTGGTGAAGCCGATCAGGCCGGCCTTGGCGGCGGAATAGTTCGCCTGGCCGAACTGGCCTTTCTGGCCGTTGATGGAAGAGATGTTGATGACGCGGCCCCAGCTGCGCTCGCGCATGCCTTCCCAGACCTGTCGGGTGACGTTGAAGGCGGAGGTCAGATCGATGTCGATCACCTGCTGCCATTGGTCTTTCGTCATTTTGTGGAAGGGCGCGTCGCGCGTCACACCGGCATTGTTGACGACGATATCAATCGGGCCGAGATCTTTCTCGATGGCGGCAATGCCTTCACCGACCGCGTCATAATCAGCGACGTCGAACTTGTAGACATGGATGCCGAGCTCATGGGCGGTTGCCTTCGCGGCTTCCTCGTTGCCGGCATAGTTTGCCGCCACTTTGTAGCCGGCTTTCGCCATGGCTGCGCTGATGGCGTGGCCGATACCGCGTGTACCGCCTGTAACCAGAACTGTTTTGGACATGGGTGCTCCTCCCTGGATTTTTTGCACTGCAGCATGCTTAGCGTTACTGTTGCAGAAACTTCAATAGCGCATTGGTCGCATGCAGATTTTATGCGAGATTGTGCCGCATAGCACAAAAATTGCTTTTCCCATGGGGAAAGCTGAGGGATGAAAATGGCCAAAGGGACGGGCTCTGCAGAGCCGATCATCATCAAGAAATACGCAAACCGGCGCCTCTACGACACGTCTACGTCGTCCTATGTGACGCTCGACCACCTGTCGGAACTGGTCCGCGAGGGCCGGGATTTCGAGGTTCGCGATGCCAAGACGGGCGAGGATCTGACGCGTCAGGTTCTGACGCAGATTATCTTCGAACAGGAAACCAAGGGCGAGGGCGCCCTGCCGCTGAACTTCCTGCGCCAGCTGATCGGCTTCTATGGCGGCGGCGCGCAGACCTTCCTGCCGGCCTTCCTCGACATGTCGATGAATTCCTTCGCCGAAGCCCAGAAGGAATGGCAGAAAGCCGCCAATCCGATGACCATGTTCGAGAAACAGGCCCGCCGGAACATGGCGATGTTCGAACAGGCCATGAAGATGTTCATGCCGACGCTGTATAATTCGGCGAAGCCTGAGAAGCCGGGATCGTCTCCGGCGTCTGCAGCCGGGTCGATGATGGAAATGCAGGCCGAGGCGCTGGCCAATATGCAGGCTCAGATGTCTGCCATTCAGGACCAGCTGGCAGAGCTTTACCGTAAGGACTGACGCCCGCGTGCAGTCAGGACCCAAAAAAGCCCGCTCGGCTGAGCGGGCTTTTCTGATTTTAGGGGCGGGTCCGGATCAGCCGTGATCGACGCCGAAGTCACGCCGGGCAGACACGATCGTCACCACAACGCCGGCCAGTACATCCAACAGTGTCATCGACATCAGGATGAAGAAGGTGGACGTGGCGAAGTTCGGTGCCAGCAGGAATTCGATCAGGCAGAGAATGAACAGCATCATCGAAATGGCGTGGTTGATGATGGTCGAGGTGCCGGTGCTGGTCGATTTCAGGATTTCCAGGAACAGGAAAACGATCGACAGGAGCAGAATGGCATCGCCCTGGGTCAGGACCCATTTGACGCCTGAAATCATCGGCAGGGAGAAGAAGGTCTCGTTCAGCACGGCCTGAAGCGGGGCCGTATCGCTGGCGATCACCTGTCCCAGCTCATTGGTCGTGGTCGCCGGGCCGCCAGCCATGACGGCGAGGAGATTGTACAAGGCCACCGGAACGACCAGTAGCGGAAAGATTCCGAAGATTGCACGCATCAAATACCCCTTTTCGGTGCTGCTGCGGGACCCGGCATTCTGCCGTCTGTTTCTGGCGATAAAGCCGCCAGCAATGGCTGCCTGTGTGTCCTTTTTCATGTTCACTAACCCGTCGCTCAGCGCGTGTTAACACGAGGTGTACCGGATAGTTTCCGCAGAGGCGAGGAAAAATCCCCCGCCGCCTTAACCAACACTATTCCCGCAAATCGGGCGATTTGCGGGCGATCTGTCCAGGAATCTGAAGCGGATCAGATTTCGTCTGCGCCGCCCGGATTGCGGCGGCGGCGGATCAGCCAGGTCACGCCGCGCAAATCCGAGAAGGCATCGTTCAGACGGCCGAAATTGGTATAGTTGGACCGGCCCGCCCCGCGCTCGCGATGGTTCACATCGCGGTATTCCACGCCAAAGCCTTCGGCCCGCATGAGGGCCGGCATGTAGCGGTGCATGTGATCGAAATAGGGCAGCTGAATATAGGCCGCGCGCTGCATCACCTTGATGCCGCAGCCGCTATCGTCGCAATCATCCTTCAGCATGCGCTTGCGGATATTGTTGGCAAAGCGGGAGCCGAAGCGTTTCCAGGCCGTATCCTTGCGCTTGGCACGGCGGCCCATCACCATTTTCAGGCCTTCCGGCGCATCCCGGCGGGTCAACTGGCGGTAAAGATCGGGCAGGTCGGCCGGATCGTTCTGGCCGTCGCCATCCAGCGTGCCGATCACCGGCGCTTTGGCGGCGAGAATACCGGAGCGGATGGCCCGGCTCTGGCCGGCATTCTTCCGGTGGCCCAGAACGCGCAGCATCGGATATTTCGTCTTCAGCTCCACCAGCTGGGCGCGGGTGTCATCCGTTGAGGCATCGTCGACGAACACCATTTCATAGGCGCGCCCGTCCAGCGCTTTTGCGATCTCGCCGATCAGCGTGGCAACGTTCCCGGATTCATTATGTACCGGAACGACGACGGAAAACTCGAGAGCCTGGTCCACTTCCAGATCCCTTCTGCTGGTGCGCCCCCAAGCTGGTGCGCGAAAAGTCTTCGCCTCATACAGAGCGTTCCGCCGGATGGCGAGCCCTGTGGTTCACCTGCGGCTGACACCTGTCTTGTGCCCAAAACCGCAAGACGAAGCGGGTCGAAGCAGTTAGAGGAGGGGACATGACATTGCTCGACCGCCTTTCGACCGGCTGGAAAGCCTGGGTCGCTCTCTTCCTGATCACGTTCAGCGCTGCGGCGCCCGGCGTCTTCATGCTGCCCGCACTGGACCGCGATGAAAGCCGGTTCGCGCAGGCCTCCAAGCAGATGCTGGAGGATCATGACTATATCCGCATCCAGTATCAGGACGAGCTGCGCAACAAGAAGCCGGCCGGCATTCACTGGCTGCAGGCGGCCTCGACGGCGGTTTTCACCGGGCCGGAAGCCAAGCAGATCTGGACCTATCGTTTCCCCAGCTGGATCGGGGCGAGCCTCGCAGCGGTGGCCTGTTTCTGGTGCGGCATCCCGCTGGTCGGGCGGCGTGGGGCGTTTCTGGGCGCGGCGCTGTTCGGTTCGACCCTGCTGCTGACCTCCGAGGCGCATATTTCCAAGACCGATGCGGTACTGGTCTGCCTGACCACGTTTGGCATTGGCGCGCTGGGGCGGCTTTACCTGCGTGAAGGCTCGCCGAAACGGATGGCGCTCCTGTTCTGGCTCGCCATGGGGCTGGGCTTCCTGATCAAGGGGCCGGTCACGCCGATGGTGGCGGCTTTTGCCGGGTTGGGGGCCTGGGTCTGGGGACGGGCGGAGAACGGGAAGGGAGGCGATTGGTGGCGTCCGCTTGTCTGGTGGCCTGGCCCGCTCCTGTTCGTGGCGCTGGTCCTGCCCTGGTTTACGTGGGTCCAGATCGCGACCAGCGGAGAATTCCTCGAAGGCGCCGTCGGCAAGGACCTGAAAGACAAATTCACCGGCGCCTCCGAAGGCCATGGCGGCTGGCCTCTCTATCACCTGACGCATCTGCCGATCTGGTTCTTCCCGGCGATCCTGCTGATCGTGCCAGGACTGGTCGCGGGGTGGAAGGATGTCCGGCAGGCCACGGCCGTGCGGACAGGCTGGCCAGGCCTGATGATCGGGGCTGCGCTACTGGCGGCGAGCCTGTTGCTGGCGCTCGTCTTGCCGGCCACAGCGGCGAACGGGGTGAAGGTCGCCTATCCGGCCGTCCTGCTTCTGGTGTTCTGGTATCTGTCGACGCAGCAAGCGTGGCGCCGCCGTGCGCCGGTGTCACCCGATGCGCCGGACGAGGTGAAGGGCTTGCGGCTCCTTTTGTGCTGGACGCTGCTGACCTGGGCCTTTTTCGAACTGATGCCGACCCTGCTCAGCCATTACATCCTTCCGGCCTATCCGGGCATGGCGCTGCTTTGCGGCCATGCGGCCGTGCGGATGATGGAAGGGGAGAAAATGCCGGTTTCGCGCTGGTTGTCGCTCGCCCTGTTCGGCCTTGGTGCCGGGCTTCTGCTGGCGGTGTCCTATCCGGGGGTCACGCATTACTTCATGGCAGAGGCGGCCGGCGACTTTACCACGGCGACGAAATCCGAAGTGCTGGCCACCTGGCAGGCCTATCGCGTGTTCCCGACCTGGCTGTGGTGGGCCGCATTTGCGTTGTGTGGCGCGGCGGCCATCGAGTTCAGCCGTGCCCGGACAGGCATCGCCATCGCGGCTGGCATTGCTGCGGCTTTCGTCATCGGCTGGCATATCCGCATCTTCATGCTGCCCAGCCAGGTCTGGGTACAGCCGACAGAGACGGCGCGCCTGGCGCTGGAGGATGTGTGTGGCGTTCCGGGTGAGGCCTGCGCGATGACACCGCCGCAGCGGATCCTTTCGCTCGGTTATGCGGAGCCGTCCTACATTCTCACCATGGGGACGCAGAACCTGCACCCGCCGGAGACCCCGCTGGACCTGCCCACCGACATGACGGCTTATCCCATCGTCTATCTCGTGAACTATGAAGACCGCAAAGCCGAGCCGCCGGTGGCCAAGGAAGTGGAACACCTGCGTGCGCAGGCAAATGGCATGGGCCTGTGCATTACGGAGTCCGAGCCTTACTATGCGCTCAATTATTCAAATGGCGATCCGGTGAACTTTGTCGCCATGCGGTTCGACCGGGAAAGCTGCCACTAGAAACTGTAGCCGATGCGCAGGCCATAGGTCCGGGGATCGGACCGGAACGTATCGTAGCCGATGAAGCCATAGCCGGAGAGCGCATAGTCTTCATCAGTCAGATTCCGGGCCCACAGCGTGACGTCTATTCCGGGGTCCTCAAAACGAAGGCCCGCTTCGGCCTGGAGTGTCGTGAATCCTTTCTGCATGCGCGACGCCAGCCCTTCCGGGTCCAGATAATAGCGGCTGCGGTATTTTGCGTGCAGCGAGACATGGCCTCCCGCATTGGAGCTCACATCGAACGCATACCGCCCGCCCAGTGTGGCGGAGACATCCGGCGCGAAGGGCAGGGGATTGCCATCGAACTTTCCGGCATTGCCGCCCGTATCGGTGGTCTGTTCGATTTGCGTATCGAGCAGGGTGAGCCCGCCTCGCAGGGACAGGGCATCGGTTACCTGCCAGCGCATATCAGCATCGAGACCGTAGACGGTGGCGGCGTCGAGGTTGGACAGGGAATTTGACGTGATGCTGGACCCGTCCGGCAGCGGAAAATTCACGAAGATGCGCGCCTGAGGGGCGTCATAGTCCTGATAGAACAGGGCGGCGTTCCACGTGAAGTGGGCCGACGGGTCTGATTTGAAGCCGGTTTCATAGGCGGTGACGGTCTCGGCGTCGAACAGGCCTTCATTCGCAAAGTGGGTGGCGTTGTTCTGGACTTCCCCATTGAACCCGCCGGACTTGTAGCTGTTTGCAATGGAAGCATACGCCGTGCCCGCACCCGCGTCATAGGCCAGCGCCATGTTGCCGGTGAGTTTTGTGTCTTCGATTTCGTTCGAGCCGGCGGCAAGGCCGAGACCGCCGACATTGTTGTAGCCGACCGTTCCGTCATCGAAGATGTGCCGTCCTGCACCTGCGCCTTCGATTGTCTCTTGCGTGATCCGTGCGCCGAGCGTGGCCGTAAGCCGGTCGTTCAACGCGAACTCATTGTAAGTGAAGGCCGCCAGGACAGAGCGCTCCTGCCGTATGTCCGTGATCAGCGTCATGGCCGTTCCGTCGGAAACAGGGTCAGGACCTGCGCGGCTGGCGGCGCCAACATAGGGGCAGGTCCCGAGAAGCGTCTCCGGGTCCAGCTCTCCACACCAGATCGTGTAGGTCTGGCTGAAATCCTCCGCGGCGGCGTAGACGCCGAACAGGGTGGAGCCGCGGGCGCGCTCCGTCTTCAGGCGGACTTCCTGCGAATATTGCCTGAAATTGCGATCATAGGAGAGGTTCGCATTGAAGAGCGGATTGCCGTAGAGTGCCACAGCCCCGTCAAAGTCGAAGCCGTAAGACTGGTTGAAGCCTTCAAACGCGGTGAGGGATGTCAGCGTCCAGTCGCCGAGACTGCGGACATATTCGGCGGACGTGCCATAGAACTCATTATCGGTGTCCTGAACACCGTCGCTTCCCACGGAAATGTCATGATCCGAGAGGCCCAGCGTGTCATTGCGCGGCGCCGCGTTGACGCCATTGTCTTCCTCGTAATGCGTGCGGATCAGGAGGGCGCCGCCGAGGGCCTCTTCCCAGTTGAGGCCAAGCCGAAGGCCGAACTCGTCCCGTATGCCGCCCGCGGCGTCTGGCCCGCCTCTGTTGTCGAGGGCGGCATCGCGGGAGAGATAGCGCCCGGCGAGGCGGTAGCTGAAGCCGCCGGATGTCTGTCCGAACGCGCCTTCCACATCGGTGCGCTCCAGATTGCCATATCCGGCCCGCAGATAGCGCGACTGGCCAGCTTCCGGGCGGGCTGTCAGGAAGCTGATCGCGCCGGAGGAGGCATTGCGCCCGAACAAAGTGCCCTGCGGGCCTTTCAGCACCTCAATGCCAGACAGGTCGTACAGCATGAGACCGGTCTGCACATTTGTGGCTAGCAAGACGCCGTCGGAATAAACGGCCGCTGCACCGGGCGTCAGCGCCTGATGATCCACTGCGCCGATCCCGCGGATCTGGAAGGCCACCTGGGTACCATTTGCAACGGCGGCCTCCACGCCCGTCAGCAGGTCCGTCACATCCTCTGCGCCGAGATAGGGTGATGTCAGCCCGAGTTCATCTCCGCTGATCACGCTGACCGACATCGGGATGTCGCTGAGTGGTGTCTGGTTGGCCGTTGCCGTTGTGACGACAGGATCGAGTCTTGCCGGGGCTTCTTCCGGTTCGGCAGTGAATGTTGATGCGGCGAGGATAAGCGCGAGAGACATTTGAAGAGCCCTACTTTGGGAAGGGGGCGCTTATCAGGCTTCGTGAAACGGCATCAACGGGGTCGCTGCCGCATGCCTGCTAAAGTGACTTTGCACTTTACTTCTTACAGGTTCGCCCGGGCCTGAACGGTCGGTGATTTACACCGCCGGGTCTGGCGCATAGCCTGCGGTGAACAGCGGGAGATATCACATGAACTGGAAGCTTCGGGCGTGCGCCGCGTCACTGATCGCACTTGGAACGGCAGGCATGGCCTCTGCTGAAAGCGACCTCAGGGCGGCGATCGACAAGGACTATCAGGAAAATCTGGGGCCATTGTTCCAGTATTTCCACCAGCACCCTGAGCTGTCTTTCCTGGAGACTGAAACGTCCAGGCGGCTTGCGTCTGAACTGCGCGCCCTTGGCTATGACGTGACCGAAGGCGTGGGCAGCACCGGCGTGGTGGCAGTCATGAAAAACGGCGATGGCCCGACGGTTCTGATACGCGCCGACATGGATGGCCTGCCGTTGAAAGAAGACAGCGGTGTGGCCAATCCTTCCACAGTTACCCAGGTCGACATCGACGGCATCGAGAAGCCGGTGATGCACGCGTGCGGGCACGATGTGCACATTACCTCTCTGGTTGGCGCCGCCCGCCAGATGGCCGCGCGCAAGGAAGACTGGTCCGGCACGCTCGTACTGGTCGGTCAGCCCGCAGAGGAGCGGATCGGCGGTGCGCGCGCGATGATCCAGGACGGCCTCTATGAGCGGTTCCCAAAGCCGGATTATGCGATTGCCTTCCATGTCGCGGCCGAACTCGAGACCGGAACAATCGAAGTGCCGCTGGAACAGGTGGCGTCGAGTTCCGACAGTGTCGACATCATTGTCCACGGCGTCGGCGCACACGGCGCCTATCCACATATGGGGATCGACCCGGTTCTGGTGGCATCGCAGATCGTGGTCTCACTCCAGTCGATCGTCTCGCGGTCGATTGCGCCGCTGGAGCCGGGCGTGATTACGGTGGGAGCCATTCACGGCGGCTTCAAGCACAACATCATCGGCGACAAGGTCGAGATGCAGATCACCGTCCGCTCCGACGATCCGGACGTGCGTGAAGAATTGCTGGACGGCATCGACCGGGTGGCGCGCGGCGTCGCGATTTCGATGAATGTGCCCGAAGACCTGATGCCGGAGGTTATCCGGTCTGAAACGGAAACCACACCGCCCACGATCAATGATCCGGCGACTGCCCAGCGCCTGCGGGATGCGTTTACGGCGCGTATTTCAGACAATGTGCTGGTGGATCCGCCGCGCGGCGGCATGGGGGCCGAGGACTTTGCCTATTTCGTCACGCCGGATACCGGGGTGAAGGGGGTCTATTTCAATGTTGGCGGCACGCCGGCCGATGAGCTGGAAAATGCGTCGTCCCACCATTCCCCATTCTTCAGGATCTGGCCGGAGCCGTCAGTGGAACTGGGCACGGAAGCCATGGTCATCGGAGCGATGACCCTCATGCCGGCGAAGGACTGACAGTAAGAATCAGCGCGGCGCGCGCTTGGCGAGAATTCGCTGCAGCGTGCGCCGGTGCATGTTCAGGCGCCGGGCCGTTTCCGAAACATTGTGATTGCACAGCTCATAGACGCGCTGGATGTGTTCCCAGCGGACCCGGTCGGCGGACATCGGGTTTTCAGGCGGTGCAGGCTTCTCGTCGGTCGTGGCCGTGAGGGCGCGGATGATGTCTTCCACGTCTGCCGGTTTTGAAAGGTAGTCCACAGCGCCCGCTTTCACGGCAGCGACGGCCGTTGCGATGGCGCCATAGCCGGTCAGGATGACGGCGCGCGCTTCCGGGCGGCTTTTCTGCAGTACTTCCACCACATCAAGTCCGCTGCCGTCTTCCAGACGCAGATCCAGCACGGCGAAAGCCGGCGGGTTCAGCCGGGCAATATCCTTGCCTTCTGCAACATTGGTAACAGCAGAGACGATGAATCCGCGCTGAGCGAGGGCGCGGGCGAGCCGCTGCACGAACGGACCATCATCATCCATGACGAGGCAAGAGCGATCTTCAATGCCCTCCAGGCTGTCATGAAGATTGATATTTACCGGCCGTTCCATGCTCAGCTTCCCTAGCTACCTGATTCTTTTATAGGGCTTCCAATTAAATTAATCCAACGCGGATGCTTCAAGAGCTGCACGTGGCCAGAGGGCCTGAACGATGGCGCCCGTCCGGGGGGGTGTACGGTTTCTTGTGGCGATCCGGCCGCCGGTTCTTTCAATCAGGGTTTTTGCAATAAAGAAGCCAAGTCCCATGTCTCCGCCGCCGAGATGTGCTTCGCTTCGCTCCGAGACATAGGGTTCCCCCAGTTTCGGCAGGACTTCCTGTGCAAAGCCAGGCCCATCATCGCTGATCGAGATCATGATCTGGTCTGCCGTCCAGCTCGCCTGCGCAGTGACCTGGGAATCGGCGAAACTGACGGCATTTTCGACGAAAGCGCTGATCGCGTGCAGGATTTCCGGGCTGCGATTCAGGATGGGCGGGCGGGTGTCACCCTCGTCGTCGCCCGGCCGGACGACGACTTCCACGGCAACGCCGAGCCCTTTGAAGGGGGCTGCCGCTTCGGCGACCAGGGCATCGAGGGTCACACGGGCGTGGACGATATCTGTGGCCTCTCGGGCTTCCCGGATCGTTGCCAGAATGGTCCGGCAGCGATCGGCCTGTTCGGCCAGGAGGGTCAGATCTTCATATTTCGGGTCGTCCGGCGGGGTTTCCGCCATCAGTTCTTTGGCAACGAGGTGAATGGTTGCCAGCGGCGTGCCGAGTTCATGCGTCGTCATGGCGGACATCGCGCCAATGGCGGAGAGTTTCTGTTCGCGGGCCATGACGATGCTGGCCGCATCGAGCGCGCGGACCAGTTTCGCTTCATCCTGGCTGACGCGTCCGGCCGACACGGCGAAAAATACCACGCCAACGGCGAGGGCGGCGAACTGGCCGAGATGGAACAGTGGCGGCAATTCCACCAGGGCGCCGTTGATCCAGGGCAGGGGAAGGGAAATCAGCGGCATGAAGGCGGCCAGCGTCAGGGCCAGCAGTGCGATCAGCACGGCCCGCATCGGCGACAGGCTGAGCGCCGCCACGGTCACGGGGGCGACCAGCAAAAGCAGGAAAGGGTTCGACAAACCGCCCGTCACGGCCACCAGCGCTGCCAGCTGGACCGTATCGAAAGCAAGCTGGAGGGAGGCCTCCCAGCCGCGCGTCAGGCGCTGGCTCTGAAAGGCAAATGACAGGAAGACGTTCAGCCACGCCGATGCCGCGATGATGGCAAGGCAGGCGGCAAGCGGTAGGTCGAAGCCCAGCACAAAGAACACAAACAGGACGGCCGCCGTCTGTCCGCCGACTGCCAGCCAGCGCAGGGCGATAAATGTGCGCAACCGCGTCCTGCCCAGGGCTGACTGGGCAGACCCCAGCCCTTCCGGGGCGAGGGTGAAGATGGCATCATCGAAGCCGAGCTTGTCGGCGCGGTTCATATCCTGGCGGGACGGATCACTCATTTGTGTCTTATGCGGCAGCGTGACGCCCTCGCCAAGCGGCAGTAGGCCGTCCTAGAGGATGATCATGACCAGACTTCGTTTGACTTCCGCCATACTGGGTGTGCTGCTTGTGGCCGCCTGCGGCCCCGCAAAACCTGATGAAACCACTGCAGGCGGTTCTGCCGGGGGCTGCATGTCCCGGGCCTATCCGAATATCGGCGGGCCGATTTCGCTGGTAAACCAGGCCGGGGAAGCGGTTACGGAAGAGACCTATAAGGGTCACCCGACGCTGGTCTATTTTGGCTTCACCTATTGTCCGGATGTCTGTCCGATGACGCTGGTGACCGTAAAGCGGGCTTATGATCGCCTTCCGGAAGATGTGACGCCGCCACAGACACTGCTCATTTCCATCGACCCGGAACGGGATACGCCGGAACAGCTGGCGCAATATGTGTCCACCAAAGCGTTCCCGGCCAATCTGCAGGGCCTGACAGGGACGCCGGAAGAAGTCCGCTCGGCGGCCGATGCCTTCCTGGCGGACTATTCACGGATCGAGCAGCCGGACAGCGCCAGTGAATATTCCATGGATCACACGTCGCTGCTCTACCTGATGGATGAAGACTGGAAACTGAAAACCTTCTTCACCCATGAGGATACGGACGAAACCATCGCCAACTGCCTCACGGAACTGCTGAAAGAATAGCCGTTTTTGGTTGCCGGGCTTAGTGAGCCGTCCAGCCGCCATCGATTGGCAGCAGGGCACCATTGATCTGGTCTGCCGCCGGAGAGCAGAGGAAGGCGGCCATTTCGCCGATCTGCTCAGCAGTCACGAATTCCTTGGTCGGCTGGGCTTCGAGCAAGACATCCTTGACCACTTCGTCTTCGGTGATCCCGCGGGCCTTGGCCGTGTCGGCGATCTGCGCATCGACCAGCGGCGTGTGGACATAGCCGGGGCAAATCGCGTTGCAGCGAACGCCATGGGTCGCCCCTTCGAGCGCCACAGTCTTGGTCAGGCCGGCTATGCCGTGCTTGGCGGCCACATAAGCGGCCTTGTAGGGCGATGCGACCAGTGCATGCGCCGAAGCCGTCTGGATAATCCTGCCCCAGCCTTTTTCCTTCATGCCCGGCATGGCAAGGCGGATCGTGTGGAAGGCGGCTGACAGATTCAGCGCGATGATCAGGTTCCACTTGTCGACCGGGAAATCCTCAATCGGGGAAACATGCTGTATGCCGGCATTGTTGACCAGGATGTCGGCACCGCCGAACTCGTCCTGAACATAGGTCATCATGTTTTCGATTGCCGGGATGCGCGTGAGATCTGCACTGGAATAGCCCACAATCACGGAGTGATCCGCAGCAATTTTGCGTTTCAGCGAGTCGATCTCACCGGCATCGCCAAATCCGTTGAGCACGATGTTGCACCCTTCCGACGCCAGCCGGACAGCGATGGCTTTGCCAATGCCGCTCGTGGAGCCGGTGATAAGGGCTGTTTTACCTTTCAGCATGATGGTCTCCTTGAGCGGCGGTTGCGCCATGCTAGGAATAGGGCCGGGTTCCCGCCGGGTCACCACTTTAATCACACAGGATTATCAGGAATCATGGGCGGAGAAATCGGTGCTTTTGTCGAGGCGTTTCCTCGTTTCCTGATCTGGACGGCCAGTGCTGGTGTCATGCTGGTCATTGCGAGCACGATTTATGTCCTGCTGACGCCCTGGAAAGAATTTGCAGAGGTCAGGCGCGGGAACACCGCTGCAGGCCTGGCGCTGGGAGGCGCGATCACAGGTCTGGCCCTGCCGATGTCTTCGGCACTCGCCTCCAGTATCACCCTGATCGATTTTGCCATCTGGGGCGTGGTTGCGCTGTTGTTGCAGCTGATCGTCTACCGGCTGGTTGATCTTTTGCTGGGTGGTCTGCCAAGGCGGATCGAGCAGGATGAAATGGGCGCGGCGGCCGTTCTTGTTGCGGCAAAACTGGCATCGGCCCTCATTCTTGCCGCAGGTTTGTGGGACCCTGCGCTTCAACGGTTCTGATTTAGGAGCGCGAAAGCCCCGTGCGGAAGTTCGACTGGCTGCTTTATGTCTCTGTGCTCGGGCTGATCGTCTTTGTCCTGTTTGCGCAGGGCGATCATGCGGACGCGCCCGAAGCGCCGCCGACCGTGCTGGAAGCGGATGGGCCGACCTTGCCGCCGCCGTCACCGCTGGATGAACAAATCCTGATCCAGGTGGATGCCCCCAAGGACGGCATCGGCACGGCCTTTGCCGTGAACCGCAAGGGGCAATGGATTACTGCCCGCCATGTGGTGGATGGGTGCGATTCCGTTGGCCTGCTCGTGGCGCCCGGTCAGTATGTGCCGGTGGAGTCCGTTACACTTGACCCGGATTTTGATCTTGCTCTGATTTCGACGGGCCGCAGCCCGAACCCGGTTCAACTGGACCTCGCCTCACCCCTCCGGATTGGCAGCGAAGGCTATCATGTCGGCTATCCGCAGGGCCGGCCCGGAGAAGTGGCGACCCGTCTCATGTCCCGGTCGAAGCTCATAACACGCGGGCGGCGCGAGAATTCCGAACCCATCCTCGCCTGGGCCGAATTCGGCCGGACGCGCGGTCTCGACGGCACGCTGGGCGGCATTTCGGGCGGGCCGGTCTTCGATGCGGGCGGGCGCGTGCGCGGCGTGATCGTCGCCGAAAGCCCGCGGCGTGGACGAATCTACACGACCGCGCCTTCCTCGGTCGAAGCCTTCCTCACGCGCCTGAATGTCGACCCGGAAGATGGGCCTGCAGAGGCCTTCGACGAGGAGAGCTATGGGCCGCGTTCCGACAATGCCCGGCGTCTGTTGCAAGTGGTAAAGGTTGCCTGCAAGGTAACGCCATGAGCGATTTTGCAACCCGTCTGATCGCCGGTGCCCGCCGGCTTGGCCCCTTGTGTGTCGGGATCGATCCGCATCCGGGCAAGATCCCTGACCTGTTCGGCGGCGACACACCGGATGGGCTGGCAGCCTGGGGTGAAGCTGTCGTTGCCGCGGCGGCGGGCCGCGTTGCTGTCGTGAAACCGCAGGTCGGACTGTTTGAGCGTCATGGGCCGGACGGCATGCGGGCGCTGCAGCGTGTCTGCCAGGCAGCGAAAGAGGCCGGACTTCTGGTCATCGCAGACGCGAAGCGTGGCGATATCGGTTCCACGGCCAAAGGATATGCACTCGCCTATCTTTCCCCGGCTGCGCCGTTCCCGTCAGATGCGGTGACCGTGAACCCCTATATGGGCCTCGATACGCTGGAACCGTTTCTTGAGCAGGCGGAGGCGCACGGGAAAGGCGTTGTCGTCCTGGCGCGCACGTCTAATCCCGGATCGTCAGATTTCCAGGCCCGCGACCTGGAAGGCGCCCCGCTTTATGCCCGTGTGGTCGAAGCGCTCGCGCCGGCAATCGAGCGGCTGAAGGGGGCAGATGGCTGGTCCAGTCTGATGCTTGTCGCAGGGGCGACGGGGCCGGATGAAGCGCGCCATTTGCGCCAGCTCGCGCCGGATGCGTTGTTCCTCGTGCCCGGTTATGGCGCGCAAGGCGGTGGGGCGGCAGACGCGCTGGCCGGTTTCAGGCGGGCGGGCAACCGGCTTGAAGGCGGCGTGGTGAATGCCTCGCGCTCGGTGACCTTCCCGGAGGGGGCCGATTCCGCGGCAAGCCGGACGGAATGGGCTGCAATTATTGAAGCAGCCATCGACGAAGCCCAGGCGGACCTGTCGAAGCATGCTGGCAGGACTTCTGCGATTCCAGCCTGATACCCGGCGGGCCTCTATCCTTGGGTCACGCCTCGACAAACCCTCATGAAAGACTAGCATTGCGCTCACGAAAGCGGCGCCAAGACCGCTTGTGAATAATGTCGACGGGAGGAACACCGACATGGCCGCTTTGAGCCGAATTTTTCTGGCAGGATCTGCGCTGGCATTGCTGGCTGCATGTGGTCCGAAGGAAACCGCATCTGCACCCGCACCGGAAGAAAAAGCCTTTGCTGCCGTCGACACCGCAAGGATCGAAACGGCCTCGGCAGGCGCCGAATGGCTGACTTATGGCGGCACATATGACGAGCAGCGCCACTCGTCTCTGGATGCGGTGAACAAGGATAATGTCGATCAGTTGGGCGTTGCCTGGACGTTTGACCTTGCCACCAATCGCGGTGTTGAGGTCACGCCCATCGTCGTCGATGGCGTGATGTTCGTGACGTCCGCCTGGTCGGTCGTTTATGCGCTGGACGCCAAGACGGGCGAAATGCTCTGGGAGCACGATCCGGACGTTGATCGTGCCGTGGGGGTGAACGCCTGCTGCGATGTCGTGAACCGCGGTGTCGCCGTCTATGACGGCAAGGTCTATGTCGGCATCATTGATGGCCGCCTTCAGGCGCTGGACGCCAAGACCGGTGACCTCGTCTGGGAGACGGTGACGGTCGACCAGTCCAAGCCCTACACGATTACCGGCGCGCCGCGCGTCGTGAACGGCAAGGTGCTGATCGGCAATGGCGGCGCCGAACTCGGTGTGCGCGGTTACCTCTCGGCCTATGACGCGGACACCGGGGACAAGATCTGGCGCTTCTACACGGTGCCAAACCCGCAGAAGCAGCCGGATGGCGAAGTCTCTGATGCGGCCTTCGAACAGATCGGCAATGCGACCTGGGGCGACGACGGCGCATGGGTTACCGATGGCGGTGGCGGCACGGTCTGGGATTCCATCGTTTATGACGACGTGAACGACCAGATCATCTTCGGCGTCGGCAACGGGTCTCCCTGGAACCGGACGTTCCGCGACCCGTCGGGCGGGGACAATCTGTTCCTGTCATCCATTGTGGCCGTCGATGCAAATACCGGTGCGTACAAGTGGCACTTCCAGACGACGCCTGGCGATAACTGGGACTACACTGCCACGCAGACGATCATCCTCGCGGACCTGCCGCTTGGAGAGGGCGGGGCCCCGCGGCGGGTGGCCATGCAGGCGCCTAAGAACGGCTTCTTCTATGTGATCGATGCGGCCACCGGCGAGTTCATCTCAGGCGATGCGTTCGTGCCCCTCAACTGGGCCACTGGTCTCGATGAAAACGGCCGGCCCATCGAAGTGCCCGAAGCCCGCTACGGCAAGGTGCCGTACAATCAGCTTCCCGGCCCGCTCGGGGCGCACAACTGGCACCCGATGGCCTTCGATCCGGATCTGAACCTCGCCTATATCCCGGCGCAGGAAATTCCGCAGGCCTATGCTGAAGACCCGCTCTTTTTCACCAAGGAGACCAAGTGGAATACGGGCGCCGACTTTTCCGCCGGTGTGCCGGCAGTCGCGACGCCCGAGATAGCGAAGTTCCTGCGATCCACCCTCAAGGGGCGCCTGATTGCCTGGGACCCGGTGGCGCGTGAACCGCGCTGGACGGTGGAGCATGGCAACGCCTGGAATGGCGGCGTGCTGTCCACGGCCGGCGGGCTTGTCTTCCAGGGCAAGCTGAACGGCGATTTTGTTGCCTATGATGCGGCCACGGGTGACAAACTCTGGAGCCAGAACGTCAAGTCAGGGGCCGGTGCAGGCCCCGGGACCTACATGATCGATGGCGAGCAGTATGTGACCATCGCGACCGGCTGGGGCAGTGCGTTCGCCCTGTCGGCAGGGTTTGCCTATGACGAAAAGGTGCCGTCCACAGTCGGCAAGATCGTGACGTTCAAACTGGGTGGCACTGGGGAAATTCCGGATGTGGAGCTGCAGCCCATCGACCGCACACCGAAGGCAGAACCGTTCGGCACCGAAGCGCAGCTTGCCGAAGGCGTCGTCGATTTTGCCCGCAACTGCGCTGTGTGCCACGGACCGCTCGCAGTCAGCTCGGGCGTGCTGCCAGACCTGCGCTGGTCTGCAATCTCGGCAGATCCGGAAGCCTGGAACGGCGTGGTTCTGCAAGGGCACCGTTCTGCCAATGGCATGGTGTCTTTCGCGGAATATCTGGACGAGGACGATGTCGAGGCGATCCGCGCCTACGTGCTGGCACAGGCTCATGCCGCTGTGGCAGCGGAAGAAGGTGGAACGGAATAATCCGTTTCCTTCTGCGAGCGAAACCTGTAGCGCGGCCCGCTGGGCCGCGTTACTGTTTTCAGATGCACATTCTGCTGTTCATCCTGAGCATCCTGGTCGCTATCGGCGTCTGGTCCTGGCGGATCCGGATGGCACGGGATGGCCTGCACGAAGCCGGGAAGGCGGCCGGGACAGCCATCAACATGCCCCGCAAGCTGGCATTCCAATACAAGGTAGGAAAGGGTGGGCTCAGCCTGATCGAAGACCCGCGTGAAGCGGCTGCCATCATGATGATGGAAGTAGCGCGCGCCAGGGGCGGCCCGCTGACAGAGAACCAGACCTCTGTCATGGACCGTGAAATCATGCACCATTTCGAGTTCAGCCAGGAGGATGCCGACGCCCTGACGGCCCATGCGGCCTGGGTGACGAATTCGGCGCCGCCGCCTGCGGAAACCATGCGCAAGCTGAGCCGGCTGATCGTGACATCCTCCGTGCTCGGCCCAAAGGAAATTGTCGATCTGGATGCGATGCTGGTTGCCGTATCGGAAGCCGAAGGCCTGCCCACGCGCGACCAGCTGGCATTGCTACAGGTTTATCGTGACAAGGCTGGCCTGAAGACCTGAGTTGCGCTGCCTGTGTTCTGCGCCTAGGGCAGTTACATGACTGCGACATCCCTGCCTTCTGCATACCGGACCAAGGTGCTCAACGAGACCTGGACCAATTTCTCCGTCCTGCGCCATGGTGCCTTTGATGGTGTGCTGGTCACCTCAAA
Source organism: uncultured Hyphomonas sp. (assembly GCF_963678195.1). Lineage (NCBI taxonomy): Bacteria > Pseudomonadati > Pseudomonadota > Alphaproteobacteria > Hyphomonadales > Hyphomonadaceae > Hyphomonas > uncultured Hyphomonas sp. The sequence continues at coordinate 324,472 of NZ_OY782759.1, forward strand.
GAATTCCGGCACACACTGGCTGAAATACATGCTGGCGGTCGCCCTGGCGGAAACCTACGGGATCGAGCCGCCGGAATATTTCTCGGAAAATGCGGTACGACCGTACATCGGCTGGCCGAAGGACGCGCCGGTCTTCCCGCAGCTGCCGCGTCTCGCTTTCAGCCATACGATTCCGCACCGGCTCGCCGACTGGGGATGGGCACGCGGCCTGGCAAAATTGCCGCCCTATGTGCTGGCCGTTCGGCACCCGATGTCGATTCTCGCCAGCCATCACGCGAAATGGGAATATGATATCAAGGTCGACTGGCTCACCTATCTGGAAGGGGACCCTGCCGGATCGAAATACCGGTGCGACCTCTACTGGCTTGCCCGATTCTGGAATCGCTGGGGCGAGGTTCTTGCGCGTCACGGCGAGTCCATTCTCGTCGTTCATTATGAGGACACGCTGAGGGATCCGCGCAAAGTGCTGGAAGCGGTCGACCGGCATTGGGGGCTGAAGCTCAGCCCGGCGTCCATCGATGCGGCGCTGAAAGCGGGCACCAAGGAAGCCATGGCTGAAAAAGTCGATCCGGACGCAGAGCCGAACGTGCTGCAAAACCGGAAGACGAGCCTGTCTGATCTGTTCTCAGGCGAAGCGCTTGATATCTATCAGCGCAAGATCGGTGAATTGTTCCGGCACGATCTCGGCTACGACCTGCTCAGTCTTCCATCTTGAGATAACCGCTGGAGCGTCCGTCCGGCCCGTATCTGATCCACCATGGTTCTGCCTTGGCCTGTTCTTCAAGTTTCAGGAAGTCCGGGTCTGACAGGACGGCAGCGGCATAGTCCGCCGCTGCACCGCTAAGGGGCAGGCCATAGGTGCGGAAGCGGGTAACGACCGGAAGGTAAAAGGCGTCGGCCGCGCTCCACTTTCCGAACAGGAACGGGCCGTTCCGCCCAAACTCGGCCCGCAGGCCGCTCCACAATTCCTGGATACGGTCGATGTCTGCGGCCAGCTTTTCAGTCATTTCCGGCGGTAATGCCCGGCCCCGGATGTTCATGGGGCATTTGCCGCGCAGCTCCGGGAAACCGGCATGCATTTCGCTGGCGGCGGCGCGAGCCACGGACCGGGCGGCCTTATCTTCCGGCCAGACCTCTCCCGGCGGGGCCCATTCTGCAATCCACTCGGTAATGGCGAGACTTTCCCAGATGGTCAGGTCATCCCAGATCAGCAGCGGCACTTTCGCGGTCGGGCTGATTGCCTTCAGGCGGGCAGTGGTTTCCGGAAAATCCAGCGGAACGATCACTTCTTCCACCGGCAGGCCCGTCTTGCGGACCACCATGAGCGGGCGGATAGACCAGCTGGAATAGTTGAGGTTCCCAAGAACGAGACGCCTCATTCGGGTTTGCCTTCGCCGATGGCCCAGCGGGTTTCATTGATGTGGACATGTCCGAAGACGCCTTCGGTCACATAAGGGTCCTGCGCGTGGATCGCCTTTGCGGCCGCAAGATTATCGGCTTCAATCAGGAAAACGGAGCCAACCATGTTCCCGTCCGCATCGAGAAGCGGGCCGGCCATGCGAACACAGGGACCAAGATTTGCCGCCCAGGCCAGATGAGCGGGCCGGGCCTTGGCGCGCGCTTCGGCGCCCCCATCGGTCTTGTCCAGGCAGTGCAGGCAGAAAAGGGGCATTGGGGCGTCTCCATCCGGTTTGCCCGGCAGGCTATCGCACAGACCGCCGCACCTGCCTATGGGTCCCGCGACAGATTCCTTGCTGCCTGAATGAATCATTGATCCTTCAGTATTTCCCGGTATGGTCCGGCTCCATGAACGACACCACAGATACCCGCCAGCAAATCCTGGATGCTGCCATGGAGCGCATCCTGCACTATGGTTACGCCAAGACGACGATGTCCGAGATTGCCAAGGACTGTGGCATGTCTGCGGGCAACATCTATCGCTTCTTCGCGTCCAAGCTGGATATCGCCGAAGCCATGGCCCGCAAATTCAGCGCGGAGATGTACCAGGCTTATGCCTCCATCGCACGTGAGAAGAGGCCTGCGCCGGAGCGGCTGCGTGAGTTCTTCGACTACGGTATGGTCAGCACCTATCAGGCCATCGAGGCCAAGGCCAAGATTCTTGAGGTGGCGGAAGTCCTGGGAGATGAGCGGCCGCTCTACATGAATGAGCAGATGGCGCAGGAACGCGTCTATCTGGTGCAGATCCTTGAAGATGGCATCCGCGATGGCGTGTTCCGCCCGTTGGAGCGCCTCGATGAAACGGCGGAGTTCATGCAGGCAGCACTGATGAAGTTCCGGTTTCCGCAGCTGTTTTCCCACCTCACCCTGCCAAAACTGAAGCGCGAGCTGACAGGGGTTATGGACCTGATCCTGGCTGGACTTTCGAAGGACGCGAAGGTTCCGTGACGACAGCAAACATTGAATCCTGAATAATTTTAAAATCGTTCATTGATTTTTGTTCACAGCTTGTCTATATCAAGCTCGTGGACGGCACTGATGGCCGTTCCCGCATAAGGAACAGAGACAATGACCCTTTCAAAAACGGAATCCCGCCAGTCGTTTGTTGCCCTGATGGCGGCCCTGCCATTCACGATCGGCCTGCTCGCCACGATGGTGACATTCGCTGAATTCGTGGTCTGAGGCCTTGCGTCCCGACAGACAGACCAATCAGGCCTTGGCGCCCCGGCGGCCCGTCGTATAGGCCGGATCGGACTTCGCCGCCGCTTCATCCAGCGGCCAGCGCGGTCTTGCCCCGGCGCCAAGGTCACCTTCCGGATGCTCAAGGCCGCCGGCCAGCCGCTCCGCCCCGGCCAGCGCAATCATCGCAGCATTATCCGTACAGTGGCGCATCGGCGGTGCAATCAGGACGGCGCCGCTCTCTTTCGCGGCTTTCTCAAGGCCCGCCCGGATCGCCTGGTTTGAGGCAACGCCGCCGGCAACGACAAAGCGCTTTCCCGCGCCGTTTGCCGGATTGAACGCTTCCAGCGCCCGCCGCGCTTTTTCCGACAACACATCGACAATGGCCGCCTGGAAGCTGGCGCAGATGTCGGCGATGCGGGAATCGGTGAGGTCCTCAGCCTCCGCAGCGCGGGCGACAGCCGTTTTCAGTCCGGCAAAGCTCATGTCGAGGCCGGGCCGGTTCAGAAGCGGCCGGGGGAAATCGATTGCGGTCGGATCGCCATTGGCGCCGATGCGTTCCACGGCCGGGCCGCCCGGAAACCCCAGTCCCAGCAATTTGGCCGTCTTATCGAAGGCTTCGCCCGCGGCGTCATCAATGGTCGACCCGAGGCGGCGATAATCTCCCAGGCCCCGCACTTCCAGAAACTGACAATGTCCGCCGGACACGAGCAGTAAAAGGTAGGGGAAGGGGCAATCATGGGTCAGTCTCGGGCTGAGCGCATGACCCTCAAGATGATTGATGGCCAGGAATGGTTTGCCTGCTGCCTGTGCGATGGCCTTGCCCGACATCATGCCGACCAGGACGCCGCCAATAAGGCCCGGCCCGGACGTGGCGGCGATGGCATCAAGGTCCGCATAGGAAATACTGGCCTCATGAATCGCAGCGGCAATGGTCTGGTCGGCCAGTTCCGCGTGCGCGCGGGCAGCGATCTCCGGCACGACGCCCAGATAGGGGGCGTGTTCTTCCAGCTGAGTATGGACCTTTTCCGACAGGATCTCGACCGTGCCTTCGGGCGCAAGGCGGATCACTGCGGCAGCGGTCTCGTCGCAGCTGGTTTCGATGCCGAGCAGGGTAAGGGGGCGTGTCATGCCGGGCATATAGCGCCGGAATCCGGACGGCCCAAGCTGCGATAGCGGAAGGGAAGGGCGCTTTTCTGTACAAGGTCTGTAAGAAACCGGCCCGGACTGGCACTAAACAAGTATGACACAACACGCAGATCAGGATGCGCTCTACGAGCAGGCGGCCAGTCAATTCGGTCCGGCCCTGCAGCGTCTCGCCCGTGCCAGCGAGGCCAATCCGGAGCGGCGCCGCGACCTTCTGCAGGACATGCATGTCGCGCTTTGGAAAAGTTTCGGCCTGTTCGACGGGCGTTGCCAGATGAGCACCTGGGTTTACCGGGTGGCGCACAATACCGCCGCTCGCCATGTCGACCGTGAGCGCCGTCAAAACACCGGGCGGATCGCGCTCGACGAGATTTCCGACGTGCCGGACGGCCGGAATATCGCAGCGGCGTTTGAAAAGGGCGATGCGATGGAGCGGCTGAATGCCTGGATCCGCCGCCTGAAGATACCGGACCGCCAGATCCTGACGCTCTATCTGGAAGACCTGCCTGCCACCGAGATCGCCGAGATTAGCGGCCTGTCAGCCGGGGCCGTTGCGACACGTATTTCCCGCCTAAAGGCACAGCTCACCAAAGATTTCGAGGAGCCGAAACATGCCTGATCGTGATCCCCTCCAGACCCTATGGACCCAACAGACACAGGAGACTTTTTCGATGTCACTCGCGGATATTCATGCCCATTCCCGCCGTTTCCAGTCACGTATCCGTGTGCGGAACCTGACAGAATATGCCGCCGCGGCGCTGGTTATCGCAGTGTTTGGCTGGATGGCGTTTCTGATCCCTGGGCTTGTCGTGAAAGCCGGGTGCATCCTGACGGCCCTTGGTGCCGCCTATGTGGCCTATGCCCTTCATGCGAAGGCCGGTACGTCCGGCGGTCAGCCGGAGAGTGCTGAACCGCTCCTGGATTTTCACCGCGCTGAATTGCTGCGCCAGCGGCAGGCGCTGGCAACCGTGCCGCGTTGGTATCTTGCGCCGTTCGTGCCGGGGATGCTGCTCTTTGTCGGTGGCGTGTCCTTCGCCTCAGATAGCGGCTTGCCCCTGCTGGCGCGCTTCATTCAGTTCGGAACATCGCTCGCGATCATCGCCGCAGTGTTTGCCGGCGTTGCCTGGCTGAATGCGCGCGCCGTCAAACAGCTGGATGCCCGGATCGCAGCGCTGGATGAGGCCCGCGAACTCAACTGACCGCTTATCGGGTATTTCCCCGGCCCGGTGCAGGCGCCCCCCTTTTACCGGGCCGGGAACCCGATAAAACTGCCCAGCGGAATACCCGGTTGGCAGAGACTTGGAAGAGGGCGCAGATGGACATTGATCGCAGAGCATTCCTGGGCAGTGCCGCGCTGGCGACCAGTTTCCTGGCGGCCTGCCAGAAGCAGACCGAGTCTGCGCCCCAGGATGCCAAAGGTGCCGCCGCAACGGTGTCCGACGATCAGGTCACCGGCCCGCTGCGCGACTATATCGAGCAGCACCGCGCAGCATGGGGCCTGCCAGGAATGACCGTCGCCCTCGTCACGCGCGACGGATATGAAGCGGTGGTGACGGCGGGGTTTGCGGATCTTGAACAGAAGGTTCCTGTCCGCCCCGATCATCTCTTCCAGATCGGGTCGATTTCCAAAATGTTCACGGCGCTCGCGGCCTGGTCGCTGATCGACGAAGGCCGTCTGTCTCCGGATGTGAAACTTCTGAACGCCCTGAAAGGGCTGAAGGTGAGGGGCGGGGAAGATATCCGTCTGCAGCACCTGCTGAATCATACATCCGGTCTGCCGGGCGACTCGGCGTTGTTTCCCGAAGGCGGCCTCTGGTGCGGCTTTGAGCCAGGGGCGGACTGGTCCTATTCGAATTGCGGTTACCAGCTTGCGGGGAATGTGATTGCGGCTGCCGATGGCCACCTGCTGCCTGAGGTCATTCGCGACCGCGTGCTTGGCCCGATCGGCATGGATGAGAGCGTGTCAGCCCTGCATGTGGCAGACCGGCCGCGCTACGCACAGGGCTATGAACCTGCGCTGACGGACCGGCTGAACCCGGTTCCTGCGGAGATGACGCCAACGTCGTGGGTCGACAGCGACAATGCAGCCGGCTGCATCGCGGCCACGCCCGGTGACATGATCAGGTTCCTCCGCTTCCTGATGAATGTCGCCGATGGCAAGGGTGCGCCGGTATTCTCGAACGAGACAGCAAAGCGCTTCCTTGCCGACCCGGTCGATGGCTGGGGAGAGGGGGCAAAATACGGGAACGGTGTTGCCCATGTCGAAATCGACGGGCGGCCTTACCTGCACCATACCGGCGGCATGGTCTCTTTCTGCTCGTCCCTTCATGTGGACGTGGAGGCGGGCGTGGCGGCGTTCGCGTCGTCCAATGTCCATTACGCGCTGAACTACCGCCCCAGCAAAATTACCATTCACGCCTGTGACCTGATGCGTGCCATGCAGGAAGGAACGCCCGCGCCAGACCCGGCCCCGCCTCATGAGCCGCTGGCGTCCCCGGAAATGTTCACCGGACAGTTCACCGCCGCGGAGGGTGACCGTTTTGAGGTGGCGGTGTCCGGCGGCAATCTGCGTCTTCGCAATAACGGCCGGGACAGCGCGCTTTATCCGGTCGCCAGTGGCTTGTTCGCCACGAACGACCCGGACCATGCGCTCACCGGTGTGGTGATCGAAGCCGCGAAGGGTCAGGCGGTCAGGGCCTGGTGCGGGGACGTCGAATACCTGATCGATCCGTCTGCGGGATACAAGCCGCCGGCAGCAGACCCCCTGCGCGTCCTCGCCGGCCGCTATGACAATGACGACCGCTGGGCCGGGCCGCTCTATGTTTACGTCCGCGACGGTAGGGTGTTCCTCGGCAATATCGTGGAACTCGTCCCCGCAGACGGCGGCGGCTGGCGCACAACAGACGCTTCCTCACCGGAGCGCATTCATTTCGACGGCGTGATCAATGGCGTGCCGCAGAGACTACTCTTCTCCGGTATCCCCTACATCCGGCGGTTCAGTTAACGGATCAGTCCCCATCCATTCGTAGGGCTGCGACAAAGGCTTCCTGCGGGATTTCGACTTTGCCGAACTGGCGCATGCGTTTCTTGCCAGCTGCCTGCTTGTCGAGCAGTTTGCGTTTCCGGCTGGCGTCGCCGCCATAGCATTTCGCCGTCACGTCTTTTCTCAGGGCGCTGAGCGTTTCCCGCGCGATCACCTTGCCGCCGATGGCGGCCTGGATCGGGATCTTGAACATCTGGCGCGGGATCAGGTCTTTCAACCGTTCGCACATCTGGCGGCCGCGGCTCTCGGCGCGGTCGCGGTGCACCAGCATGGCGAGGGCATCGACCGGCTCGTCATTGACGAGGATCTGCAGCTTCACAAGGTTCTCGGCCCGGTGGCCGACGATCTCGTAATCGAAGCTGGCATAGCCGCGGCTGATGGATTTCAGACGGTCGTAAAAGTCGAACACGACTTCGTTCAGCGGCAATTCGTATTTTACGAGGGCCCGCCCGCCGACATAGGACAGTTCAGTCTGGATGCCGCGCCGGTCCTGGCAGAGTTTCAGGATGGCGCCGAGATATTCATCCGGCGTGTAGATCGTTGCATTGATCCAGGGTTCGCGGATTTCCTTGATCTTGGTCACTTCCGGCATGTCTGCCGGATTGTGCAGCTCAATCTCGGTGCCGTCTGTCATCGTCATCTCATAGACAACGGACGGGGCGGTCGCGATAAGGTCGAGATCGAATTCGCGGCTGAGACGTTCCTGAATGATTTCGAGGTGCAGGAGGCCGAGGAAGCCACAGCGGAAACCCATGCCGAGGGCGGCTGAGGTTTCCATCTCCCAGGTGAAGGAGGCATCGTTCAGGCGCAGCTTGCCCATCGCCGCACGCAGATCGTCGAAGTCGCCCGCGTCCATCGGGAACAGGCCGCAGAAGACGACCGGCTGGACGTCCTTATAGCCGGGCAGGGCCTTGTCGGCCGGGCGGCGTTCTTCGGTGATCGTGTCACCAACGGCGGTGTCGCCGACTTCCTTGATCGAGGCGACGAAGTAGCCAACCTCTCCGGGGCCGAGTGACTCGACCTCGGTGAGTTTCGGATTGAACGTGCCGACCTTGTCGATCTCATATGTGCCGCCGGTCCGCATCATGCGGATCCTCTGCTTGGCCTTCAGCACGCCGTCATGGATGCGCACGATAACGACCACGCCGAGATAGGGGTCGTAATAGGCATCGACCAGTGCAGCCTTGAGCGGGGCATCCGCATCACCGGACTCCGGCGGGGGCAGGCGGGTGACGATGGCTTCCAGCACATCGCTGATGCCGAGGCCCGTTTTGGCGGACGTCTCGATCGCGTCGGAGGCATCGAGGCCGATAATGTCTTCGATCTGGTCCTTCACGCGCTGCACGTCGGCGGCTGGCAGGTCCACCTTGTTGAGAACAGGCACGATTTCGAGGTCCTGATCGATGGCCTGGTAAACGTTCGCGAGCGTCTGCGCTTCCACGCCCTGTGAGGCATCGACCACGAGCAGCGCGCCCTCACAGGCCGCAAGGCAGCGGGAGACTTCATAAGAGAAGTCGACGTGTCCGGGCGTGTCCATGAGGTTCAGGACGTATTCTTCGCCGTCATTCGCCTTGTATTGCAGGCGGACTGTCTGGGCCTTGATGGTGATGCCGCGCTCTTTCTCGATGTCCATCGAGTCGAGCACCTGTTCCTTCATCTCGCGGACGGTGAGGCCGCCGCAGGTCTGAATCAGGCGGTCCGCCAGCGTCGACTTGCCGTGGTCGATATGGGCGATGATGGAGAAATTCCGGATTTTGTCGCGAGGTGTCATTCGCGCGATATAGCCGGGCCTGTGCGGGGCGGAAAGAGGTCTTTGGCTGGACGCGGAAATGAACCCGGCCTCCGGGCCGCGCGGCCGCGGCCTGTACTCCGGGATTTCGGACGGGCGGTTTTTAGAATCCCTCTTCTATCCACCAATTTATTGAGTGAGCGTTTGCTTGCAAGTGCCGCCTAACTATGCAAATAAGCGCTCACTAACAATTCTGAAAGCCCGATAGCAAGTCAGGAGACAATCATGGTGGGTTCGACGATTACGGCAGCAGGCGCTTTCCTGCTGAAAGTGCTGGGCGGGCTCTGGTTCGCGGACTTTGTGTCCGGTGTGATTCACTGGCTGGAGGACCGGTATGGCAATCCGGAATGGCCCATCATCGGCCACACAATCCGGGAGAATCAGCAGCACCATTTCACCCCGCGCAGTTTTCTGAAGGGCAATTTGTGGACGCGGAACCGGGAAGTCCTGGCCATTGGCGCAGTCTTTCTGGCGGCATTCTGGGTCTTTGATGTGCTCAATGCCTTCACCGTATCTGCGGTGATTTTCGGCGTCATGTCGAACGAGGTCCATGCCAGTGCCCACCGCAGTCCGCAGGAAAATGGCCGCATTATCACTGCGTTACAGAAAGCCGGCCTGCTGCAATCCCACCGCCATCACGCGGCGCATCACCGTAAGGGCAAGGACACACATTTCTGCGTGCTCACCAATCATGTGAATCCGGTTCTGGAGCGGATCCGTTTGTTCCAGACGCTGGAGGCCATCGTGACGCGCCTCACCGGTGTGCGCCCGCGGCCGGATCTGTCGGTCAATCCGCGTTACCGTCCGGCGGCTTAAGCCGGACCACGCCATGACGATAGCGGACTATCTACGTGCCTCACCGGGTTTCCGGTGATCGTCTGCCGGTGTAAGGGGGACTATGCCTGACACACAGCACCCCGCACCGGCAAAGACCGGCATTACCGAGGAAGGCTATCTGACCGATAGCTGGTATCTCGCCGCGCCCTCGGCCGAGCTGAAGGCAGGCAAACAGCACCGCATCATGGTTCTCGGTGAGCCGGTCGCCGTGGGCCGCACCCCGGCAGGTGAGCCGTTTGCCCTGCGGGACATCTGCCCGCACCGGCTTGTGCCGCTGTCAGCTGGCCAGCAGCTGGAGACCGATGGCGAATGGGCGCTGCAATGCCCCTATCATGGCTGGCGGTTCGGGGCAGGGGACGGCGTCTGCAAGATGATGCCGAGCCTGACCGATGACAGCCCGTACGACCCTTCCAAAGTGAAGGTGCGCCGCTATCCGGTGCATGAAGCGAACGGCGCGGTCTATCTCTACGTGTCCCACAATCCGCGGTCCGAGGACGCGCCGGCTGTGCCGCCGCCGGATTTCGGGCCGCTGCCTGCGAAACCGAAATTCATCATCCATGACGTGTTCAATGCGCATATGGATGACGCCGTTGTCGGCCTGATGGATCCGGCCCATGTGCCCTTCGTGCACAATCAATGGTGGTGGCGCCCGCCGTCGGCGGGGCTGAAGCTGAAAGAGAAGCCCTTCGTGCCGACGGATCGCGGCTGGGCCATCGACCGGCATGCGCCGTCTTCCAATTCGAAACTCTATCGCTGGATCTTCGGCGGCGATGTGCAGACCGAGATCCGCTTCCAGCTGCCGGGCTATCGCTGGGAGATTGTTTCCAACGATACCGCGCGCCTGCTGACGCTGACCTGCCTGACGCCGGAAGCCCCGAAGAAGACACGCATCACCCAGTTCACCTGGTGGACGGGCGCGCCGCTGCTGAACCTCGCCATTCCGATTGCCAAACCCGCGGGCCGGATGTTCCTCGATCAGGACGGCACGATGGTGAACCTCCAGAACGAAGGTATGGCGCACCAGAAGGCGATGCTCTGGATCGACGACATCGACGTGCAGGCCAAATGGTACCAGCGCCTGAAGCGCGAATGGACCGAGGCGCGCACCGAAGAACGCGACTTCAAAAACCCGATCGAACCGCGCACACTCCGCTGGATGAGCTGAGGCGCCTATCGGGGGCAGGGGGACAAATTGAAAATCCTCGTCCTTGGCGGTTACGGCCTGATTGGCCTCTCGATTACCAAAGCGCTTGTCCATGCCGGGCATGACGTGACCGGGCTTGGCCGGTCGGTTCGCAAAGGCGAAGCCGTGGCGCCGGACGTGACCTGGATCGGGCGGGACCTGTCTCACATGACAGAGGCAGAAGACTGGGCCCATGTCCTGACCGGCATCGACGTCGTCGTGAACGCGGCGGGCGTGTTGCAGGATGGGATGAACGACCGGGTCATGGCCGTACAGCGGGATGCCGTGCGGGCCCTGGCCGCCGCCTGCAAACCAGCCGGTGTCCGCCAGATCATCCAGATTTCCGCGCCGGGGGTTTCGGAAAGTTCGGATACGGTGTTTTACCGCTCCAAGGCCGAAGGCGATGCGGCGGTGAAGGCGAGCGGCGTGGACTGGGTCATATTCCGTCCCGGCCTCGTCCTGTCGCCTCAGGCCTATGGCGGCACCAGCCTGCTGCGCCAGCTGGCCGCCGTGCCGCTGGTCCAGCCGGTCATGCTGGCGGATGCCGATATTCGCACGGTCTATGTGGAGGATGTCGCCGCCGCGGTCGTCCGCGCGGTCGAGGAGGGGCTCACCGGAATCGATGCAGACCTCCTGTCATCGGAGCCGACCCGGCTGGAAGACCTGATCCTCGCCATCCGGGCCTGGCTCGGCTTTGCGCCGCCGAAAGCGGTGATCCGTGCGCCGTTGTTCTTCGGCGCGCTAACCGCACGTTTGGGGGATCTTGCCGGCTGGCTCGGCTGGCGCCCGGCTTTGCGGACAACGTCCCTGAAAGTGCTGGGGAAGGGGGTCACCGGACATACGCCGCAATGGCCGGTGCGCAGCCTCGCTGACACGCTGTCGGCCTTGCCCTCCACTGTGCAGGAGCGGACCTATGCGCGCACGGCGCTGCTCTATCCCTTCTTGCTGATCATCCTGTCCGCCTTCTGGATCATCTCCGGCCTTGTTGGCTGGGTTCAGCAGGCGCCAGCCATGGCGGTTTTCGGGCCGGACTTTCCGGCGCCGCTGGCCAAAGGTTTTGTCCTCGGCGGTGCGGCGGCGGATATTGCCATCGGCGCGGCGCTTCTCATCCGCCCACTGACCCGCCTCGCGGCATTGGCAGCCGTGCTTGTCAGTCTTGCCTATCTTGCAGGCAGCGCCATTCTGGCGCCGCATCTCTGGGCCGATCCACTCGGGCCTATGGTGAAAGTGTTTCCGGCCGTCGCCCTGTCGCTGACCGTCTGGACCCTGACGGAGGCGCGCTGATGGAGTGGATGCATTTCCTGCGCTGGGCGCACATTATCGGAGCGGCCGTCCTGCTTGGCACCGGGGCGGGGATCGCCTTCTTCATGGTGATGGCGCACCGCACACGGGATGCCCGGCTGATTGCGCACACAGCCTCCATCGTGGTGATTGCGGACTGGCTGTTTACGGCGACGGCCGTGGTGGCGCAGCCCATCACCGGCACGTTGCTCGCCATGGAAATGGGCTGGCCGCTGACGCAGGGCTGGATCGTCGCGGCGCTTGCGCTCTACGTCTTTACCGGCCTCTTCTGGCTGCCGGTCGTCTGGATACAGCACAAATTGCGCGATCTCGCCCGCGAAGCCGCAGAGGCGGGTGCGCCCCTGCCGGAGCGCTATTTCCGCCTCTATCGGATCTGGTTCGCTTGCGGGTTCCCGGCCTTCTTCGCCGTGCTGGCGATCCTCTGGCTGATGGTCTCCCGCCCGGTCTTCTAGCGCTTAGTCAGCGCCGACGGTCAGGAAGACTTCCGAGGCTGCCACGGTGAGGGCCGAAACGTCTGCATCCAGCGGATCCGGGCGTGCCGCCGTCGGATACGCTTCGCCGAGCAGGGTGAGCGCGCCGCGAATGGCCTCGGCCGCATCCGGGTTCTCAGCGGTGATCGCCTCTTCTTCTGAGTCGAACTGGTCCTTCGCGGCGGTGTAGAAACCGTAGCCGTCGAGGTAGGGCTCATAGAATTCGGATTCGGTGGAAAGACGGTACATCTTGGTCGAGCGGTCGATCATGTCGGCCACCACGCCGGTGGTGATCGCCTCCGGGGTGGAGCCGTCGTCCGGCGCCTTTTTCGATGCCGCGCGCAGGGTCGCCACGATTTTCGCGGTGCGTGCATCGATCTCCTCGACACTCTCGCCGGCGAACACGGCGGCGGAGGCGTCCAGGAACTGGTCTGTGAAATCCGCCACGCCGCGCGCTTCGAACACGGGCTCCATATCGAACAGGACTTCGGACACCGGGTGCGCGAACATTTCGCCAGCGGCCTCGGTCTCACCGTCGCGATACGCATCGCGGGCGGCCAGAACATGGGCCTCCGCGACGGCGAGCGCGATATTGTAGACGACCGGATCGGTCAGGGCGGCTTCGATGGCGACACCGCCTTCGCCCTCACCGGAAGCCGCGGCCGGTGCGTTGACGGCTTCCAGCTTTGCTTCCACTTCGGCTTCTGTGGCGGTTGCGTCCGGCGCAGCGCTGTCGGCGGCTGGCTGTTCAGCGGGCGGGGCGTCCTTTGCGGCGGGCTCGCCACATCCGGCCAGTGCGGTCGTGGTCATGAGGGCGGCACCGAGGCCGAGATGTGTCCAGCGTTTCTTCTTGATATCCATAGCCTTGCGGGGCTCCTTCCGGTCGGGGAAACAGGTCTGCGCTTGTCCTGCCCGAAATGAGAAGCATTCGCAACTGATATTCCGCCGCGTCTGCAGTCTTTCCGGGGGCAGGGATGTGAACAAATCGGGAAAATGCAAGGTGTCATTAACCGGCACGCCTGATAGGTTGGCAGCATGAGCACCACGATTCGAATCCTCGGTATCGACCCCGGCCTGCGCCATACCGGCTGGGGGGTTATTGAGCTGTCCGGCATGCGTCTGACCCATATTGCGCATGGCGTGATCTCGGTCGACCCGAAACAAGAAATGGCCGAGCGCCTTGGCGGTATCTTCGAGGCTGTGGGCGAACTGGCCCGCTATCACCAGCCGACTGCCGCCGGCGTGGAGGAGACGCTGGTGAACGCCAACCCGCGTTCGGCGCTGAAGCTCGGCCAGGCGCGCGGCGCAGCCATGGCAGCGCTGGCCATGGGCGGCATTCCGGTCGCCGAATTTGCGCCCCGCAAGATCAAGCTGGCCGTCGTCGGTACCGGCACGGCGGACAAGGACCAGGTCATGTTCATGGTGAAGCGCCTCCTGCCCAAGGCGGCGGACCTGAAATCGGACTCTTCCGATGCGCTGGCCTGCGCCATCTGTGCCGCGCACCATCTTCCGGCTGACATGAAGCGGGGGGCTGCATGATTATCGGACGCCTTGTCGGCGAGGTCGCAGGCCTCGGCACAGATCATCTGCTCGTGGACGTGAACGGCGTCGGCTATGTCTGCATGGCGGGCACGCGGCTGCTCTCGCGCACGCATGCGGGGGAGAAGATTACCGTCCATGTCGAAACGCGGGTGACGGAGAATTCGATCACGCTGTTCGGCTTCGGCACGGATGAAGAGCGCGCCTGGTTTGTCCGTCTGCAGGATGTCCATGGCGTGGCTGGCAAGGCCGCAATGGCAATCCTCGATGCGATTACGCCAGCGGAACTGATGGACGCGATTGCGCTGGGCGATGCCAAAGTGCTGGAGCGGGCCAAAGGCGTCGGCAAGAAACTGGCCGAGCGGATTGTACACGATCTCTCCGGCAAGCCGCCGCCGATGGGACGGTTCGGCAAGTTCGAAGCCGCCAGCGCCGCTGGTATGGCGAGTGCGCCTGTGGCGGCTGCGACGGGCGCGCGGGGCGAGGCGATCTCCGCGCTGGTCAATCTGGGCTATACGCAAGGCGATGCGGCGCGTGCCGTGGCCAGCATTGCGAAAGATGCCGGTGACGGCGATGTCGGCGTGCTGGTCAAATCGGCGCTCAAGGAACTCGCGAAATGAGTTCAGCAGAACAGTTTGGTGTGCAGGTTGGTTCTGAAGTGGCCAAAGCAGTCGGTGAGGCTGCCAAGGAAGCCATCACAAATCTTATCGGCCCACCTACCAAAGAAGCGGGAATGCTGGCGGGAGATTTAATCGCTAATTGGAGGGCGGGAAACCTCGTTCGAATTTACAAGAAGTTTTTGCTGGAGACTGACGGGTTAGAATTGCCTGGAGAAGCGCTCAAGCGGTTGCCGTTTGGTTTCCGTGAATTGATACTGGAGCAAGGTTCCCGCGAAGATCAGCCTTGTCTTCAGGATGCTTGGGCACGCCTGTTAGCTACATCAGTCGAGCAAGGTTATCTTGAAGCGCACAAGTCCTATGCAAATGATATCCAAAGCCTAACTCCGCTTGGAGCATTCATATTGGTTGCAATTAGCAAACAAGGAGGAGCTTCGAGTCCTGACAAGCTAGATACTGAAGTGTTGCTGACCTCAACTCGAGACTTGGTTGAACGATCTGCGACTGAAGTTGAGGCGGCATTGGCAATACTGCTGAAGTTGGGAATGTTGAACGTGTTTCCTGACAAACTGGATAACTGGGATGTCGGCTCGTTAAATGAAAACTTCGGGAATGACGTTGGTGCATTAGCTAACGCAGTCAGACTGATTTTGCTCGATACTGTCGAGCGCTCCGCTTATGAGCCAACCAAGAAATATCGGACGATAGATTTGAGTGGTCATAAAGTGATGTGGTTTGAAATGTCGTTGTCGCCATATGGTGAAAATTTCTATTCAGCATGCATCGAGGAATCATGAGCCGCGAGGGTGAACTCTCTGATCCGAACGCACAGGGCGGCGACGCGCTGGACCGGGCGCTCCGCCCTCAGACGTTTGAGGACTATATCGGCCAGCGCAAGGCGAAGGCGAACCTCAAGGTCTATGTCGATGCGGCCCGCGGGCGCTCCGAGGCGCTGGACCATGTTCTGCTGTTTGGCCCACCGGGGCTGGGCAAGACGACACTGGCGCAGATCCTGGCCCGGGAAATGGGCGTCGGCTTCCGCGCGACCTCCGGGCCTGTGATTGCCAAATCGGGGGATCTGGCTGCGATCCTCACGAATCTTGAGCCGAACGATGTTCTGTTCATCGACGAGATCCACCGCCTGCCGCCGGTCGTGGAGGAAATCCTATATCCTGCGATGGAGGATTATGCCCTCGACATCGTGATCGGGGAGGGGCCGTCGGCCCGCTCCGTACGGCTGGACCTCGCCCCGTTCACACTGGTCGGCGCCACGACGCGCGCGGGCCTTCTGGCAACGCCGCTGCGCGACCGGTTCGGTATTCCGGTGCGGCTGGAATTCTATGAGCCGGAAGAGCTGGGCCGCATCGTCATGGCTGCGGCACGCAAGCTAAATGCACAGATCACGGAGGAAGGCGCTGTCGAGATTGCCAGCCGCGCGCGGGGCACGCCGCGGATAGCGTTGCGCCTGCTGCGCCGGGTGCGCGACTTTGCCGAGGCCGCCGGTGATGCGATCAACCGGGAAAGCGCCGCCAGCGCGCTGAAGCGGCTGGAAATCGACAGCGACGGCCTCGACGCGCTGGATCGGCGTTACCTGCACGCACTGGTCAAGACCTATGCGGGCGGGCCGGTGGGCGTAGAGACGCTTGCGGCCGCCCTGTCTGAGGCACGCGATGCAGTGGAAGACGTGATTGAGCCTTACCTGATGCAGCGCGGCTATGTCGCCCGCACGCCGCGCGGCCGCGTGGCGGCGCCGCTGGCCTATGAGCGTCTTGGCCTGCCGAATCCCGGTGGCCAGCAATCAGGATTGTTCGGGGAAAAATAAGCCGTATAAGGAGAGACCCTGATGATGCGTTCCGATGCCGACTTCATGAAAGAGGCCTATGCCGAGGCGCAGAAGGGGCTTGAGGAGGGCGGCCTGCCCATCGGCGCCGTCCTTGTGCGCGGCGGCGAGATTATCGGCCGCGGGCACAATCAACGCGTCCAGAAGGCAGACCCGATCCTGCATGGCGAGATGGCTTGTATGCAGAATGCCGGGCGGCAGGCGAGCTACAGGGACACGGTGATGTACACCACCTTGTCGCCCTGCATGATGTGCACCGGCACGATCATCCAGTTCGGCGTGCCCCGCGTGGTCATCGGGGAAAGCGTCAATTTCAAGGGCTTCCAGGATGTGCTGGTGCTGGCGGGTGTGAAGGTGAAAGACCTGCACCATCCGGCCTGTATCGACATGATGGCAGACTTCATCCGGCAGCATCCGGGCCTGTGGAATGAAGACATCGGGCATTAGGCTGGCAGACCCACCCGACACAATTTGAACACTATTGACGCGCGATGGTGAGGATTGCGGCTTTTTTTGCTGCTTGATCCGAAAAGGACTCCCCATGCTTCGCCAGACCTTCACCGCCCGGACGCCGCTCCGGACGGGCGCCTTTGCATTGCTGTGCGCAGTATTGGTGGCTTTCCTTCCTGCCGGTGCCGCGAGCGCGGAAAACACTGTGCCGGACAACGCAACCGCCAATTCCTACAACACTGGCTGGAAATGCGATGACGGCTTTCAGGAGCAGGATGGCGCCTGCGCCGATATTCAGTTGCCGGACAATGCCTATCTGAACAACCGGTCTTTCGGCCGCGGCTGGGTCTGCATGTTCGGGTTCGAGCGTGTCGAGGAAGCCTGCGTGCCTGTGGACGTGCCCGATCATGCCTATCTTGAGCCGTCCGGCGTCCGGTGGAGCTGCGAACGCGGCTTTGAGGCGAAAGACGGCAAATGCGTCGCGATCAATGTGCCGGAAAACGGCTATCTCAGCGGTCTCAGCTATAATGATGGCTGGGCATGCGAGCGGGGCTACAAAGCGGAACGTGATCGCTGTGTCGAAATTCTTGTGCCGGAACATGGCTATCTGAGTTCTGCGCGGTCCGGACCTGGCTGGAAATGCGAGCGCGGCTATATCGCGTCCGGCAATTCCTGCGTCTCGCTGAATGTGCCGGACAACGCACATATCAGCTACATGGAAGAGCGGTGGGAGTGCAACAAACCCTATATTCAGCGTGGGGACGTGTGCGTGCTGCCATGACGGCCGGCTAAAACCGGCATTCATGGCAGCTAGCAACACGAGCGCCCAGCACGTTCGGCCGGAGTGGCGCCTGCGCCATCCGGTCAATCAGCTGAATTCGGACGGGGTTACCGTCTAGGGCGGACCAGATACGTGCAACGCCGGATCAGGCCCGGCCATATCATGACCATGCGTGACTAAACCGGACTTATCCGGACTATGGCGGACCTCTGCGGACTGCGCACGCAGGAAAGCCGGCACATCGCTGCAGCAGGCAGGATGCGCCCATGCCGCGATACGCGGCGCTTGATAAATATAGAGATCGTCGGGCGGGGGCGGATCGGATAACCGGACGAACCGGATATTGCCGAAGCAATCGACCGCGCACAGGGCTTCGCGCCCGCTGCGCGCGTGCCAGGCGGCAACGCGCAGCAGGTTCCAGACCAGCCATGGCCAGAACAGCGGCACGACAAAGTCAAAATAGGTGCGAAGGCTCGGATGCATGCCGCAAGGATGAGGCCGGGGACAATCCGGGTGGATAGGCGCAGGCCTTTATCCGGAGTTCCCTGGATCATGGCATCTCCAACCACGGTGTTTCAGTGTAGCCAGCGCAGCAGAGCCGCGTTTCCGATCAGGCAGGCAGACCCCCTCAAGGTCACGAGTGCGGTAGGGGGACAGGCGTGGATTTCTCCTCATTTCAGGGGCTTGTCTGGTCAGTGGATAAATAACCTCTGGATAGAAAAGGTATTCCCTTTTTGATTATGATTCTGGCAACCAGAGAGAGTTATTGCGTTAAACCGTTGGAGCGGGTGGCGGCAACGCCGCATAATGGGAGATGGCAATGCCGAGGTGGCTGCTTGTCTTTATTGCGATCACGGTCGGGCCGACCGGCGCAGCCTTTGGCCTGGCAAGTCTGACCCGGACGCCGCCGCCAAATCCACTGCACGGATCATTCATGGTGTCGTCGGCGCTGATGCTGAATGTCGGCATCTGGGCGGTGATCGGGCATGCCGCCTATCTGCTGTTTATCGAGAAGGATCTTCGCCTGCATCGGCTCGCGGCGTTTTCAGCGAGCCTGCTCTCGCGTCACAACCTTTATCACCGCGTCCTTCCGGTCATGTTGACCAGCCTCTTTCTGGGCGCCTTCACCGCCTACAAGATCATGATTCCGGTGGTGAACCCGTTTTCCTATGATGCGCTGTTCAGCGATATGGACCGGATGATTTTCGGCACAGACCCCTGGCGCCTGACGCATGCGCTGATGGGGCCGGAAGGCACGGCTTTCGTCGACTATGTCTACATGCTGTGGTTCCCGGCCTTCCTGATTGTGCCGATCCTTGTCAGCCTTTTCTGCAGTCTGGAGATCCGCAAACGGTACTTCTTCAGTTTCATCGGCGTCTGGGCCTTGCTGGGGCTGGTCCTGGCGACTCTCTGGTCATCGGCCGGCCCGTGTTTCCTGGAGCTGATCGGGCATCCTTATCAGGATCGGTATGCGGATCTGTTGCCGATTGAGGGTGCCGAATATGCCAATATGGGTCAGGCCTATCTGGCCTGGGGCTATCGTGAAGGCGGGATGGCCATCGGGAAGGGGATTTCCGCCATGCCGTCCATCCATGTGTCAGTGGCAACGCTTTACGTCTTGCTGGCCCGGCATTGCCACCGTGTCTTCCTGGGCCTCGCCGCTGTCTTTTATGCGTTGATCCTGTTCGGCTCAGTGCACCTTGGCTATCACTATTTCGTGGACGGCATTGTCGGTACATTGGGTACGATGGGCATCTGGTGGCTGTCCGGCAGGCTGGTGTCCAGAGAGATCCCGGCAGAGGATACCCAGCCCGCCCCGGCCGGTTAGGCCCGTTCAGGGCAGCATCACGGCGCCGCCTTTCCAGAAGATCGCGATCAGGATGGACGCCGCCGACACGATCAGCGACAGCGCCGCCATGCGGGTGGAGATGCGGAAGCGTTTTGTGTCTTCCTGCAGATCGGCCAGCACGCTGGCCAGCAGGGGGAAGTTCACGCAGTGGCGGTCGCCCCCGATGCGCAGGCTGAACACATTCACACTGTCGCCATCGCCGGTGTGCGAGCCGTATCTGGCATTCATGTGATAATAGAGCCGGCCGAAGATCAGGTCCGGGTCACAGCGGAAGCGTTTTGCCAGCATGTCGATATCAATCGGCACCCAGATCTTTGTGGAGCGGGTCTTGGTCTCGTCGGAGAAGTCAGAGAATTCGCGGTCATAGCGCCGGTAGATCTCCGTCAGCAGGCGCTCATCTGTCGGAATCTTCGCCATCGGTCTCCCCTCCGCTGGGCTGTACGCAGAGGATGGCAGGGGAGGGGAGAGGGCAAGGGAACCAATTTGTTGAATCGCTTGCGGTTGAGTCTTACTTGTTGTAAGATTCAAAAAATTGCTGGTGCAGTCTATGAAAAACATCCCGAGAATATCCCCGAAAGAGCGCGTAGTTCTGGACTTGTTGATCACAAACGGCGAGCTTTACGGGTTAGAGATTGTTAAAAAATCTAGCGAGATAAAGCGGGGCGCTGTGTACGTTATGCTCTCAAGGATGGTTGAAAAGGGATTGGTCGCAGTTCGTGTACCGATGGACCAAAATTTACCCGGTAAACCTCGACCGAGATACAGCATAACGGGCTATGGTCAGCGCGTGTTAAGCGCACACGATAGCTTTGGATGCCAAGTCGCATTTAACACTCAAAATGTTGGGTGGAGCGCATGACCAATAAAGGGCCAACTAAAGAGCTACGCGAAATTCTGGAAGAGATGGGGACATCCTCAGCTTTTTCGAATAAAAAAAATCCTTTATATAAAGATTTTTTTGAATTGCTTTCGCTGATGGAAGCTAGACAAAAGGTTAAGCATGCTAAGGCGATCATCGCCGATGAAACTATAAAAATTGAAGCGCAAAACAAGACCGGTCAGGAACAAAAAGAGTACTTCCAGTGGCCATATCCCGCCGCGCCTGCGGTAGGGCGTGGGAATAAGCGGCGTCCACGGAGTAAAATAGTCCGTCCGCCGGGCTTTGGGCTTCTGCGGTTCTCAGAGATCATTTTTTCCAAGAAATTTCGAGAAGCAATTCTTGAGCCAACCATAACTGATATGCAAGTGGAACACCTCGAGGCCCTTTCTAACGGGAGGGTTTACTTCGCCCGCTGGGTCATGATTAGGGGTTACCTTTCCTACGGCAACGCTTTACTTGCGTCGGTGCCGGCTGCGATTGCTAAGCGCATATGGGAAGCTTGGCGAGCAAGTTGAACTGAAAAGGTCCGCCCTTCTCTCTAGTTCTTCCCGAACTTCCGGTCACGCCCAGCCAGCAGTTTCAGCCGTAGCGCGTTCAGGCGGATGAAGCCCTCCGCGTCTTTCTGGTCGTAGGCGCCGTGGTCGTCTTCGAAGGTGACGATGTCTTCCCGGTACAGAGAATAGGGGCTGGAGCGGCCGATCAGATAGGCCTGGCCCTTGTAGAGCTTGAGCTTCACTTCGCCGGAGACATAGCGCTGCGAATGGTCGATGGCGGCCTGCAGCATTTCGCGCTCCGGGCTCCACCAGAAGCCGTTATAGATGAGCTCTGCATATTTTGGCATCAGCTCGTCTTTCAGGTGCGCGGCGCCGCGGTCGAGCGTCGCCTGTTCGATGCCGCGGTGGGCGACCAGAAGGATGGTGCCGCCGGGCGTCTCATAGATGCCGCGGGACTTCATGCCCACGAAACGGTTTTCCAGCAGGTCCAGCCGGCCGATGCCGTGCTTCTTGCCATAGGCGTTGAGGGCGGTCAGCAGCGTCGCCGGGCTCATCTCCTCGCCATTGATCGAACAGGCATCGCCGCGCTCGAAGCCGATGGTGATGATTTCCGGCTCGTCCGGCGCGTCTTCCGGGGAAATCGTGCGCATATGGACGAATTCCGGCGCGGGCTCGGCCGGGTCTTCCAGCACTTTGCCCTCGGAGGAGGAGTGCAGCAGGTTCGCGTCGACCGAGAAGGGGGCCTCGCCGCGCTTGTCCTTGGCGATCTCGATGCCGTGGGATTCGGCGAATTTCAGCAGGTCCGTCCGGGATTTGAAATCCCAGTCGCGCCACGGGGCGATGACCTTGATGTCCGGGTTCAGGCCGTAATAGCCGAGCTCGAAGCGGACCTGGTCGTTGCCCTTGCCGGTGGCGCCGTGGCAGACGGCGTCGGCGCCGACCATATCGGCAATCTCGATCTGGCGCTTGGAGATCAGCGGCCGGGCGATGGAGGTGCCGAGCAGGTAGACGCCCTCATAGACGGCGTTCGCGCGGAACATCGGGAAGACGTAATCGCGCACGAAATCCTCGCGCACATCCTCGATGAAGATGTTTTCCGGCTTCACCCCGGCGGCGAGCGCCTTTTCGCGGGCCGGGCCCAGTTCTTCGCCCTGGCCGAGGTCTGCGGTGAAAGTCACAACTTCTGCACCGAACTCGGTTTGCAGCCATTTCAGGATGATCGAGGTGTCGAGACCCCCGGAATAGGCAAGAACGACCTTTTTCGGGGCGGATTTCGGCGTGGACATGGAGAATTTTCCCTGAGCGCTGCAGCTTAAGGCTGTTGCATTAAGGCGACGGCGGGGCGCTGACAAGCGGGGAGCCGCTATCGAGTTGCTTTCGATGCGCCATGGTTTTCGTTACATTAATCGTTTACCGTAACTAAGAGGGCAGGTTAATCGTCTGCAGCGTGGGGTTAAGGTCATGATCGACAGCCAGAACGACAGCAGAAAGTCCAGCGGAAACGCTGCTGAGCCGGGGTCTTTCCGGGCCCGTCTGATGGCGCGCCAGGCCGCGCGGCCGCAGTCCACCCTCGCCATCGATTCCGGCATCTTCTACCGGCCGGGCGCCTCCAGCACGCCGGAGAGCCGCCGCGCCGCCGATGCCGTGCGCGACGAGGCCCGCCGCCGCCGCGCTGAAGCGGAAGCTGCCGCAAAGGCGGAAGCGGCTGCGCAGGCCGAGGCCGAGCGCATCCGTGCCGCATCCGCCGTCGAAGTGCCTGCACCGGAGGTTCAGACCCCGCCGAGCGATGAGGAACTCGTCTCGGTGATGGAAGACATCGCTGCCCGCAAGGAAGAAGAGCGCCGCGCGCCCGCGCCCGCGATCATCTCCTCCGCGGCGGTCGCCGAGGCCCGCCCGGAATTGCGCCCGCAGGTCGCCGAACGGGAAGATCATGAAGACATCTCGACCCGTATGGGCGATGTCTCGCAGCTCGCCTTTGCCGGGCTGGCCGTGCTGGGCCTTGCCGGGCTCTCGGTGCTGGCCGCGCAGAATGCCCTGAAGAACAAGGACAAGGCGGCTGAGCCTGTCACCGGCACGACGGAAACCGGATCGCTCGCGCCTGCGCTGAAGCCGGGCGGGGCCTCTGCCGTCGCGCTCGCCAGTGTCGCTGAACCGGAAGCGCCGAAAGCCTGGTTCAACTATCAGGGCGTGGCCGACATGCTGGCCGAACGCAAGGCCGAGATGGAGGCCGAAGCAAAGGTCGCCCAGGAAGCGGCCGAGCAGGAAGCCCGCCTGCGCGCCGCCAAAGCCATCGCCGATGCCGAAGCCGCCCGCGTGGCCGAGGAAGAGGCTGCCCTGGCAGCGGCTGCCGAACAGACCCGCCTCGCCGAGGAAGCCGAACGCCAGCGCCTGGCCGAGGCGGAAGCCTCCCGCGTGGCGCAGGTTGAAGCCGACCGGCTCGCCCGCCTCGAAGCGCAGCGACAGGCCGCCGCCGAGGCCGAAGCCCAGCGCGTGGCAGAGCTTGAAGCCAAACGCCTCGCCGAAGCCGAGGCGGAGACCCAGCGCCTTGCCGATCTCGACGCCCAGCGCCTCGCCAAACTGCGCGCCGATCGCGAAGCCGCTGAAGCCGCCGCGCGTCAGGAAGCCTTCGAACTGGCCAAGTCGCAGGAGGCCGAGCGCCTTCGCCTTGCGGCCCTCAAGGCGCAGGCAGAGGCCGATGCCGCCGAAGCGCGCCGCCTCGAACAGATCGCCGCGAAGGCTGCCGCAGACCGGCTGGCCGCCGAGAAACTTGTGGCCGAGCAACAAGCCCGGCAGGCGAACCTCCAGACGGTTTCTGCGCCTGCCATGGCACCGGTGCCAGCACCAGCCTCGCCGAAGCCGGCCATGGCCGAAGCTCCGGCGCCGCAGCCAATTGTGTTCACCGCCTATGAAGGCCCGGTGCCGGTTCCGGCCTCTCACAAGCCCGCCAAACCGGCTCAGCTGATCCGCGCCTCCTATACGCCGGATGAAGGCAAGACCGTCACCCGCAAGGCGCCGGCCGCGATGACCGCCAAAAAGGCCGACGTGCGTGACCTTGCCGGGACTTCCGGCCTGCAGACGCCGGAAGCCTTCCTCGCTGGCCGGATCGAGCGGACCTCGGCTGAGCCGCTTATGACTGAGGATATGGACCTGGTGCGCCAGGCCTTCCGCAGCATTCTCGACAATGGGGCAGACGGTTCGAAACAGGCGATCATCACCCCGGATAATCGCACGCTGACCATCGTCCTTGAGCGGACAGTCTCTCGCGAGATGGGCCAGTCCACTGTGCGCACGGTCACCTTCACACCGGGCGTCAGCAAGGTCACCCGCGTGGTCACCGAACAGGCCCCCGTTACGGTCAGCGTGATGTGCCGCGATGTGGCCTATGCCTTTGCCGGGCAGGAACGCGGCCGGTTTGCCGCCTGTCAGGCACCGGAAGGGGGCTGGACACTGGCCCGCGCCACCGATGTGGTGAAAGTGACCACGGCCAGCCTGCCTAATTCTGCGTCCTGACCGGGCCAGTCCTGCCTGACGCCGCATGGGCCTCGGCCCTGCGGACGAGGTGTTTTTCCACGATGCGGTAATTCTTCCGGTTCGACCGGTAGAAGATGTCGAATACATCTCCGGCGACTGGCAGCGACCCCAAGGCCGTGTCGACGACGAGGTTCCAGATAATCCCGATGGTGGCCGAGGCGGGCAGCTTCAGCCGCCATGCTGTGGCGAGGGCGTGCAGGCCTACGGCACCGGTCGCAGCGTCCCCGACCACGGGGACCAGTCCCAGCACGGAATCGAGGCCGAATTTGATGCCGAACAGGCCGAACCGGGAATCGAGCAGGCGGGAGAAGGCGTCCAGCGCGGCCAGTTCCTCGCCGATGGTGCGCCCATGCGGCAGCATCATGGCGCGGATTTCCTCGTCTGTCCGTTTCCTGGCCATTTGTTTCTCCCGCCAAAGCCTGACGAGCTTGCCGCAATTGCCAGCGCACGCAAAGCCTGCTGAATACCGGGCATGACCGAGACCGGCGAAACCCATGTCTATAAATTGCTGACCGGTGACGACTGGCAGGCCGCGTCCGCCTCTGGCGTGACGAGCGCCGCTGTCGACCAGGCGGACGGCTATGTCCACCTCTCCACCCGGGCGCAGGTGGAAGAAACGGCGCGGCTCCACTTTGCCAGCGCCAAGGGTATACGCCTGCTGCGCTTTGCCGTGGCGGATCTGCCGCCGCTGACCTGGGAGCCGAGCCGGGGCGGGCAGATGTTTCCGCATCTCTATGCGCCGCTGGAAGTCTCCCGCGCCGATGCCGTCTGGAAATTGCTGCTCGGCGAAGACGGCGCCCTGCATTTCCCGGAGGACTATTGATGAGCCTGACCGATCTGGGCGCCGGCCTCGTAAAACTGCTGCCACCGGAAGCGGCGCATACGGCCACCATCAAGGCGCTGAAACTTCGCCTCGGCGTTCCCCTGAACCCGCCATTGGCGGACCCGATGCTGGAAGTCGTGCTTCCGAAGTCGGGTCTAAGACTGCCGTCGCCTGTGGGGCTGGCGGCCGGGTTCGACAAGAATTGCGATGTGCCGGATGCGATGGCGAAATTCGGGTTTGGCTTTGTCGAATGCGGCACGGTCACGCCGCGTCCGCAGCCCGGCAATCCGAAACCGCGCCTGTTCCGCCTGACGGAAGACCGGGCCGTTATCAACCGGATGGGCTTCAACAATGAAGGGCTCGACAATTTTGTCCGCAATCTGAAAACCTATCGCGGCGAAGTGCCGATTGGCGCGAACGTCGGTGCCAACAAGGACAGTGAAGACCGGATTGCGGATTATGTGACCGGCATCCGGGCTGTCGCCCCGCATGCGGATTATGTGACGATCAATATTTCCTCGCCCAATACGCCGGGCCTTCGTGGCCTGCAGGACAGGGCCTCCCTTGAAGCCTTGCTGACGGCGTGCGGGGAAACGGACCGGTCGGGCAAGCCTGTCTTCCTGAAAGTCGCGCCGGATCTCGACGAGAAGGCCATTGCGGATATCGTCGAAGTTGTGCGCGGGCCGGGCGCGTGGCTGTCGGGGCTGATCGTGTCCAATACAACGCTGGCCCGGCCGGAGGCGCTTCAAAGTCCGGACAAGGGTCAGACGGGCGGCCTGTCCGGCGCACCGCTGATGGCTCCGTCAACGGAAGTTCTGGTCGCGTTTGCGCGGGCACTGAAAGGCGAGTTCGACCTGATCGGGGCAGGGGGCATCACCAGTGCGGCAGATGCCTATGCCAAGATTCGCGCCGGGGCGAATGCTGTGCAGCTTTATTCCGCCATGGTCTATGAAGGGCCGGGCCTCGCGCAGGATATCAACAAGGGTCTGCCGGCGCTGCTCAGGGCAGACGGATTTGCGACGCTGGCGGAAGCTGTGGGAACGGGGCTCTAGGCCGTCTGAAGCCGCCGGAAAAGACCCGGCACATAGATGCCAAGCGCGGCGGCGCGATAGACATACATCAGCAGGAAAGCGATCCAGACGCCGGTATTGCCGTAGAACGGGCGCAGGATCATGTCCGTACTGATATAAAGCACGGCGACGGCGACACCGGCATTCCGCAAGGCCCGGCCCTGTGTGGTGCCGAGGAACAGCCCATCCAGTTGCCAGGGCGCAATGCCGATGAGTGGCACCAGTGCGCAATAGGGTAGGAAGGCGAGCGCGGCCTCGCGCGCTTCGACATCGCGCACAAATGTCGTGATCACCCAGCCGCCGCCCAGGAAGTAGAGCAAGGCAAAGCCGAGTCCTGCGATCAGGGCGAACTCGCTGGTCAGCCGCATGGCCCGGGCAAGGCGCGGCGCGCTATTTGCGCCATAGGCTTCGCCGGCTTCCTTCTCTGCAACAAAGGCAAAGCCATCCAGCACGAAGGCGGCCACCGTGATGAACTGTAGCAGGACTTCATTGCCTGCGGTTACGGCGGTCGAGATCATCGTGCCGGAGCGCACGAACCAGCCGAAGCAGAGCACCAGCGCCAGTGTACGGATCATGATGTCCCGGTTGGCGCCGAACAGGGCGGCAAGGCGCGGGCGGTCGAACAGCGGCGCGGCGCCCCGGAAGGCCGGGAAGACGAGCGCGAGGCCAAAGAGCAGCGCTGTCCACTCCGCGATGGCTGTGCCCGCGCCGATGCCCGCCGGGCCAAGGCCGATCCTTGCGACGAACCAGGTGTCCAGCCCGGCATTCACGGCGTTCATCACAATCTGGAAGGCGAGCATCTGGCCTGTCCGCCCGGTGCCCAGCATCCAGCCGGTCACGGCGAGCCCCATCAGATAGGCGGGTGCTCCCCAGATGCGTGCGTCGAAATAGGCGCCCGCCAGCGTCTCGACATGATCGGTGCTGGCGAAAGCGGCGAAGGCGAGGGGCTTCAGGATCGGCGAGAGGATCAGAAGGGTGAGGCCGATGGCACCGCCAAGCGACAGGGCGCGGAGCAGCACGGCGCGTTTCTCCGCCTCGTCTTCCCGCCCGGCCGCCTGCGCCGAGAGGCCCGTCGTCGCCATGCGCAGGAAGCCGAAGCCCCAATAGATGAAACTGTAGGCCACGGCAGAGATGGCGACCGCCGCGAGGTCTGCCTTGTCGCCGAACCGGCCCATGACGGCGGTATCGACAATGCCGGTCGTGGCTGTTGCCGCCTGTGCGGCAATGATCGGCAGGGCAAGCTGCAGGGTCTTCTGGCGGGTCAGCATGGGAGGCGGGGTTTAGACCGCTTTGCCCCTCAGGGCGAGGGCGGAGGCTCTGCGGGTGTGCCCGGGCGCTGGTGTAGTTCGATGGCACGGTAGAGCGCGTCGGAATCCGGCAGCGAGACCATCAGGTAGATCGGGAAAGCCGCAGCGATCACGAACAGGGCAATCGGAATGCCGCGCGAGAATTTCGGCGGCTCGGGATGCTTCGCCACGGCAATTGCCAGCATGACCAGGAACAGGAAGGCCAGCGCATAACCGGCCAGCACGTCGCTGAACCAGTGCGCGCCAAGATACATGCGCGAGGCCCCGATCATCACGATGAGGAGCAGGAAGGACCCGGTCAGCCCCCACCGCATCCAGCCGCGGAAGGTGACGAAGGTCAGCCCGGCAATTGCGCCATAGATCAGGGCTGAATGGGCAACATGGCTGGACGGAAAGCTGAACAGGTCGACGCCGGTATAGGGAATGTCTGTCGGGCGTGCCCGGGCGACCCAGAGCTTGATCGTGTGCACCACGACCGGCATCGAGCCGAAGCAGAGCGTGTAGCACATGGCCCGCCAGCGCGCACCGGTGAACAGGAAGGAGGCGACCGTCACCACAGCCGCCAGGGTCAGGAACAGTCCGTCGCCCAGTGCGGTGATGACCAGCATGAGGTCGTAGAGCGATCCGCCGCGGGCCCCGTCGACCAGGCTGTCGATGAAACGGTCTATCGGGGCGAGGGGCCAGAAACCGGCGGCACCTGCAGCCAGGATGGCGAACACGATAATGGCGACGCCCGCCGTCCAGCCGAGCTGGCGTCCGCCAAAGGTCGGAACGGTGCGCGGCCGCCGTCTCACGCTGGCCGGCGCTTTCCAGTCAATGTGTTACGCAACACGGGTTACACCTCATCGCCCGAATTCAACCCCGATACAGGCCGTCAGCATAGGTCGAAGGCCTGTATCGGGAAAGATCAAACAGGATCGCGGGCGATGTAGATGTCGTAGTCGAACTCGTTTTCCCATTTCGCAACGGCGGTCGCCACGGTCGCGTCGCCGGTCACATTGGTGAGGGTCCGCATCATGTCGAGCAGCCGGTCGAAGGGCAGGATGAAGCCGATCACGAGATAGGCAGTTTCCTCCGGGATGCCGACCTGTTGCAGGGCCATGCCAGAGAGGAGCAGGCCTGCGCTGGGGATACCTGCCGCACCGATCGAGACCAGTGTGGCCATCAGGGCGACCAGCACATACTGGCCGAGCGAGACGTCGACGCCGAGCGCCTGCGCGCCGAACAGGGCGACCATGCCGATATAGATGGCGGTGCCGTCCATATTGATCGTGGCGCCCAGCGGCAGGACGGAGCCGGCAATCGATTTGTCCACGCCGAGGTTTTCCTCGGCACAGGCGATGGTGACCGGCAGGGTGGCGCTGGAAGAGGAGGTCGAATAGGCGACGGCCTGCGCATCGGTGACACCGCGGAAGAAGGGCATCAGCGGCAGGCGCAGCACGAATTTGATGATCCCGCCATAGGTGATGATGATGTGCAGGAAACAGGCAAGGTAGAGCGCGATGGCGAGCACGCCGAGGCTCTGCAGGATGCCGAGCCCCTGCGTTGCCAGCACCCAGGTCATCAGGGCAAACACGCCGAACGGGGCGGTTTCCATGACGAATTCGGTGACTTTCATCATCACTTCGGCGGCGCCGTCGAAGAAGGCCGCGACCGGTTTGCCCATGTCCCCGGCCAGCATGATGCCGACCCCGAACAGGATGGCGAAGAAGATGACCTGCAGGATGTCGCCCTTGGCGAGGGCTTCAAACGGGTTGGTCGGCACAATGGCGAGGAAGCGTTCGACGAAACCGCCGGCTTCATCGGCTTTTGCGGCGACATTTGCCATTGCGCTGCCGTCGACGCCTTCGAACATGTCCGGCGTCAGGCTGGCGCCCGGCTGGAAGAGGGTGGCCATGATCAGGCCCAGCGTGACCGCGAAGGCGGTGGTCCCGAAATAGAGCCCGATGGTGCGCAGCCCAAGACTGCCAAGGCGTTTCGGGTCTCCCATGGCGATCATGCCGGAGACGAGCGTGAAGAAGACGAGCGGAACGACCAGCATCCGGATCAGGCGGAGGAACAGGTCTCCCAGCCATTTGACCCAATCTGTTGCGAAAGCAGCGGCCGCGTCCGCGCCCATGCCGGCGCGTAGGGCGATGCCTGCAAGTGTGCCCAGCACGAGCGCGGCGATCACGCGCTTCCACAGGTCGATTTCAAACCACCACTTCATCCACAGCTCCCTCAGAATCTGGCCAGACCCTAGGGAGGAGATCATGCGAAGGCAATTGGGGCTTTGTCTGGCACTGTAATCGGACCGCCAGTGCTTGCCAGAGGGGCAGGGGCGGTCTTATTGCGGCAGACCATGGCAAATTTTCGCACGTCCCTGCCGATTGACGAGGTGTTGGGAGAAATTTCTGCCCGCCTCGGTGCGGCGCCCCGGCTTGTGCTGGCTGCCCCGCCGGGGGCCGGCAAGACAACCCGCGTGCCGTTGTCTCTGGCCGGTTTCCTGGATCTGCCGGCTGTGGTGGAGGGGCGAATCCTGATGCTGGAGCCGCGCCGCATCGCTGCGCGGATGGCAGCCCAGCAGATGGCGAAAAGCCTTGGCGAGCCGCTTGGCAAGCGTGTCGGCCTGACGACCCGGGTGGACCGCAAAGTCTCCGCCGACACTGTGGTCGAGGTGATCACCGACGGCCTGTTCACCCGGCGCATCCTGAATGACCCGGAACTGGCGGGCGTCGGCGCCATCCTGTTCGACGAATTCCATGAGCGCAGGCTGAATTCGGATCTCGGACTTGCCCTGGCGCTGGAAAGCCAGGCGGCATTCCGGGAAGACCTGAAACTGCTGATCATGTCCGCAACGCTGGATACCGCCCGGGTCTCGGCCGTGTTCGATGCGCCTGTCGTGGAGAGCGAAGGCCGGATGTTCCCGGTGGAGACCCGTTATCTCGGCCGGTCGCAGGACCGGATCGAAGATCGTATGGCAGCCGCCATCGGCCGGGCGCTGAGAGAAGAGATCGGTTCCATCCTCGCTTTCCTGCCGGGAGCGGGGGAAATCCAGCGCACGGCCGAGCGGCTGGAAGGCCTCGGGCCGGACGTGCATGTCGCGCCGCTGTTCGGTGCCCTCAGCCCGGCAGAGCAGGATGCTGCGGTTCAGCCCGCGCCGGACGGCCAGCGCAAGATCGTTCTGGCGACCGACATTGCCGAAAGCGCGCTCACCATCGAAGGCGTCCGGATCGTGATCGATTCCGGCCTGTCGCGTGTGGCCGAAGACAATATTGGCGGGCTTGGGTCCCGGCTCAGCACGGTGCGGGCGTCCCGCGCGTCGGTCGACCAGCGGCGCGGCCGCGCCGGGCGTCTTGAGCCGGGCGTCTGTTACCGGCTGTGGGACGAGGAAGCCACGCGCGGCCTGATGCCCGCGCCCGTGCCGGAAATCCTGTCGAGCGATCTGTCCGGCCTTGTCCTGACGCTGGCCGAATGGGGCGAACGGGATGCATCGAATCTGACCTGGATGGACGCCCCGCCTATTGGACGCCTGAAAGCGGCTGGAGACCTGTTGCTCACCCTGCGCGCTGTCGATGAAGACGGAAGGCTTACGCCGCTCGGGTCCGAGATGTCGCGTCTGCCCTTGCCGCCGCGCCTTGCCGCGCTCGTTGCCGGGACACATGGCGGGGAACGCGCGCTTGCGGCGGAAGTGGCGGCGCTTGCAGGTGAACGCGGCGTGGGCGGAACATCCATCGATCTGCGCGAGCGGCTCGCCCGTTTCCGGCAGGAACGCTCGCCCCGCGCCCGGGTGCTGCAACAGCAGGCGAAGAACTGGGGCAAGGGCGCGTCGCCGTCGGGCGATCTTGCCAGACTGCTTGCCCGCGCCTGGCCGGATGAGGTGGCCCGCAAGCGGCCTGGCAGTACGGGGACTTTCCTGCTCGCCTCCGGCCGGGCTACGACCCTGCCGGAAGGTGACCCGCTGGCAAAGTCTGACTGGCTCGTTGTCGTCGATCTGGGCGGAGCCTCGAAAGAGGCGCGCATTTCGCTGGCAGTCCCGATCAGCGAGGCAGATGCGCTGGCAAGCGGGAAGACAATCACGGAGGACCGGGCGGAGTTCGATCCGAAAAGCGGGCGGTTTACCGCGCGGCGCGTGAAGGCGCTGGGCGCGATTGTGCTGTCTGAAGCGCCATTGCCGAAACCGTCTGCTGACGTTGCCGCGAAGGCGATGCTGGAAGCCGTCCGGGAACAGGGCTTTGGCGCGATTGGGGCAGCGGAGGTTGTGGAGGAAACGCTGTCGCGGATTGCGCTGTTGGAACAGGCCGGATTGATCGAGGCGCAGGAGTGGAACGCGGATAGCCTGCTGGCATCGGCAAAAAACTGGCTGCTGCCTTGCCTGAAGAAGGCCGGGGCACAGGTGCCGGCGGAGCACAAGGTGCGCGAGGCATTAATTGTTTCGTTCGACTGGCAGGTGCAGGAGGCGCTCCGCACGGCCGCACCGCTTTCGATGGAGCTGCCGTCTGGACAGACAGCGCGGGTCGACTATCTCGATCCGCGTGCACCGCTTGTTTCCGCGCGGGCACAGGCCTTCTGGGGGTGTGCGGAACATTTGCGAATTGCCGGCGGACGCGTGCCTGTCACAGTGGAAATGCTGTCGCCCGGCATGAAGCCCGTTGCGACAACGCAGGACCTGCCGGCTTTCTGGCAGGGTGGGTACAAGGACATGGCAAAGGACATGCGCGGGCGTTACCCCAAGCATGACTGGCCGGAAGACCCAGCCGCTGCCCGCGCGCATGAAGGACGAACAAAGAAGAGATTGTGATGGCCCGTGAAATTCACGTCCGCAGCGACTGGCGCGAGGGTGACGTCGACCGCATCGTCGATCTGCACCGGCGGGGCTATCAGCAGGAAGACGGGCATTACGGTGCCGACTTCCTGGACCATGTGCGGCACACGGTTGAAGAAGCCGATATTCCGTCCCGTCCGGGAAGCTGTGTCTGGTTTGTCGAAATGGACGGCGAAACAGTCGGCTGCGCGGCGGTGGTCGACCGGGGCAGCGAGGGTCAGCTCCGCTGGGTGGTGCTGACCCCGGAGACGCGTGGCCTGGGAATTGGCAGCCAGCTGCTGGACGCGGCCATGAAACATGCCGAAGCGCAGGACTGGCAATCCATCTATCTGGAAACGACCGACGGGCTGGAAGCGTCCATGGCGCTCTACAAGCGGCTCGGTTTTGAAATCGAGATCGCGGAAGACCGCCCCCTCTGGCATGGCGGCGGCCGTTTCCTCCAGATGCGCCGCAAGCTCTGACCCTCAGAACGGGCAGGGCAGGGAAAAACAGACGCGCTTCCCCGTGACAGGATGGTCGAAGGCGATGTTGCTTGCGTGCAGGCAGAGGCGCGGTGCGGCGGCGAGCGCAGCCTTATGCGCATAGAGTTCATCCCCGAGGATCGGGTGGCCGATTTCCGCGAGATGCACACGCAGCTGGTGCGACCGTCCCGTGAGCGGCGTCAGGCGCAGGCGGGTGTGGTCTGCGTGTGACTCTGCGGTCTCATACAAAGTCCGGCTCGGCTTTCCACTTTCATGGTCAACTTTCTGACGCGGCCGGTTCGGCCAGTCGGTGATCAGCGGCAGGTCGATCTCTCCTGCTGGCGGAGTGGGCGTGCCCCAGACATCGGCGAAGTACGCCTTCTCCACCTCACCGCGTTCGAACAGGCGGGACATGGCCGCCTGCATGTCTTTTGACCGGGCGAGCACCAGCAGGCCGCTGGTCGCCATGTCCAGCCGGTGAACGGTCAGCGCTCCGGGATATTCGGCAGTGACGCGGGCGACAGCACAGTCAGCTTTCTCCGGTCCCCGTCCGGGTACGGAGAGCAGGCCGGGCGGCTTGTCGATCACGATCAGATGGTCGTCGACATGCACGTAGCGAACCGGTTCCTGCGGCGGCGTGTAGGCGGTCACACCACAAGGTCCGGCAGGATGAGGCGGAACGTCGTGCCGTCCGGCCCGGTGGAGGCGAGGACGAGGTCTCCCCCCATGCCGACGGCCAGTTCCCGTGCGATCACCAGGCCGAGGCCGGTGCCGGTTTTCCGGGACGAGGCGGCAAAGGGTTTGAACAGGTTCTCCTGCGTCTTCGGTGGCAGGCCGGGGCCGGTGTCGGCAAACTCCATGCCCTCAGTTGTAAGCGTCACGGTGATCCGTTTGGGCAGGGACGCGGCTGCGACCATGGCCTCGGCGGCATTGCGGATCAGATTGGTGGCCAGCCGGTGCAGGTGTTCCGGGTCGGCATGAATGATCCGGGCACTGGGCAAATCATCGACAAACTCGACTTCCGGCCAGGCAGCGAGCGCTTCGGCAGCCGCTTCCTCGATACAGCCGCGCAGGGAGACCGGCTGTATGTCGGCTGGCTGGGGCGCGGCCTTACCATAGTCCAGTGTTTCGGAGGCGAGGTTGATCGCACGGGTCAGCGCCCGTTCGAGGCGAGGGGCGGCTTTCTGAACGCGCGGATCTTCCGACCGGGCCAGCGTATCGGAGACGAGCTGCGCAGAGGCGAGCGAGTTGCGAAGATCGTGATTGATCTTGGCGACGGCGGTGCCGAGTTCGGCCAGGTGGGCGCGTTGGCGGAAGGCATCGGCCACGGCTTCTTCCATGTCGGAGAGGGCATTCTGGGCACGGCCGATCTCGTCACGCCTTGAGGTTGGCGGCAGGCGCCGGGTCCACCCGCCCGGGTCCATCCGGAACTGTTCGACACTGGCGGTGACGCGCACCATCGGCCGGACCACGACGAAATGGAGCAACACATAGATCACCGTCGCGGCGATCAGGGCGATCAGGAAGGACAGGGCAAGGATACGTTGGCCATAGGCATAGAGGTCCTTGCGTAGCGGCGCCTGGGGCACGACCACTTCGATAATGCGATCCGGCGTCGACCCGATGGCCGTGATCACGAGGATGCGGTCCTTCGGCGCGGCGAAGGCGCCCATCACCTGCATCACCCGGCTGACCGGCGTCGTCTCGCGCAGGTCGAGCTGATAATAGCTGCCTTCAATGTCCATGTCGGAATCGAGCAGCTGGATGTGCATGTCGTCCTCTACCTCCGCCACGGATAGAACTTCGGCATTCTCCAGCAATTGCTGGGCAAGTTCCTCCGACACCATACGGGACGGAGAGGCATCGAGGGCAAGCGCGGCGATCCGTGCGGCTTGCAGACGTTCATTCAGCCAGGCTGTGCGGAACCCTGACGCGCTGGGGACGAAGATCAGGCCTTCGACAAAGAGAATGGCGGCGAGGGTGAAACCGAACAGGCGAAACGATAGCCCATGGTACCAGCGAGCGGACGCAGGCTGGCGGACAGGGGCCGGAAGGGGGGCGCTTGCGTTGCCGTTCACATGGGCTGAACTAGCCTACGGGATGCGCTGGAGCAAGCCGACGAGACGCCGCGAATTGGTTCCGAACACGACCGGCGTGAAGTGGGCAGAGGCGGCCCGTTTCACGACTTCGGCGCGGGTCGGGTAAGGCGAGATGAAATTGGTCAGCGCGGTCAGTTTCAGCCCGTTCGACATGGCGACGGACACAAGCTGGAGAATATCACCCGCACCTTCGCCGACAATCGAAGCGCCGACGAGTTTGCCCTTGTGCAGCACCAGTTTGCATTCGCCCAGCGTCTTGCCCTCGGCAATGGCACGGTCGTTTTCGTGGAAGGGGAAGGCGGATGTGGTGACCTTGCTGCCATGTTTGGCAAACGCTTCGGCTTCGGTCAGGCCGAGCTGGGCGACTTCCGGGCTGGTATAGGTAACGGCCGGGACGGGCAGGCTGGAGGCCTTAGTGCCTTGTTTGAAGAAGGCCCGGCGGGTGAAGACCGAGGCGTGCCATCCGGCGATATGTGTGAATTGCTCCTTGCCGGCGGCATCGCCCAGCGCCCAGACGCGGGGGTTGGAGCGGGAGCGGAGCGTGTCGCCCACAACGATGCCCCTATGGTCAGCTTCGACCCCGCCTTTTTCAAGGTCCAGTTCGTCCAGAACAGCGCGGCGGCCTGTGGCGACGAGGAGGTGGCTGCCTTCGATCACCGGCGTTCCTGCATCGTTTTCCGTGTATACGCGAATTTGCCCGTTTTCCTGGGTGACGCGTCCGGCCTTGTGCTGTTGGAGGATCGTCACGCCTTCGTCCCGCAAGGCCTTGATGGCGATTGCGGCATGTTCGGCATCTGCGCGGGGCATGGCCCGGCCCATCTCGATCACGGTGACGTCTGACCCGAGACGCCGGAAGGCCTGCGCCATTTCGAGGCCGATCGGGCCGCCGCCGAGGATGACAAGGTGGCGGGGCAGTTCGGGCAGCGTGAAGATGGTTTCATTGGTCAGGAAGGGTGTGTCCTTCAGCCCGTCTATGGGCGGAATGAAAGCCCGCGAGCCCGTGGCGATGATGATGCGGCGGGCGCGGGTCCGGGTCGTGTCGGAGACAATGGTTTTCTTGTCCGCAAAACGGGCTGCCTCGCGGACGACTGTGACGCCCAGGCCTTCGAACCGTTCCTGGCTGTCGACGGGGGCAATCGTTTCGATGGCGCCGGACACATGGGCCTTGACGGCATTCCAGTCCGTTTTTGGGTCCTGAGTCTGGATTCCGTACTTTTTTGCGTCGCGCACACCGGCCGCTGCCTTCGCGGCGCTGAGCAGCGCCTTGGAGGGGACGCAGCCATAATTCAGACAGTCCCCGCCCATTTCGTGCTTCTC
Source organism: uncultured Hyphomonas sp. (assembly GCF_963678195.1). Taxonomy (NCBI): domain Bacteria; kingdom Pseudomonadati; phylum Pseudomonadota; class Alphaproteobacteria; order Hyphomonadales; family Hyphomonadaceae; genus Hyphomonas; species uncultured Hyphomonas sp. Next base: position 360,741 of record NZ_OY782759.1, read on the forward strand.
GTAGAGAACCACTTTCAGTCCGAGCTGGGCGGCTCCGGCCGCCGCGGACAGGCCGCCGGATCCGGCCCCGATCACGCAAAGGTCGGCTTTCAGGTCTGTTACAGGGTCGGTCATGCGGGCGGGCTTTCGATTTTGGGGACCTTCCGGCCCATGATTTTCTTCCAGACCACCGGCATGAGGGAGACGACGGCAAGCGCCGCGAAGGCGGGCACCAGGTTTCCGGCGACGGCGGCAATGTCAGGGTTTTCACCCGCTTCGAAGGTCGCGCCGAGGCCGGCACCTATCCAGGTATAGGCAACGACACCCGGAATGATGCCGATGGCCGTGGTCAGGGCATAGTCCGGGTAGCGCGCCCCGAGCAGTGCCGGGGCGATATTGGCGACGGGGAAGGGGACGATCGGCAGGAAGCGGAGGGCGAACATGTAGGACCGCGGATTTTCGTGAAAGCCCGCCTCCATCCGGCGAAGAAAGGGGCCGGCCCGCTCGCGCAGCATGCCGCCGAAGGCGGTGCGGGCGGCCAGGAACAGGAGGCTCGCGCCCAGCGTGGCGCCGACGACGGTCGCGGCGGATCCGCCTGCGAGGCCGAAGAGGAATCCGCCTGCAATCGTGATCCAGAGGGCGCCCGGCACCATGAAAAGCGTGGAGAGCGCATAGATGATCACATAGGCGGCGACGGCGACCAGCAGATTGCCTTCGACGAAGCTGCGCAGGGCTTCATGCTGTTCGCGCAGGGTCTGCAGCGACAGGTAATCGAACAGGCCGATGCGCCAGCCTGCCAGCAAGCCGGCGGCGATCAGATAGACCGGCCAGAGGCGCTGCCAGAGCGGCGCGTGGGATTTGGTACTGGTGTCGGTCATTCGGTTTCGGCCTTCTTCGTGTCGTTGAGGGACCAGTCATAGTCATACGCGCGAATGCGTGGATTAGAGCGGATGTTTTCGGCGAGGTCCGGGTCTGCATAGGCCAGAAGGTGTTCGATAACAGCCTGTTTCGATCCGCCAAAGTCGGATTCGAACCAGTCATAGATCGAGGAGACGGTCAGGCCGCGGCTTTTGACGGTCACGCCGCGCGGATCGTTGATATAGGCGTGCGCCGCTGCGGCGAGCTTGTCGTCCAGCGTGTCGCCCTGCCAGGCTTCCCGCTGCAGGTTGGGGCAGGAGTAGGCAGCGCAATTGATAGCATAATGTACGAGCGGGTTGCCGAAACGCGGACGCAGGATGCTGTGCTCGATCTCGTCGAGGGAGACGGTCTCGCCCCCGGCATCTACTTTGATCTTTTTCCACGGTCCGCCGAACAGATAGCCGTCACGGATCGAGCCGGTGGGGTATTGTTCCAGGATGTAGCGGATGGTGACGGCATTATAGAGATTGGCCCAGGCAGCGAAGGTGGCCGCATCGGTTCCGGACAAATCCATGTCTGCAAAGCCCGCGATGTATGTGTCGAGCGTGGCCCGGTCCTCTGCATTTGCCTTGAAGGCCGCATAGTCGACGCGGTCCACACCATCCGGGCCGGTCGCCACATATTTCTTCAGGAGGCAGGTCCAGGCGGCATGGGCCGGTTTCTCGGCTGGCAATTGCTGCAACATGCCGGAGACCGGAACGGCCGGTTGCGCCAGCGCGCTGAGCGGCGTCAGGGCGAGGGCGACGGGCAGGGCAAGGCGGCAGGCAGCGGCGGGCATGGGCGGATCGGCTCCGGATCGGGTAAATGGAAGCCATCACATAGCGCACTCGGGTGAACTGTGCCCGTCACGCCTTTTCAGTTACTGATCAAAGGCCTGTGATCTGCGCCTCAGCCGCCAGTGGCCGGTGTATCGATTTCCATCCAGTCCTGCGGCGGAAGGCTGTAAAGCATATCCATGACCTCAAACCCGATACCGTTGGGGCGGCGGGAACTGGAGTTCCAGAGGATCACGACGCCGGTATCCTGTTCCGGATCGAACAGGATAAAGGACCTGTAGCCTTTGACCGCGCCGCGATGGCCGACCACCCGGTCACCATTGACGCCATATTTGTAGATCCGCCAGCCAAGGCCGTAGCGGGCATCGCGCACCGTGCCCCGGTACCGGCTGGACATGCGTCTTTGCTCCCCGCTTGTGTAGACACGCGGGGTCTGGAGCATTTTCAGGGCGGCATCGCTGAGCACGTCGGGCATCAGTCCCATCTGGGCGCGGGCATAACGGGCAAGGTCGAGGATCGACCCGTTCACCCCGCCGGCGGCCGGAATCCGGTAATAGTCTTCATTGACCCGCCGTTTCAGCTGCGTGTCATCCGCTCTGGACCGCCTCGAATAGGGGCGTGCCCAGGAGGGGGCCGTCTGCAGGCCGTTCCGGCCGATACTCGCCGATACCATGCCCAGGGGCCTGAAGACCGATTTCTCCACCGCCTCGGCATAGGAAGACTGGGTAACGTCTTCCACGACTTCCGAAATCGTGTCGTAGGCGACGTTCTGATAGGTGTGGCAGTCGCCCACCGGGCAGAGCGGTTTGAGGGATCTCAGGCTGTGGCGTATGTCAGCGGCCTCCCAGCCGTCTTCCAGCCGCGTGTCATAGGCATTCGGGACAATACCCAGCCGGTGGGAGAGGACATCTTCCAGCGTCGCACGACGTTCGCCGCCACCCGGCAGCCGGAGCGACGTCCGGAACTTTGAGACCGTATCTGTCAGATTGAGTGCGTCCCGGTCGGCAAGGATCGCGACTTCGGTGGCCGCGACGCCCTTTGACAGCGAGGCCCAGCGGAAGACCGTCTCGTCCGTCACCGGCGTGCCGCCGCGTTCGGTGACGCCATAACCATTGGCGAAGGCAATGTCGCCATGGTCGATCACTGCGACCGCCAGGCCGACGATGTCTTCCCGCGCGGCCAGTCGGCTGATCCGGTCATCGAGACGCTTGTAATCTATGGTCTGGGCGAAGGCGGCGGGCAGGGGGAGTGTTGCGGCAAGACAAATGGCCAATGTGCGCAGGAAACGCATAATCTGATCCCGTGTTCATGGCCCGCCCGGTTCCAGTCACACCAAGACTCTGTGCGGATGTAAAGATCGCTGGATGCCGCCGGGCGCAATCTGTAAGCCGGTCTGGCAAACAACGGGCCCGGCTGACCGCTTTTCATGCTGATTGCATGACTTGACCCGGCGCGCCCGGCCCTGTATTGGCCCCCTTTTCCGAGACACTTAGCTTCCAGAGCAGACTGATGAAACGCACTTTCCAGCCGAGCAATCTCCGCCGCAAGCGCACGCACGGCTTCCGTGAGCGCATGTCCACCAAGAACGGCCGCAAGGTCCTGGCTCGCCGCCGCGCGAAGGGCCGCAAGTCCCTGTCCGCCTAAGACCGGCGCTAGTCCGCCTCTCCGAAGGGGACGGCCGTGACGGCAGATACCGACAAAGCTTTGATTGAGGTCGTACGCCTGCGCGTGCGGCCTCAATTCATTTTCGTGCGTGGTGGCCGCGCCGAGCGGCGGAAGTCCCTCGTTATCCAGGCCCGTAAGCGGGCAGGGGAGGCGCCGGGCGATCATGCCGGGGCCGGCTTTACCGCCACAAAAAAGATCGGCAATGCCGTCATCCGCAACCGGGCCAAACGGCGCCTTCGCGAGGCTGCGCGCCAGTTGCTGCCGCGCCATGGCCGCCCCGGTTGGGACTATGTGTTCATCGCGCGTCAGGATACCGCTGATATTGGCTGGCCCCGTTTGCTTGACGATATGGAAAGCGCACTGATAAGCCTCGCCGCTGATTAAACCCGCCGCCCGTCCGGGCGATCCTGCTCCAAGATTCCGGGACCCCGAGATGGAAAAAGAAGACCAGCGCAATTTTCTGCTCGCAATGGTGCTTATGATCGCGCTCGTGCTGGGCTACCAGAAATTCTTCGTCGAGCCGGCACAGAAGAAATTTGATGCGCAGCAGGCAGCCATCGAAGCGGAAACCCAGAACAAGACCGCCGATACCGGCGTGCCCGCCATCGACCAGCTGAAGCCGGTCGAAGAGGCGCTGGCCGACAGCCCGCGGGTCGATCTGGAGAGCCAGGGGGTCGATGGATCGATCCGTCTTGCCGGTTCGCGTATCGATGATGTCAGCCTGCGCGATTATTATCTGACGGTGGAAAAGAAGCAGGAAGTGCTCCTGTTCCGGCCGGAAAACAGCGAGTACGGCTATTTCGCGACTTACTACTGGGCCTCCGGCGACACGCTGGTGGCCGGACGCAACTCTCCCTGGACCCTGGTCTCCGGTAAAAAGCTGACCCCGACCTCGCCAATTGTCCTGAAGCTGGAAGGCGACGGCGTCACCATCGAGCGGACCATTTCGCTCGATGAGAATTACATGTTCACCTTCAACGACAAGGTGACCAACACATCGGACGTGCCGCGCACCTTCCGTGCGGTCGGCTCGCTGGAGCGCTTTGGTGACTATAAGGGCTTCCTGGAAGCGACCGACCCTGGTTCTTCCGTCTCGACGGCTGCGCATATGGGCCTGATGGGCCAGACCGACGGTTCGCTGCGCATGAAGAAGTTCAAAGGCCTTTATGCCATGAAGAGCATCAAGGGCGAATCGGCTGACGGGACATTCCCGGCGCCGAATGGCGGCTGGTGGGGGCTGTCGGACAAATACTGGCTGGGTGCACTGATCCCGCAGCAGGACATGTTCTTCGCGGGCATGATCGACAAGCGCAAGCTCGCCACAGGCAAGGATCTGGAGCTTCGCACCGAGTCCGCCACACTGGACCTCGCCCCGGGCGCCAGCGCGACGATGGAGAACCGTATCTTCGCCGGCGCCAAGCGCTACGAGGTGCTGAAGGATTACGAGAAAAATCTCGGCATTCCGAAATTCGAAGATGCCATCGACTGGGGCATGCTGTTCTTCCTGACCAAGCCGTTCTTCTATGCGCTTGAATGGCTGTCCGGCATTGTCGGCTCGTTCGGCTGGGCGATCCTGGCCTTCACGGTGCTGGTCAAGCTGCCGCTCGTCCCGCTCTACAATCAGAGCTACAAATCGATGGCGAAGATGAAGAAGCTGCAGGAGCCGACGCAGGAAATCCGCGAGCGCTTCAAGGCCGATCCGCAGCGCCAGCAGCAGGAAATCATGAAGCTCTACAAGGAAGAGGGGGCGAACCCGCTGGGCGGCTGTCTGCCCATCCTTGTGACCATCCCGATCTTCTTTGCCCTGTTCAAGACGCTCTACGCCACGATCGAGATGCGCCACGCCCCCTTCATGTTCCTGAAGGATCTGTCGGCGCCCGATCCGACGGCAATCGGTAACCTCTTTGGCCTGATCCCGTGGTGGTCTGCGGCGGACCTTAAGTCCATTCCGTTCATCGGCATGGTGATCGGCGTCGGTATCCTGCCGATCCTGTACGGTGCGACAATGGCCGCCCTGCAGACCCTGTCGCCGCCACCGCCGGACCCGATGCAGCGCCGCATGATCCAGTTCATGCCCCTGATCTTCCTGTTCGTGTTCGGAGGATTTCCTGCCGGCCTGGTCATGTATTATGTCTGGTCGAACACGCTGTCCTTCATTCAGCAGTACTTCATCATGCGCCGGAACGGTGTCGACACCGAGATTGGCAAATTCGTGAAGAAGCTGTTCTCGGGCGGCAAGGAACCTGCCAGCTGATCCGATGACAGAAGAGGCATCCCCCACCGAGCCCGGCTTCAGTGAAGAAGCCCTGGAAGCGGGCCGTCTTCTGTTCGCAGGCGAGGCCACCTTCGTCATGGGTGTGGTGAACCTGAAACAGCTGCCGCCCGCCGACCGGACGGAGGTTTGCTTCGCCGGCCGGTCGAATGTCGGCAAGTCCAGCCTGATCAATGCGCTGACCAATCGGGCAAAGCTGGCACGTTCCTCGGCCGAGCCGGGCCGGACGCGCGAGCTCAACTATTTCGACATTGGCGAAGGCCAGCTCTACCTCGTGGATCTGCCGGGCTTCGGCTATGCCAAAGTATCCCGGTCGCAAACCGAAGCGTGGACGCGCCTGACCAAGTCCTATCTGCGCGGGCGCCCGTCGCTGCGCCGGGTGTTCCTTCTGGTCGATGCGCGCCGTGGTCTGATGGACACGGATGAAGAGGTGATGGACATGATGGACAAGTCCGCCGTGACCTACCAGATCGTCCTGACCAAGGTGGACAAGCTGGCGAAAGGCGAGGTCGACAAGCTGGCCTCCAGGATTGCCGAGAAGCTGAAGAAACGCGGCGCAGCCCACCCCGTCGTGCGGATGACCTCGGCCGAAAAGGGCTGGGGCATGCCGGAGCTTCGGGCCGAGATCGCCGGACTGATCTAGTCGGCGATCTGGCCGGGATGATAGCGCCGGGTGGCGCTTTCCGCGATTTCCAGCCACTCCAGATGCGCGCGGCGCCATTTTTCCATCGCAAACAGCTCCGCCTGGTCTGCATAATGCGCTGAGTTTGCATCGAGCGTTGCAGACCCGAACGGATGAATGACGCGGGCCGTCTGATTGCCGTCAGCGTCCCATTCCACCAGCGCGATCCATGTGTCCCCGGCATTCATGTGAAGTGTGCCATCGTCGCGGATCTCCGCCGGATAGACTGCGCGCAGCGTGTCCGGCCCGCCGCTGATCGGCCAGGTCTGATCGCCGCGGGCCAGCTTGTTCACTTCGCTCCATTCCGGATCGATCCGGCCATGATGTTCCATCAGCCAGCTGACGGCCTCCCGGAAGGCTGTTTCCGGCTCAGGGGGCGCGACATGGGTATAGCGCGCGGTGATTTCCCGAAGCGTTGTCAGCCCGCCAAGCGCAGCATGACGGGACTGCATATCCATGTCGAAATCCCATTCGGCAAGAAAGGCGGCCGCCTCGGCCATGTCCGGCTCATTGCTCCAGTCATGTGCCAGCACCGCCTCGACGACCTGCTGTGCTTCGGACCCGTCGGCATAGGCTGTGTCAAACTTGATGGAGAGGAGACGCTCCCGGTCCATGGTGGCAGTGCCGTCCGTCAGTTCCATGATGCGCAGGGCGCGGTTTGTCTGGTTCGTCTGCAGGCCCATGCTTTGCGGGAAATCTTCCGGCGCCAGATTGTCCGGCCCGTCGGTTGCGCTGTAGGGCGTGTTATTGGCGTTGAAGACAAAGCCGGAGGCGGGATTGATCAGCATCGGCACCTCTGACCAATCGCGGTAGCCGTCCCAGATCAGATCTGACCTGTCGCCCGGCAGATCGCCGCTCCAGTCCCAGGCGTCGTCACGATCGGGATACTGGGCATTGTGGATGAAGCCGACATTGCCGTCCTTGTCCGCGAAGACATAATTGATCGAGGGCAGGGCATTCAGCGACATGGCGTCGAGGAAACTGTCCAGGCCAGTGGATTTGTTGAGGCGGTAATACTGTTCCAGCTGCCGGATTTCGCCCATGCCGGTATAGCGGATGGCGTAGGTTCCGGTCGGGCCTTCAATGACCGGACCGTGGGCAGAGCGCAGGACAGGGCGTTTCACCTTCAGGGCAAAAGGCCCCCACAGTTTCACGTGTAGTATGGCGGTGGATTTCTCGAAATCCTGCCAGGTCCCGTCGAGCAGGTACTGGTTCTTGTTGTCCGGGTTTCTTGTCAGAACGTAGGTGTCCGACAGATCCTGCGCGCTGACGGTGTTGGCCCAGCCAATGTCACGGTTGAAGCCGTGCAGGATCACCGGTGTGCCCGGGAAGATGCCGCCAGTAATGTCGAGGCCTTCGCCGGACGCAATATGAGCTTCGTACCAGGCGACCGGCCCGGTCAGCGGCTGGTGGGAATTGATGATCAGCCGGGTGACCCCGTCCCCGCTGCGGGCGGGGGAGACGGCGAACGCATTCGATCCGCGCTCGGACAGCGCTTTCGGTGCCATCAGGAAGGCTTTCCGTTCGCCTTGTGGGTCCAGCGCGATGGACTGGGTATAGTCGTCCGAGAAGAGACCGGTCAGCGTCTCGTCGAGACCATAGAAGAAGGGTGTCTTGAACAGGAAGCCGGCGACGATGTCCTGAGGGGTGAAGGGGGCAAGCCCTGTCCAGGTTTCATCGGGATGTTCTGAGGCATAAAGGTTCAGCCCGGCGGCATAGGCTTCGGCGACCGCCTTCACGTCATCGGGAATATCGGTCTCGTAGCGCGCATCGATCGTGTCCCAGACGCCGAGAAGCGAGACGAGATAATCCGCCGGAGCCGCGTCTTTTCCCCGGTACCGGGCCAGCTTGCCGCGCGTGACGGCGACGACTTCCTGGATCGTCTCGAAATCATCTTCGGCGTGGGCATAGGCGAGGCCGAAGGATGCGTCCCGGTCCCGCTTGCCGCGAATGTGGGGCACGCCATATTCGTCGCGCAGGATTTCCGCATCATAGGCGTCCGCGGATGCGGCCAGCACGGCCGGGGACGGGTTGGCGGGCAGGGGGGCCCAAAGCACCACGCCAGCGCCTGCAAGGACAATCACGGCGAGCCCCGCCAGACCGGACAGAATTCGTATCATTTGTCGTGCTTCCTGAACCCCATTCAGCCCCGGACCTTAAGAGGCTTTTCCCGCCGGGCAAGCGGCTTATCGGTGTTGGGGAATTTCCGGATGCGGGCCGCGCATTCCGGTTGCCGCGGCGAATAGGCGTTTTACCCGGCCGCAAAGCGCGTTAAAGGGGCGGCCATGACTGACGAGTTCTCTGCCGCCCAATTCACCGCGAAGACCCTGTCCGAGGCGCTGCCCTATATCCAGCGCTATGCCGGGCAGATCATCGTCGTGAAGTATGGCGGCCATGCCATGGTGGACGAAACGCTTTCTGCCATGTTCGCCCGCGATGTGGTTCTGCTGAAGACGCTGGGCATTCATCCGGTCATCGTGCATGGCGGCGGCCCGCAGATCGGCAAGCTGCTGGACCGGCTGGGCATTGTCTCCGAGTTCAAGGGCGGCCTGCGTGTTACCGATGAGGCGACCATGGAGGTCGTTGAAATGGTGCTGTCCGGCCCGATCAACAAATCCATCGTCCGGGCGATCAATCAGGCGGGCGGTCTGGCGGTCGGCCTCTCGGGATCCGATGGCCAACTGCTGCAGGCGACCAAGGCCACCAAGACAGAGCGCGATCCGGACAGCCATATCGAACAGGTGCTGGACCTTGGCTTTGTCGGCGAGCCGACCGGCGTGGACACGAGCGTGATTGAGGCCCTTCTGAAGGCCGATTCGCAGTTGATCCCGGTCGTTGCCCCAGTGGCCATGGGGCCGGACGGACATCGCTTCAACGTCAATGCTGACACGGCGGCCGGCGCGCTTGCTGAGGCGCTGGGGGCCAGCCGCCTGATGCTGCTGACGGATGTCGCCGGCGTGCTGGACAAGGACAAGAAATTGATGCGCGACATCCCTGTGGCCGACATTCCGGGCCTGATCGAAGACGGCACAGCTGTTGGCGGCATGATACCGAAGCTTGAAACCGCGGCCCATTCCGTAAATCATGGTGTTGGGGCGGCGGTTATTCTGGATGGACGTGCGCCGCACGCCCTCCTCATGGAGCTGTTTACCGAACATGGCGCTGGAACGCTCATTTCGTAACGTCCTGGTGGCCCTTGCGGCTGCTGTCTGTTTCCCGGGCCTGACCGCGACCGCGCAAGCGTCCGGTGCGAAGGATGGCTGGAAGCTGTGCAACAAGACGTCCTACATCATCGATGCCGCCATCGGCGTGCCGGAAGAGAAAGACGTCACCGTCGAAGGCTGGCTGAAGCTGCGCCCCGGCGAGTGCAAGGTGGCGGTCGAGACGCCGCTGGAGCCGAAATATCATTTCCTCTATGCGCGCACCTCGTCAGCCCATCGCGGCGGACCGCGCGAATGGGGTGGGCGCACGGAGCTATGTGTCGACCCGACTGGCAGTTTCACGCTGGAAAACCCGCCTGAATGCGCCCCGATGGGGCTGGAAGCGCGCGGTTTCCGGGCGGTGGAGATTTCCAGCAAGGTCCGTTGGACGACAGACCTGACCGAGATCGAGAATTACAGCCTGGACAAGGCTCGCGCAGCGGGTCTGCAGCGCCTCCTTGAGGAAGCCGGGATCACCAGCGGCGCCATCGACGGTAATATCGGCCGGCGCACCCGGCTCGCCATCGGAGAGTTCCTGAAGCAGAACAATCTGCCTGCCACGACGTCAGACGATGACCTGATCGATTTCCTGGAACAGGTGGCCAAGGACCGGGGCCGGAATGTCGGCTTCAACCTCTGTAACCGCACCAAGAAGCGTATCTGGAGTGCCATCGCCCGGCGCGGGGCCGAAGGCTGGGAAAGCCGCGGCTGGTGGCTGCTGGAGGCAGGCGGCTGTGCCCGCGTGATCGACCGGCCGCTGCGCGGCACCGAATATTACGTCTATGGCGAGATGGAGGACGGTTCCAAGATCCGCACCCTATCCAAGGCGTCGGACGCGTTCTGCGTGGGCCATGCGAAATTCGCCATTGCCGGGCGCGACCAGTGCGAAGCCTCGGCCTATCGCACCGCGCTGTTCGCCGCGACGCCCCCGCCGACCGAGCGCAAGCTGGTGTTCGAATTCTTCGAGCGGGACTTTGCCAAGGCTGGCAGCAATGACCGCTAAGGCCGCCGGCGTCCACATCGCCCCGTTCGGGAAGTTCGACCACGTCACGGATTGGGTCTTCGATCTCGACAACACGCTGTATCCGGCCGAGTGCGACCTCTTCGCCGAGATCGATACACGGATGACGGCCTTCGTCTCGCGTGCGCTGGCCCTGCCACCGGCCGAAGCGCGGAAGGTCCAGAAGGATTATTACAAGACCTATGGCACCACCCTGTCGGGCCTGATGCACGTGAACCGGATCGAGCCGGCCGATTTCCTGCACTATGTGCACGACATCGACCTGTCGCCTTTGCCGGACCTGCCGGACCTGCGCGGTGCGATCGAGGCGCTGCCGGGCCGGAAATTTGTCTATACCAATGGTTCCCGCCGCCATGCCGAACGCGTGACGGAGAAGATGGGCCTGTCCCACCTGTTCCATGACAGTTTCGGCATTGAGGATGCGGCCTACACGCCCAAGCCGAAACAGGATTCCTATGACCGTTTCTGCGGCCTGCACGGCGTCGACCCGAAACAGGCGATCTTTTTCGAGGACCTTGCCCGCAACCTGCTGCCGGCCAAGGATATGGGCTTCACCACGGTGCTGGTTCATTCCGAAAAGGACTGGAGCCATGAGCCTGTCGAGGCCCGCCCTGCGACGCTTGAGGACATTTTGAAGGATGACGGGCCCGACCACATCGACTATGTCACGGGCGACCTTGCGGCCTTCCTCGAAGCGGCGCGGGATACGCTGAAATAAAACCAGAGACCTGGGGGATAACCCATGACCGATGCCCTTGCCCGTGTGATCGATGCTGCCTGGGAGGCGCGCGACACGCTCTCGACCGATACGAAAGGCGAAGTGCGCGATGTCGTGGATGCCGCCATCGACCTGATCGACAAGGGCGAAGCGCGCGTCGCCGAGAAGGTCGCGGGCGGCGAATGGGTCGTGCACCAGTGGCTGAAGAAAGCCGTGCTGCTTTCTTTCCGCCTGAATGCCAATGGTATGATTGGCGGTGTGCCGGGCGGCGGCAATTGGTGGGACAAGGTGCCATCGAAGTTCGAAGGCTGGGGCGAGACCGAGTTCAGGGAAGCTGGCTTCCGCGCTGTGCCGCCGTGCGCCGTGCGCCGCGGGGCGTTTGTGGCGCCGAACGCGGTGCTGATGCCGTCTTATGTGAACATTGGCGCCTATGTCGGCGAAGGCACGATGATCGATACCTGGGCCTCTGTCGGCTCCTGTGCGCAGGTCGGCGCGAACTGTCACATCTCTGCCGGCACCGGCATTGGTGGCGTGCTGGAGCCGCTGCAGGCGAACCCTACCATCATTGAAGACAATTGCTTCATCGGCGCGCGCTCCGAAGTCGTCGAAGGTGTGATCGTGGGGGAGGGGTCTGTGATCGCCATGGGCGTGTTCATCACCCAGTCCACCAAGATCGTGAACCGCGCCACCGGTGAGATCAGCTATGGCAAAATCCCGCCTTACTCCGTCGTCGTGCCCGGCACACTGCCGGACAAGAATGGTGGCCCGTCGCTCGCCTGCGCCGTGATCGTGAAAACGGTCGACGCGCAGACGCGTTCGAAGACCGGCGTGAACGAGCTTCTGCGGGCCTAGGATCCTCCTTTGGGTTGCTCTTTTGTGAGTTGATGGCTACCTTTGCGAGCAAGGGGGAGTCATGCGAAAAACGTCAATTATATCAGGGTTTGGCCTCATCCTCGCGGCATGCGCGACCACAGGTCCGGCGAACCTTCCGGTTCCGGAAGCGGCGTCCATAAAGCTGCCAGAGAACGCAGAAGCGGCGGCCATGACGGCCCGCTTTGCTGGCCTTATGGAGAAGAAGCTTCCCATGCTGGACCGACTCGCCGTCATCACAGCGCGGGACCAGTACGTGCGGAAAGTATTTGTCCCGATGTTTTCAGACGAAGCGCTGGATTCAGAAGTGCGGACTGCATTCCAGTCTGGCGCGGGTGCCTATCTTTATCAGGTTGATACGCTCAACACAGCCGAGCTCAAGGTCATCCTTCAGGAATATTCCTGGGCCGATCTTATCGAAGGCGACCCGCAATTGTTCAAACAGATCTTCCATGTCGTGCAGCATTCGCCGGATGAAGCCTTCCGCGCAGAAGTGCTTGCGGAAATCAGTCCCTACGCTGAGCGCGGTGAGATAGACGGGCAGGCATATGCCCTGATGTACGACCGCGTCGAACTCGCCGCCGGGCGGCAGCAGCTCTACGGGTCGCAACTGGAATGCGTGGACGGGCAGTTTGATGTCCATGACCTGAAGGATCCGGAAGGCGTCGATGCCCGGCGTGCCAATATGGGCATGGAGCCCTTGCAGGAGTACCTGGAACAGGGGCGCGCCTTGTATGGCCCCTGTTGAATGGGGCGCAGACATTCAAAAAGCTGCTGCAGGATCGGGCAGCCTGCGGCTGTTCCGCGGCGTCACGGGTTCCCCTGTTCCGGGAAAGGCGCTCTGCTCTTCCGGTAGACGGAGGATCAGGCATGGCGAAGAAGCTGAAACAGCATAAGCCGGTGGGTGAGGACTATCTCGCCACCGTGGGAGACAAGCTCAAGGTCAGCCACGCCTTTCCGTTTCCGGCGTCTGCCGTCTGGGCGGCGCTGCTGGACGCAAAGGCGTGGACGGAATGGCTCGCGATCACGAAGGTCACCTGGACCAGTCCGGAGCCTTTCGGCAAAGGTACGACCCGGACGGTCGAGATCGGTGACATGGTCATCGACGAGGTCTTCTTCGTCTGGGAAGAGGGCAAGCGGATGGCCTTCTATTTCGACAAGTCGACCCTGCCGATCTCTGCAGGCGTGGAGGACTACCACGTGGTCGAGACACCGGACGGCTGCGAGCTGCAATGGGCCGGCAAGGCGAGCGCGCCGCTCTTCCTCGGCGGCGTCGTCTCGAAACAACTGGCCAAAGGCATCGCTGAAGGCTTGCCCAAGCTGGAAGCCCTGATCCGCGACAATCCGGGGCGCTTCGGGCTTTCCTGAGTCTCGCGGCACAATCGGCGCAAATTCCAAAGCGTATACGATGCACCATTTTCAGACGCGGAAAATTGTGCCATCTATAGTAGAAGGTTGTTTGAACGTCTAACTACACGGGGGCGCTTGTATGACAATCCGCAAACTAAGTAGTGATGCGCAAGCTATGTTCGCTGAGCTTCCAGAAGTCGATATGGGGCTTCAGATTTGCACGACAGATGATAATTCAGATGCAGAGCATCTCTACTCAATCGTTGTGGCCTGCAAGATTGTTATTACGTTTGACAAGCAGTTCGAAGAAGACTTGGGCAGTCTGCGAGGACTCCTTGGCGAGTCTCTGGGGAGTGAGGGAGAGCGGTATGCGGATAGGTTGCTGGATTGGACTGATGGTCTTGAAGAGGCCGAAAAACTTGGCTCGGTAGATAAAGGTGAGTCTTTGTTCGCGCTCAGGTACTTACATTTGGGACCATTGCGTGGATTTCCTAAGCCGCCGCCTAGGCCGAGTTGGATATACGGTCATCTTCCTTTTCGCGGAATTTGCGGAAGCGAAGACGTTTATTACCGGTATGAGCAATACCCCACCAGCCTACGAATTGATCGAACCGGCACCAAGCACCATGTAACCGGCGTCGACACCTATGCCGCTCCGCAGTCTGAGCTTTTTTTTACCCCGACCGGGCTCTCCGCGGTTGGTCGGTTCGCTCTTCCGTCGCTGCTGCCTGCGTGTTGGCGGTATGAATTGCGACCAGCGGCGGGCACTATTATTCGATCCGGGGCCTCAGTCCCTCTGTACGGCCAATCTGGCGGCGCTGTCGAAGTCTGCTTTGAGCGTTCATTTCAAAATCGAGGGCCGATTGCCGATCCCGTAGTACTGCCGGTGCTTTGACAAGCGCGTGCAGTACCAGCTATCTCGAAGGCCGGTACTGCGGAAGCGAGCCGTGAAGCTAAAGTATAGCCTAATCAAACACCACGACCTGCCGGGCGACGGTGCCCTTGTTGTCTTTCAGGTTCTGCAGGGCGTCCGTGATGCCGTCGAGGCCGATGCGGTCTGAGATCATGTCGTCGAGGTGGAGCTTGCCCTGCCGGTAGAGTTCCACCAAGCGCGGGAAGTCGATCCGGAACTGGTTCGAGCCCATGATCGCGCCCTGAAGGCGCTTCTCGGTGACCAGCATCTCGATGCCGGGAATTTCGATGTTCACGCCGGGCGTAATCATGCCGATCAGCGTGGCGACGCCGCGCGGGCGCATCATGTGATAGGCCTGTTCGGCGGTCTGCTTCAGGCCAACACATTCGAAGGCATAGTGTACGCCGCCCTTGGTCAGCTCTTTTACGGCTTCCACGGCATTGACCTTGGACGGATTGACCACGTCGGTCGCCCCGAACCGGACGGCCATTTGCAGCTTCTCATCTGACAGGTCGACCGCGATGATCCGGCTGGCCCCGGCAATCGCCGCGCCGTTGATGGCGGAGAGGCCAACCCCGCCGCAGCCGACCACGGCGACGGTCGACCCCGGCTCCACCTTCGCGGCATGGAAGACCGAGCCGACGCCCGTGATCACGCCGCAGCCGATCAGGCAGGCGCGGTCCAGCGGCATGTCCTTGTCGATGGCGCACAGCGCATTCTCATGCACCAGGATTTGTTCGGCAAAGGACGACAGGTTCAGGAACTGGCCGACCTTTTCACCCTTGATCGACAGGCGCGGCGCCTCGCTCATCTGGCGCTGGAACTGGTCCTTGTTGATCGTGTGGCAGACCGACATGTGGCCGGAGAGGCAGTATTCGCACGTGCCGCAGAAAGGCGAGAGGATGGAGATGACATGGTCGCCCGGCTTCACGGCCGAGACCATGGAGCCGACAGCCTCCACGACGCCCGCGCTTTCGTGGCCGAGGATGACCGGCGTCTCGACCGGAAAATTGGCATCCCAGAAATGCACGTCGGAATGGCAGACCCCGACAGCTTTCAGCCGGACAAGGACTTCCCGCGGACCGGGTTTGTCGATCGTGACTTCTTCAATCGACAGCGGCTTGTTCGGCTCCCGCATCACAGCAGCTTTCATGGCATTTCCTCCTGGGTATTTTATTTTCCCGGGAGGATGACCCTGAAAGTGCCTTTTGGCGAGACCTGCCCCTAGGGGAGGTCTATTCGCTCTCCGGCCCGGCAACCAGTCCGCTGGCGCGGCCCATGACCTGGAAGATCTCGTTCTGCTCCATCACGCCGGAGACGAGTTCCGATCCGGGGCCGGAGGCGAAGATAGCCACATCGTCGCCGCCATGGGTTTCAGACCACATCGGGTAGAGTGACTGCTGGAGGAAATCCTTGTCGGTCGTGTCGACGCCGGTGAGATCCTTGCGGATGCAGTCGAAACCGTCTTCCGTCACCGTGCAGGCACCCGGTCCGTTCATGTAGCCGAGCGTGGTGTAGGGTTTGCCATCAAGCGCCTTGGAGGGCGTGCCGTCGATCGACATTGAGGACAGGCCGAGGATCGGGTTGCCGCGCCGGGCATAGCCGGAAATCGTCAGCGTGTGGGAATGGTCTGCTGTGACGATAATCAGCGTATCGTCCGAATTGGTCATCTCCAGCGCAGCCTGGACTGCCTGGTCGAACTGATCGGCTTCTTCAAGCGCCCGGGCGGCATTGCCGGCATGGTGGGCGTGGTCGATCCGGCCGCCTTCGACGAGGAGCACAAAGCCATCCGGATCCTGCGACAGGCGGGTGATTGCCGCGCGGGTCATTTCCACGATGGAGGGCTCGCCTGCCGGATCTTCGGCACGGTCGAGCTCATAATCCATGTGGGACGGCTCGAAGAGGGCGAGCACCTTGTCTTCGCTGGCAAAGTCCTGTGCGTCGAAGCCTTCGCGGTCGATGATGAATGTGTGGTCCGGACGTGCCGTCCAATCTGAGATCAGGTCGCGCTGGTCTTTCCGGTCGCTGGTTTTGCCCGGATATTCCGGATCTTCCGTGCCGCCTTTCAGGAAGGCAGAGCGGCCGCCGCCCATGGCGACTTCAAATCCGTCGCCGGCCGGCCAGTCGATGAACTGGGAGGCGATGTCCGGGCAGGCACCTGATGCGGCGGCGCCGGAACCGACATAGGCTTCCCAGTCGCGGTTCGCTGACTTCGAATAGGTGGCGCCGGGCGTGGCGTGGGTCAGGCGGGCCGTGGTGATGACACCTGTCGCAAGACCGGCCGATTCCGCAATTTCGAAAATCGTGTCCGTCGTGTTGCCTTCGACGCTGGCGCAATTGTCATAGGAGGCATCACCCGTGATTCCGAGTGTGCGGGAATTGGTTTTCACGCCGCTCATCATGGCCGTGGCGGTGGAGGCGGAGTCTGCGATCTGGGCGTCATGGCTATAGGTCTTGGACAGGGCGGAATAGGGCAGCTGGTCCATGGTCAGCTTGTAGGATTCGCCGTCCACACCGCGTTTCTGACCGGCATAGATCCGGGTCGCTGTGACCGTCGGGATGCTCATACCGTCGCCGACAAAGAGGATGACATTCTTGGCAGGACGCAGACCGCGCGCTGCGATCTTCGCGTCGATCGCCGCCTGCGCATTCTGGTAATAATCATTGCCCGCCTGGCGGGGCACGGCTGGTTCACGGTCCAGTGTGGCAATCGGGGAGGCCACCGGCTCGGTCACGACCACTTCAGCCGTTTCTGTCTCTGCCGGTGTTGCCGTACACCCGGCAAGAACAAGAGCGATAAGGGGCAGGGCGGTGAGAGTCTTGCGCATAGGGGCCTCCGGTAGATTCGACTTTTCTGGGTCGTAAGGTGTTTGTGTGACGGTTTTGCTTGTCAGTCGACTGCCACGCGCGGTTTCCGGCCGCGTTGGGCCAGCCAGACTGCAAACAGGATGACCAGGCCGCCCATCGCCTGAAGACCGGTCAGGGACTCCCCGAACAGGCGCCAGGAGACAGCGGCCGCCACAACGGGCTGGACCAGGACCAGAAGGCCTGCCACGGCAGCGGAGGTCCGGCCGAGCCCGGTGACGATCAGGGCCTGTCCGGCGATCTGCGAGACCAGCGCCAGGAAGATCGGGACCTGAAAGCCGGCCGCCGTTTTCGGGACAAAGGTTTCGCCCGTCGCCAGCACGATGCAGCCGGCAACGATGACCTCCACGAAGGTCAGCCAGAAAATGGCTTCGATGCCGCCAATCGTGCGCCGGGCAATGTTCGAGCAGAGCATGTAGCCGCTGACGAGAAAGGCGGCGGCCACGGCGAAGAGGTCACCATGGATATTGCCCTTGCCGCTTTCTCCGCCGCCCAGCGACAGGGCTGCTGCGCCGAGAATGGCGAGGGCGGCGGCGACGAACCAGAAGGCGTGCGGCCGTTGTTTCAGGAAAAACCAGGCCCCGAACCCGACCAGGACATTGCCGAGGTTCACGATAAAGGTCGCATTCGACACGGTCGTCAGCGTCAGGGCGTGGTGCCAGAGGGCGATGTCCAGCGTGAAGAAGGTGCCGGCCATCAGGATGAACCGGTTCGGCAGGCGTGGGGGTCGCCGCTCGATCAGGAAGACCAGCGCCAGCAGCAGGGGCAGGGCAAAGACATAGCGCCAGAAGGCAATCGCCTGGGGCCCGAGCTCATCCAGGCCGAAACGTAGCCCGATGGGGGCAAAGCCGATGCCCACGCCGCCAGCCAGAACCATCAGCGGCCCCGTCCACGAGCGCGGCGTTGGCGGGGAGGCGGGTATGGCTGTCATGGAAGGCCTGTCATCCGGCGAAGGTCGTCCGGCGTCTTGCCTTCATCCCGCCAGGCACGCAATCCCCTGTCGCCAGCCCTTTTGGACAGTTTCTTCCCGTCAGGCCCCAGAATGAGGGGGTGGAACCGGTAGACGGGCTGCGGCCAGTCCATAAGCGCCTGCAGCAGGGCATGGACGGAGGTCATCTCCCGAATGTCCTCGCCCCGGATGATATGCGTCACGCCCTGCAGCGCGTCGTCATGGCAGCAGGCGAGGTGATAGGAGGCCGGTGTTTCCTTCCGGCCCAGCACAACGTCGCCGAAGGGGGCCGGGTCTGCTGTTACCCGGCGCGGCGTCCCGTCACTCTCGTCGGTATAGGCAAGCTGGTCATAGCGGGGGCCCAGTGCATCGCGGGCGGCGGCCAGCGACAGGCGCCAGGCGAACGCCTCGCCCCGGGAAAGCCGCTTTTCCTCCTCGCTCGCCGGCAGGGGGCGCCCCCTGAAGCCCCATTCGTCCGGCCTTGCACCGGCTGGCATGGCCGCGGCGATCTCTCGGCGTGTGCGGAAGCATCGATAGACAAGCCCGCGCATCCGCAAGTCCGTTATGGTCGCCTCATAGTCATCGAAATGATCGGACTGGCGCCTGACAGGTCCGTCCCAGTCCAGCCCCAGCCATTGCAGGTCCTCAAGGATTGCCGCTTCATATTCCGGGCGGCAGCGTGTCTGGTCGATGTCCTCTATCCGCAACAGAACCCGGCCATTGGCCGCCCGTGCGGCGTCCCAGACATGAAAGGCGGAACAGGCATGGCCAAGGTGCAGATAGCCGGTGGGGGACGGCGCAAACCGGGTGACGAATTCCGACATGCCGCCCCTTTGCCTCCCGCCAATCCTGCTGTGCCGCCCCGCCATGCTGTCCGATGGGGCTTGCCCGCGTCAACAGCGTTTCCCTGTTGCAAGCGCGGCTCAGGAACCGTATCGCCAAAGGGCTTGAGAGGTCCAATTTAATGCCTGTGACGGACTGGCTGACATCGGCAGAAGCCTGGGCGGGTGCCCATGTGCGGGAAACCCAGTATCTCGCAGCGCTGGGGCTTGTCCTGGGGGGCCTGTTTGGCGGCTTTCTGATCGTCCTGGCGGCCCGTTTCTGTGTGCGCGTCGTTCGCCGGCTCAGCGACATGATGGCCGCCCGTGCGCTGCGTACGGACAAGACGCCGGGTTACAGGATCGTGCTGGCGCGTCCGGTCGGGCGCAAGCCGGGTCAAACCTTGAAATGGCTGCAGTCTGCACTGACGGACCATCTTTCCGCATTCAATTTCGGTGCGCCGTTCCGGATCATGCGCATGAGCCCGCTGCCCGGCGGACTCGTGCCGCTCACCGTTGAGCGGGCCCGCAGGCGTATGGCTGCATCCGATGCAGACCTGTTTGTCTGGGGTGAACGCCGGGGCCGGAAAGAGGACGGCCTTTTGCTTTATGGCCTGACCCGTGGCGGCGGACTGACGGCAGCTGAAGCGCGCCTGTTCACCCTGCGCCTGCCAGCCCATGAGACGGCGATGGACGGGGCGATGCCGAAAATCGCTGCCTTTCTGCTGGCCAAGAAGCTGCAGCCGGGGCTTGGCAATCCGCAATCCTTCCGTCCGGAGAAGATCAGCCTGCTGGCCGAAGCCCTGTCAGCCATGCTCGATCATGAAGGCCCCATGCCGGTGGCGGTCCGCAATGAGGTGGAGGGCGATTTCTGTGCCTCGGCTGTGCATGTTGCGGAAGAGGCAGGGGACCTTGCCAGTCTCGACCGGGTGATTGCCCTGCGCAGGGAGCATCTGACGGAAGGCGCGGTTCAGGCCGATCCGGAACGCGCCATACAGGCCCGGATGGATATTGGCCGGGCGCTGCTGGCGCGGGCTGCAAAGAAATATGAGCCGGAGCTCGTCCGCGAAGCGATCGGCTACCTCTCCCAGGTGGTGGAGGCCCTGAGGGCCGATCCGTCCATCATGCGCGCGCAGGCGGCGTCTGACGCCATGTTCAAGGCGCAGAGCCTGATGGAAACACGCAAACGCTTTGCGGTGAACTTCGGAACCTAGACCGGCACGGTCTCAGACAGACAGGCCGACAGGGCAGGAGACGCCTGTGCCGCCAATACCGCAATAACCGGCAGGGTTCTTGGCCAGATATTGCTGGTGATAGTCCTCTGCGAAATAGAATTCGCCGAGCGGTGCGACTTCGGTCGTGATTTTCCCGGCATGCCCGGCTTCGGCGAGGGATGTTTCATAGGCCGCAATCATCCGCCGGGCGGTGTCTGCCTGCGTATCGCTCGTCGTGTAGACCGCGGAGCGGTACTGCGTGCCGACATCATTGCCCTGGCGCATGCCCTGGGTCGGGTCGTGGTTTTCCAGGAAGAGCTTCATCAGCCCCTCAAATGAGATGACGGCCGGGTCAAAGATCACGTCGACGACTTCGGTATGGCCGGTCTGGCCGGAGCAGACTTCTTCATAGGTCGGGTTCGGCGTGTAGCCGCCTGCATAACCGACCCGGGTCAGCCATACACCATCCTGTTCCCAGAACTTGCGTTCAGCGCCCCAGAAGCAGCCAAGGCCAAACACAACGCGCTCAAACCCGGCAGGCGTTTCGGCCAGAAGTTCGCGCCCGTTCACAAAATGGGTGCCGGCAGTCGGGATCGGATGCGGCCGGCCCTTCAGCGCGGTTTCCGGTGTCGGCATTGCAGCAGGTTTATGGGTGAACAGCATGGCGGCCTCCTTCAGCTGTTCTTTCATATGGGACGTAGCTGCTGCAACGGCAATCACAGTCTTGCGAGGTTCGTCCCCATAAGTTAGAGCGTCCGCTGCTGGATTGGTGAGGTGGCCGAGTGGTCGAAGGCGCACGCCTGGAAAGTGTGTAGGCTAGCAATAGTCTCCAGGGTTCGAATCCCTGTCTCACCGCCAGCCAGCTTTCCTTTTCTCTCTATTCCCCGTTCCAGGTGCCGAGGGCTTTGTAGAGGGCGATACTGTTGAGATTGTTGTCGAGGCTCGCCAGGATCCATTGCTGCTGGGCGTTGTAATATTCGCGCTGGGCATCAAGCACCGTCAGATAGCCATCGAGGCCGGATTTGAACCGTTCGCCGGAAAGCTCGAACGTCACCTGCGTGTCTTCCATCAATTGTTCCAGCGCGCTGAGGCGCCGGTCGATCGTATCGGAGATGGCGGCGGCATCGGCCACTTCACGGAAAGCCTGCTGGATCGTGCCCTGATAGGCGGCCAGCGCCGCGTCGGCTTCCGCCTTTGCGGCTTCGAGGTTCCCGCGGCGACGGTCAAAGTCGAAGATTGGCAGGTCGATGGCAGGTGCGAAGGTCCATCCGCTCGTGCCATCCCCGTTGAACAGGTCATCCAACGAGCCGCTGGCGACGCCCACGCCGCCGGTGAGTGACACACTCGGAAAATACGCCGCCCGGGCCGCGCCGATGTTCGCATTCGAGGCGCGCAGCCGTGCTTCGTCAGCGCGCACGTCCGGCCGGTCCAGCAAGACGAGAGATGACTGGCCGACCGGCAGGTTCAGCTCAACTGGTGCAGGGAACAGGCTTGCCTGCTCGAACAGTCCGTCCGGCAAGGGCGCGCCTACAAGCAATTGGAGGGCATTTTTGTCCCGCCGGACGGCTGCCTCGAATTCGGCCGCCTGCGCCTGGGCCTGTGCCACAGAGGCGGACGCGCGGCGGACATCCAGTTCGCTGGCCGTTCCGGCGGCGAGCAATTCGCGGGTCAGGTCGAGGCTTTCAGTCTGGCTTTCCGCGGTCCGGTTCGCCAGGTTCAGAAGCTCGTGATCGGC
Source organism: uncultured Hyphomonas sp. (assembly GCF_963678195.1). Classification (NCBI taxonomy): domain Bacteria; kingdom Pseudomonadati; phylum Pseudomonadota; class Alphaproteobacteria; order Hyphomonadales; family Hyphomonadaceae; genus Hyphomonas; species uncultured Hyphomonas sp. The sequence goes on from NZ_OY782759.1 coordinate 382,686, forward strand.
GGCGAGCTGCATCCAGGTTTCAGCCACGGTACCGGCAAGCGAGATCCTGGCGGCGCGTTCGCCTTCCTCGGTCGCGAGATAGGTCTGTAGCGCGGCATCGTTCAGGTTGCGGATCCGGCCAAAGAAATCGAGTTCCCAGGCGGAGACGCCGATCTGGGCATAGGTACTGTCGGTGAAACGGGCCGCGCCGGTGCTGCCGTCGTCGAAGGTATCGCCTTCCTGAACCGTGGCGCTGGCACCGATGGCCGGCCACAGCGCCGAGCGGGAAACCCGCAGGTTCGCGCGCGCTGCCCGGACATTCGCCGTTGTGATCCGCAGGTCGCGGTTTTCTTCCAGGGCGATGGCGATCACCTGTTTCAGGGCAGGCGAGGTGACCACGTCTTCCCAGAGGAGGGGCTGGACGTTTTCTGTCTCCGCCTGGCTGACCGGCAGGTCCACCGGGACGGGCAGGGCGCCGGACTGGTATTCCGGGGCGAGGTTTACACAGCCGGCCAGCATCAATGTGCCGAACGCGGTGGCGAAAAGGGCTTTGGAGCTCATGCGGATGCCTCTGCATGTTTGTCTGGGCCGGAGAAGCGGTTGGTCAGCTTCCGGACGATAACGTAGAAGATCGGGGCGAAAAGCAGGCTGAACGTCATGGCCGCGATCACGCCGCCGAGGACGATGATACCGATCGCATTCCGCCCGGCCGCGCCAGCGCCCGTGCTGAGGGCCAGCGGCAGCACACCGAAGCCGAAGGCGAAGGAGGTCATCAGGACCGGCCGGATCCTCATGCGGACCGCTTCAATCGCGGCAGCGACCAGTTCCTTACCCTGGTCTTCCAGACCCCGGGCAAACTCGATGATCAGGATGGCGTTCTTGGAGGCGAGGCCGACCGTGGTCAGCAGGCCCACCTGGAAGAAGACGTCATTTGACAATCCGGCGAGGCTTGCGCCCGCGACGGCGCCTGCGACACCGAGCGGTGCGACGAGCAGGACCGAGACCGGAATTGTCCAGCTTTCATAAAGCGCCGCGAGACACAGGAAGACGAACAGGATCGAGATGCCATAGAGGGCCATTGCCTGGTTGCCCGATTCACGTTCCTGGCGGCTGAGGCCGCTCCATGAATGGCCGATACCCTCGGGAAGTTTCGAGATCAGCTCTTCCATGGCGAGCATGGCGACACCGGAACTCTCGCCGGGGGCAGCAGACCCCTGGATGTTGAAGGCCGGTACACCGTCGAAACGCTGCAGCTGGGGCGAGCCATAGGTCCAGCTCGTGCTGGCGATTTCATCCAGCGGGGCCATCTGGCCAGTGTTGGTCCGCACGAACCAGTCGCCGACATTGTCCGGCTGCATCCGGTCCTCGGCGGCGCCCTGAACATAGACGCGCTTGATCCGGCCACGGTCGACGAAGTCATTGACATAGGTTCCGCCGAACGCAACGGACAGGAGGTTGGTTGCATCGCCCACCGACACACCAAGCGCCTGCGCTTTCTGGTAGTCGAGGTCGATGTTGAACTGCGGTCCGTCTTCCAGGCCATTCGGGCGAACACCGACCAGGCGCGGGTCCTGGCTGGCCATGCCCAGCAGCTGGTTGCGGATATTCATGAACTCTTCGTGGGTGTAGTTGCCATTATTCTGCAGGTACAGGTCGAAGCCGCTGGCATTGCCGAGCTCCTGGATCGGCGGCGGGAAGGCTGCGAAAACCTGGGCGTCATCGATCTGGGACAGGGGCCCCATGGCGCGGCCGACGATGGCCTGAACCGAATTCTGCTTGCCGGGGCGTTCGGACCAGTCCTTCAGGGCGGCAAAGGCGATGCCGTTGTTCTGACCCTGACCGGCGAAGCTGAAGCCTGCCAGTGAAAAGACGCCTTTGATGTTCGAGCTTTCATTCGCGTGGTAATAGTCCGCAACCTCGTCCATGACTTCCCCGGTGCGTTCGAGGCTCGCATTTGCCGGCAGCTGGACGAGCGTGAAGAGGTCGCCCTGGTCTTCGTCCGGGAGGAAAGATGACGGCAACCGGACAAAGGCCAGGCCTGTCAGCACAATGATCAGGGCGAAGCCTGCCATCATGATACCCTTGCGGCGCAGCGCGCGGGTTACCACGGCTTCATATCCCGTTGTGAGTTTCCCGAACCCGTTGTTGAAGATCCGCGCGGGTGCCCCGAGCAGCGGGTGGGACGTGCCATGGCTGGGCTTGAGGAGTGTCGCGCACAGGGCAGGGGACAGGATAATGGCGACCGTCACCGACAGCGTCATTGCCGAGACGATCGTGACCGAGAACTGCCGGTAGATCACACCGGCAGAACCGGGGAAAAAGGCCATCGGAACAAAGACGGCTGACAGAACCACAGCAATACCGACCAGCGCACCGATGATCTGCTCCATCGAGCGGATCGTTGCCTCGCGCGGAGGGAGTTTCTCTTCCGACATCACGCGTTCAACGTTCTCCACCACAACGATGGCGTCATCGACGAGAAGGCCGATGGCGAGCACCATGGCGAACATGGTCAGCGTATTGATCGACATGCCCATGACCAGCAGGACGGCAAAGGTGCCCAGCAGGACGACAGGAACCGCAATCAGGGGGATGAACGAAGCGCGGAAGCTTTGCAGGAAAACAAAGATGACGATGAAGACGAGGCCGATGGCTTCGAACAGGGTCTTCTGCACTTCATGGATCGATGTTTCGATGAACGGCGTGGAGTCGACCGGGAAGTTGTAGGCCATGTCTTCCGGGAAATTGTGGGACATTTCCTCGACCGTTTCCTTCACCCGTTCGGCCGTATCCAGCGCATTGGCGCCCGTCGCCAGTGAGACAGCGAAACCAGTTGCCGGATGGCCGTCATATTTCGAGATGAAGAAATAGTATTCCGCGCCGAGTTCGACGTCGGCCACATCGCCGATACGGACCGAGCCGCCCTCAGGTGTGGTGCGCAGAAGCAAATTGCGGAATTGTTCAGGCGTGGACAGGAGCGATTGCAGGGTAATGGTGACGTTGATTTCCTGCCCTTCAACGGACGGGGCCCCACCGAGCGCGCCGGACGAAATCTGCGCGTTTTGTTCCCGGATCGCCTGCACGATGTCGCTGGGCATGAGATTGTATTCGACGAGCTTTTCGGGCTTCAGCCACACCCGTATGGAATAAGGGGAGCCGAAAGTTGTCACGCTGCCGACGCCGTCGAGACGGCTGATCGTGTCATACATGTTCGAGCGGACATAATCACCGAGGTCGGTCTGGTCATATGTTCCGTTCGGGGAATAAACAGACGTGATCAGCAGGAAACTTGTGCTCGCTTTGCTGACAGTCACGCCCTGGCGCTGGACCTGTTCAGGCAGGAAGGGCGTGGCAAGGGACAGCTTGTTCTGGACCTGAACCTGCGCAATGTCCGGATCCGTTCCCGGTTTGAAGGCCAGTGTTATGGTGGCGTCGCCGCTGGAGCTGGATGTGGAACTGACATAATCGAGTCCGTCCAGCCCGGTCATCTGTTGCTCGATGATCTGCGTCACGGAGTTTTCAACAGCCTGGGCAGACGCGCCGGGATAATTGGCTGTGACGCTGATTGTTGTCGGAGCCACGTCCGGATATTGCGCCACTGGCAGCGTACGCAGGGCGAGCCCGCCTGCGAGCATGATAATGATCGCAATCACCCAGGCGAAGACCGGGCGGTCGATAAAGAACTTTGCCATCAGACTAACCTGCGTGTGTTATTTCGATCCGCCGCGCGTTTCCTGCGCAGCCGAAGTCTGTTCGTTGGTGGCCTGGGGCTGGACCGACATGCCGTCGCGGATTGACTGCAGGTTCGCCGTTGCAACCTGCTCGCCGGCTTTCAGTCCGCTCAGGACTGTCCAGGTATTGTCGGTGTTCTGTTCAACGGTGATCACGCGTTGCCGGACGATGTTGTCGTCGCCCACAACCATCACGGAGGCCTGGCCCGTCGGGGTCCGCGTAACCACGGATTGCGGCAGGGTCGCGACATTCTCGTAATAGCCGGCGACAAACTTCGCCCGGACGAACATGCCCGGCAGGATCAAATCGTCGGGATTCGGAACAACCACACGGACAGCCACAGTGCCGGCGCTTTCTTCGACATTGACTTCGCTGAATTCGAGGTCGCCCGCCAGCGGATAGGGGGTGCCATCGGCCAGAATGATGTCGACCGGGATTGTGTTCTGCTCGGTCGTCGCAATCTCGCCCGCCGCGATCTGCTGGCGCCAGTTGAGGATCCGTGCGCTGGACACGGTCAGATCGACATAGATGGGATTTGTCTGCAGCACGCGGGCAAGCGGACCGGTCTGGTTTTGTGTCACCAGCGCGCCCTGTGTCACGGAGGACCGGCCGATCCGGCCGTCGATCGGGGAGGAGATCTTCGTGCGGGCAAGATCAATGCGCGCCCTGTCGAGCGCCGCCTTCTGGATGCCGATGTCGGCTTCTGCTTCCCTGACAGAGGCAACGGCCTGGTCATATTCCTGCTGGCTGACGGCGTTGATCTCTGCAAGGCGCTCAAAACGGGCCGCAGTTTCCCTGGCGACGGAGGCGGTCGCTTCGGCCCGGGCGAGCGCTGCTTCGGCGCTGCGAACCGTGGCGGCATATTCTGCTGCGTCGATCTGGTAGAGCGCCTGGCCCTTCCTGACCGTATCGCCCTCCTTGAACAGGCGCTCGCTGATAATGCCGGTAACCTGCGGGCGGATTTCCGCTTCGGCATAGGCGCGGGCACGCCCGGAAAGTTCAATCACATTCGGAACGTCGGTCAGGCGGACCTTCATGGTCTCGACAACGGGCGCGGGCGGTGCAGTGGGTTGCTGGCCAGCTGTCTCGGCACCGCATGCTGCGAGCAGCAGGGTCGAGGCGAACAAAATTGCTGGCAGGCTCTTCTTCGCGGTCTGCATGAAACGGTCCTTGACGGCAGATTAGGAGGAGGGCTATCAAAATAGAATGAATGCTCTATCTAATGACGCACTGCACAAAGTCAAGATCGAGTTGTTTAACGAGGGGGAGTAAAAACAGATGGGTGAACTGCCCGTGTCGAAAACGGCTGCCAAGCGCGAAGCCAGGATTGCAGAAATCCTGGATTGCGCAGAAAAACACTTTTCTATCAAAGGCTTCCATGGTGCCGGAATATCCGGAATCGCTGCGGATTGCGGGATCAGCGTGGGGCATCTCTACCATTATTTCGATAGTAAAGATGAATTGATCCAGGCCGTCGTAAAACTGGAAATGCGCCGTCAGGACGAGGGTATTGCCGCCTTCGAAGACCTGTCGCCCGAAAATCTGAGAATAGAAATGGCGGAACTGACCAATGCCATCTTCTCGACTGACGAGGAGCCGTTCCGGACAGTTCTGAACTTTGAAATCCTGGCGGAGGCCCAGAGGAATCCCGATGTGGCCGAACTGCTGCAGCAACAGGACAAGCAGATGCGTCTGCGCTTTGTCTCCATTCTCCGCCGGGCGGGAATAGACGATCCCGAAACCCGGACGGAACTGATTTTCACCATTTTCTCCGGCCTGTCGGCCCGTGCCCTGCGGCACCCCCAGCAGGAACGGGCGGCTCTGCTTGAGGTGATCAAGGACGTCATCCTGAAAATCCTGGGTGACAAGCCGGTGACGTCCAGCGCAGCATGCGCCTGAGTCAGGGCGAGACAGGCAGGCGAGGGTAAAATGGAAAAGACGGCGGAAACGGCGACGGGGCCTCTGGCGGGGCTTCGCGTGCTCGAACTCGGCCAGCTGATTGCGGGACCGTTCTGCGCGCAGCTGTTTGGCGACATGGGCGCCGATGTCATCAAGGTCGAGGCGCCGGGGCAGGGCGATCCTATGCGTACCTGGGGGCGGACGGGCTATCCGCTGCTCTGGTCGGTGTGTGCGCGCAACAAGCGCTGCATCACGGCAAACCTGCGGGAGAAGGAAGGCCAGGACATTGTCCGCCAGCTGGTCCGTCAGGCAGATTTCGTCGTCGAAAATTTCCGTCCGGGCACGATGGAAAAATGGGGACTCGGCTATGAAGACCTCAAAAAGGAAAATCCCGGGATCATCATGATCCGCATCTCCGGATACGGGCAAACGGGGCCGTATTCGAGCCGTCCCGGTTATGCGTCCGTCGGGGAGGCCATGGGCGGCGTGCGCTACCTGATGGGCGAGCCGGACCGGAAGCCCTCGCGGGCCGGCATTTCCCTCGGCGATACGCTGGCCGGTACATTTGCAACCATGGGCGCGCTGGCAGCGCTGCATCACCGGGAGAAGACCGGGGAAGGCCAGGTGGTCGATGCCGCGATCTATGAATCCATTCTGGCGATCACCGAATCCCTTGTGCCTGAGTACACGGTCGAGAATTACACGCGGGAACGGTCCGGCTCTTACCTTCCGGCGATTGCGCCGTCGAACATCTATGATTGTTCAGACGGCATGGTCATTCTTGCGGCCAACCAGAACACGGTCTTTGCGCGGCTTTGCGAGGCCATGGGGCGGCCGGAACTGAAAGACGATCCGCGCTACGCGACCCACGTTGCGCGTGGGGAGAACCAGACCCGGCTGGACAATCTGATCAATGACTGGACCAGAACCCGGACGATTGACGAGGTCGAGGCGGTCATGATCGAACATGCCGTCCCGGTCGGGAAGGTCTATCGCGCCCGGGACATGCTGGATGATCCCCATTATGTCGCGCGTGAGGCACTGGTCGATCTTGCAAGTGAACGCTGGGGCACGATCAAGATGCAGAACGCTTTCCCGAAGCTTTCGGCAACGCCGGGCTCGGTGCGCTGGAGCGGTCCGGAGACGCTTGGCGAGCATACCGAACAGGTCCTGACGGAACTCCTCGACCTGACGCCGGAGCAGATCGGGAAATTGCGCAACAGCGGGATTGTCTAGGTGCGGTCCCGGCGGGCAGCCTTAGTCTTCCACTTGCCCGCGCACTTCTACGGCCGTCGCCGGGAAGTCAGCCCACACGCCATCCACGCCTGCATCGAAGAGGGCCTTCAACTCGTCCCGGCTGTCGGTGAAGGGCGCGTCCGGGTGGTCGTCCCGCACCGTGTAGACATGGACTAGTAGCCCGGCCTTGTGCGCGCGGTCGACGAAGTCCGTCGGCTGACCGTCTTCATCAAGCACATAGGAGACATCCGCGCCGACGCCGTCGGTGGGCATGGTCTCCAGATCATAGGTCAGCCCCATCATCGAGGCATAGGGTGCGCCGACCATGTTCTGGATCAGCGGCAGGTCACTTTTCCCGGCGATCTCTGCCAGGAAAGGCGGCTCGAAGCACTGAATGTAGACCGGAATGCCGGCTTCCTTCAGACCCTTGGCGTTCATGGCGCTCAGGATCGGATCGGCGAGGCCCTTGCCGATTTCGGTGTAGTGGCTCGGCCATTTGGCTTCGACATGCAGGCCGACAATGTTGCCTTTTTCCGCTTCGGCCACGACGAGGTCCATGATTTCGTCGAAGGTCACCAGGTCCAGTGTGTCATTGTATTGCATCGGGCGGCCGTCGAATTGCTGGCGTGCCTTCAGGGTCTGGATCTCGGCGAAGGTGAAGTCGTCGGCCCACCAGTCTTCCTGTTCGCCGAAGGGCGTCTGGCGCTTCACCTTGCGGTTGGCAAACTCCGGATGGTCGGCAATGTCGGTGGTCGCGGACAGGTAGAGGTCATGCCGGGCAATCAGGACGCCATCGGACGTCATGACAAGGTCCGGTTCGATGAAGTCGGCCCCCTGTGCGATGGCTGTCTTGTAGGCCATGATCGTGTGCTCGGGGTACAGGCCGCTGGCGCCGCGGTGGGCGATCACGATCGGGCGCTCGCCGGTCAGCGTGTTCCATGCGGTGGCGGTTGGTTCTGCGGCGGCGGCGGTATCCACCGGGCCTGATGGGGAGACGGGCGCGCTGGTGCATGCGGCCAGAATGAGAGCGGAAGCGGCGATCAGTCGTTTCATATCAGGCACTTTCAGGAAAAGAGGGGCGGCCTGCCGGAGGAGGGGCTCCCCGCCGGCAGGCCAACAGATCAGAATTTGACGTAGACGCCGGCTTTCACCATTTGCGGCTTGCCGCGGATGATCGTGTGCAGGCCGAAGGCACCGCCGGTATTGCCGACATCGATCAGGTATTCCTCATCGAAGATGTTCTCACCGAGGACATAGGCGCCCCAGCGTTCGCTGGCGGCGTCGTAGCCGACGCGCAAATTCGCGACGCCATAGGCGTTCTGGTATTCCTGCACCACGGTGCCGTCCGGGTACATCTCCGGCGTACGCACGAAGCCGCCATTGCCGTCCGCCGCATAGTCGAAGCCATTATCGTCTTCGAAGAAGTGCTTGCTCTTCCAGATATAGCTCGGAACGATGGAGATATCGCCATGCTCACCCACGGGCAGGGTGATGTCCGCGGCCAGGGAGAAGCTCTGTTCCGGGCTGAGGCGGAACTTGTTGCCGGCAAACTGCAGCGGGTTTCCGTTGTCGTCTTCGTCGTCATATTCCGAATGCGTGTAGGCATAGGTGGCCAGCAGGCGGACATAGTCGTTGACGAGCGCCTGGCCGTCGAATTCCAGGCCGTACTGCGTGGCGTTGCCGGAGTTCTCGGTGATGAACACGCCGTTGATCGGATCGAAGCGGGTCGTCTGGAAGTCCTTGTACTGTCCATAATAGACAGAGCTGGTCATCTGCAGCCGGTCATCGAAGAAGCGGCCGAAGACACCGGCTTCCACATTGTCCAGGGTCTCTGCGTCGATCAGGTTGTAGTCCGCACCCTCGGCAGACAGGACTTCCGGACGGCGGCCGCGGCCATAGGCGACCCAGGTGTTCACATTGTCGGACACGCGATAGGCGGCGTTGAGACGCCAGGTGAAGGCGCCGTCCGTGCTTTCCGATGCCGACGCCATCTTGTCGAGCGTGTCAGCGCTCAGCAGCAGGGTCGGCTGCAGGGTCACGCCGTTGAGGCCACCCAGACCAAGAAGGTAAGGGTTGGTCTTCAGCGCATGGCCGATCGTGCTCGCGCTGATATCTTCCTTCGTATAGCGAAGACCGGCGGTCAGTTTCAGCCGGTCGGTCACGGCATAGGTGACATCGCCGAAGAGGTCGTAGGTATCGCGGCCATTGGTCGACAGCGACTGTTCAAGATGTTCGCCATAGAGCGGCACAAGCTGGTTCAGCAGCAGGGCTGCAAGCGCGGAATACTGGAGGGGCGTATCGAAGCTGCCGAAATTCTCGCCACCCGGGACGCCGCCAAGAGTGAGGTAGGTCTGCGCCTCAGCCAGGGTCAGGCCAGCCCCGGCAGCGAGCGACGGGGCGAACAGCGACTGGGCATAAGCCTCGTCGGTCGAGAAGCGAAGCTCTGCCTTGTTGTCGATGGTGAAGTAATTGCCGCCGAAGAAGGCTGTCAGCTTGCCGCCCGCATCATAGTTGAGGCGCAGTTCCTGGCTGAACGTATTGGCCTTCTGCCCCTGAAAGAACTGGAGGAGGTTGAACGCCGCGCCATCGGAGTCCCAGGCTTCCTTGGAGGTCAGGTTGCGATAGTCGGTCAGGGAGGTCAGCGACCAGGCATCGTTGATGTCGTATTCGATGTTGGACGTGATGTAGAACAGCTCACGGTCATTCCCGAGCTTGCTGCGCACCTGGTCCGGATTGATGTTCATGGCGGTGGCGCCGAACGGATCGACCTTGCCGTTCACTTCGAAGAAACCGGAGGTGAATTGCGTGCCGGTGGAATCGTCTTCCTGATAATTGACGAACACATCGGCTGTCAGCTTGTCGGTCGGCGCCCAGCGCAGGGCGGCGCGGACAGCGGTCGTGTCCTGACCCATCAGGTCCGGCGAATTCGCCGTGTTCGGAACATATCCGTCCATGTTCTTGATCTGGCCGGCGACGCGCAGGGCAAGCGTGTCATTGATGGTCCAGTTATAGTGGCCTTCGGCGCGGCGCGAATCATAGTCGCCGCCTTCAAGCGTCAGGGACCCGGAATTGCCGGCAAGCGAGGCGTGGTTCTGGATGAAATTGATGCCGCCGACGAGGGCGCCCTGGCCGAACAGCGTGGCTTGCGGGCCTTTCACGACTTCGACGCGTTCCATGTCGAAGATGGCGAGGTTCGCGCCATAGCCCGGATTACCAATGGCGACGCCGTTCTGGAACAGGGCAACGCGCGGCGTGCCGCTGTCGGAAACGACCCCGCGCAGCGAGTAGCTCGGCGCGTTGAGGCTCTGTGCCTGAACCTGCAGGCCCGGCACGAAATTGCCGAGGTCTTCAATGTCGTCAGCTGCGAGTTTGTCGATCAGGTCCTGGTCGGTGACGGACACGTTGATCGGAACATCGATGAGCGACTGTTCCTGCTTCTGGGTCGTCACGGTGACGGTTTCGAGACGGCGGTCGCTATCTGCTGCATCCGGGTCAGCAAAGGCGACGAACTGGCTGGAGATTGTGAGAGCTGCAAGCGCGGTTGCAGAACGAAGATGACGTTTCATGAGAAGCCCATTCCTTGTTGCGGCGCACAATCGACCGCTTGGCGGGCTGGCTATTTTTTTTCGAAGGCAGCTTCAAATCAAAGTTTTACGACCATCGTTTTGTATCAATTCCGTATACGAAACAGGAGGTTTTGGAGGTTTTCGCGGCGAACGTTGTGATGATCGCGAGGCGCGCGGCTGATGGGGTGTCACAAAGCCTGCGGGAATATGGGCCGGTCCGTGTAGGGTATATGTAGGCAGTGTGACGTATTCTTGAGGGGTTCGTCCCTTGCGGGAGAAATGACCGCAAGGGGGCGCCGGAAAGTGGAAGCTCGGTTTCGCCTTTCTGGTGCGCTCTTCGCCGGCGGGGGTGCGACCGGATTGCGCATTTTTGCCGCCAGTCGCCTTGCTGGACGCTACAGAAAAATGGAGGTGGCGTGCGCGCGCCATGTGCTTTCTCTTCCATCTGTTGCTGCAGCAACACGGTGCAGCCGTTCCGAACTCACAAGAAACTGTCATGGGATGCCGCTAGAGGCTTGCCGGAACATTGCCGGATGCCTGTGTTGCTGACCGGCCGGAAATATCAGGAGACAGACAAATGCGCTTTTTAGCTCTGACCCGGCGGCCTCGGATCGCGCCCGTTCTGGTTGCTCTGGCTGGACTGGCTGCCGCGTGTACGAATGCCACGCCGGTTCCGGCCCCGGTCGAGGCGCCGGTCGCCGACACGGCCTTCACCATTGCCGTCCTGCCGGATACCCAGAACTATCTCGATTACACTCACCAGACCGCGGAGGGCTTCCCCTTCGATGCGAACGAGATGTTCCTGGAGCAAATGCAGTTCGTCGCCGACAATCTGGAATCCGAAGGCGGCGAGATCGCCTTTGTCTCCTCGTTGGGCGATGTCTGGCAGCACCAGACGCTGGCCATGGATGAAGAACATAAAGCGCGCGGCTTCGAGCGCGTCCCCAATCCGATCATGGATGCGCACTTCGCCCCGACCGAAAAAGTGAAAACGGTGGAGATGCCGAAGGCCCATGAGGGCTTCTCCCTGATCGCCGGCAAGACGCCGTTCTCGGTTGTGCCGGGCAATCATGATTATGACTCCATGTGGACATCGGCGAAGTTCCCGCCGCAGGCCAGCAGCCCTGCCGAGGTGGACCCGAATGATCTCAAAACCTCTCTCGGTGTCGTGCATCCGGGCGGACTCGACAATTTCCGGTCCGTCTTTGGCGCCGACACCGCCTTCTTTAAAGACCAGCCCTGGTATGTCGCCTCGCACGATGGCGGGGCCGACAGCGCGCAAGTGTTCGAAGCCGGTGGCTACCGCTTCCTCCATATCGGTCTTCAGTTCGATCCGCCGGATGCGTCGCTGGAATGGGCCGCCTCGGTGATTGCGAAATATCCCGGCCTTCCGACCATCGTTTCGACGCATGACTATATGACCAAGGAAGGGGAGCGTCTGCCGAACCCGATTGTTGACGGGCATGCCGTGGACCCGATCAACAACAGCCCGGAAATGGTCTGGGAGAAACTGATCAGCCAGCAGGACCAGATCTTCCTCGTCCTCTGCGGCCACGAACATGGCCAGGCCTGGCGGGTCGATGACAATGCGTCCGGCAACCCGGTCTGGCAGGTGCTCGCCGATTATCAGGACCGCGGGCAGACCGCGAAGGATGCCGGGGTCCAGTCGGCCTGGCCGGTCGGTATCGGCGATGGCTGGATGCGCCTGATGAGCTTCGACTTCGGCAAGGACATGCCGGAGCTGACGGTTGAGACCTATTCGACCTATTACCGGAAACAGAGCCGGGACATGGCGGAATATGCCGGCTGGTACAAAGCGGCCGAAAAGCCGGACCTGACCGACGAGGCCTTCCACGAAGAAGACGACTATGTGCTCCTGCTGGACGGTTTCCGGTCACGGTTCGGCACGCCATAGTCCGTTATAGTCATGCCGTGATCCAGGCAGGTCTGTGCTGATCCGTCCTGGTCCGGCATGGTCGCCCTCTGGTCTGTGGCTGCATGACACAGTTGTTATTCTTAAAGGGCTGTGGCCTTCCTCCGGCCAGTATGTGGTACCGATCCAGCCGCTCCCGAATGATGTCACTGCTCAGCGCTGTTGCGCTGATGGCAATGATCGTGCGCGGGCTGGTGCCGTCGGGCTATATGCTGGCGGCTGCAGACACGCCGGGTGACTTCGTCAGCATCGTCATCTGCCATGGCGACGGCACGGATGGCACGCAGTCCCTGCTGGACCTGAAGAACGGCAAGATCGTCGATCCGGAAGACCTGCCGGGCCAGTCGGACGACGGCAAGAACCAGACCTGTCCATATGCCATGTCGGCGCATTTCACGCCGCCCATGGTGAGCGGAAAGCTGGAAAAGCCGGTTCAGGAACCGGCAATCTTCCTGTCCGCCTCTGATTATCTCGTTCCGGGGCGCGGCCTTGCCGCCCCACCGCCGCCGGCCCGAGCGCCGCCCCTGACCATCTGATTTCGTCTCGCGCGCACCCGTCTCCGGACGTGTGCGCTTGGTGCGCTGGCATGAACCCGGCGCGTCAGGAATCGGATAAAATTCAATGCATAACAATCTGGTCGCAGCCCCTGACAGGCTGCAGGTCCCTCAGATCGGGGGCCGCGAAATACACCGGCCGACTGCCGGTGAAGAAACAGGACGGATCTGGCTGGATGCCGTCATCACGCCGAACGTTTCCCTGAACAACCGGGTGGCGCTGATCCTGGCAGCATCCCTGATCCTGCCCGGCAGCCTGATTTGCCTGGCAACGGCGTGGATGGGCGCATGGATGGTGACCCCTCTGGTGTTCCTGTCAGAGGTCGCACTTGGCGTCATGATCCTCTGGCACGCCCGGACTCTTGGCCAGTACAGGCAGCGCGTCTGCCTCACCGATGCGCTCCTCCTGGTCGAAACCCGTACCCGCACCGGCCAGCCTGTCGAGCGGGCAGAACTGCCGCCGCACTGGCTGCGCGTGGACCGCGTCAATGACACGGGCAGGGGGTGCGATGCTCTCGTCCTGCGTGCCGGGCTTCAGCACGCCGAAATCGGGTCCGTCCTCTCTCCTCCTGAACGCGCTTCGCTGGCGGATGCCATCGAAGCCGCCCTCCGCAATCGCCGCAGTGGCCAGTCACTGGCGGCCTGACCTCTCTATCCTCACGAAAGCAAATGAACATGAAACACACACTCCTTGGCGGCACCGCCGCGACCCTTCTCGCCTCAGCGGGCATCGTGCTGCCTGCTACTGCGCAAACGGCCACCGAACTTCCGCCAATTGAGGCGCAGGACAGCGATTCCGCGGATGAAGGCAGTGTTGCTGTCGGCAGCACGGAAGTGACAGGCGCTGGCCTTGAAGCTGGCCTTGCCACCTCCTCGGACTCGCTGCAGCTGATCTCCCGGGCACCGGGCGTTGCGGTCCAGTCGAATGGCGGCATCGCCTCGCTGCCGATCCTGCGGGGCCTGGCAGATGACCGGGTCGGCGTGCTGATCGACGGCCAGCAATCCACCAATTACTGCCCCAACCATATGAACCCGGTGACGTCCTATATCGATGCCTCGCGTGTCGAGCGGATTGTCGTGACGCCGACCCTGTCGCCTGTCAGCATGGGCGGCGACAATATTGCGGGCATCATCTCGATCGAAAGCCGTGCGCCGGAATTTTCAGATGGCGGCGTCGAGGTTTTCGGTGAAGCGGGCGCAACATACCGGAGCGTCTCGAACGGGGTGGGCGCGTCGCTTCAGGCGAATGTCGCCGGTGAGAAAGTCAGCGCCCGTTATGAGGCGAGCTGGAACAAGGCGGACAATTACAAGTCCGGCTCCGGCGATGAGGTCCGCTCGACCCTCTACCAGAACTATGACCAGTCGCTGCTGCTTGCCGCCCGTCCGGCCGAGGATGTCCTGCTCTGGGCCCGCATCAGCCAGCAGGGCGTGCCGTATGAAGGCTTCGCCAACCAGCGCATGGACCTGACCGACAATACGAGCACCAGCGTGCAGCTGCACGGCGAAGGCCCGCTCGGAGCCGGGATCCTGACAGCGGAAGCCTCCTGGCGCAGCGTCGATCACGAAATGAACTTCCTCTCCGACAAGGGCGGCGCGGCAACCGGCGGCATGCCGATGATCACGGAAGGCGAGGATGTCTCGGCCAAGGTCTCCTATGACACGCCGGTCGAGGGTGTTGGCCAGGTTCGCGTCGGTGCAGAACTCTTCCGTGCGTCCATGGACGATTACTGGCCCGCCGTTCCAGGCAGCATGATGATGTCGCCGCTCGACTATGTGAACATCAATGACGGCGAACGGAACCGCACGGGCGTGTGGGCGGAATGGGAAGCCAACCCGTCACCGGAATGGTCCACCCTGTTCGGCGTTCGCTATGAAAACGTCGAAATGGATACCGGAGAGGTGCAGCCCTATTCCTGGACCGGCATGATGAACATGGCCGATGCCATGGCCGCCATGGCGTTCAATGCGGCTGACCGGGCGCGCGAAGACGACAATATCGACGTGACCGCGAAGGCAACCTGGCGTCCGAGCGACTCGCTCGCAGTTGAGTTCGGTGCTGCTCAGAAAACCCGCTCCCCGAACCTCTATGAGCGGTACGCCTGGGGCCGGGGCTCCATGTCCAGCTCGATGACCAACATGACCGGCGATGGCGCGGGCTATGTCGGCGACATCGATCTGGAGCCGGAAGTCGCGCGCAGCCTCGCTGCAACGCTCGACTGGACCGACGGAGCCGAGAGTGGACGGGTCCTGCAGCTTTCCGCCTGGGCCAGCTATGTCGAAGATTATATCGATGCAGACCGGATCGGCAGCCTGAAAGACGGCCTGCCAATGCTCCAGTTCGCAAACCATGAGGCGGAACTGTACGGCTTTGAGGCCACTGGTGCGATGCCGCTCTGGCAGACCGCGTATGGCGATACGCGCTTCACCGGAACGGTCAGCTGGGCCAAGGGCGAGAACAAGGATACGGGCGACAATCTCTACAATATTGCCCCGCTTCAGGGCCTGTTCGCGCTTGAGAATACGAAAGGCATCTGGACGCAGGCGATCGAACTGGAAATGGTTGATGAGAAGGACGACATCAGCGCTGTGCGTCAGGAACTCCGCACGCCCGGCTATGTGCTGATCCATCTGCGGGCAGGGGGTGAGGTCGGCCGTGTGCGGTTTGCAGCGGCGATCGAGAACCTGCTGGACCAGGACTATGACCTGCCGCTCGGCGGAATTGCTTTCGGCGACTACAAATATGGTGGCCGGATCGGTCCGTACCATCAGGTCGCCGGTCCGGGCCGATCGTTCAATCTCAGTCTGAACGTCGCCTTCTGACGTGTTACGGAGGATTCTCACCTCCAGCTATATGGCGGGCGTGGCTCTGGCTGCGCTCGCCCATGGCGGTTTGCTGGCAGGGGTTTTCCTGCTGGCACCTGCCGGTCCGTCGGGGCTTGGCCCGAAGGATGATGTATTTCTCGTGAGCCTCGTTGAGGCGCCGGTGACAGCACCCGTGCAGGAACCTGAACCGGATCCGCCGCAAACGAAGCCGCCACCCGCTCCGCCTGAGAAAGTGGACGATCCGCCAGCTCCGGCCGCTGAAGCCGTAACAGATCCGGCGCTGGCCCCTGAGCCGGCAAAAGCGATTGAAGACGTGCTGCCAGTTCCCGAGCCCGCTCTGGCTGCAGATTTAGCATCTGGTAAAGAGGAGTCCGGCCCGGCATTTGTGACCCTTGCCGCTGATGCCCCTGCGCAAGCGGTCGCGCCGGACCCTGTCGCAGAGCAGGCCGGGTCAAAAGATGCGGCATCGCTCAGTGGCGACGGCAAGGCGGTGCGGGACGCCTATCTGCGGGATGTGCGCCTGCAACTTGCCCGCCATGCCCCGCGAGGCGTGCGGGGGGCTGGGAATTGTGAAGTCGAGTTTCGTCTGTCGCATGAAGGCGAAGTTGTGTTCGTTGGAATACGGACCAGCAGCGGAAGCCGGCTCTATGATCGCAGGTGCCTGAAATCGGTAACGGCTGCCGTGCCTTTCCCGGTGGCGCCGGAGGGCGCTGCCGATGAAGATCTGAGCTTCACGATTTTCATCGAGCAGAAACGATAGGGCCAGTGGCTGTCAGAGGCCGTCTGGCAATTTGGAGGCCATCATCTTGCGTCGGTCCAGACGCCGGCCGTCCGCGATGAACGTACCGTCTCCGACGGCGTGGAGCATACGCTGGTCCTTGCGGGTTTCATCGCGGTAGGCTGCAAGGCTTTCAAGCACGACGATGTTGTATGGCTCGATGATCTCCTCCACGCGGCATTCGATATTTGCGAGGCAATTTCCGAGAAGCGGTGGGGTGACATGTTTCGCCTTTTTGGGGGCAAGGTCGAACTTGCCGAACTTGTCGGTGTCCGCGCCGGAACAGGTGCCGATGCTGATCACCGTATCGATCATGTCGGCGCCCGGGATCGCCACAACGCATTCGCCTGACTCGCGCAGCGCTTGGAAGGAGTGATTCCACGGCCCGGTCGTGATGGCGATCCGCCCCGTAAAATCCAGCACCATTGTCCATGTGATCGTCATGACATTTGGCTTCCGTCCGTCATGGGTGGTGACGAGCGTAACCGGACCGGGTTCGATCAGCGTGAAGGCCCGGCTCAGCTTGATGCGTTTCATCTGAATGTCCTGCGAATGCCCGTTGTCCGTAAAATATATCCCGGCAAGCCATCCGTTGCCGGACAAATGAGCAGGTATGGCCCACATTCTGCCCAAGTGCTGGGATTGGTAAAGGAAAGCCTTAATCAGGCCTGTCTTTTAATTAATCTTAACGCTTGTGATGGATGGTCACAATCGTTAGCCAAAACGTGTCCCGTATTAACCATGATGTTCAAGGTTCTTCCAACGTCCTTCACTTTCCTCGCGGTCTGCGCTGTTGCCCTCATGCCTGCGCAGGCGGATGTGCTGCTGTCTTCGGCTTCGGTCGAGCGGGTGGTGCTGATGGAATATGAGGATGGGTCGACCGAGACGGAATACGTGCCGGCAGATGCTGTCGAGCCCGGACAGGAACTCGCCTATGTGGTGAGCTTCCGGAACGAAGGGGCCGAAGAGGAAGACAGCGTCGTCATGACCATCCCGGTGCCGGAAGACATGATCTATGTCGATGACTCGGTGATCGCCGACAATGCGGCCGTGGACTTCTCCATCGATGGCGGCAAGTCCTTCGCGCCGCGCGATGATCTGGTGATCGAGGATGGAGACAAAGTCCGCATGGCCTCCGCCGACGAGATCACGCATGTCCGCTGGACCTTCGCGCGCGTGACACCGGGCGAGGAAGGCATGCTCGCCTTCCATGCGATCCTGAACTGAACCCACCCCTAAGCTGCCCTGCATTGACCGGTGCGCCCGCCCTGGCGTAACGCCGGTGCCATGACTCGTGTGAAGATCTGCGGCCTCAAGGATCCGGACCTCGTGCGCCTCTGCGCGGCGGAGGGGGCGGACTGGATCGGTTTTGTCTTTGTCGAGGCGAGCCCGCGCTACGTCACACCGGAAGCGGCCGAGACCCTGCTGCTGGGCGTTGGCCGGTCGGTGCCGGTGGCCTTGCTGGCGAACGCCGATGACGCCCTGATCGACCGGGTGACCGCGACGGGCATCCGCGTGCTTCAGCTTCACGGGCAGGAACCCCCGGAGCGCGTGGCTGAGATCCGTGACCGCACCGGCTGTGAAGTCTGGAAGGCGATCGGCGTGGAAACGGCAGGCGACCTTGCGGGGGCAGGGGCCTTCACCGCCGCCGATCGTCTGCTCATGGATGCAAAGCCCCCGAAGGGTGCGGATCGCACGGGCGGGCATGGTCAGGCCTTCGACTGGTCGATCCTGAAAGACTGGACGCCGCCGAAGCCATGGATCCTCGCCGGAGGCCTGACACCTGAGAACGCAGCCGAAGCAATCGCTGCGACAGGTGCACCGGCGGTCGACGTCTCCTCTGGCGTGGAGCGGCTGCGGGGGCTAAAGGACAAGGAGCTGGTGCGGGCGTTTCTCCGCGCCGCCAAAGAGGTCTGAAATGATGGACGTGAGAAATACCTGGGACCAGTGGCCGGACCTGAATGGCCGGTTCGGTGAGTTCGGCGGACGCTATGTCGCCGAAACGCTGATGCCGCTGATCCTGGAACTCGAAGCCGAATACCGCCGGGCGCAGGACGACCCGGCATTCAAGGCCGAGATGGACGACCTCTGGACCCATTATGTCGGCCGCCCGTCACCGCTCTATTTTGCCGAGCGCCTGACCGAGCATTTCGGCGGGGCGAAGATCTATTTCAAACGCGACGAGCTGAACCATACCGGCGCGCACAAGATCAATAACTGCCTCGGCCAGGTGCTGCTCGCCCGGCGGATGGGCAAGACCCGCATTATTGCCGAGACCGGCGCGGGCCAGCACGGTGTGGCGACGGCGACGATCTGCGCGCGCTTCGGCCTCGAATGCGTCGTCTTCATGGGCGAGACCGATGTCGAGCGCCAGAAGCCGAACGTGTTCCGCATGCGCCTGCTGGGCGCGAAGATCGTTCCGGTCTCGTCCGGCACAGGCACGCTGAAAGATGCGATGAACGAGGCCCTGCGCGACTGGGTCACGAACGTCGACAACACCTTCTACTGCATCGGCACCGTAGCCGGACCTCATCCGTACCCGGAACTGGTGCGGGATTTCCAATCGATCATCGGCAAGGAGGCCCGCGAGCAGATTCTGGAGCGGGAAGGGCGCCTGCCGGATGTGCTGATGGCCTGTATCGGGGGCGGCTCCAACGCCATCGGTCTGTTCCATCCCTTCCTGGAAGACGAGAGCGTCCGCATGATCGGCGTCGAGGCGGCTGGCCATGGCATCGAGACGGGCGAACATGCTGCGGCCCTCAATGGCGGCCGGCCCGGCATCCTGCACGGCAACCGCACCTATCTGCTGCAAACCGATGACGGCCAGATTCTGGACGCGCATTCCATCTCTGCAGGGCTCGACTATCCGGGCATCGGGCCCGAACATGCCTTCCTCCGTGACACGGGCCGGGCCGAATACCTGTCGACAACAGACAAGGAAGCCCTTGAGGCGTTCCAGCTCTGCACGAAGCTCGAAGGCATCATTCCGGCACTTGAGCCGTCCCACGCGCTCGCACGCGTTGGGGAAGTGGCGCAGGAACTGGGCAAGGATGGCCTGATCGTCCTCAATATGTGCGGCCGGGGCGACAAGGACGTGTTTTCCGTCGCCAAGCACCTGGGAGTGGACATGTGAGGCAGGTTCTTCCCGTTATCCTTCTTGTTTTGCTGGGCGCCTGCGTGCCGACGACCAAGTATGCATATGTCCCGCTGACGCAGCAGAATTTCGAAGCGGCGCAGAATGGCGAGAAGATTCCGCTCGTAGCGCACGATACAGTGCTCTGTTTCGCCGATGGGCGGACGGCGCCCATCCGGTATGCGGAATGGACCGACAATGGCATCTGCGGGCAGGCCCATCCCCCGATTGGCGATGATGATGGCAACCGATGCTATGACTGGGACCAGATCGCCGGCATCGGCATTCCATACGAAGGACGCTCCCTGTCGGTTATCCCCATGGCCGCCGTGCAGATAGGAAAATGTGACCTGGAGGCGCTTGCAGAATGACCGACCTTCTCCTTATCCGCATCACTTGCCCGTCCCAGCGCGTGGCCGAGGACATTGGCGATGCCGCTGTCGAGCACAAGCTGGCGGCCTGCGCAAACCTGGAAGGCCCGGTCTCGTCCACCTATCGCTGGAAGGGCGTGGTGGAGCAGGCGTTTGAATACATTCTCTGGCTCAAGGCGCCGAAGGCGAACTGGGACCGGATCGAGGCCCTCGTCCTTACCCATCACCCTTATGATGTCCCGGCCATGGTGGCGCTGCCTTGCCTTGAGGCGCATGACCCCTATGCCGCCTGGGTCCACGAAAACACGGAAAGCTGATGCCAACGGAACGTATTACCGCTGCCTTCGACCGCGCGAAGGCGGAAAAGCGCGCAGTCCTGGTCTCCTATCTCATGGCCGGCGATCCGGACCTTGAGACGAGCTATCAGTCGCTCTGCGCCCTGCGCGACAATGGCGCGGACATTATCGAGCTGGGCGCGCCGTTTACCGATCCGATGGCCGATGGCCCGGCGATCCAGCGGGCGGGCCTGCGTGCGCTGGCCGCGAAAACGAAGCTGACGGATGTGCTGGCGCTCGCTGCCCGGTTCCGTGAAACCGACCAGACCACGCCGCTGATCATCATGGGTTATGCCAATCCGGTCCATTCCATGGGCTATGGCGCCTTTGCCGAGGCCGCGCATGAGGCCGGCGTCGACGGCACGATCATCGTGGATTTGCCGCCGGAAGAAGATGAACCGCTGCGGGAAGAATACGCCAAATACGGTCTCTCGGTGATCCGCCTGGCCACGCCGACCACACATGAGGCGCGCATGAAGAAGGTCGCCGAAGGCGCCTCGGGCTTCCTGTATTTCGTCTCCGTGACCGGTGTGACAGGGGCCGGAAGCGCCGATCCTGCCGTTATTGCAGGGAACATTGACATGGCCCGGCGCGTTTCAGGACTGCCAGTTTGTGTTGGCTTTGGTGTAAAAACCGGTGCACAGGCTGCGGAAATGGCTAAAATAGCCGATGGGGTTGTCGTAGGCAGTGCTTTCGTGGAGCATGCAGAGGCGGCTCACGAATCAGGGGATCTGGCCCGCGCACCCCAGGGCATGGGGGCTTTGGCCAAGGAACTGAGCAAGGCGATCGCCGAGGTCGCGAAACCGTAGTGGCTGTTACAGCCGTGGAGGTTGTCGGATGAACTGGATCAACAAGGTCACCCCGCCGGGCCTGAAGACCATGCTGACCAAGCGGGACACGCCGGATGACCTGTGGGTGAAATGCCCGTTGTCCGGAGAGCTGGTCTACAAGACCGATCTGGAAGAAAACTGGCATGTCACGCCGGCTGGCGCGCACCTGCGGATTTCACCGCGTACACGCTTCCGCCTCCTGTTCGATGATGAACGCTGGGAGCCGATTGAGCTGCCGGGCGTGGCACTGGATCCGTTGAAGTTCAAGGACGACAAGCCTTATCCGGCGCGGCTGAAAGCGGCCAAGTCGAAGATCGCGGCCCGCGAGAAGAAAGAAACCGAAGGCGGTGGCGCGCCACTGCTGCAGGATGACTGTATGGTCGCGGCTTACGGCAAGATCGGCGGCGTGCCCGCGGTCGTGCTGGTGCAGGATTTTGCTTTCATGGGCGGTTCGCTCGGCATGGCAGCCGGGGAGGGGTTCATCACCGCGGCTCATATGGCGCTGGCCCGCAAAGCCGCTTTCGTCGTCTGCACCGCTTCCGGTGGGGCGCGCATGCAGGAAGGCACGCTCAGCCTGATGCAGATGCCGCGCACGACGCTCGCCATCAATGAGCTGGGCGAAGCGAAACTGCCTTATGTGGTCGTGCTGACCGACCCGACCTCCGGCGGCGTCTCGGCCTCTTACGCCATGCTGGGCGATGTCCATATCGCTGAGCCGGGTGCCATGATCGCCTTTTCCGGCCCGCGCGTGATCGAACAGACGATCCGCGAAAGCCTGCCCAAAGGCTTCCAGCGGTCGGAGTTCCTGCGTGAAAAAGGCCAGGTCGACATTGTGGTCGACCGCCGCAAGATGAAGGATACGCTGTCGCGCGTCCTGTCCATGCTGATGCCGAAGTCACGCCGTTCCAGCGACAGCATGCCGGCCTCGCTCAATCCGCCCAAAACGCATGTGTCCAAGGGCAAGTCTGATTGAGCGGAGACAGTGCGGCCCTTGCCGCAGCGCTGAAGCGTTTCGAAGGGCTCTATCCTGAGACGATTCACCTGTCGTTGGGACGGGTCGAGGCTGCGCTTGAAGCACTCGGCCGCCCGCAGGATCGCTTGCCGCCCGTTATCCATGTCGCCGGTACCAACGGGAAGGGCTCGACCAGCGCCTTCATGCGCGCCATGGCCGAAGCAGCCGGTCTGAAGGTTCATGTTTTCACCAGTCCGCACCTTGTCCGCTTCAATGAGCGGATCCGGCTGGCGGGTGAAATCGTCGACGATGCGCGCCTGATCGACTGGCTTGAGCGGACCTATGAGGCCATCAAGGGCCAGGAAATCACCCATTTCGAGGCCACAACAGCAACGGCGTTGCTGGCCTTTTCCGAAGTACCGGCGGACTTGCTGATCCTCGAAGTCGGCCTTGGCGGGCGCTATGATGCGACCAATGTGATCGAAGAGCCGGCGCTGTGCGTGATCACGCCGGTGGACTTTGACCACAAGGCATTTCTGGGGTCTGACATCCGCAAGATTGCGGGCGAGAAGGCGGGAATCATCCGGCCGGGCCGTCCGGTGCTGAGCGCCATCCAGCGCAAGGTCTGCGATGATGTCATCACGGCCGAAGCGGCCCTGAAGGGGGCACCGCTCTACAAGCTCAAGGCACACTATATCGATGCCATGCCGGATCATATCGGACTTATAGGCGAGCATCAGCGGGCCAATGCAGCACTCGCGGCGATGGCCATGCAGCTGTTCGGCAATTCCACCCGTATCCCGCAGGACGCGATCTTCGAGGGCGCCCGCACCGCGACCTGGCCGGCTAGGATGCAGCGCCTGAAAGATGGCCCGCTGACTGCGCACGTGCCGGGCTGTGAGGTCTGGCTGGACGGCGGGCACAATCCGCACGCCGCCCGGGCGATCGTCCGCCACCTGTCAAAGCAGGAGGGGAAGACGGCGCTTGTCTCGGGCATGCTGGCGTCCAAGGACGCCACCGGCTTCTTCCTGCCATTCCGCTCCCTGCATCCGCCGGTGTTCACCGTGCCGAATGCGCCGGGTCACCGGGCGGCCGAACCGGAGGAACTGGCCGAGGCGGCGAACACGGCCGGGCTTGAGGCTGTGGCGTGCGAGAACCTGGAAGCAGGACTGAAAGCTGCCGCGGCAACCGGCGCCGACCGGATCCTGATCTGCGGCTCGCTATACCTTGCAGGCGAAATCCTGTCGAAGAACCGGGAAGAGCCGGTCTGACTGGCTGAACACTCTGAGCGGATATGAAAAAAGGGCGGCCAATCAGGCCGCCCTTTCCACTCTACGCGTACTCTACTGTCCGGGATTATGGTTGTTGAACCTTAACAGAACCCGAACACGGTGACCGCAGGGCCTAGCTGGACTGTTTTGCCAGCAGGTTGCGGATTTCTTCCAGAAGCACTTCCTGGCGCGGCGGGGCCGGCGGCGGAGCAGCTTCTTCCTTTTTCTTCATTTTGTTCATGCCCTTGATGAGGAGGAACATGACGAAGGCGACGATGGTGAAGGAGATGATGGCGGAGATGAAGTCTCCGATTTTCACGACGACGGCCTCCTTGAGGACTTCGCCGTCGGCGCCGAGCGTGGCAGGCACCATCTCGTAATTCCAGCTGCCGAAATCCAGGCCGCCCATGACCGGGCTGAGCAGGGGCAGGAAAACCCCCTGAATGAAGGCGGTGACCAGTGTCGCGAATGCCCCGCCCATGACAAAGGCAACCGCCATGTCAACGAGGTTGCCCTTCATCGCGAACTCTTTGAATTCTTTAAACATTTTAGTTTCCCCTCCTGAGGCTTCGAGCCTGGATACCTGTCAGTTTGATCCTATTGTTTGGCAAACCGGTCAAGGCAGATCGTGATTTCGGGGGCGCTTGAGAGGCCTATCTCGCCTCAGGATCTTCGCCGCCATTGACGCGGGCGCGCAATTCCTTGCCGGCCTTGAAGAAGGGGACGGACTTGGCCGGCACTTCCACCGGTTCCCCGGTCCGCGGGTTGCGCCCCTTGCGGGAATCGCGCTGGCGGACAGAGAAGGCGCCGAAGCCGCGCAGCTCAACACGGTCACCGCGGGCGAGCGCGGCGGCGATCTCGTCCAGGATCACATTCACGACCTTTTCCAGATCTTCCTGGCGGAGGTGAGCGTATTCCGTTGCGAGTTTTGCGATAAGTTCTGACTTCAGCATCCCTTTGATATAAAACGCATTTGCGGCGGGAACGCTAGGCCCCCGCCGCAAACATTTCATCAAATTTAGAAACCAGGTGGTGCCGGCCCGTTCAGGCCGGCCTTACCCGGCTCAGCCTTGGAGGGCTTCCGCCTCAGCTTTCCAGTCAGCACCCTTGCCGGATGTGCCGACCTCTTCTTCCAGAGCTGCCAGCTGATCGTCCGTCATGGAAGCGATCTGCCAGAAGTGGAAGACACCGGCTTCGTTCAGCTTCTTCTCGAAAGCCGGGCCAACGCCTTTGATCTGCTTCAGATCGTCCGCGTCGCCTTGCGGAGCGGCCAGACGGCCGTTCGCATCGGCATCGCCGGAAGAAGCAGCTGCCGGGGCAGCGTCTTCCTTGCTGGTGCCGGAAGAGGCCAGGGCCGCGCCGAGAATGTCACCCAGCGAAGCGCCGGCATCTGCCGACCCGTACTGTGCAACGGCTTCTGCTTCTTCGGCGATTTCGAGGGCCTTGATCGAGAGCGACACGCGGCGCGAGCCACGATCGACCTGGATCACCTTGGCGTCGACCTTGTCGCCAACAGCGAAGCGTTCCGGACGCTGATCTGCGCGGTCACGCGACAGATCGGAGCGGCGGATGAACGACTTCATTGCCGGCTCGCCGAATTCGACTTCGATACCGCCCGAGGTGATCTCGGTGACGGTGCAGGTCACGGTCGTGCCGCGCTTCACGCCGCCGGTGTTGAGCGATTCCATCGGATCGCCTGCCAGCTGCTTGATGCCCAGCGAGATACGCTCCTTGTCGACGTCGACGTCGAGCACTTTCGCCTTGACCATATCGCCCTTGTTGAAGGCTTCGATGGCCTGGTCACCCGACTGCTCCCAGGAGATGTCGTTGATGTGAACCATGCCGTCCAGGTCCGGGCCGAGGCCGACGAACAGACCGAATTCGGTGATCCCGCGGACTTCGCCTTCGATCTCGGTGCCGATCGGATGCTCTGCCAGGAAGGCCGACCACGGATTGTCCATGGTTTGCTTCAGGCCGAGCGAGATGCGGCGCTTCTCGGAATCGACGTCCAGCACTTCCACATCGACTTCCTGAGAGGTCGACAGGATCTTGCCGGGGTGCACGTTCTTCTTGGTCCAGCTCATTTCGGAGACGTGGATCAGACCCTCGACACCGTCTTCCAGCTCCACGAAGGCGCCGTAGTCGGTGATGTTGGTGACGATGCCTTTGAGGCGGGCACCAACCGGGTAACGCACATCGATGCCATCCCACGGATCGGCGCCGAGTTGCTTCATGCCGAGCGAGATACGCTGGGTTTCCGGGTTGATCTTGATGATCTGGACTTCGACTTCCTGGCCGACTTCAACCACCTGAGACGGGTGATTGATGCGCTTGTAGGACATGTCGGTGACGTGCAGCAGGCCATCGATGCCGCCAAGGTCGACGAACGCACCGTAATCGGTGATGTTCTTGACGATACCCTTGCGGACGTCGCCTTCGGCCATGTCGGAAACGATTTCCGCACGCTGTTCGGCGCGGCTCTCTTCCAGGATGGCGCGGCGCGAGACCACGATGTTGCCGCGCGAGCGGTCGAGCTTGAGGACAGCGAAAGGCTGAACTTCACCCATGAGCGGGCCGACATCGCGGACCGGGCGGATGTCCACCTGGGAGCCCGGAAGGAAGGCGTTGACGCCGCCGAGGTCGACGGTGAAGCCGCCTTTGACGCGGCCGGAGATGGCGCCTTTGACCGGTTCGTTGGCGTTGAAGCTCTTTTCGAGCTTGATCCAGCGCTCTTCGCGGCGGGCCTTGTCACGGGACAGGACAGCGTCGCCAAGGGCGTTTTCGATACGGTCGAGATAGACGTCGACAATGTCGCCGGCTTCCGGCTGCTTGTCTTCCATCGAGAATTCGCGGAGCGGGATACGGCCTTCGGTCTTGAGGCCGATGTCGACGAGCACGGCATCGTTTTCAATGCGGATGACGGTGGCCGGAACGACCTGGCCTTCCTGCATTGCCGACGCCGCAGCCGACGATTCGAACATGGAGGCGAAATCGTCGGAGGAGGGGTTCATAGAGTCTGTCATGTAAGTTTCCTGAGGCGGGACGAACGGTTCAAGGCAGGCGCGCACCATTGCGGCCTGCTGGAACGACCCGAGAGCGTGGTCTCTTTAATCTTCAGTGGTGCAGCCTGTTTGGATTTGAGGCCCCTGTATTTACAGGAGAAAGCCCCTTCAGGTGCCGTTTCCACGGGCGAGAGCAGCCTCTACAGCTGCCAGCGCCTTTTCCACTGCGGCCTCTATAGAGAGGTCGGTGGTATCGATCAAGACGGCATCTGCCGCCATGGCGGCCGGGGCGTCCTTGCGGTTCTGGTCGCGCTGGTCGCGTTCGCGCAGCTGCTGGATCACCTGTTCGAGCGTGACGTCCTCGCCAAAGCCCAGCAGTTCGCGCCAGCGCCGGTAACCCCGCTGTTCGACATCGGCATCCACCCACAGTTTCACATCGGCGTCGGGGGCGATCACCGTGCCGATGTCGCGGCCATCGAGGAGGGCGCCGCCCTTCTGCAGGGCGAAGGCCCGTTGCAGCTCGTACAGGGCCTGGCGGACCTGGGGCAGGGCGCTGACCACGGAGGCGGCCTTTCCGGCTTCGGCGGTGCGCAGCTCGGCTTCATCGAAATCGTTCAGATCAAGAGAGGCGGCGACCTCAGCGAGGGCGGCCTCGTCGTCCAGCGCGACGCCCTGTTTCAGGGCCGCGACGGCAGTCGCCCGGTAGAGGCGGCCGGTGTCCATATGGGCCAGGCCGTACTGCCTGGCCAGCCGTTTCGAGATCGTGCCCTTGCCGGACGCTGTCGTGCCATCGATCGCAATAATCATGGCCGCGGGGAGTGGGTGAAGGCGTGCGGGAAGTCAAGCAGGTAAAAGTGCTTGAGGCTGCGCGGGAGTTTTTTGGCTGCGCGGCCTCCGGCCTTGCTGCTCGCGGCTGTTCCCTCGCCTCCGGTTCGGGGCCGCTGCGCCTTCGCGTTGCTCGTGACGTGGCGCTCCACCACAAGCAACGCGCAGGCGCAGGTGCCGCGAGCTTCAGCCCGCGAACAGCACCGAGCAATCCTTATCTTGGCGCCATGCGGATCGCGCCGTCGAGGCGGATGCACTGGCCGTTGAAATAGGTGTTGCGGGCCAGCTCCATGGCCAGCGACGCATATTCTTCCGGCTTGCCAAGACGTTTGGGGAAGGGGACCGAAGCGGCGAGGCTGTTCAGCACCTTCTCCGGCGCGCGCAGCATCAGCGGCGTCGCAAAGATACCAGGCATGATCGAGTTTACGCGGATGCCGATGTCCATCAGGTCCCGCGCCATGGGCAGGACGAGGCCGTTCACGCCCGCTTTGCAGGAACCATAGACGACCTGTCCGATCTGGCCGTCCTGCGCCGCGACAGAGGCCGTCAGCGTGATGCAGCCGCGTTCGCCGTCTTCCAGCTCCGGCAGCGTGGACATCCCCAGCGCCGAGAGCGAGGCGATCCGGTAGGAGGCGACCAGCACGCCCTGTGCGCCAAAGGCATAGTCTTCAGTCGGCAGGCGCTTGTAGCGGGCGTTTTCCTTGTCCCAGGACAGTGTCTTGCCGCCCTTGGCCGCCATGGCGCAGTGGACGGTGATGCGCTCCTGTCCGTGTGCTGCGCGGGCCTTCTCGAAGCCGGCCACACAGGAGTCTTCGTCCATGATGTTCACATTGCAGAAGATGCCGCCGATTTCTTTTGCGGTGGCTTCGCCGGCTTCTTCATTGATGTCGAAAATGGCGACCTTGACCCCGGCCTTGGCGAGGGCGCGGGCGGTGGCCTGGCCGAGGCCTGAGGCGCCGCCTGTGACGACGGCGGCGGTTTCGTTCGTGATCTGCATGGTGTTTCCTCCTGATTATATCTGACTATGCCGGATCACAGGATGATCAGGCGGTCTCTTCGACGAAGCCCTTCCATGACTTCATGTAGGTGACAAAGGTCTCACCCAGCCCTTCGGCGCGAAGGTGGGCTTCGGGCACGGGCAGGGCGATGGGGGTGAAGTCCGGATCGGCGAGCACCTTCTCCGGGAAGTCATGGTGCAGGATGGCGCCGCGGCCGATGACGACAAAGTCCAGCCCGGCCTCCATCGCGTCATGGCAGGCCTTGCCGGTGGTCAGCTTGCCCGCTGCGCCAAGGCGGCAGTCACCGCGCGGCAGATCCGTGAACCAGTCGACCAGGCGCTTGCCCTTATAGGCCTCGTCCTGCGGTTCCTTGAATGTGTTCCACAGCGACATGTCGAGATAGTCGACCTTGCCGCCGGTCATCACCTCTTCAGCCAGACGGCGGATCTCGCCCATGTCCATGCCGAAGCGTTCCGGCGACAGGCGCACACCGAGGGAGAAGTCCTTGCCGCACTCGCTGCGGATCGCGTCGATCATCTCCATCAGGAACTTCACGCGGTTCTCATAGGCGCCGCCCCATTCATCCTCGCGGAGGTTCACTTCGCTGCTGATGAACTGGCAGATCAGATAGCCATGCGCGGCGTGCAGCTCGACGCCGTGGAACCCGGCTGCCTCGGCGCGTTTGGCGGCTGCGACGAAAGCGTCGAAGGCCTGTTTCACCTCATCGCCCGTCAGGGCGCGGGCGCCGAACTCTTCATTGGCCGAGGGGCACACCGGGGCCTCGCCGATCAGCTCTGCGGGCGAGCGCATGCCGGCATGGTGCAGCTGGACGACCGAATGGCTGCCGGTCTTGTTGATCGCGTCGGCAAGCCGCGTCAGGCCCGGCAAATGCTTGTCGTCGAAAATGCCGAGCTGGCCGGGGAAGCCCTGGCCGATGGCCTGTACGTGCGCCGCGCAGGTCATGGTCAGGCCAAAGCCGCCTTCGGCGCGATAGGTCAGCCAGCGGAACTCGTCATCGCTGAGCGTGCCATCGGCGTTGCTCTGCAGATTGGTCAGCGGCGCCAGCATGAAACGGTTCTTCATGGCCGGGCCATGGGCGAGGGTCAGGGGAGAGGAAAGATCAGTCATGCCCGTACTGTGGCGTGGCCAGCGCAGACGTCAATTTTGCCGTTGGGGCAGGGTGAGCGGTGCCTTTGGCGTGACTGTAGCTTCGATCCTGGCAATTGACCCATTCAAAGGGTAATCACTTATTGTAAAAGCGCACCGAATACCGGCGATCCTGCGCAGGAGTCATAATGGTCTGTGATATTTTTACTCGCGCCCAAAAGCGGGATGGTGGGGTATGGACCGATGTCGCCATGAGGCCGGTTTTTCAAGATTCGGGCTACGCACTGTTCGGCTTCCTTGCCAATGTTCGCAATTACTCTGCGGTTCCACCAATTTCCCAACCACGCGGCTTGCCGGCAGGTATCGAGTTGCCGCCTGAGGATGAATTTGATGAGAATGAAGTCGACGTGCCGAAGGGGTATCTAGGCGACCACTCTTTCTCGTGGATATCAATCGAGGAACTCTTGGCGTTCGATTATGAACAAGCTGTGGAGAACAGGCGCGTGTCCCGACAGTTCGGGAGAATTGTGGACCATGGTGTGACGGCCGAACCTGGTGCGGGCCGGATGACGACTTATCGGGACCTTTTAGGTCCAGCCTTCTTTTTCGATCTCATCGAGTTGCAGGAACGGGGAGTCGAGCGCGTCGTGTTTGGGTTCAACGATTAGTCGGAAGGATCGAGGTGTGGACCCCTCTGCCCACGTCTTCAGTAGGAAGGATTACCGGATCGCGTTCAGCGCGGCAGCGATTGCGGCCCGGTTTTGCGGGTCGATCACGGCAAAGACGATGTCGGCGTCGCGCGCCATCGGGTGGCGGGCGCAGATGGTGACGGCGATGTGGGCGGCCTGTGCGGGCGGGTAGCCATAGGCGCCGGTCGAGATGGCGGGGAAGACAATCCGGCTGAGGCCGCGGTTCGAAAGTTCGGTGAGGCAATTGCGGTAGCAGTTCGCCAGAATGTCCGCCTCGCCATTCTGCCCGCCATGCCAGATTGGGCCAACCGTGTGGAAGATGAGGCGCGGGGCGAGGCCGAAGCCTTCGGTGACACGTACCTCCCCCGGCGGGCAGGGGGCGAGCGGGCGGCAGGCCTCTTTCAGCGCAGGCCCGGCGGCATAATGGATCGCACCATCCACCCCGCCACCGCCCATCAGGCTGGAATTGGCCGCATTGACGATCACGTCCGTCTCAATGTCGAGCAGGCTGCCGGGATAGAGAATGAGACGTGGCATCTGCTCTCCGATATGTCGGCTCCCGGACTGGCCGTGTGGCTTAGTAGGCGGTCATGGAAAGAAGTCTTGCTGCCAGTCTGGTGCAATGGACGAAGCCGTCAACATCTATCGCAACGCAGAGCGCTTTTTGCTGATCACGTAGTGGCTGAGAGGGTGGATTATGGCCCATTGTAGATAATGCTTCAGGGACGTACGTATCTGTCTGCTGTTGCCTATGGAGAATTTGATGGACGCTCAGGGCTTTGCGACATTGTGCAAACAAGAACGAGACGCGATGCTTGCCGAATATAAAAATTCAAGCGGTTCCACGGCGGTTGCCAATCATCTCATGGCTGCTGGTCTAAATAGCAATCAACGCGAGCACGTTATAAAAGCGTTGGATGTCGCGCTTACGGACACTTTCTACACTATCCTCATGGCGCTCGATGGTGAGGCTTCTTTGGGCGCTGTACAGCAGGAGTATCGTGTCCAGGATGAAAACGGAAACATCGTTTGCCGTGGTGACGGATGGCTTGCCGATGCTGCCTACGTTGTGTTCCAATCGGACGAAAGTTGAACGCTAGAGTCTGCGGGCTGTAATTCGGCTACTCACCCCTCCGAAATATCTGCGCCAAGCGTTGCCATATGCGCGAGGAAGTCCGGGTACGATGTATCGATCATGGAGATGTCGTCGACGCGGACGGGGGCCTGCGCTGCGGTGCCCATGATGAGGGCGCTCATGGCGATGCGGTGGTCGTGATGGGTTTCGACGAGGCCGCCGCCGGGCACCTTGCCGGCGCAGCCCTGAACGATGAAGCCGTCCGGCGTCTCTTCGGCCTCGACGCCATTGGCGCGCAGCATGGCGACGGTGGCGCCGATGCGGTCGCTCTCTTTCACGCGCAGTTCTTCCGCGCCTGAGACGATTGTCTCGCCCTCGGCAAAGGCGGCGAGCACGGCGAGGATCGGGAATTCGTCGATCATGGCGGCGACATAGCGCTCTGGCACATGAATGCCTTTGAGCTGCGCAAAGCCGGATGCGATATTGATCTGGCGCTCGCCTGCGGCTTCGCCGGCTTCCTCGGCGCCCAGATGCGCGCCCATCAGGTTTGCGACATCATAGAAGCCGGACCGGGTCGGGTTCGACATGACGCCGTCGACCTGAACATCGCTGGCCGGGGAGAGAATGCCCGCCGCGACGAGGAAGGCGGCGGAAGAGGGGTCGCCCGGAATCGCCGCTTCGATGGCGCGCAGCACCTGGCCGCCCGGAACGGAGATGCGTGTGGGTTCGCCCGGCTTGCGCTCAACGCCCACTTCGGCGCCAAAGCCGCGCAGCATGCGCTCGGTATGGTCGCGGGTAGGTTTGGCTTCTTCCACAATGGTCGTGCCAACAGCGGAGAGGCCCGCCAGCATGACGGCGGATTTCACCTGCGCGGAGGCTTGCGGCGGCGCGTAGGTGATCGCCTGCAGGGTTTTCGAACCAGTCAGTGAGAAGGGCAGGCGCCCGTCCGGGCCGGCTGTGTCCTTCAGGCCCATCTGGCGCAGCGGGGTGAGGATCCGGTTCATCGGGCGTGAGCAGAGGCTCTTGTCGCCGGTCAGCTCAGCGGTCAGGTCATGGCCCGCCATGACGCCCATCATCAGGCGCGAACCCGTGCCGGAATTTCCGAAGTCCAGCACGCCTGCCGGAGAGGAGAGGCCTTTGGCGCCGACGCCGGTCACTTCCCAGGCCCCGCCGCCAAGGCGTTTCACGTCCGCGCCGAGGGCCGACATGGCCTGTCCGGTGCGCAGGACATCGTCGCCTTCGAGCATGCCTGTGAAGCGGCTGGTGCCCTCTGCGAGCCCCCCGAAAATCAATGCTCTGTGGCTGCAGGATTTGTCCCCGGGGGCCCGGACGGCGCCTTTAAGGGATTTGACGGGACGGCTGGTCCAGACCATGAAGAATTCCGAGCTGAATTTTTGCGTGAATTGGGGCTTTGACAGCGCGCGGCGTTCATGGCAAGCGCCGCCCAGATCAAAATCCATAAATCCAACGAGGAGGCGTTCGCCCGTGTCGAAAGACAAGCTTGGAACCAAACAGGTTTGCCCATCCTGCGAAGCCCGTTTTTATGACCTCAACAAACGCCCGTGCGTTTGCCCGAAATGCGGGGAGGAATTTGACCCCGAAGACGAAGTCATCCGCACGACCATCACCAAGGTGAAGGCCAAGGCTGCCCGCGCTGCGGTCAAGACCGAGGACGAAGACGAGGATGACGACGAGGAAGACGAGAAGGCCGTCAAAACGCCTGATGACGCCGACGACGACGAAGATGAAACCGACGACGAGGAACAGGCCAAGGAACTCGGCGAAGACGATGACGAAGTGATCCTCGAAGGCGCCGACGACGAAGAAGACGACGAATCCGGCAAGAAAGTTCCGGCCGGCTTCAACGAAGACGGCGTCGATGATGACGATGAAGACGACATTATCCTGCCCGACGATGACGACGATGATTTCGAAATCGACGACGACAGCGACGATGATGACGATCTCACCCTCGACGATGACGAGGAAGATGAGAAATAGACTTGAAAGCCGGAAGAGGGGGGGATAAACCCCGCTCTTCCCGGTCCGGGGCCATAGCTCAGTTGGGAGAGCGCTTGCATGGCATGCAAGAGGTCAGGGGTTCGACTCCCCTTGGCTCCACCATTTTCCTTCCGGACAATTCAGGCAATTTCTACGCGCTTTTCAGCGTCAGCAGCCTGATTCCCGCCGCGCCGAACAAGGTGCCGATTACAATATCGAATGGGCGGCGCATTTTCCGGTAGGCCGTTGCAGCTGACCGTGTCGAAAACAGGCAGGCATAGCCGACAAACACGCCCGTTCCGGCGAACGCACACAGCGCGACGGCGGTGAACAGGAAGGCTGGCGGGGCCGTGGCCGCTGCACCGACCGACAGGGTCGCCATCCAGACCAGCGGCGCTTTCGGATTCGTCAGGTGCAACAACAGTCCGCGCAGGTATTGCGTCCCGTGCGGGATAGGTTCGGGCGCCTCCTCCGTAACGCTTGATGCAGGTTTGCGGCTGGCCGAGCGGAATGCCCTGAACGCCAGGAACAGCAGGTAGAGGCCGCCCGCCATTTTCATGGCCGTGAAGACAAGCACCGATGTCTTGAGTGCCGCGACAAAGCCGAGCGCGGCCACGCAGGCCCAGAAGACCGATCCGGTGACAATTCCCAGCGACAACATCACGCCCGCCGCCCGGCCTTCACGGGCCGAGACGTTCAGAATCATCAGCGTCGCCGGGCCGGGACTGGCTGCGCCGACAATGAAGATGGACAGGATCAGTAACAAATTCGGCAGGTAGAGGCTGAGCAAGTCGGCTGGCATGTCTCGATCCCGGGGAGGCTGTGTCGTATGATATGCAGCAGACACAGCACATAAGGCGAGGAAGAGACAGCAATTTTCCGTGATCGGCCGCCCTGAAGACGCCTCATCCCGGCACTTGAAGCGCCGCAATTGCACCCCACCTTGATAGGGAACGAAAGGTGCCCACCCAAGGGACCTCATGTTCGCCGTATCTGTCGTGCGACGGAAAGGAGTGCCGACATGTTGAACGACGAAACCACACCCCGCTTCGATGCGGAGCCCATCGTCTACATTCGCCACCTGGCTGTAGACGAAGTGCAGGATCTCGTGCCCGCCAATGCCCTTGAAGGGATCGGCCGACCGGAAGACCTGTTCATTGTGTCCTCTGCCGACGGCCAGCAACTGGCCATCGTGGAAGGCCGTGACGCGGCATTTGCCGCCGCCCGGATGCATGACCTGACCCCGGTCAGCGTGCACTGAGGGACCCTCACGAACACCGTCTATAGACCGTCTATAGACCATCTACGCCCCGCCCGCAGAGATGCCGGCGGGGCTTTGTGTTCCGGAGACGGGTTTTCCAGCCCTTGCCATTTTGGCCGCACAAGATGACACTACCGTCAACTATAACCCGGGGGAGAGTACGGGCATGAGACCGATCATTCTGGCAGTGGCCGCTGCCGCAATTCTGGCGCCAGCCGCCTGTTCCAAAAAAGACGAGGCCGCGGCGCCGGAAGTCGCCATGCCTGCGGAGGACGGAATCACCCATGTTTCGGCAGAGGGCGACTTTGCCGAGAATCTGCAACTTGCCCTGATCGAAGCCGAGCCCGGCGAGACCATTGTCATGCCGGAGGGCACATTCGAATTCACCACCGGACTTTCTCTGGATGTGGACGACGTGACGCTGGCCGGGGCCGGGCAGGGTAAGACGATCCTCGACTTTGCGGGCCAGACCGGCGCGGGCGAGGGCCTGCTGGTCACCGCCGACGATGTCGTGTTGACCGATTTCGGCATTCGCGACACCAAGGGCGACGGCATCAAGTCCAAAGATTCCGACCGGATCACCTATCAGTATCTGACGGTGGAATGGTCCGGCGAGCCGGACGAGACGAACGGCGCCTATGGCATCTATCCGGTCGAGTCGACTGATGTGCTGGTGCAGAACTGCACCGTCCGCGGCGCCTCTGACGCGGGCATCTATGTCGGCCAGTCCGAGAACATCATCGTGCGGGACTCTGTCGCCGAATACAATGTCGCCGGGATCGAGATCGAGAATTCGTCCTATGCGGACGTCTACGGAAATATCGCGCGCCACAATGCGGGCGGCATCCTTGTGTTTGACCTGCCGGACCTGCCCGTCATGGGCGGCCATTCCACCCGCGTCTATGACAATGACATTGTCGACAACAACACGGTGAATTTCGCCCCGGTCGGCAATATCGTGGCGGGCGTGCCCAGCGGCACCGGCATGATCGTCATGGCCAATTCCGATGTTTACATCACCGGCAACCGCTTTGCGGGCAATCGCACGGTGGACGTCATGCTGAACGCCTATACAGAGCCGTTCACGGATGAAAATTACAATCCGCTGCTGACGGATATCACTCTCAGCGGTAACACGTATGAAGGCGGGCTGGACGATCCGCAGGGCATGCTGGCGCCTGTCGCGGCTGTGCTGGGCGGCTCGCTGCCGTCCATCGTGACTGATGGCGTTACCCGCTGGAATGGCGGGGAGGACCAGGCCGTCAATCTCGTGATTGCCGAGGCGCCCGAAGTCGGTTTCCTCGATCTGGGGCTTGGCGAATATCCGCTCGACCCGTCGAAGCTGCAGCCCAGCATGGACCGCCCGGCCGGGACGCCGGTGCCGGAGCGTGACGCCGTGGTCCTGCCGCAGGACACGAAACAGCCATGAGACACGTCCTGCCGTTTGCCTGCCTGATCCTCGCCGCTTGCGGGGCAGGTCAGGCCGCGGCGCCCCCCGGGCCTGACCTTGAGACCATTCTGGCGGACAAGCCTGCGTCGGTCCTGTCCGACTACGGCTTTTTTACCGATGCTGGGGCCGATCATCCGGCCAAACGGGTCAAGTCCTATGACCTGATCAATCCGCTCTTCTCGGATGATGCGGACAAGCACCGGTTCATCTATGTCCCGCCGGGCGAGACCGCAAAGGCTGATGGCGCGGGCCTGCCGGAGTTTCCGGTCGGCACGGCGCTGATCAAGACTTTTGCTTTTGCGCCGGACCTGCGGGATCCGGAAGCCGGGAATTTCAAGGTCGAAACGCGGGTGATCATCCGCAAGGCCGATGGCTGGGCGGCGTTCCCCTATGTCTGGAACGAGGCCGGCACGCAGGCGACATACGCCCCGGTCGGCGCGCGCCGGACGATCGAGACGATCAGTCCACAGGGCAAGCCGCTGGAAATCCATTACGAAGTGCCCAACAAGAACCAGTGCAAGACCTGCCATCAGAGCGGCGATGTGGTGGAACCGATCGGGCCGAAACTGCGCAACCTCGATCATCCGGGTCCGGCCGGTGTGGACCAGCTGTCGGACTGGGTGGCAGCCGGCATTCTGGACGGCGTGCCGCTGGGCCTGAAGACGGCGCCGGATGCGATGGATGTGAGCCTGCCGCTGGACGCGCGGGCACGCGGCTATCTCGATATCAATTGCGGCCATTGCCACAATCCCGGCGGCTCGGCGTCGAATTCCGGCCTGTGGCTGATGCTGGAAGAAACCTCGCCCACGCGCCTTGGCCTGAAGAAACATCCGACAGCGGCGGGCCGGGGCTCCGGCGACCGGCGCTATGTCATCGATCCAGGGCACCCGGAAGAATCGATCCTCGCCTTCCGCATGGCCTCCACCGAACCCGGCATCGCCATGCCCGAACTCGGGCGGACCCTGCCGGACCCTGTGGGGATAGACCTGATCAATCAGTGGATTGCGGGGATGGAGCCGGAGTAGGGCCAATCAACCTAAACGAATATGCCACAAAACCGTGATAAGCGATCAGTCCTGAATCAATGTGGGAAACCCAATGAAACTGAAGTGGCTTTTGCTGTCTCTGTTCGTATCTGGAATCAATTTTCTGGCTCAAGCCGAGGACTGCACGGACGGCAAGTTCAAAGGCGCTGCTTTGAAGGTCGTGCAGAGCGCCTATGCCGAAGCGTTTGCGCAAGAGTCCGGCATGGCAGCGAGGCGGCAGGAACTGGTCGGGCTCCTTGCTGCTGAGCCGACATGCGTCGGTCGGAACTCAATTAATTTCGTCATTGCCATGATTGACATCAACGAAGGCACATTAGGGGAGGCAACAGCCGCGCTACCGGTCATTCTGAACTCCAGTATACCGGAGGCAAGGAAGATCGGAGCGGTCGATCGCGTCATTGACCGGCTGTATTTAGCTCACGATTATCCATCGGCGCTCGCGCTTGCCCGGCGGACACGCGAGATGTTCCCAGACGCGGAATGGATTGAGCGTGAATTGGCTCTGCTTCTGGCCTTCACCGGTGAGTATGAGGAAGCGAAGTCGATTGCGGACAAGCAATATGAGGCAAGCCTGAAAGCCGTGCCGGCAAAAGTTGTTCCGTATGAAGCCTGGATCAGCCTCGCTGTGGCGGAGCTGGCTGGAGATGCCGTAAGTCGTAGTGAAATTCTGTCGAAGCTGAGTGCTCACCTCGGAAAGGATGCTGAACCCGTTGTCACCGAGGGTATATCCGGCGGCATTGTTGCCATGGTCATGGCGCGCGAGTTCAGCCTTGATTCACTGAGCCAGCCTTCTGCCCCACCGAGGCCATCTTATCCGCAATCAGCAGCAGAACGAGGCATCGAAGGAGATTGCCAGACTTATTTCGATGTAAGCGCTGAGGGAGTGCCGGAGCACATTGTCGCCGTCTGCACGGACAATAGCTTCGTCGAGATAGCCGAGCGCGCCATTGCAGAAGTCAAATTCGATCCATACGTCGTCAACGGAGTCCCTGCGCGCCGGGTGAGTATAACGTATCCGCTTAGTTTTCGGTTGGGGCCTTAGAGGGAGACGGCGGAACGCAACGCCCCATCCCGCTTGCTCTTCCAACCCCTCGGGCATAGGGTGCGCGCGCTTTAACCCCGAGGACCAGAACCATGGCCGATACGCAGCGCCCAAGCCTTCCCGTCACGCTCGATGATGTGAAAGCCGCTGCAATGATTATTGCAGGCCAGGTCCAGAACACGCCGCTCAGCCATTCGAAAACGCTGTCCTCGATCACGGGCGCCGAAGTGTGGGTGAAGTTCGAAAACCACCAGTACACCGCCGCCTTCAAGGAGCGCGGGGCGCTGAACAAGCTGTCCAAGCTGACCGAGGAACAGAAGAAGCGCGGCGTGATCGCGGCCTCTGCCGGAAACCATGCGCAGGGCGTGGCGCATCATGCCCGCCGCCTCGGCATTCCGGCGACCATCGTGATGGCCGAGACGACGCCCTTTAATAAGGTGCAGCATACACGCGACCATGGTGCCCGCGTCGTGCTGGAAGGCCTGATCTTCGACGAGGCAAAGGATTATGCTCTGGAGCTGGCCGAAAAAGAGGGCCTGACCTTCATCCACCCGTTCGATGACATCGACATCATCGCCGGGCAGGGGACCATCGCGTTGGAAATGCTGGAGGCCAATCCGGAGCTCGACACGCTGGTCGTGCCGATCGGCGGCGGCGGCCTGATCAGCGGCATCGCAACAGCCGCCAAGGCGCTGAAGCCGGACATCAAGATCTTCGGCGTCGAGGCGGCCATGTATCCGTGCATGCATGCGGCGCTGAACGGCAAGACGCCCAAAATGGGCGGCGCCACCATCGCCGAAGGCATCGCGGTGAAAGAAGTGGGCAAGATCACCCGCCAGTTCGCCGAACAGCTGGTGGACGACATCCTTCTGGTCGAGGAAGAACACCTCGAACGGGCGATCACGCTCTATGCCGACATCGAGAAGACGATTGCCGAGGGCGCCGGGGCCGCGGGCCTTGCCGCGCTGCTGGCGCATCCGACGCGCTTTTATGGCCGGAAAGTCGGCCTCGTCCTCTGTGGCGGGAATATCGATACGCGGCTGCTGGCCTCGGTGCTGACGCGGGCGCTGGTGCGGGAAAACCGCCTCGCGCGCATCCGTATCATCGGCGACGACCGGCCGGGCCTGCTGGCGCTGGTCTCCAAGATCATCGGCGACCAGGGCGCGAACATCATGGAAGTCGCCCACAACCGCATCGCGCTGGACGTGCCGGCCAAGGGCGCGGAGTTCGATATTCTGATCGAGACGCGCGACAGCCAGCACACGCAGGAAGTCGTCGATGCGCTGACCATGGCCGGCTATCCGCCGCGCAGCATGTGACATCTGTAATGTTGAACGCTGGCCGGGGCGGGTGACTTCGCCCCGGAAGCGGCCTAGACCCTGATCCAAATATAGAAGCCGAAACGGAGCCTCAATATGAAGCGCATCCTCGCTGTTGCGGCCAGTGCCGCTCTCGCCCTGATTGCCGCCTGTACGGGCGAAAAGGCGCCGACCGATGTCGACGCGGTGTTCGACCAGCACATGCCCTGGAACCCGGATGCCAAAGGCGTCCAGACCGACCCATCCGGCCTGCAATGGATCGTGATCCGGAAAGGCGACGACACAGGCGCCAGCCCCACCCCCAGCGATCTTGTGCGCGTCAATTATGAAGGCCGCACGGCGGAGGGTGAAAAGTTCGATTCCTCCTTTGACCGCGGCAAGCCCGCCATGTTCCGCCTGAACCAGGTGATCCCCGGCTGGACCATCGGCCTGCAGAAGATGCATGAGGGCGACCAGTACATGTTCTACATCCCCAGCAAGCTGGCCTATGGCGACAGCCCGCGTCCGGGCTCGGTCATCAAGCCCGGTGACGATCTCGTCTTTCTGGTCGATCTCGTTGACCTGATGGAGCCGAAATCGGTCGATACGGCTGCGTGGGAGAAGTACACGCCGTGGAACCATGACGCGCCGGAGGTGAAGAAAACCGGCTCCGGCCTCGAATATGTCGTGTTGGAAAGCGGCGACGAGACCGGCGCAAGCCCGGCCAACGGGCAGGACGTCGTCGTCTATTATGAGGGCCGCCTTGCCGACACGGGTGAGATGTTCGATAGCGCCTTCCAGCGCGGCGCCCCGGAAATCTTCCCGTCCAATCGCCTGATCCGCGGCTGGGTCGAGGCCCTGTCGATGATGAAGCCGGGTGATCGCTGGCTGCTCTACATCCCGTCAGACCTCGCCTATGGCAAGAAGGGCACGCCGGGCGGCCCGATCCCGCCGAATTCCGATCTCGTCTTCGAAGTCGAACTGGCGGACGTGCTGGACTAGGGGCTCAGGCCTCGTCCAGATCTGCCCGGAAGAAGATGGGCAGGCGGACGGACGACTGGAACCAGGGCTGTTGCTGACTGCCGGTGGCGGCGATCACGTCGCCGCTGACCTGCAGCATTACCTTGTTGATGTCGATCCGGTCGGGCGACTGGATGCGGCTCGCAAAGGCGTCGGCAAAGATGGAAGGGCCCGTCGCGTCCGGCCGCGTCGTGCCGGGCTTGTCGGCATAGGCGATCACGACATTGGCGTCTGACGTATAATCGGCAAAGCCGGGCTCCAGTCCTTTCGTTTCCAGCGGCGAGTCGTATTTGCGCCCGCAATCCACCATCACGACAACGGCCTGCGCGGCGGAGTCTTCCAGGAATTCGACCGCGTCCTGCAGTTTCGCCCCGGTTTCTGCAACCTCGTATTCGTTGCGGGGCAGGGGGCCGTTCGGGATCAGGTAATTGTCTTCCCCGAACAGGGATGCTCCGTATCCGGCGAAATAGACGACGCCCACGCTGGCCGGGCCGGCCGCGTTCAGCGCATTGCGCAGCATGGCAAGACCGTCATTGAAGCCGGCAAGGTCTGCATTGCGGATATGGCGCACCTTGTAGCCGCTCTCGCTGAGGGCGGTGGAGACCTTCTCACCGTCCGCATGCGTGTTCGGCAGCGCATAGTTGCCGCTGCCGGCATAATCATTGGAGAAGACCAGCGCGACGCGAAGCGGGTTCTGGCTGACCGGCGCCATCGGGGCGCCCGGCCCGCGGCTCCACGCGCCAATGCGGATGTCGCTGGACCGGCGCTGCAGGCGCGACAGATTCATCGGCTCCTGACGCTGCAGTGTCATTTCCAGAACGTCGAGGCGGACATTCTCGAACATGTCGCGCACGGTGACAGCCGGTTCCAGCAGACGGGTGCCGAGCGCCCTGGCATAAGGGCCATTGCCATCATCGGCGCGACCGTCGCTTGCGGTTTCGCCTTCCCAGGTGGCGAAGGAGATGAACATGTTGCGCTCTTCTGCGCTGCCTGCCGAGCGGCGCAGGCCGCGGAAGGATTCCCCGCCGCCGAGGGCGCGTTCGGCTTCCGGCAGTTTCAGCACATTGCGGCAGGCATCGATGGAGAGGATCGTCGGGGCTTCGCAATCGGTCAGCTTGCCCATCACCCAGTCGAGCGAAATGGAATCGTCCCAGAGCGCTTCATCCAGCATATCGGCATCCTCGACCGGGATCAGGAAATTGCCTTCGCCTTCGCGGGCGGCGCCATGGCCGGAATAATAGACAAACCCCGTCGCCTCCGGCCCGCTGGCCTGCATTGCATCGACATAGGCGCGGAAGGCCGACATCATCTCCGACCGGCCGGCGTCCTGCACGATGTCGCCGGTGACGAGGGAGAAACCGCATTCCTGAATGCCTTCGGCCACAAGGCGGGCATCCCGGACCGGATTGGCCAGGGTTCCGATCCCTTCGGAATAGGCGGCATTTCCGATGATGAGGGCGTGGCACGGCGCCTGGCTTACCTGCGCCCGGCCAGGCCAGGGCAGGGCGGCGGCGCCTCCGAGCAGAAGCAAGTGCCGGCGTGAAATCATGTTCCCACTCCACTCATCTCGCGAAGGTTAATCGTCTCGTAGAGAGGCCGGCCAGTCAATGACACCGTTTGCGGGCTTGCCTATCACGGGCGGGGCTGACAGGAAGAGCGCCGGATTTCTATCAGGAGAACAGGTTTGGCGATTACAGGTAACACACTGGCGCGCATCGCTCTGGATGCAGGCAAGCTGATCATGGAGATCTATGAGGGCGACTTCGATTTCACCCGGAAAGGCGACGATTCGCCGGTCACCCTGGCGGACGAGAAGGCCGAAACGCTGATCCTGAAAGCGCTGGCCGAGGCTGATCCGGACCTGAAAGTCATCGCCGAAGAGGCCATGGCCGCTGGTGAAATGCCGGAACATGGAAGCCGTTTCGCGCTGGTCGACCCGCTCGACGGCACCAAGGAATTCATCAACAAGAATGGCGAGTTTACCGTGAACATCGCCATTATCGAACATGGCCGCCCCGTGATGGGCGTGGTCTATGCGCCGGCCCTGTCGCGCCTGTTCGTTGCCGAAGCGCACAATTCCGCCTGGCAGGGAGAGGCTGCGCCGGGCGCGGATGTGCCCACGGACCGCACGCCGCTGCGCATCCGCAAGGCGCCGGAAGAGGGCGTAACAGCGGTGGCGTCCAAGTCTCACCGCACGCCCGAAACCGATGCTTTCCTTGAGAAGTTCACCATTGCGGACATCAAGGGCGCAGGGTCTTCGCTGAAATTCTGCCTCATCGCCGCGGGCGAAGCGGATCTTTATCCGCGCATGGGCCGCACGATGGAGTGGGACACCGCCGCCGGACAGGCCGTCGTGGAAGCAGCCGGCGGACGTGTGCTCACGGAAGAAGGCGCCCCGCTCCTCTATGGCAAGCGCGAGCGCGGCTATGACAATCCGTATTTTATTGTGTATGGCGGCGTGTCGCCGGTCTGACATAGTCCTGCCACGATCCGGTATCGTTTTCTCCAGCTTTTCCTGCGACCAAGGCCGTCAGGGAGTTTCATCATGGCACGTCAGTTCTTCGGCACGGATGGCATCCGCGGCCGCGTAAACCAGAAGCCCATGACCGTGGAGACGGCGCTTCGCCTGTCTATCGCGGCGGCGCGTACCTTTGCGCCCGATGGCGGGCGGGAGGTCATTGTCGGGCGCGACACCCGCCGGTCGGGTGAGATGATCGAAGCGGCACTGGTTGCCGGTCTCTGCAGCATGGGGCTGACGCCGGTCTGCGTCGGCGTGGTGCCGACCCCGGCGGTGGCCCTGCTGACGCGCGAGACCGGGGCAGCTTTTGGTGTGATGGTGACGGCCTCGCACAACAAGTATCAGGACAATGGCCTGAAACTGTTCTCGCCGGAGGGCATCAAGTTCACCGACCAGGTCGAAGAAGCGCTGGAAACCGCCATGTTCGACGCGTTCGAAGGCAGCTATGCGGCACCGACAGATGTGGCAAAGCCCCGCCAGATGGATGAAGGCGTCCGGCGCTATGTCGAGCGGTGCCTGGAGGCGGTTGAGCCCGAGGCGGATTTTTCGAACCTGAAGGTCGTGCTCGACTGCGCGAATGGCGCCGCCTATCGCGCCGGCCCCGACGCGCTGCGCC
Organism: uncultured Hyphomonas sp.; assembly: GCF_963678195.1. Lineage (NCBI taxonomy): Bacteria > Pseudomonadati > Pseudomonadota > Alphaproteobacteria > Hyphomonadales > Hyphomonadaceae > Hyphomonas > uncultured Hyphomonas sp. Next base: position 426,026 of record NZ_OY782759.1, read on the forward strand.
GGCTTGGCTGCGATGTGACCGTCATGGGCGTGTCGCCGGATGGGGTGAACATCAATGCCGGGGTGGGCTCAACCGACACCAGGGCGCTGATGAAAGCTGTGACCGACGGCAAGGCCGATATTGGGATCGCCTTCGATGGGGACGCAGACCGGCTGATCGTGATCGACGAACTGGGCGAAGAGGTCGATGGCGATCAGGTGATGGCGCTGATCGCGACGGAACTGTTCCACACCGGGCGCCTGAAGGGCGGCGGCATGGTGGCGACCGTCATGTCGAATATGGGGCTGGCGGAATATCTGAAGGGCCTCGGCCTCACCCTGCCGCGCACGAAAGTGGGTGACCGCTATGTGGCAGAGCATATGCGGGCGCATGGCTTCAATCTGGGCGGCGAACAGTCTGGCCACATCATCCTGTCGGATGTTTCGACCACGGGCGATGGCCTTCTGGCGGCGCTTCAGGTTCTGAAAGTGATGGCGCGCACAGGTAAGAAGTCGTCCGAGCTCGGACGGGTGTTCGAGCCAGCGCCTCAGGAGCTGGTCAATATCCGTTACGCCGGAACCAATCCGCTGGAAACCGACCGGGTAAAATCCGCCATCGCCCGCGCCGAGGCGACGATGGGGGAGAGGGGGCGTCTTGTGGTCCGCAAGTCCGGCACCGAGCCGCTGATCCGTGTCATGGCTGAAGCGCTGGAAGAGCCCATGATGAAAGAGGCGCTGGCCGAAGTTGTCGAGGCTGTGCAGGCTGAGGCCTGACCGCGCGGCAGATCTCCCTGTCCTGAAACCCCGCCTTTCGTTGGGGAACGAATTGCCTCTCCCTCCTGATCGCCTATCATCGGCGAAAACAAGATCAGGTTCAGGGAGAAACACAGCATGGCCGATGCGACAGAACTGCCGCCATTCCGCCCGCTTCCGCAGAAGGCGCCGGATGTCGAGATGCGCACGGCGCCGGGTGGCATCCACTATATCGCCGCCCGCCATGCGCCGGGGCCGCGCCCGCGCACGATTCCGCACTGCCTCGACGAGCGCGCCGCCGAACATCCAGACCGGCCGTTCATCAAGGAACGCGATCCGGAAACGGATGAGTGGGTGACCATTACCTATGGTGAGGCCGCCCGGATAACCGACGGCCTGGCGCAGGCCTTCCTCGACATGGGGGCAGGGCCGGATGCGCCGGTGATGATCCTGTCAGGCAATTCCATCCGGTCTGCCATGGTGATCCTTGCCGCGCAGAAGATCGGCGCCCCGGCTGCGCCGATTTCGGTGCCGTACTCCACCATGTCGACAGACTTTGAAAAGCTGAAGCATTGCTACAATGCGGTGAATCCGAAAGTGATCTTCGCCGAGACGCTGGAGCCGTTCAAGAAGGCGATTGAAGCGCTCGGCTGCGACGGCTGTACGATATTTTCCGCAGATGCCGGCGGCGACAATACGGTGCTTTCCTATGATGCGCTCGCCGCGACGGAGCCCACCGATGCGGTGCGTGAGGCGCGCGACCGGCTGACGGATGAAAGCATCGGCAAGTATCTCTTCACCTCCGGCTCGACCGGCATGCCGAAGCCTGTGCCGACGACGCAGGGCGCGATGTGTTCCATGATTGCCGGGCAGGAGGGGCTGCGCGACACCGGCCGGGATCCGGACCATGATCCGGATGCGGTCGAAAACCTGCTCGACTGGTTGCCCTGGAACCATATCTCCGGCTCCAATGTGAACTTCAATGGCGCGCTGTGGAACGGCGCGACCTTCTGGATCGATGGCGGCAAGCCGACCCCGGCGCTGTTCCACGAGACGATCCGCAATGTCCGTGACTGTTCGCCCTCGGTCTTCGGCACGGCGCCCATCGCCCTCGCCATGCTGGCCGAGGCAATGGAGGCCGATGATGATTTGCTGATGGCTTTCTTCAGGAACATGCGGTCCATCGGCTATGGCGGAGCGACGCTGTCGGATGATCTCTACGACCGGCTGCAGGCGCTCGCCATCAAGGCGACCGGCAGGCGTATCCCGATCATCACCATGTATGGCGCGACCGAGACGCAGGGCATTACGGTCGTGCACTGGGAAGCTGAGCGGGTTGGCCTGATCGGATTGCCACTGCCGGGCTCGACGCTGAAGCTGGTGCCGAATGGCGACAAGCTGGAAGTACGCGTCAAAGGCCCATCAGTGATGCCGGGTTATCACAATAATCCGGAAAAGAATGCCGAAGTGTTCGATGAGGAAGGCTTCTACTGCCTCGGCGACGCGGTGAAGTTCGTCGACGAGACGGACCCCAACAAGGGCCTGATTTTCGATGGCCGGGTCGGGGAGGACTTCAAACTTTCCTCCGGCACATGGGTCAGCGTCGGCACTCTGCGCCCGGACTATGTGGCGGCCTGTTCGCCGCTGATTTTCGATGCCGTGATCTGCGGGCAGGACAAGGACATGATCGGCGCGCTGGTCTGGCCGTCACCGGCCGGGATGGAACAACTGGTCAAGGAAAATGGCGGGGACATGATGACCGCTTTCCGTGTGCTGACCGAGAAGCTTGCGGAGAAAACCGTAGCTTTCAATGCGGGGGAGCCGGGCTCCTCCCGCCGGATCCGCCGGGTCATGGTGATGACGGAGCCGCCGAGCATCGATGCCGGCGAAATCACCGACAAGGGCTATGTGAACCAGCGCCTGGTCCAGGCCCGGCGCGCAGACCTCGTGGCGGCACTGTTCTCCGACCCGCCGGGGCAGGGCGTCCTCTCGCTCTGATGGAAGGGGGCAGGCGCGTTTAAGCCGTTGGAAGGCTTTTTACCGTAGATCTTTGTCTCGCTTTCGTGGGGAGAGACAATGACCTTTGACGCACGCAAGGCGCAAAAAGCGCCTGCGTCCGGCCAGCAGAATGCGCTGTTCGCATTGATAACATTGGTGGTTGTGTGCGGCGCATTCTTCGCCGTGTTGAGCCTGCCGCACAAGGCAGCAGGTCACGACTCTACCCGTCTGGACCAGGTGTCCGCGCTCACAACAGAGATGCCGAACCTGCCCGGGGAGGCGGCGGAATCCTATTTTGCCGCGCTGGGCAAGGTCGATCCGAAGGCGCAGGAAGACCTCTCCCGGAAAATTGCCCGTGCCGGAAAACCGGACGACCGGGTCCTTGCGCAGCTGATCATGGCGCATGCCGAAACGGTCTTGCGCGATCATGCAGACGAACTTGGCCAGGCGGACACAAAGCATCTCGACACGCTGCTGGACATGACCCGGAACAGGTTGAGGCAAGAGGCCCGCAAGCGCAGCAAATGGTGCAATGCCGCCCGCTATTCGGATCTGGCCGGCACGGAGTTTCGCCAGCCGTCCGACTTTGAACGGGCCATGGCGGAGCTGAAGGCCCCGCTGCAGGATTATTCCTTTGACGTCATGACGGGCCTGATGATTGCCATCGATGATGCACGGGTGAACCCCGTTCAGCGGGGCGCGCTGACGCGAACGGATGAAGCGGCGATGCAGGGCGTGGTCATGTCGCTCATGGCCGACCCGGACGTCCTGCCGCTGATGGTGTCGCTGAAGGCGGGCGACGACGCGAAGAAGACACTGAACGGTGTGAATGTCTGCCGTCTGGGCGCGACGGCGGTGACAGCGGCCAAGACCCTGCCGCAGGAAACCAAGGGCCGCCTCCTTGCGGAAGCGGCCCGGCAGTTCAGGGACAATGGCGCGTCAGCCTTCGGGACCGGGGTGGGCTTCTGAGGCGTCAGTCCTTGCGGGCGACGCCTGCTTCGCCCAGACGCCATTCCAGTATGTCGATCCGGTCCTGTCCGAAGAAGCCTTCGCCCTCGAACACCATGAGCGGGACGCCCCAATGGTGCGGGTCCTGTTCGGCCTGGTTTTCGGCGATCACGGCTTCCAGCCGGTCTTTCTCCGCTTCCTGGCGGGCATCCATCTCATCGAGATCGAACCCGGCGCGGGCGGCGGCCTCTTTCAGGGCGGTGCCCTCGGTCCAGGCGCCGCCGGACCAGATCAGGGTGGAGACCTCGTCCATGAAGGCCCAGCCTTCCTCATCACCTTTTTCGCAGGCGAGAATGCCGAGCCGGGTAAGCCGGCCGATATAGGGCTGGTCGGGTGAAATCTCGCGGGTCATCATGTTCATGACCACCGGATCAGGGTTCAGCGGCCCGATGGGCAGCCCCAGATATTGCGCGTTCCTCACAAAATCACGCATCAGGTAAGGTACCCATTGCGGGCGGACTTCCTGGAAGAAATGGGGCGTGCGAATCGCAATCGGATAGACCGGACGCGGGCGAACACGTACATCCCATTTTGTGGGAAGGGCGCGCAGGCGCTTCGTTGCCAGATAGGAATATGGCGAGCGGAACGACCAGAAGACATCGACAGTTCTCATGCCAATAGTTTGACGCCTTCATGCCGCCTTCACAAGAACGAATTTCGACACCATCTTGCCCGCCATGACACTCGACCAGACTCTCCGCCAGTTTCTTGACCGCTTCACCATGCCAGACCTCAAGGGGCTGGACTGGCAGACCACGGCGGATCGCCTGCGCCGCCAGTTCTATGCGGCCAGCCATGCCATCGAGAAGGATGCGCCGGAGATGGCCGATATTTCCCATATCACCCTGCCTTCGGCGCCGGGCGGGGTGAAGGCGCGCGTCTACACCCCGCTGGGGGCGGGTATCGCGCCGGGGCCGGGAATTATCTTCTTCCATGGCGGCGGCTTCGTCATTGGCGACCTCGATAGCTATGACATGCTTTGCAAGCGGCTGGCAGAAGGGGCCCGGTGCCGGGTCGTGTCGATCGACTACCGGCTGGCGCCGGAACACAAATTCCCGGCCGCGCACGATGATGCGCTGAATGTCTGGCGCTGGGTTCAGGACAATGCCGGATCGCTGGGGCTCGACCCCGAGCGGCTGGCCGTGTCGGGCGACAGTGCGGGCGGCAATCTCTCTGCCTATCTGTCGCAGGAAATGAACCGTACCGGCGGGCCGGCCCCGGCCTTCCAGCTGCTGCTCTATCCGCTGGTGCAGTTTGCCGACATCCGTACAAAGAAAATGCCGTTCAACGAGAGCGGCTTTTTCATCTCCGCCAATCTGTTTGAATTCTTCCGTGACGCCTATCTCGTCACACCGGAAGACCGGATGGACATCCGTGTCTCGCCGCTGTTTGCACAGGAGGATTGCTTCCGGGGCCTGCCGCCGGCGCATTTCGTCCTGTGCGGCTGGGACCCGCTGCATGATGAGGGGCTTGCCTATGCCGACAAGATGGCGAGTTTCGGCGTGCCGGTGACGGTGCGGGAATATCCCGGCATGGTGCACGGCTTCATGAATCTGACGGCGCTGTCCGACACGATCCGGCTTGCGATCCGCGATGCGGGGCAGGTGACCGGGCGGGCGCTGGGCGCGCTCTGACCGGAATTTCTGAAGACAAAGAAAAAAGGCGGTCCCGAAGGACCGCCCAGGTATGTCGGCTTCTGGGAGAGCGTTACTCTCCGGGGCCAAACTTTTTCGACAGGCTGATTTTGAATGTCCGCCCGAACGGATTGTGGGTGTACGGGTCGTAGCTGACGTCGAAATAGGCCAGCGGCGGATCTTCGTCCGTCACGTTCACAACGCTGAGGCCGAAATCGAAGCCGTAAGGCGCTTCCCAGTTATAGAACAGGTCCAGCGTCGTCATGCTGTCGATCTTCGACGGGCCACCTGCGAAGGCGCCTGTCAGGCCTGGCGTGCCGCGTTCATCGTCATAAGAGTCGATGTGACGGATCACGCCGCGGAAGTTGTGATCACCCGCTGCCAAATTGGCGAACAGGTTGCCTTTCCATTGCGGCAGGGAACGGGAGAAGTTCGACCGGTTGAACTGGCCGACACGGTCTCCGCCCGGGATGGTCACACCTTCGATGGCAAAGTCGGCGACATCATATTCAATGATGTAGGTCGCTTCGCCGCCAATGGTGAAGTCCATTCCATCGGAAAGGTTCCACACATTCTGGGCCCGCAGGTCAACGCCAGACGTCTTGATATCCGGTCCGTTGGTCACGTTCGTCCGGACACGCGCAATATCGGCTGCAGCCGGATTGAGCGGGTCCTGGAAGGTGATGCGGCTGAGGATCGGGTTGTCCAGATCGTCAGCAGCGATTGCCGCAATGGCTGCGTTCACGATCGAAGCCTGGTCTTCAACGATGATCGGATCGGAGAAGTCGAAATTGTAGTAATCGACCGATGCGTTGAAGCCGCCCTGTTCATAGAGGGCGCCGACATTGAAGGAGAAGGCCGATTCCGGCTTCAGGGCAGGGTTGCCAAACTGATCAACCGCCTTGAAGGCAGAGGTTGGCGCCACGAATTGGAGTGTGGTCGCAACACCGGTCAGCTGGTTCAGCGTCGGTCCCTTGAAGGAGGTCTGAGCTGATCCGCGCAGGGCGAGGTTGTCTGTCGCCTGCCACTTCACGGCAACTTTCGGATCAAAGGTCGAGCCGACATCGCCGCCATAATCTTCGTAGCGCATGGCGACCTGAACGTTCACATCGTCATAGAGCGGAATCTGGAGTTCCCCGAAGATTGCGTAGATGGTCTGGTCTTCGTCCGCAGGTGTCGTCCCTGCAAGGAAGGAGAACGGACCTGTGCCACCCGGACCCGGGCTGACTGTCAGGTCGGTGACCTGGTTCGGGTCGACCTTGTAGCCCTCGCGGCGGACCTGCACGCCAAGGGCGTAGCCAACCGCGCCGCCCTGAGCCTGGACACTGCTTTCGCCGCTGATCGCCGCGTCGAAGACCATCAGGTCAGACGTGACGACAGAGCCGACGCCGTCGGTGAGCCAGTTGGCCAGTGTGGCGGTGTTTTCAAGGCCCGCGACATAAGCCGGGTTGGCGGCACCGGTTACGCCGTTTGCCGGGATAGCGTTCGAGAACGGATTATACCATTCACATCCACCAGAACCGGCCGACAGGCTTCCTGTGTAGCCTGCTGCCCATGGCTGGCTGCCGGTTGCCGGATCGAAGCCGGTCGCAGGATCGGTACAGACCCCATAACCGTTCAGGGCCGCCGTGAAGCCAAGAATGTAGGTATCGTTCGTGATCCGCTCACCTTCGGTCTTGTGCCAGGTGAGGGCGGTATCCCAGTTGATGCCATTCTTGAACTCGCCGGACAGGTCACCGGAGAGACGGTAGCTCTCATAGGTGCGGTGGCCTTCCTGCGCGTTGTAGCCCGTACCGGGGAAACCGCCCCAGCCGAATGAACGGCCGATATACAGGGCAGCGATCGTGCCGGCAGGGAAGTCACCCGGATTGTCGGCGATATATTGCTGGAAGCCCGGGTTTGTCGCCGGGACCACCTGCGTGGCCAGTTCCTGCGGCGGATAGGACGGTGATGTCTTCCAGGTTGGGACGTCCGAATAGCCGTAAAGCGCTTCGAGGTGCATATCGACACCATTGCCGAAGGTCCGGTTGTATTCGGAGTAGACCTGGTAGCGTTCTTCTTCTTCGACGAGATTGTCGTACTGCGTGAACTGGAAGTAGCAGCGGTTGAGGACGTAAGGGTTCACAAAACCGCCGACATCGTCACAGCCTGCTTCGGTATTCAGGTTGCCGATCGGGGCGACAGCGCCATCAACGATACCAAGTGGAACGAACCGGCCGGGATTGGACAGAGATGACCAGCCGCCCACCGGGTTGTCTTCCCAGGAACGAACTGCCCAGTCCTTTTCGCGCAACGCCACTTCGGAGCGTTTCTGGTAGCCGACCGAGGTGACCCAGTTCCACGCTTCGCCCTGGAGGCCGTAGGCTGCGGACAATTCATAGTCGCCATCTGAGCCGTCAAACTGCGAGAAAGACCCGCTGACTTCCAATCCTTCGAGATCGTCCCGGGTGATAAAGTTCACGACGCCCGCGATCGCATCAGACCCATAGACAGCGGCCGCGCCGTCTTTCAGCACTTCGATCCGGCCGACAGCGGCAGTCGGTATCATGTTTGTATCAACGAAGAGCTGTGCCTGTTCGCCGACGGAGTAGGGGTGGAACACCTGGCGGCGGCCATTGAGCAGCACGAGCGTCCGGCCCGGGCCAAGGCCGCGCAGGTTGATGTTCGACGTGCCTTCAAGGCCGTTGGACGAAAACTGGTTGGTCTGGCCATCGACCCCGGATGACACGCCGAGATTCCGGATCAGTTCCGTGATCGAGGGGTTGCCTTCCAGTTTCAGGTCGCCTGCGGTGAGGACGTCCACGGGCAGGGCGGCATCTTCAGGAGTACCTTGAATAAGCGAGCCGGTCACCGTCACCGTGCTCTGGCGAAGTTCCGAACCGTTTTCCTGGGCGATAGCTGGCAGTGCCAGAAGCAGGGATGCCACTGACGTACCCGCCAGCAGCCTGATTGATTGTCTCATTTGTTTCCTCCGTGTGTGCGAGGCACCGGATCTAGGCGTCCGGATTTGCTCTCACGCCTGGGCAGGATAGGCAGACCGCAGACCTTCCGAACAGGAAAAAATATTGTGCAGTGCAGCAGAAGGGCGGGCCTGTGCGAAATAATTACCTAACATCAACGTTGTCATTCGTGTATTTGATGTTTGGTGTGCGCAAGGAATGGGCACTCATATGCCCAAATTCCGGGAATTGTGGCTCTATTGTAACACTTGCCCAAAATATTCAGGTGCGACTGTGAGACTACTGTGAATGCTTCAGGTCTCGTTGTTACCTTGGAAATAGCCCGCGTGAGAACGGGTCTGAATATTCTCCCAGATCAACTTGAATTCACAACGAGGAAACCATGGCGCTCAAGCACAGCTTGCTTGCGACCGCTTCTGCGGTCTTTTTTCTGACGTCTGCAGCCCACGCTCAGGAAACCACAACCAAACGCGAATCCGCGATCGACAAGGTGCTCGGCACCGTCACAGTTACGGCAACCAAGAAGGCCAATGTCGAGAACGTCCAGGACGTTCCGGTCGCCGTTACGGCCTTCAACTCCGACACGCTGGACGCGCTGAACGTGCGCGACCTCGGATCGCTCAGCTACTCGACCCCGAACGTGAACCTGACGGATGTCGGCACCTCGCGTGGCGTGGCAAACTTCTCCATCCGCGGTCTCGGCATCAACTCGTCGATCCCGTCCATTGACCCGACTGTGGGCGTGTTCGTGGATGGCGTTTATCTCGGCACAAACGCCGGCGTCGTGCTTGACCTGTTCGACCTGGACAGCGTTGAAATTCTGCGCGGTCCGCAAGGCATCCTGTTCGGCCGTAATACGACCGGCGGCGCCGTGCTGATCAACACCGGCAACCCGACCGACGAGTTCCACTGGAAAGCCCGCGCAAGTGTCGAGACCCCGATCGACGATGATCGCGGCGGCCCGAACTCCACCGTGCAGGCCACCGTGTCCGGCCCGCTGGTCGAAGGCAAGCTGAACGGCAAGCTCGGCGTCTACTACAATTTCGACGACGGTTACTTCAAGAACCTCTACAATGGCGACAATCAGGGTGAGGCACAGACATCCATCGTCCGCGGCGCCCTTGAGTGGATGCCGACTGACGACATCACCGTCCTTGGTAAGGTCGAGCGCTTCGATACGCGCGGCGATGGCCCTGCCGGCCAGAACCGCGGCCTTTTCGACCGCGACTCGTTCGACTTCTCGATCAACAATCCGGGCCTGCAGGACAGCAATGCCACCTTCGCCACACTGCGGACCGACATCGATGTGGACTTCGGCAATGGCCGTATTACCAACATCATCGGCTATCGTGATGTCGAGGGGAAGACCTCCGGTGATATCGATTCGACCCCGCTGACCCTGTTCCACTCCAGGACGGAGTCGACACAGGAGCAGTTCTCCGAAGAGCTTCGCTATGCCGGCACCTTCGGCAAGGCTGAAGTGACGGTCGGCGGCTTCTACTTCACGCAGGACGTTCGCTACACCGAGATCCGTTCTCTGCCGACGCTCAGTGCTGCGACCTTCTATGGCGGTGGTCGCCAGGACCACAATGTCTACGGGCTCTTCGGCCAGGTGGACTATGCCGTGACCGATCGCCTGACGGCCATTGTCGGCCTTCGTTACGGCTATGAAGAGAAAGATGCGGACATCACTTATATCCGTCCGCGTCCGGCCTGCTCTGTTGTGGATGCAACCTGTCCGACGACCGGCACCAACCCATACGTCCCGGGTGAGCCGAACGGCTTCTCCAACAAGGATGACTGGAGCAACTGGTCGCCGAAGATCGGCTTCAAGTATGAGCTGGACGATACCTCCCAGATCTATGCCCACTACACGAACGGTGTGCGCTCGGGCGGCTACAACTTCCGCATCACCGACCCGGCACTCTTCCTGTCGATCTTCCCGAATCCGAACCTGAATGCGGCGACCGGCGAAGAGAACGTCGACAGCTATGAAATCGGCTTCAAGCATCAGACCGAAGATGGCCGTGGCCAGTTCAACGCGGCTGTGTTCTACAACGACATCTCCGACATGCAGCGTGAGCTGAACCTGCCGTCGCCGTCCTCCGGTGTGTCTCAGGTCATCCTGAACACGGCAGATGCCGAGATCCTCGGTTTCGAAGCGGAAGGCCGCTATGCGGTGCTCGACAACCTGCTGCTGACCGCCAATGTCGGCGTGATCGATGCTGACTACACCGACGTGTGGTACGACATCTCCAGCGATGGTCTGATCAATGGCCGTGACCTGGCTCTCGACCTGCCGCGTGTGCCGGAATCCACTTATGGCGTTGGCTTCATTTACGACCACGACCTGGGTGACAAAGGGACGCTTGTTGCGCGCGCCAATTATCAGCACCGCGACAAGAACGCCTTCACCGACAACAATTGGGGCTGGATGAACGAGGCCGACATGGTCGATGCCAACCTGACCTGGAACACGCCTTATGAAGGCCTGTCCGTGGCCCTGTTCGGCAAGAACCTGCTCGACGAAGTCACCGCTGGTAACGACACGCAGCTGCCGTTCGGCGGCAGTGTCTCGCCGCTGGTGCCGGGCAGCGAAAACCTGTCGACCGGCACGAACACGCCGTATGCTTACTACCCGGGCGCTGGGACATTGTCGCCGTTGATCCCGGGCCGCCGCATCGGCTTCGAAATCACCATGAAGCGCTAGGCTTCCTGGGCCAACTCTATGAGAGGGGCGGACAGCAATGTCCGCCCCTTTTGCTTTTCGGCGCAACACCATTTCGTGTGCGCCCTTGCGGGCGGGGCAGGTGGATGCTGAGAGAGGGTATGACCGACACGCCCCCGATTCTCGCCCTCGCCGACTTCATTGCCGACCCTGTCGAGCCGGCGGATTTTCCGCAGCATAAAGTCCGGTTCTGGAATGACCGCTGGGCCGGGGAGGTAGGCCTTGGCGACATGGATAAGGGCGGGCAGATCGCACATTTCGGGCGGTTCGAGCCCTTGCCGGATAACCTGCCGCAGCCGCTGGCGCTCCGGTATCACGGGCACCAGTTCGGCGTGTACAATCCGCAGCTGGGGGACGGGCGCGGTTTCCTGTTTGCGCAGCTGCGTGACCGCGAAGGCCGGCTTCTGGACCTTGGCACCAAGGGCTCCGGCCAGACGCCGTGGAGCCGGCAGGGTGACGGACGTCTCACCCTGAAGGGCGGGGTGCGGGAAGTGCTCGCTTCATCCTATCTGGAGGCGCTGGGCGTCAACACGTCGAAATCCTTCGCGCTGATCGAGACGGGCGAACAGCTCGCCCGCAATGACGAACCCTCTCCAACCCGGTCGGCGGTGCTGACGCGCCTGTCGCACAGTCATATTCGCTTCGGCAGTTTCCAGCGGCTGGCCTATCTGGAACAGGGCGCTGAGATGGCCCGGCTGGTCGATTACTGCGTGGACCAGTTTCATCCGCAGGCCGCCGATTCGGACCTCGCCTGCCGGGCCTGCAATCTGCTCGAAAGCATTGCTGTCGCGACGGGCAGGATGATCGGTCAGTGGATGGCGGCCGGGTTCGTACATGGCGTGATGAACACGGACAATTTCAACATCACCGGCGAAACCTTCGATTTCGGCCCGTGGCGGTTTCTGCCGGTTTCGGACCCGAACTTTACGGCGGCCTATTTCGATGAGCAGGGACTCTACCGGTTCGGTCGCCAGCCAGTGCAAGGCGGCTGGGCACTGCAACAGCTCGCCTCGGCTTTGCTGACAACGGGCGCCGATGCGGACGATCTCGCCAAGGCGCTGGCGCCGTACCAGTTGGCCTATCGGGACAGTTTCGTGGCGCACACGCATGGCCTCCTGGGCATCGCGCCGACAGGGGAGGCGGAGGACGATGTCGGCTTCCTCCAGGCCTTCTATGCGTGGATGACGGAAAGCGAAGCGGTCTGGCCGCAGGTCTTCCATGACTGGTTCGGCGGGGCGGCAAGTGAGGCCCGCGCCGCGGCCTCTCCGCAGGCGGCGCTTTATGCGGCAGAGGCTTTCGCGCCGGTGAAAGCGCAGATCCTTGCGCGCGATCCGGTCCGGCCTGAGCGGCTGTCGCATGCCATCTTCCAGCGACCGGCACCGCCATCACTGCTGATCGATGAGGTCGAAGCGCTCTGGGCGCCGATTGCGGAAGAGGATGACTGGTCGGCCTTGAGTCAAAGGCTGGCGGATATCGAAGCCCTGCGCATCGCACGCTGGGGCTGATTTATTCCGCGGGCACTTCCTTGCGGTCGGTCTCATCTGGTCCGGAATAGTTCTGCGCGAACGGGTAAGCCGACTTCCACACTTCCTTGCCGTTCTCGTGTTCCACAAAATGGCAGCCGATCAGCGTCCGGACAAAATCCGCCAGCACGAACCGGTCTGACTTCATGTACCAGTCGCCCAGCACGGGCCGCGCTGCCTCGGTCGCCTCCCGCAGGCGATAGTGCGGGATGGTCGGGAAGATGTGGTGGATGACGTGCAGGTTGCCGATATTGTGGGTCAGCCAGTTGAAGGGGCCGTAATTGCGGTCGACCGTCGCGAGCGCGCCTTTCAGGCCGGACCAGTCATCGGAATCATACACCGGCACTTCCGGCGCGACATGCTGCATATAGGTGACGAAGGTCAGCCAGGCGGCATAGATGAAATAGGGCGCCACGATATATTTCAGCGCGAAGACCCAGCCGAACTTCATCCCCAGGAAGACATAGAGCGCGAGGAAGGCGAGGTTCACGCCGAGGCTGGCATACCAGGACCATTTCACATGGGAGGCGTAGAGGTCGCTGACGGGCAGGTAGTGGCTGCCATGAACAGGGTCATAAGTCGTGAGGTTCCGGAAGCCGAGCTTGTACATCGGCCAGCCGAACAGCACGAAAATGCCGGAGCGGAACAGGACCTTGCGGCTGAACCAGTCCTGTTCGGCGCGGCAGGCGCGGAAGACTTCCTCTTCCTGCAGGTGCCCGGTCTTCATGTGGTGCATCGCATGGCTGCGCTGCCAGCCGCGATAGGGGACGAGGATCGGTCCGTGCGTTGCCAGGCCTACCAGCGTGTTGATCAGGCGCGAGCGGGAAAAGGCGCCATGCCCGGCGTCATGCCCGATCACGAAGATCGACCAGAACAAGGTGCCCAGCAGGAAGATCGGCGGCACTTCGAAATACCAGGCGGTCGTGCGCGACAGCGCCCAGTAGCAGAGGGCGATCAGGGCGACGTCGAAGACAAGATAGGTGAAGGACCGCGCCGTATTCGGCCGGAAGCAGCGATCCGGGATCGCGTTTTTCAGGTCCTGTCGGGTAAAGGCCGGGTCCAAGGTGAAATCTCCATCCATCCGCGCAAGAAGATACGCGTTTGCTTGACAGGAGATAAAGAGACCTTCCATCCCGGATGTGTAGAAGAGACAGACTTCGAGTGAAGCAAAGGTGAGAAATGAGCGTTGAGAAGGCATCCGGCCCGCTGGCTGGCCTGAAAGTTGTCGACATGAGTTCGGTGGTCCTCGGGCCCTTTGCGACCCTGATCTTCGGGGATCTCGGCGCCGACGTGGTCAAGGTGGAGAGCGGTCAGGCGGGCAAGGGCGGCGACATGATGCGCTATGCCGGCAAATCCCCGACCGGGGATCTCGGCCCGCTGTTCATGGCGCTCAACCGCAACAAGGCCTCGGTCCAGCTGGATGCGAAGACAGAGGCAGGCAAGGCGGCGCTGACGGCGCTGCTCAAGGATGCCGATGTCTTCTTCCACAATGTCCGCATGGCCGGCATGGGGCGCCTCGGCTTTGGCTATGAGGATGTGAAGGCGATCAAGCCGGACATCATCTACGTCCATTGCGCCGGCTTTGGCGAAGGCGGGCCGTATGAAAAGCGCCAGGCCTATGACGATCTGATCCAGGGCGCCTCAGGCTTTGCGGCGCTGAATGCCATGCGCTCTGGCGGGGCGCCGGAATATGCGCCCTCGCTGGTGGCGGACAAGACGGTCGGCCTGTTTGCCACCTATGCGACGCTGGCGGCATTGTATCACCGCGAGAAGACAGGGCAGGGGCAATTCGTGCAGGTGCCGATGCTGGAGGCTTTCACCTTCTTCAACATGGTCGAGAATCTCTATGGCGAGACCTTCGTGCCGCCGTCCTACGGTATGGCCTATACGCGCTCGATCAATCCCAATCGCAAACCCTACCCGACCAGGGACGGCTATATCGGACTCGTGCCTTACTCCGACGCGCAATGGGCTGAGTTCTTCGAGATCGGCGGCATGCCCGGCGTGTTCGAGGATCCGCGATTCGCGACCTATCAGGCCCGCACGGAGAATATCACCGAGCTGTACGCCCTGATCGAACAGGTCGCAGCGACGAAGACGACGGATGAATGGCTGGATCTGCTGGACGCCGCCAACATTCCGGCGATGCGTTACAACAAGCTGGAAGATGTGCTGGAGGATCCGCACATGAAAGCGGTCGACTTCTTCGCCCAGCGCACCCATCCCGACGCCGGCACCTATCGCAGCATGCGCCATCCGGTGCGGTTCTCCGAGACGCCGGCCTTGGTGCGCACAGAGCCGCGGCGTCTGGGTGAGGACACGGAGACTGTGCTGCAGAGCCTTGGGCTTTAGGTTCGGGCTCTAAGCGGTCTTGTCGCCGCCGCCTTGGCGGGCCAGCCAGACGCCGGACAGGATCAGCGCGAAGGCGATCATGGCGTGCCATGTCTGCGTTTCGCGGAACAGGACGAACCCCAGCACGGCGGCCATCACCGGGATCGAATAGCCGGTCAGCGACAGGAAGGTCGCCGAGGTCCGCGCGATCAGCAGCATGTAGAGCGCTTGCGCAATGGCGGACGGGACGATGCCGAGGCCGACGACACCGGCCCAGTGCGTCCAGTCGGCGTGGACCGTGGCCGGGTCCACCATCAGCGCAAACGGCCAGGTCACGACCGCTGCGACAGTCACGAAGCCGGTGGCAAAGCTGATCGACGGCATCGGCGGCGCGCCGCGGGCCAGCAGGCTGGACAAGGCGTAGAACATGGTCGCCCCGATGAGCATGAATTGTGCAATCGTGCTGGCTGAATCGAGGCTTTGCAGGGCGTCCGGCCCGAACAGGATGGCGACCCCGGCAAACCCCGTGATGACGCCCAGTGCCGAACCGAGGGTCAGGCGCTCGTCCCGGAACATGAAATGGGCGCCGATAGCCACGAACAGAGGTACAGCGGCCGTGTAGAGCGCCGCGAGGCTGGAATTGACGGTCTTCTGTGCTGTGGTGATCAAAAAGAAAGGAAACGTCGAACTGGTCAGGCCCATCAGGAGGATGATCCGCCACCGTGAGACGTCAGTCAGGGGCGGCAGGCGCCGGCCCATCGCCAGCATGATGATCCAGAGCACCGCAGCGCCGATGGTCAGCCGCCCGGCCAGCACCCAGGTGGCCGGCAGGCCGGCCTCCGGGTTTCCCTTGTCCACCGCGATCCGCGTCAGCTGATAGGCGCCGGCCCACATCAGGCTGAGCAGGGCAAACAGCGCCCAGTCGCTGGCCGTCCGTTTGCCGCTCTGACCTACCTGCTGTGTCATGGAAAGCGGGTCCTCCAACCGGGAAGGGGCCCCGGCTGGCCCGGATAGGCGGGCAGGGCGGCGAAGTCCACGCAAATATTGCACGAAACTTGCACACGGGGACGGCACAATTGCCCTTGCTCACCGTGAGCCCCGTTCACAGAAGCGTTGGCGGCGCCCTGCCGCATCGTCTTCGGGTGGACGATTTGCCCGCGGCGTCGTAAAGGGCGCCCAAAGTTTCCGGTTTTCATCCCTCAAGAGGAGAATCTCTATGACCGTTCGCGTTGCAATCAATGGTTTTGGCCGTATTGGCCGCCTGGTCCTGCGCTCCATCATCGAAAACGACCGCAAGGACATCGAAGTTGCCGCGATCAACGACCTTGGCCCGGTCGCGACCAATGCGCACCTGCTGCGTTTCGACTCCGTGCATGGCCGTTTCCCGGCTGACGTCCAGGTCGATGGCGACAAGATCGTCATCAATGGCAAGCCGATCCTGTGCACCGCCATCCGCGACCCGAAAGACCTGCCGCACCGCGAGCTGGACATCGACATCGCGATGGAATGTACCGGCATCTTCGCCGACAAGGAAAAGGCCTCGGCCCACCTCGAAGCCGGCGCCAAGCGCGTTCTGGTCTCTGCCCCGGCCACCAATGCTGACAAGACCATCGTCTTCGGTGTGAACCACGACCTGCTGACCAAGGACGACCTCGTCGTCTCCAACGCCTCGTGCACCACGAACTGCCTCTCGCCGGTCGCCAAGGTCCTGCATGACCTGGTCGGCATCGAGAAGGGCATGATGACGACGATCCACTCCTATACGAACGACCAGCCGTCGCTCGACCAGATGCACAAGGACCTCTATCGCGGCCGCGCGGCTGCCGTGTCGATGATCCCGACCTCCACCGGCGCCGCCAAGGCTGTGGGCCTCGTCCTGCCGGAACTGAACGGCAAGCTGGACGGTATCTCGGTCCGCGTGCCGACGCCGAACGTCTCGGTTGTCGACCTGAAATTCGTCGCCAAGAAGAAGACGACCCCGGAAGAGATCAACGCGGCCATCAAGGCGGCTGCTGACGGCCCGATGAAAGGCGTCCTTGGCTATACCGACCAGCCGAACGTCTCGATCGACTTCGTGCATGACCCGCACTCCTCGATCTTCCACCTCGACCAGACCAAAGTCATGGACGGCAATTTCTGTTCGATCCTGACCTGGTATGACAATGAGTGGGGCTTCTCGACCCGTATGGCGGACACTGCGCTCGCCATGGCGAAGCTGATCTGAAGACGCTGAACCGACCGATGTAACCGGATTGCAGCCTGAGGCTGCGATCCGGTGATCGGGGCCTATATGAGGCATATGATCTGTTCGCCCGGTCGAGCCAAAAGGATCGGGTCAAGGAGTTTGCCATATGAGTGATCCCGGTTCGCCAAAAGATTTCTGGAATGCCCGCTATAGCGAAGATGGCTTTGCCTATGGCGAGCGGGCCAGCCGCCTGCTGCTGGGCTTCCGTGACCTGCTGCAGCCCGGCCAGCGTGCGCTGGTGCCGGCCAGTGGAGAGGGGCGTGATGCCGTGTTCCTGGCTGAGTGCGGACTGGATGTGACGGCGGTCGATATGTCGGCTGCGGGGCTTGCCCGTACGGCTGAACTCGCTGCGAAGCGCAGCGTTTCCGTCACCTGTATTGAGGCCGATCTCAGCAAGTGGGACTGGCCTGAAGCGGAATTCGACTGCGTGGCCGCCATGTTTGCGCACGTGCCGGCGCCATTCCGCCCTGTGCTGCATGGCAAATTTCTCACCACGCTGAAGCCCGGCGGCCATGTTTTCCTGGAAGGTTTTCTGCCGGAACAGTCAGACTATCAGAAGTCGTATAATTCCGGCGGCCCGCGCGAGCCGTCGATGCTGTTCGACCCGGCGGCCATCCGCGCCGACTTTGCCGAAGCCGAGGCCGTGTCTTTCCTGACCGGCATCGAAACCCTTTCTGAAGGCCTTTACCATTCCGGGCCGGCTGCACTGATGCGCGCCGTGTTCCGCAAACCGGAGTAATACACCATGTCCGACTTCCGCCGTATTGATGATGCCGGAGACCTGACCGGCAAGACTGCCCTTGTCCGGGTCGATTTCAATGTTCCGATGGCAGACGGCAAAGTTACCGATGACACACGCCTGCGCTCCGCGCTGCCAACCGTTGAGGCCCTGCGCGCGAAGGGGGCGAAAGTTGTCCTGCTCGCGCACTTTGGGCGTCCCAAAGGCCAGATCGTCCTGGAGATGAGCCTGCAACCCATCGCGACTGCCTTCGCCGACGTGCTGGATGCGCCGGTCCATTTTGCGGAAAACTGCGGCTTTGGCCCGAAAGCGAAAGCCTTCGTCACCAGCCGTGCGCCGCGTGACGTGATCCTGATGGAGAATACGCGCTTCGAGGCGGGCGAAGAAAAGAACGATCCGGCCCTGGCTGAAGCCATGGCGGCGCTGGGCGACCTGTTCGTGAACGATGCTTTCTCGGCCGCGCACCGCGCGCATGCCTCCACTGAAGGCGTGACGCATTTCATCCCGGCCTATGCCGGCAAGGCGATGGAAACCGAACTCGACGCGCTGGAAAAAGCGCTCGGTACGCCGGAGCGGCCAGTGATGGCCGTTGTCGGCGGGGCGAAAGTCTCGACCAAGATCGACCTTCTGAAAAACCTCGTCTCCAAAGTGGACATGCTGGCCATCGGTGGCGGCATGGCGAACACATTCCTGGCCGCCAAGGGCGTGGATGTCGGCAAGTCGCTCTGCGAGCATGACCTGGCCGATACGGCGCTGACCATCATGAAGAATGCCGAAGAGTCGGGCTGTGAGATCCTGCTGCCGCTGGATGTTGCCGTGGCTACCGAATTCAAGGCGCATGCGCCGGATCACCGGGTCTGCAAAGTAGGCGAAGTCAGCGCAGACGAGATGATCCTCGATGCCGGGCCGCATACGGTCACCGTGCTGACCGAAGCGATGGACAAAGCGAAGACGCTGGTCTGGAACGGCCCGCTCGGCGCGTTCGAACTTGAGCCGTTCGATACGGCCACGGTGGCTGCAGCCCGGGCCGCGGCAGAGCGGACGAAGGCCGGCAAGCTGATCGCGGTGGCGGGTGGCGGCGACACGGTTGCTGCGCTGAACCATGCCGGCGTGGCGGCGGATTTCACCTTCGTCTCGACGGCGGGCGGGGCCTTCCTCGAATGGATGGAAGGCAAGCCGCTGCCGGGCGTGGAAGCGCTCAAGGCCTGATCCTTTCCGATACAATTCCCGCAGGGCGGTCCTCTGGTGTCTGAGGGCTGCCTGCGGCAAATCGCGCGGGAGCCGCACGGATCGGACGGTTTTGGCGATTCGCGGCGCGCCGCCGGAATCCAATTTTGGGTCAGCCCTGTCACCAGAGAGCACCCCATTTCTTGCGGTGAACCGGCATTTGGCGTGGAATCGAACAGATTTCCCGGCAAAGCATCCGGAATTCACCAGCGGTTGACGCCGCCAACCGGCACGGTACTTGAACGCAAACTTTGCAAAACAAGCATTGTTCACAGGATCCATTCAGAATGACGGTAGTTGAAATGGCAAACGAGACCATGACGAAGCAGGCAGCAGAGAAGGCGGGCTTTATTGCCGCGCTCGACCAGTCTGGCGGTTCAACCCCGAAGGCCCTGCGCCTCTACGGCATCGAGGAAAACGCTTACTCGAACGATGAGGAAATGTTCGGCCTCATCCACGACATGCGGGCCCGCATCATCAAATCGCCGGCCTTCAATGGCGACAAGGTGATGGGCGCCATCCTGTTCGAACGCACCATGGACGGTGAAATCGATGGCGTGCCGACAGCTGAATATCTCTGGAAAGAGCGCAGCGTCGTTCCGTTCCTGAAAGTCGACAAGGGCCTCGCCGACGAAGAAAACGGCGTTCAGGTCATGAAGCCGATGCCGGACCTCGACGCCCTGCTGGAGCGTGCGGTCGCCAAGGGCATCTTCGGCACCAAGATGCGTTCCGTCATCAATGCCGCCAATCAGGAAGGCATCGCCGCCGTTGTGGCGCAGCAATTCGATGTCGGCCGTCAGATTCTGGGCCATGGCCTGGTTCCGATAATCGAGCCGGAAGTTACCATCTCCATCGCTGACAAGGCCGCCGCAGAAGACATCCTGCTGGCTGAAATCCTGAAGCAGCTGGACGCCCTCGGTGCTGACAAACAGATCATGCTGAAGCTGACGCTGCCGGAGACGGCAAACCTCTACAAGCCGCTGGTCGATCATCCGCGCGTAATGCGCGTCGTGGCCCTGTCGGGCGGTTATTCGCGCGAGGAAGCGTGCCGCCGTCTGTCCGAAAACACTGGCATGATCGCCTCCTTCTCGCGCGCCCTGACCGAAGGCCTCTCGGCCCAGCAAAGCGATGCAGAGTTTGACTCCGCGCTTGCTGCATCCATCGACAGCATCTGCGCTGCCTCGATGGCCGGCTGATCCCTTTCCGGGAAGGGACGGGCCTGCTGGGCTCTGGACTTCCCGCGAAACGCAACGTCATAGTGCCCGCCATGAAAATGGCGGGCATTTTTGTTCGCGTAATGCATCACCATAGGGGAAATCATGCCATTCAAGCCTAGCCTTCTCGCCGCTGCCTCCATCGCTTCGCTCATGCTCCTGCCGGGATGCGGTGCTCCCGCCGACGCCCCGGCGAATCCGGACCGCAGCGCCCTTTCCGATGAAGGCATGGCGATGCTGGACAAGCTGGTGCTGGCCCCGGCCTCGGCCGACGCGTTTACGGCCCGCTGTGACGCTGCCCTCGCACAGGCTGAGAAAATGCTGGCCGATCTGGAAACCCGGCAAGGCCCTGCGGGGGTAGGGGACCTGAAAGATTACGATGCCCTGCTGAACGTCACGTTCGCGGTCGGCTATGGCGAAGCATCGATTGTTGCCGAGGCCAATCCGGACCCGGCGATCCGGGAAACCGGCGACACCTGCCAGCAGAAGACATCCGACATGACGACCCGGATCTCGCTGTCGCGCCCGGTCTATGACCGGCTGTCCACGATCGATGCAACGAAGCTGGATGACCGCTCTGCCTATTTGCTGAAGCGGACCCTCAATGAATACCGCCGGGCCGGGATCGACAAGGACGAGCCGACCCGGGAGAAGGTGCGCAGCCTGAATGCGGAGCTGGCCGAGCTGTCGACGGAGTTCAACAAGAACCTCCGCGAGATCCAGGGCAGCGTGAAGGTGACGCCGGAAGATCTTGTCGGCCTGCCGGAAGATTATATTACCGCCCACCCGCCGGGTGAGGACGGAATGGTGACCATCACCACAGACTATCCGGACCTGTTCCCGATCTATACCTACTCGCCGGATGAAGCGCTTCGCAAAAAACTGGCGGCGGAAGCGCAGAACCGGGCCTATCCGGAAAACGTGGCGTCGCTGCGCGGTATCCTCGAGAAGCGCTACGAACTGGCCACCACGCTCGGTTATGACAACTGGGCGGCCCTGGTCACCGAGGACAAGATGACAGGCTCGCCTGAAGTGGCGATCGATTTCCTCGAAGCCGTGGAAGGCGCCGCGCGCAACGCTGCTGAACTGGAATATGACCGGCTGCTGGAAAAACAGCAGGAACTGTCGCCGGAGGCTACATCGGTCAGTGACTGGAGCCGCACCTATCTCTCGGAACTGATCCGCAAGTCAGACTATGAACTCGATTCCCAGGAAGTCCGGAAATACTTCGCCTTCAACGATGTGCGTGCCGGAATCTTTTCCCTGGTGGAGGATTTGTTCGATGTGGAGATCAAACCCTGGGACGGCGCACCGGTCTGGCAGGAAAGTGTCAGCGCGCATGAGATGTATCAGGACGGAAAGCTGATCGGCCGCTTCTTCCTCGACATGCATCCGCGCGACGGCAAGTTCAAACATGCCGCAGCTTTCCCCATCCGTTTCGGTCCGACCTCGGATGGTGTGCCGGTCGCGGCGCTGTTGTGCAATTTCCCCGCAGGCGATCACACGACCGGCCTGATGGAGCACGGGCAGGTCGAAACCTTCCTGCATGAGTTCGGCCACCTGATCCACGACATGTTTTCCGGCCAGCCGGACTATGCCAATCTGTCGATGGCCAATCTCGAATGGGACTTCATCGAAGCTCCGTCGCAGATGCTTGAGAACTGGGTCTGGGACTATGACACGCTGGCCAAGTTCGCCAGGGATGCGGATGGCAATGTGATCCCGCCGGAACTGGTGGAGAAAATGGTCGCCGCGCGTGACTTCGGCATCGGCGTCGGAACGCTTCGTCAGCTGCTCTACGCCAATGTCTCGCTCGACTACTACAATCGTCCGCCTTCGGAGGTCGATTTCGACGAGATCTGGGACGAGAACCAGTCAAAGCTGAGCCCGTTCGAGACGCTGCCGGAGACGCACCCCTATGCCAGCTTCGGGCATCTCGATGGCTATTCGGCGATCTATTACACCTATCAATGGTCGCTCGCGATTTCGACGGACCTGTTCTCCGAGTTCGAGGCGACTGGCCTGCGCAACGGGGAGACGGCCAAGCGTTATCGCGATCTTGTTCTGGCCCCGGGCTCGTCCAAGCCGGCGGCAGAGCTGGTGCATGACTTCCTCGGCCGCGACTGGTCGCCGGATGCCTATGAAGCCTACCTCCTGAACGCGGCTGAGGCCGAGACGGAAGAATAGACTTCACCGCTACGGTACGGGCTGGCTTGCCGCCAGCCCGGAACCGTCGCATCTAGGCGCCATGTCGGAACCCGAATACACCCGCCCGCGTACGCGGCTCTATCTGATCACGCCGCCCCGTATCGATGATATCGATGCGTTTGCCGCAATTCTGGAAACGGCCTTTTCTGCCGGCGACATCGCCTGTCTGCAGCTGCGCCTGAAGCAGGCGGATGGCAGCATCGACGAGGCCGCCACACGAGAGATCAGCGCGGCCGTCACCGAAATGGCGCAGGCTTATGGCGCCGCCGTCCTGATCAATGACAGTCCGAAGCTGGCCGTGGAGCTTGGCGCGGATGGTGTTCACGTCGGCTGGGATGACATGCCGGTGAAAGACGCCCGCGCGATTGTCGGCAAGGACATGATCGTCGGGGCGACTGCCAAGAACTCCCGCCACATTGCCATGCAGGCAGGGGAGGCGGGAGCCGATTATGTCGCCTTCGGCGCCTTTTATCCGACCGGCACCAAGACCGGCACTGTGCCAGCCAGCCCGGACCTCCTGGAAATCTGGCAGGAGAGCATGGAAATTCCCTGCGTCGCGATCGGCGGCATTACGGTAGAGAACGCCGCGCCGCTGGTGGCAGCCGGGGCGGATTTCATTGCCGTCTCCGCCGGTGTCTGGGACCATCCGGATGGCGCCCCGGCAGCGGTTGCAGCCTTCAATGCGCTCTTCGATTCCTTGGCAGCGGATTAACACTCCGGCGCCTTGACCCTTTGCCGACAAAGGCTTACGCCGCCCGCTCTTCCGCAAGAATTGCGACCGGACGCTGTTTCACATGTCAAAACCCTCTCCCGTTGGATCCGTAATGATCGCTGCCGCCCGCGCTGCCGGGCGTTCGCTGGCGCGTGATTTTGGTGAAGTCGAAAACCTTCAGGTCTCGAAAAAAGGCCCGGCGGACTTTGTGTCCAATGCCGATCACCGCGCCGAAGAGATCATCTTCACCCACCTCAGCAAGGCCCGTCCGGGCTATGGCTTCGTGATGGAAGAGCGCGGCCTTGTCGAAGGTACCGACAAATCCAACCGCTTCATCGTCGATCCGCTCGACGGAACGCTGAACTTCCTGCATGGCCAGCCGCATTTTGCTGTGTCCATTGCGCTGGAACGTGATGGCGAGCTGCTGACCGGCGTCGTGTTCGACGTTGCCAAGAACGAGATCTTCTGGGCCGAGACCGGCCGCGGCGCCTGGCTGGACAATCGCAAGCTGCGCGTGGCGGCCCGCCGGAACCTGAACGAGTCGGTCATCGCCACCGGCACGCCCTGGCATGGCAAGTCTGAAGAGAGCCACATCACCTTCGCCCGCGAACTCGCCGCGATGACACCGGCCACCGCCGGGATCCGCCGCAACGGATCTGCCGCGCTGGACCTTGCCTGGGTCGCTGCCGGCCGGTTTGACGGCTTCTGGGAGCGCAACCTGCAATCCTGGGATATCGCTGCCGGCATCGTGCTGGTCCGTGAAGCCGGTGGTATGATCAGCGAGCTGGACGGCGGCGATGTGATGCAGACCGGTTCGATCCTGGCTGCCAATGAGGACCTGCATTCGAAGCTCGAAAAGCAGATCCGTCATGCGGGGTCTTTCGGCAAGGCCGCCTCCGTCTGAGCGCCTTTGCCGGCGGGGAACGCCGAAAATAATTGATGACGCTCGCGTCACCTATTTCATTATCCGTAAAAACACGTAATCTGTGTCTCATGACACAGCCAGATACAGACGTTCTCATCATTGGCGCGGGCCTTTCGGGCATCGGCGCTGCCGTTCACCTCGGCAAGCAGTGCCCCGGCAAGACTTATCGGATCTTTGAGCAGCGGAGCGCCATGGGCGGGACCTGGGACCTGTTCCGCTATCCGGGCATCCGCTCGGATTCGGACATGCACACGCTGGGCTTCAACTTCAAACCCTGGACCGAGGCCAAGGCCATCGCCGACGGCCCGTCGATCCGCAACTATGTCCGCGAAACCGCGGATGAGTATGGCATCACGCCCCATATCCAGTTCGACACGAAGATCGTGGCGGCAGACTGGTCGAGCCCTGATCAGGTCTGGCACATTACGGCGGAAGACACGAAAACGGGCCTGCGCAGCGAACTGACGGCGCGGTTCCTGTTCATGTGCGGCGGCTACTACAATTATGACGAGGGCTACCGGCCGGACTTCCCGGGCGAGGAAAATTACAAGGGCCTCTTCGTGCACCCGCAGCACTGGCCGGAAGATCTCGACTATTCCGGCAAGAAGGTTGTGATCATCGGCTCCGGTGCAACGGCGATGACGCTGGTGCCAGCCATGGCGGAGAAAGCCGGGCATGTGACCATGCTGCAGCGCTCGCCGACCTATGTCGTCTCCCGCCCGGCGGTGGACAAACTTGCGAACTTCCTGCGAACCATCTTGCCGGACAGCTGGGCCTATGCGCTGATCCGCTGGCGGAACGTCGCCTTCCAGCAATACTTCTTCCGCAAGACGCGCGAGAATCCTCAGCAGGCCAAGGAACGCCTCCTCAAAATGGTGCGTGAGGAACTTGGACCCGACTATGATGTCGAGACGCATTTCACGCCGAGCTACAATCCGTGGGAACAGCGGCTGTGCCTGGTGCCGGATTCGGATCTTTTCAATGTTCTGAAATCCGGAAAGGCCAGCGTCGAGACCGATCATATCGAAACCTTCACGGAGAAGGGGATCAGGCTCAAATCCGGCAAGGAGCTGGAGGCCGACATTGTGGTGACAGCGACAGGGCTGAACCTTGTCTTCATGAACGGCGTCGATGTTTCGCTGGACGGGACGAAGGTCGATCCCGGCAAACTGCTGAACTACAAAGGCGTGATGCTGTCCAACATGCCGAACCTCGCGGTGACGTTCGGCTATACGAATGCGTCCTGGACGCTAAAGGCGGACCTGACCAGCGAATATGTCTGCCGCCTGATCAATCTGATGGATCAGAAGGGCGCGACCTCGGCCATGCCGTACCTGCCGGCCTTCCCGAATGAGACAGAGCCGTTCGTGGATTTCTCGTCCGGCTATTTCCAGCGCGTGATGGACCAGTTCCCGCGCCAGCACACCGAGGCGCCCTGGAAGCTGCATCAGAGCTACTTCACCGACCGGAAGAATTTGCGGGAGGAGCCGATCGAGGATGGCGTGATGCAGTTCACCACGCCCGCTGATGCCGCTACCCCGAAACCGGCGCTTCAGGCCGCAGAATAAGCCGCCTCTAAACAAAGGCCTGCAGGCTTCCTATCTGTCACCCGTAAGGGGCGTACAGAAAAAAGGAGTGTCTGTATGTGGTTGTGGCTATTGTGGTGGTGTGTGGATGATCACATTGCCGAAGCGGTCGGCGCGCCGGGGCTTGGCGAACTGCCGATCTGGGTGCCATTGATCCTGTCGCTGGCGTTCGCGTTCACGGTGGACGGCAAGGTCAAGAAATGGAAGCGCGGCTGATCTCAGCCTTCCGCAAACTGAAGTTCAGCAAGGCGGGCATAGAGCCCGCCTTTCGCCACCAATTCCTCATGGCTGCCTTCCTCGACGATCTGCCCGTGTTCCATGACGACGATCCGGTCGGCCCGGCGCACGGTGGACAGGCGGTGTGCGATGACGAGTGTCGTGCGGCCCTCGGAAGCATTTTCGATGGCGCGGCGTACGGCGGCTTCGCTTTCGGAATCGAGGGCGGAGGTCGCCTCGTCCAGCAGGAGGACCGGCGCATCCCGCACCAGGGCCCGGGCAAGCGCGATCCGCTGGCGCTGGCCGCCGGACAGGCTGCGGCCCTTCTGGCCAAGCGGCGTTGCAAGGCCTTCCTTCTCTGACAGGAAATCCATCGCTTCGGCCATGCGGGCGGCGTGCTCCAGGAGCTTTTCATCCGGATTATCCGTGCCGAAACCGATATTTTCTGCCGCGGTTCCGGTGAACAGGGCGGATTCCTGCGGGGCATAGGCGAAGTTGTGACGCCAGTCTGCGGGCATGACCTCCGCCGAGGGGACGCCGTCCAGCGTAACCCGGCCGGACTGCGGATCGAACAGGCGCAGGGCGAGGCGGAAGACGGTCGTCTTGCCTGCGCCGCTCGGGCCGACCAGCGCGACGAACTCGCCGGGCTTCACATTGAGGGAGAAATCCGTCAGCGCCGAGACCGGCTTGCCGTCACTGGTCGCCTCGTCATAGGCGAAGGTGACATGGTCAAAAGCCAGCGCGCCGGTGATCTTCTCCGGCATCGGGCGGGGCAGGGCGGGCGGGGCGATTTCAGGCTCTGCGTGCAGTACTTCGGCGGCCCGGTCGGCAGCGCCAGCTGCCCGCATCACTTCGCCATAGACTTCCGCCAGCATGCCAAAGCCCGAACCGGCATAGAGCGCATAGAGCACCATGGCGGAGAGGTCGCCGAAGCTCATCTCGCCCTTGGCCACGGCGCGGGCGCCGAGCCACAGCACGCAGACAAAGCCGCCGAACAGAAGTACCGAGACCATGACGATCATCAGGCTCCGCGCCGTGATCCGGCGCATGGCGGCGGCGAAGGTCGCTTCCACCGCTTCGGTGAAGGTGGCGAGGCGGCTGTCTTCGCGGCTATAGGCCTGCACGAGTTCAATCGCGTCCAGGGCTTCTGAGGCTTCCGCCCCGGCATCGGCTAGCCGCGACTGGGCCCGGTTTGACATGGTGCGGATTACCCGGCCCACGACGACCACGGGCAGCATCGCCACGGGCAGCATGGCCAGCAGCGTCAGGCCCAGCTTCCAGTTCACCACCATCATCATCGTCAGCGCGCCAAAGGTCGTGATCAGCGTCCGCGTCGCCATCGAGGCGGAGGTGCCGAGAAACTGCTCGATCAGCGTGATGTCGGCGGTCAGGCGCGAGACCGCTTCGCCGGAACGCATTTTGGCATGGTAGCGGGGCCGAGGGTGAGGAGGTGGGCGTAGAGGTCCCGGCGCAGGTCTGCCGCGATCCGCTCGCCGAAGCGCGAGACGAAATAGAAGCGCACCGCGCCCAGCACGCCGGAGGTGATGGCAGCGGCGGCCACCCAGAAGAAGGATTTGTCGACCAGTTCCAGAAGTTTCTGCGTGTTGCCGCCTGCCGCGCGGCCGCTGTCGGCTGCTTTGCCCAGCAGGATCGGCAGGGTCAGGCTGAGGGCCGCTGCGCCCACCAGGAAGACAAGTGCAATCGCCACGGTGCGCCAGTGCCGTCCGGCATAAGGCAGCAGCAATTTAAGGGGTTTCAGGTTGCGCCCCTTGGGCCGGTCAATGGCCTGTCCGCCGCCCGGTTCAGCCGTACGGCGGTCTATAGTTTCCTGGGATTCGGTGTCGGCCATTCGGACTGCCTCTGCAGCACTGTGGAAATCGGGTGCAAGCCCCCTTGCGAAAGGGCTTTTCTTCAGTTACACGCGCCACTTCTGAAAAACGGGCAGCAGTCACGCCCGCGCACCCCTAATGGCGAAGCGCGGCGGCCACAAGGCCCGCAGGTAACGGATCACAGAAGGGCGCGAGCCATGAAAAAAGAAGGTCATCCCGACTATCACTTCATCACCGTGGTGATGACGGACGGCACTGAGTACCAGACGCGCTCCACTTATGGCGCTGAAGGTGATCGCCTCGTGCTGGATATCGACTCCAAATCGCACCCGGCCTGGACCGGCGGCGACGGCAAGCTGATGGACCGCGGTGGCCGCGTGTCCCGCTTCAAAGACAAGTTCAAAGGCTTCGTCTAAGCCTTCCGCACCGTTTCACGGTTGCGACCCGAACAGCCCCGGCCCGCAAGGCCGGGGTTTTGTTTTGGCGGTGGCTTGCGGGCTTAACCCGCCGTTAAACGCTGAGGCCGAGCTTCCCTGCAAACTGACAGGGAGAGGTCCATGGGACGGAGCGGCCGGCTCAAGGAATGGTTGATCACGTTCGTGGTGCTTGCGGGTATCGCGTTCGGTATTGCAGTGGTCTCACGGGAACCTGTCGATCCGGCAGGCCAGGTGCCATTCGATACCTCGTCTGTTTACTGGTCGGATGGCGATTCAGGGCGTCTGGCAGATGGCACCAAATTCCGCCTGCATGGCGTGGATGCGCCTGAAACCGGGCCGTTGGACTGGGTTTCCGGCGCAAAATGCGAGCGGGAACGCGAGCTGGGCTATCAGGCAAAGGCCCGGGTGCGAGAGCTGACGCGAGACCGGGTGCTCACCATCTCCCATGATTACGGCCCGGACCGGTACGGCCGGCTTGTGGTCGACCTGTCGCTTGACGGGCAGGACCTGGCCGCGCGCCTTGTGGCGGCCGGGACTCACAAGCGTTGGGATTATGATGGCGGCGCTGCCAAGCCCAAATGGTGCACGGGGCGGACCGTGCAACCAATCACCGGATCCTGATCTGACGCCTGCACAGCAATTGGCAAATGGCTTGCCCGGCAGGGGGCGGGCCACCTAGGTTGCAGCCTGACCAGAATGGAGCTTTCCCGATGAATTATACGCCGAAGCGCTGGATCCGGCTTGGCCTTGGGGCGGCCCTTCTCGGCACGGCGGGCCTGTCGGCCTGCGGCGGAGAGGGCGGGGAAGCCGGTGGAACCGCAATCGCCAGCCCGGCAGGCGCCGCACAGTCCGGCGAAATGACCGGCGAGATGGGAGAAGGCGAAGGCGGCGAAGGTGCGGTCGCGCCGCTCGATCCGGCCCTGCTTGTTCCCGTCGACCAGCGCGCGGCGATGATCGCGAGCGAGGCGGCAGTAGGCGCAGCGCTCAGCCGGGCAGGGGAGGAGGATGCGGCGGCCGAACATTTCCGGCTCGCGATCGATGATATCAAGCCGGGCGGCCTGTCGCGCCTCGTCGAAAAAGGCCTCGATCCGGAGCTGTTCGACGCTGCCGCAGAGGCGCTCGAAGACGGTGCCGGCCCTCTGGAAACCGAAACAGCCGTCGCCGCAGTCGAGACAAATGTGCGTGAGTTGCAGGCCAATGCCGGGGGCGACACGGTCGAACTCATCATCTTCCTGATGAAGCGCTGCGAGAATGCCTACCGGTCGGGCGTGACCTTTTCGAACGAGATCGACAATCCGGTCGCCTATCAGAAAGCCTGGGGCTATGCCGTCACGGCGCAGGAGCTGGCTGGCAAACTCGATCCTGAAGAGGCCAGCGGATTGCAGCTGGAACTGAAGATGCTGGTCCTGATGTGGCCCGCAGAAGGGCCGGTCTCAGGCGATGTGCCGGCCCCGCCTTCAACCTTCCTGTCCCAGCTCAGCCGGATCGGTCTGG
The DNA here is from genome assembly GCF_963678195.1 of uncultured Hyphomonas sp. Classification (NCBI taxonomy): domain Bacteria; kingdom Pseudomonadati; phylum Pseudomonadota; class Alphaproteobacteria; order Hyphomonadales; family Hyphomonadaceae; genus Hyphomonas; species uncultured Hyphomonas sp. The sequence goes on from NZ_OY782759.1 coordinate 455,771, forward strand.
AGCTTTCAACGCTCGAGTAGGTGGTCGATAAAGCCGACGGCCTCGAATGAGGACCAGTCCGCTTCCCCGGCCAGCCGGGCGATTTCCTTGCCGTCCGGGCCATAGAGAATGCTGGTCGGAAAGCCCTGAACGCCGCTGTCATAGACAAGTTCGTACTGTTCCGGCGTCACGATGCGGAACGGGATGTTGGCGGCGCCCAGCTGGCCGAGGCGCTTCTCCGCATAGTCCCTGTCTTCGGCGGCATCGACACTGATGGCGACGACTTCGAAATCGTCCCCGCCGCGCGCTTTCTGCAAGGCGCCGAGCGACGGCATCTCCTTTTCGCAGGGCGCGCACCAGGTGGCCCAGAAGTTCACGAGGATGGTCTTGCCCTGGAATTCGTCCAGCGTATGGGGCGATCCATCTGCCGTATAGAAGGGCGCAGGGGCGACCGCGTCCCCTGCCGATGCGAAATCCAGCTTGGCCAGTCCGCCCGTAGCGTACTTTGCCAGTGGATTTTCATCCTGTTTTCCGATGCCTGCGCTGATCAGCACGTAGACAATTGCGATCACACCGACCAAGAAGAGGCCGGGAATGGCGTAGCGCCGCATGTTTGCGCCTTCCGTTAGTTTGTTGAAGGGGTATGCCAATGACCGGTGGCAAAGGCCAGACGATGTGGGGGGGGCGGTTTGCCGCGACCCCATCCGATATAATGGAAGAAATCAACGCCTCCCTCGATATTGACCGGCGGATGGCTGAGGAAGACATCGCCGGAAGCCGGGCCCATGCAGACATGCTTGCGGAGATGGGCATCATCTCGTTCGATGACAATGAGGCGATTCAGGCCGGGCTGGACCAGGTGCTGAACGAGCTGCGCGACGGTTCGTTCCCGTTCCGGCGCGAGCTTGAAGACATCCACATGAATGTCGAGGCGCGGCTGAAGGAAATTGTCGGGGAACCGGCTGGCCGCCTGCACACGGCCCGCTCGCGGAATGACCAGGTGGTGACGGATTTCCGCCTCTGGACCCGCCGGGCGCTGGACCATTCGGCCCGTCTGATCGGCGGTCTGCAGGGCGCCCTCATCCGGCGCGCAGAAGAACATACCGGCACGATCATGCCGGGCTTTACCCATTTGCAAACGGCCCAGCCGGTGACGCTCGGCCATCACCTGCTGGCCTATGTCGAGATGACGTCCCGTGACTGGACCCGCCTGTCGGACTGCGCGAACCGTCTCAATGAGTGCCCGCTGGGCGCCGCCGCGCTCGCCGGGACCGGGTTCCAGATCGACCGGGACATGACCGCCGAAGCGCTTGGCTTTGCCCGCCCGATGGCAAATTCGCTGGATGCTGTCTCCGCCCGCGATTTCGCGCTGGAGGCGCTCGCCGCCCTCTCGATTGCTGCGACGCACCTCTCGCGCCTCGCCGAAGAGATCGTGCTGTGGAGCAGCGCGCAATTCGCTTTTGCCCAGCTGACCGACGAATGGTCGACCGGTTCCTCGATCATGCCGCAGAAGCGCAATCCGGACGCGGCCGAGCTGGTACGCGCCAAGGCGTCGCTGATCACCGGGTTTTATGCTGGCCTGCAGGGCGCCGTGAAGGCGCTGCCGCTCGCCTATGCCAAGGATCTGCAGGACGACAAACGCCTGACCTTCGAGGCCTTCGACACGTTCGATCTGTGCGTTCGCGCCATGACCGGCATGGTCGAGACGATGGCGTTCAAGCCGGACAATATGCGCGCGGCGGCCGCCAAGGGCTTTTCCACGGCGACGGACCTTGCCGACTGGCTGGTCCGGGAGCTCGGCCTGCCATTCCGTGAGGCGCATCATGTGACCGGATCTCTGGTGGCCTTGGCAGAAGGGAAGGGCGTCGATCTGGCCGATCTGGCGCTGGAGGACATGCAATCTGTTCACAAGGACATCACCAAAGGTGTTTTTGATGTCCTGACGGTTGAAGCTTCTGCCTCATCTCGGACATCATATGGTGGCACAAGCCCTGTTCGTGTTGCCGAACAGGTGGCACAGTGGAAGCAGAGACTTGGACTGGAGTGACCCGCCGCATGAAACGCCCCCTGGCTGTTGCCGCCCTTATCCTTGGTAGCCTGATCCTGCCGGCCTGTGGCCTGACGGGAGACCTGAAGCGTCCGGACCCGCTGTGGGGTGACCCGCAGGATGTCGAGGCCGAACTGCCTGAAGGAGACAGCTCGTCCCTGCCGTCCCTGCCGCCCCGCGAGGATGCCGAGGATTCCGGCGTCGGCGATGATGATGAACTTCTGGGCGGCCTTGAGGATTGATCCCATGAACAGAGCTGAATTCCGGCCGGCCGGGCGTGTGCTCGGCGGTTTTGCCCTCCTTGCTGCCCTCGGTGCCTGTGCCACAGGGACTGAAATCCGCGCAGTCAACGCGCCGGGCGCCTATGAGCCTGTCTCGGTGGTTGCCGCCGTGGAGCCTGAGGACGGCCCGCAGGTGAACCAGTGGGGCGGGATTGTCCCCGAGGCCAAACCGGTGACGCCCGTCGACGATGGCGCACTCGGTGAAATCGGCGGCTAGGCGGCTCCATGCACCATTTTGACTATCGGGACGGACGGCTTCACTGTGAGGAAGTCGATCTTGCAAAGCTGGCCGATGAAGTCGGCACGCCTTGCTATGTCTACTCCACCGCCACGCTCCGGCGCCACGCCCGGGTCATTGCCGCGGCCTTTGAGGGGCAGGACTGCCTGATTGCGTTCTCGGTAAAGGCAAATTCGAACCTCGCCGTGCTCGCGACACTCGCTGAAGAAGGCTGCGGTGCGGATGTCGTCAGCGGCGGGGAATTGCAGCGTGCCCTGCGCGCCGGGATTCCGGCGTCGAAAATCGTATTCTCCGGCGTCGGCAAGACCGCGCGGGAGATGGAATTGGGGCTTCGCGAAGGCATCCACCAGTTCAATGTGGAAAGCGCTGCCGAGCTTCGTCTCCTGTCTTATGTCGCAAACGGTCTGGGCCAGCAGGCGCCGATTGCCATTCGCGTGAATCCGGACGTCGCGGCTGGCGGCCACCCGAATATTTCTACCGGCAAGAAGGGCGACAAGTTCGGCGTGCCATGGACCGAGGCGGAAGACCTCTATGCCGAAGCGGCAACGCTGCCCGGCATCCGGGTCGTCGGTGTCGATGTTCATATCGGCAGTCAGATCGGCGATCTCGTGCCGATGCGGGCCGCCTTCGAGAAAGTCGTCGGCCTTGCCCAGCGCCTGCGCGCGGCCGGGCATGACATCGCCCGGATTGATGTCGGCGGCGGGCTCGGCATTCCCTACAAGCAGGGCGATGAGCCACCCCCGCCATCGGCCTATGCGGCGATGATCGCGGAGGTCAGCGCCGGGCTTGGCGTGCAGGTCATCCTGGAGCCGGGCCGGGTCATCGCCGGCAATGCGGGGGTCATGCTGGCCACCGCACTCTATGAGAAGACGGCACCCGACCGGTCTTTCCTGATCGTCGATGCCGGGATGAACGATCTGATGCGGCCGGCGCTGTATGGCGCACACCATGATATCCGCCCGGTGAAACAGGCCGCCCCGGACGCAGCCGGAAAGACCTATGACGTTGTCGGCCCGATCTGCGAGTCGACCGACAAATTTGCCGCCGGGCGGGATATGCCTGCTGTGGCGCCGGGGGACCGGCTCGCCTTCATGTCAGCCGGGGCCTATGGCGCGGTGCTGTCTTCGGCCTACAATACGCGGCCCCTCGTGCCGGAAGTGCTGGTCAATGGCGACAGGTTCGACATTGTCCGACGCAGGCCGGATCTTGAGGAGATGCTGCAACTGGAACAGGTGCCGGATTGGCTGAAAAGGACGGACTGAACACGATCAGGACAAAAGTCGCGGCCACGCGCCGCCGGCTGAACCTGCTCGCGTTCGGCCGGGCCTTCTGGCCGCTGTTCGTCTTTGTCGTCCTGTTCCTGTGCATGGCCCTTGCGGGGGCGTTCGACCAGCTGCCTTCCGCCATCGGGGCTGTCCTGACCCTGCTGTTCCTGCTGGGCGGGGCGATCTTCCTGTTGCGCGGCATGCGGCGCTATTCTCCGCCGGGCGACACAGAGGCCGCACAGGTGCTCGACCGCCAGTCGGCGCTGCGCCCGGTGTCGTCGCTGACCGACCGGCCAGCATCCCCGAACCGGGGCTCGCAGGCATTGTGGGTCCGCCACCGTGACCGGCTGCTGAAGGCCGCGCGGGAACTGAAGCTGCCGGACTTGTCATCTGAATGGCGCCAACTCGACCCGTTCCGTCTGCGCTATGTCCTGCCTGCCGCCCTGATCGGCTTCACCGTCCTGGCAGCCGGGGAGGGGCCGGGCCGCCTGATGCGGGCCTTCAGCCCGGACTATGGCGCGCTGGTTGGGGCAGACGACATGACCGTCGAGGCCTGGGTCATCCCGCCGGACCATACCGGCCGGGCGCCGGTCTTCCTGAAGCCGGGGCTGAACGATGTCCGCGTGCCGCGCGGATCCGAGATTACCTTGCGGACCGAAGCGCCGTCGGCGCCGCGCCTGATCCTGAAGGGACGGCATCGCACCTCCGCCAAATTTGCGGCCACGCCGGATGGCGCCTGGGAGGCCAAGGCGATCCTCGAGGAAGACGCCCGCGTCTCCGTGCACTGGTGGGGCGAGCGGGCGGCCTGGCGGCTGCTGGCCTCGCCTGACGATCCGCCGGTGGTGGAGTTCGTTTCCATCCCGACCTATGGCCGCCTCGACCGGACGGAATTCGCCTGGACCGCGCATGACGACTACGGCGTCGTGAAGGCGGAATTGTCGATCCGCCTGAAGGAGCCGCACCCGGCCGCGCCGGATGAGGAAGACCGGGTGGCCATCCCGCTTGCCGCGCCCTCCATGCAGGAGATCAAGGATACGACCCAGATCGACCTGACCCGCCATCGCTGGGCGGGCCTGCCGGTGGATGTGCATCTGGTGGTCACCGATGCGTCCGGCCAGGAAGGCGTGAGCGAGACGGTCCCCTTCGTGCTTCCGGAGAAACTCTTCCTCGACCCCATCGCCCGTGTAGCCCAGGAAGTACGTGTCACCGTGCTCCGTGAACCGAGGGACTACGCAGCGCAGACAAAGAACCCGTTTGCCCTGAAACAGGACGCCCTCAACACCGAAGCGGCCAACCGGCTGAACAATGCCCCGCCGGATGTCCAGAAGGCTGCGCTGATGCTCGATTCCGTCACCCTGATGGGCGAGCGCTATATGCCGAACCAGGCCTACTATCTTACGTTCCGGGTGGCCGAGGGCATGCTGGAATCTGCCGGCACCAAGGAAGAGGCTAAAGCGGTCGACCCGTTGCTCTGGTCTCTGGCGCTGAAGGCAGAATATGGCAACGCAGCCGATGCTCTGCGCCGGCTGGAAGCGGCCCGGCGCGCGCTGGAGCAGGCCCTGCGCGATGGCGCTTCGGAAGATGAGATCCGTCGGCGGATGGAAGCCTTCCGGGATGCCGCCAATGAATACCTTGCGGCCAAAATGGCCGAAGCCATCGCTAATGGCGGCGACATGCCCGACGAGAATCAGGACGGCATGGCCATGGGCGGCGGTCAGAATCTTGGCGGGCAGGACTTCGAGGACATGCTGAATGCCCTTCAGGACCTGACCGATACCGGCGCCACCGAACAGGCCCGCCAGCTGCTGTCCGACATCACCAACATGTTGCAGAATCTGGAATTCCAGCGTGGGCAGAGTGGCAATGGCATGGCCGGCATGCCGGGGGATTCTTCGGACGGTGAAGAGCCGGAAGACCTGCCGCAGGAAGAGCAGGAAATGACCGACGCCATGCGCCGCCTGTCAGAGATCCTGCGCGAACAGCGCCAGCTGAATGATGACACGCTGGCTCAGCAGCGCGGTGAAATGCCATCGGGCCAGCAGGGCCAGTCAGGACAGGACTCCGGTCAGGAGTCCGGCCAGCAACAGGGCGGCCAGCAAGGCCAGCAGCCCGGTGAGCAAGCCGGACAGGGCGGTCAGGGCCAAGGCGCCAATCCGTCGGAAGGCGATGGCACGCTAGGCGGCAACCGGCCGGGCGGCGAGCGTCCGGGAACGAACAGTTTTGCAGGAACGGATGAAGGCGGGGCACCCCAGTCCGGCGGAACCCTTGCAGAGCGTCAGGCTCGTCTTGGCGAGCTGGTCGAGCAATTCGCCCGCGAGCGCGGTCTCGGGGAAGGGGCCGGTCAGGAAGATGCGCTGAGCGGCGCCATCGACCCGCAGGCGCTGGCTGAGATCCGGGACGCCCTGCGCGGGGCAGAAGGGAATCTTGCCCGCGGCAATGATGGGGCCGCATCGGAAGAGCAGGAACGCGCGACGCAGGGCCTGTCGGACCTGAACCGCAATCTCGCTGCAATGCTTGACGAGATGCAACGCGAGCGGACCAATCAGGGGCAGGCGACCAATGACCCCTTCGGGCGCCAGACGGGTGGCCTCGGCAATAATGGAGAGTCTGTCCGTGTGCCGGAAGAGGCTGAGCGCCAGCGCGCCAAGGACATTCTGGAAGAGCTGCGCCGCCGTTACAATGAGAGTGACAGCGAAGAAGAACGCGAATATCTCCGCCGCCTGCTCGACCGGTTCTAGAAGGGACGCGTATGAGTGCGACCAGAGACACGCCGCAGGATGATCCGCCCCGGAGCAATCCGGTGCCGCTCTTGCTCGCCTTGCTTGCCTTTGCAGCTGCCATCTATGCCATCCATGGCAGGCTGGATCACATGTCGATGCACCAGGTGTATGGCCGGTTTGCCGCGCTGAGCTGGCCAGCTGTCCTGATTGCCTTCGCCGGCATGCTGGCGAGCTATGCGATGGCTGTGCTGCGGGATGGGCTGACGCTGCGCCATCTGGGGCTCGCGCGGCCATGGCGGGATCTTGCCTTCATCTCTTTCACGGCGCAGGCCGTTGGCAACTCTCTCGGCGAGGCGGAACTGACCGGCGGTAATGTCCGAACGCGGATTTATGGCGGGTTAGGCCTGTCGGAAGACGAGAGCGCGGCGGTTTCCCGCCTTGTGCGGATCAGCCTGACGGTCGGGGCGCTGGCGCTCAGCGGGCTCGGCCTTGTGTTCGAATCCGCGGCGTTCCCGGTGCATTTCGGCCTTCCGGACCAGGCGGCCATCGGCATTGGTTGCGTCCTGCTGGCGCTTGTCCTCTGGCATGTCGGAAATGCCAGCCTGCTCGGCCCCGCTGGATGGCAGGGCGTGATGACGCGGGTCGCGGTCAGTTTCGCAGACTGGACGGCGGCGGGGCTGGTGCTGTTCGCCCTGCTGCCGGAAGAGACCGCGATCGGCTTTGCGGCATTTGTCCCGATCTTTGCACTGGCGTGCCTTGCAGGTGGGCTCAGCGGTCTGCCGGGCGGCATCGGGGTGTTTGAGGCGGTCATTCTGCTGCTCGTGCCTGCCAGTCCGGTGGAGGGGCTGGTGGCCAGCCTGATCGCTTTCCGTGTGATCTATTATCTCGTGCCGCTGGCGCTGGCCGCAGCAGGGATGAGCCGGCGTCTCCTTACCCGGCATGGATCCGCCCTTCAGGGACTGGGACGCGGGGCAGGGGATATCGCCACCTTGTTCGCGCCGGTCGTGTTTGGCCTGCTCGCTTTCGCAAGCGGCACCTATATTCTTGTGGCTGCGATGACGCCCGCCCTGATTGCACCCCTGAAGGCGGCCGCCCGGTATCTGCCTGTACCGGTGATCGAGCTGTCGCACTTCCTGGCCTCGATCATCGGCCTGTTCCTGCTGATCGTGGCGAACGGCCTTTCGCGGCGGCTCAGCCATGCCTGGATGGTGGCCATGGGTCTGCTGGTCGCGGGCGGCGTGCTGACGCTCACCAAAGGCGCCACGCTGGGCGAGGCCTTGCCGCTTCTGGTCGTGCTGGCGCTTCTGGGTCTGGCGCGCCCGGCCTTCTACCGCGCAACGCCGCTGGCAGAGACCCGCCTGACCCCGGTCATGGCGCTGGCCGTCATCGCGACGCTCGGCGCGGTGATCTGGCTGGGATTCTTCTCCTACCAGCATGTCGAATACCGGGATGATCTCTGGTGGCAGGTGGCGCTGGAGGGCGGCGCCTCGCGCTTTCTGAGAGCGGCAGGTGGGGTGAGCGTTCTGGCGGTCCTCTACTTTGCCTGGAACTGGCTGCGCCCGGTGCACGCCCCGCCGGAAGAGGCCCTGCCGATGGAAGACGTCGGGCAGATCATTGCAGGCGCGGACCTCGCCCGGCCGGATGCGGCGCTGGCGCTCAGCGGGGACATGCGGTTCCACCTCAGCCCGTCGCGGCGCTCTTTCATCATGTTCGGTGTACGGGGCGGCCACTGGGTCGCCATGGGAGAGCCCGTCGGGCTTGCCGAAGAAATCCCGTCGCTGGTCTGGTCTTTCCGGGAGGCCGCCGACGCGGCCGGTGCAGGCATCGTGTTCTACGCGATCGGCCGGAATTTCCTTCCTCTGGCGGTCGATCTCGGCCTGGCGGTCCAGAAGATCGGCGAGACGGCGATTGTGCCGCTGACGGATTTCACCCTGGAAGGCTCGGACAGGGCGCGCCTGCGGCAGGTCTATAACCGGGCGGGCCGCGACGGGGTGAGCTTTGAGGTGTTGGCGCCGGAGGATGTGCCGGCACATATGGACCGGCTGCATGAGATTTCCGAGGAATGGCTGGACACCCATGGCGGGGCGGAGAAGGGGTTTTCCCTCGGCCGGTTCGATCCGGACTATATCGCGAATTTCCCCATCGCCATCGCCCGTCTGGAAGGGGAGATTGTGGCCTTCGCCAATCTCTGGCCGGGCGCGGGCAAACACGAGATCGCCATCGACCTGATGCGCTTTTCCGCGGCGGCCCCGCGCGCGGTGATGGATTACCTCTTCATCTCGGCGATGCTGTGGGCCAAAGAGGCAGGCTATCAGCGCTTCGATCTTGGCATGGCGCCGCTGTCCGGGCTGGAGGCGCACCGTCTTGCCCCGGCGATGACCCGTGTCGGCGCCTTCCTGTTCGAACATGCCAATGCTGTGTACGGATTTGAGGGCCTCAGATCCTACAAGGGCAAGTTCCATCCTGAATGGGAGCCGCTCTACCTCGCTGCCCCGAATGCGAGGGAGCTCCCGGGGGCGCTCGCGGATGTCGCCATCCTGACGAGCGGCGGCCTCGCCCGGATATTCCACAAGTAGCGCCCCTTGCGCCGGGCCTGCGTGTCTGCCTTGATGCGCGCAAAACAGGGAGACATTCATGCCACGCTGGGAATACACCAAAGGGCTGAAGGACATTGGCAACGGGCTTTATGCCTGGCTGCAGCCGGATGGCGGCTGGGGCTGGTCGAATGCCGGCCTGATTGTGGACGGCGACCAGTCGCTGCTGGTCGACACGTTGTTCGACATGCACCTGACGCGCGATATGCTGGGCGCGATGGCGGATGCCTCCGGCGTCCACGCTGAAGCGATCGGCACAATCGTCAACACCCATGCCAATGGCGATCATTGTCACGGTAATGGGTGCTGTCCGCATGCGGAGATCATCGCTTCGGATGCGAGCGCGAAGGAAATGGCCGAAGTGCCGCCCGCCATGCTGGCCCAGTTCAAGAAGATGGGGGGACAACTCGGCCCGGCCGGCACCTATTTCGCAGACATTTTCGGCCCGTTCGATTTCGATGCGGTCGAAGAACGCCTGCCAACCCAGACATTCACCGGCCGGATGGATCTGACCATCGGTGACAAGACGGTGGAGCTGATCGAGGTTGGCCCCGCGCATACGGGCGGCGATGTCATCGTCCACGTACCGCAGGACCGCACCGTCTTCACTGGCGACATTCTTTTCATCGACGGTACGCCCCTGATGTGGGCAGGGCCTGTGAAGAACTGGATCAATGCGTGTGAGAAGATCATTGGCATGGACGCCGATGTGATTGTGCCAGGGCATGGTCCGATTACGGATAAGACCGGGGTTCAGCGCGTCGCCGACTATCTCGCCTATATCGATGCCGAAGCGCGCAAGCGTTATGACGCCGGTCTCGGCGTGCGTGAGGCCGCGCTCGATATTGCGCTCGGCGATTATGCCAATTGGGGCGATGCCGAGCGGATCGCGGTCAATGTCGACAGCCTCTACCGCGAATATCGCGGCGACGGGCAGGTGACACCGGTGATGGAATTGTTCGGCCTGATGGCAGAAATGCGTGACGCGTAGCGGAATTAAATCTTCCTGAAGCGGGTGTCAGTCCAACAAACCGTTGGACTCGATAATTTTTGCGAAGTGACGGGCGAGCGAGAAGCGGGTGCGCATCAATTTAAGGTCGCTCCAGGTTGCGGCTTCTTCGTCCCAATACGCAAATATCATTGCGGTCATTGCTGCTGTTCGTCTTGGCTTAGGTTCCGAAAAAACAAAATCCATGATCCGTGAAGGTGCAGAGCTCCAAACTTCTATTGCTCTCGTGTGCTTCTGTGCGGCGAGAACTTCTTTGTGACTCTCGCGCTCTGCAGACCAGATATATGCATCCTGCATTATTGGTGAGATTTTCTGAGACCATATAAATAGGTCTTCCATATGAAGGGCGTACCCGTTCTCGACCATCAACATCATGTCATTTATCCAGTGGTCTGGACAGGTAAAGGGTCGTGGCGTCGTAGGCAGACCATTTCCGTAATCTGTTGCGATAGTCATGAATACGGTCAGAAGACGCGCAAATAGTGGCTCGTCGGCGCTAGAAAGTTGGCTCAGCCAAGGAGTTTCTGGGATATTTCCTAGGTCCCGAACATATCTGAAATAGCAGGGAAATGCACCATTCTGTCCGGTGTCTCCTTCGCAAGGAATCATGATCCCGGTTTCGTGAAGGATGGCGCAAGCATCGTCCCATGGGCTCATGAACATGTTGTCTACAAGCTGACCATCCAGTCGAATATCGGGCAAACTTGACCACAATAAGTTTTTTCGATCACTGCGAGATGCGCCACTGATGCCTATTCCGTCGACTAGCAGGGCGACTCGGCAGAGCAATTGACTGGCCAGCGCCCGGAGTTTTTCAGAATCAGATTGTGTGGGCATTGGGTCTCAATCCCTACCGGTTCGCCCCCGGCACCCACTTAATATCATCCGCGCCATTGCCGTTCGCAGCTCGGCCCGCGACGAACAGCCAGTCTGACAGGCGGTTGATGAAGGCAAGCGCTTCGGGGCGCACGGGCTCGTCTTCCATTCCGGAGAGTTCCGCGATTTTCCGCTCCGCCGTGCGGCAGAGGGTGCGCGCGACGTGCAGTTGCGCGGCCAGCGGTGATCCGCCCGGCAGGATGAAACTGTCCAGCGGGGGAATGCGCGCATTCATCGCGTCGATTTCTTCCTCCAGCCGGGTCACCTGCGATTCCACGATGCGCAGCGGCGTCCATTCCAGCACACGGCCACGGTCAGGTGTGGCAAGGTCTGCGCCGAGGTCGAACAGGTCGTTCTGTATACGGCGGATGGCCGTCAGCATTTCGTCTTCGGCATGCAGCGCGGCGACCCCGAGCGCGGCATTCACTTCATCCACGCAGCCATAGGAAGCGACGCGCGGGTGCCACTTGTCCACCTGTTCGCCAGTCGACAGGCGGGTTTGCCCCTTATCGCCGGTGCGGGTGTAGATCTTGTCGAGTTTGACCATGGGGCCTCCTCAGGAAAGTCAGAAATGAATGGCGCCGGCCATGAAGCCGATCCCCACCAGAAGGGCGATCGCGATGGCCTGGATGAAAATACGCATCCGCATCAGCTTGTTGGAGCGGCTGGGCTGGTTCTCGTCGGTGCGGGCCAGATTGGCGATGCCGAGGCCCAGCACGACCAGCAGGGCCGCCAGGGCGCCGTAAAACAGAATGGTAATCAGCAATTGCATGTCGTGTCGCCTTTCCGGCCTTGTAATCACTCTAACATAGGCTGGCGAGCCCCGGGGGACAGGCGCGAAAGCGTCGCGCCCGGCCTGTCTCGCGTCAGCCGCCGGATTCCAGCCGGGCCGCGAGGGCTTCGATCCGCTCGGACACTGACGCCATGGCTTCTGCTGCTTTTTGTTCTGCGGCAGGGGAGGACCCGCCGCCGCGCCGCGCCGAGTCCAGCTCATCCAGCAGGGCAAGCGCAGTGATCAGCAGCAACCGGTCTTCCCCGATATCACCGACGGCGCTGGCGATATGTTTGACCCGCGCGTCCAGCTGCTGGGACAGCGCGACAATCCGCGCCTCCTGTCCGGGCGCGCAAGCGATGGAATAATTCCGGCCGCGCAGCGTGATGTCGGCCTTGGCCATGCCTTCAGCCCTCCTTGCCAAGGGCAGCGCGCACTTCCTCGATGGCCGCGCCAAGGGCCGCGCTGGCTTCGTCCGCCAGGCCCTGCAATTCGGTCTCGCGGGCAAGGGAAGCGTCGAGTTCCTCGGCCAGTCTTTCCCGGTCAGACACAAGCGCTGCCATTTCTGCAGCGACCACGTCGGGATCGCCTGCACGGGCCAGCAGGCCGTCGACGGCCCCTTCCAGGCGCCGGATGGCCGCATCGAGGCGGCGTGATTCGCGGTCGATGTCGCTCATGTTTCCAAGGCTTAAACTCAATACGCAGCTACGCCAAGCGGCTTGACGTAGCTGCGGGAGTCTGGCCTAGCACACTTCCGGAGCGACTGAGGGAGATCAGCAGAATGGCTGTAACCAACCGGGACATGGCAAATGCCGTTCGTGCCCTATCCATGGATGCGGTGGAAGCCGCAAAATCGGGCCATGTCGGCCTGCCGCTGGGCATGGCGGATGCAGCCACTGTGCTGTTCCGCAAATTCCTGAAATTTGACCCGGCTGATCCCAATTGGGCAGACCGCGACCGGTTCGTCCTGTCGGCGGGCCACGGCTCGATGCTGATCTATTCGTTGCTGCACCTGACGGGCTACAAGTCTGTCTCGCGCGACGATATCCGCAATTTCCGCCAGCTGGGCGCGAAGACGCCGGGCCACCCGGAAAACTTCGTCACGCCGGGCGTGGAGACGACCACCGGCCCGCTGGGGCAGGGCATCGCCACGGCGGTCGGCATGGCCATGGCAGAGCGTCACCTGAACGCGCGCTTCGGTGATGACCTCGTCGATCACCATACTTATGTCATCGCGGGCGACGGGTGCCTGATGGAAGGCATCAGCCAGGAAGCGATCACGCTGGCCGGGCATCTGAAGCTGAACAAGCTGATTGTCCTGTTCGACGACAACTCCGTCACCATCGATGGCGGCACGGACATGTCCGACAACACAGACCAGTGCGCCCGTTTCGAAGCCTCCGGCTGGATCACGAAGAAAGTGGACGGCCATGACGAGAAATCCGTCGAGGCCGCGCTGACCTGGGCGAAGAAGCAGAAGAAACCGGTCATGCTCGCCGTGAAGACGATCATCGGCTATGGCGCCCCGAAAATTGCCGGCACCGGCAAGGCGCATGGCGGCCCGTATGGCGCCGAAGAGATCGCCGGTATCCGCGAAAACATCGGCTGGAAATACCCGCCCTTCGAAGTGCCAGCCGCCATCGAGAAAGCCTGGGCGAAAGCCGGGGAGCGCTCGAAGAAGGCGCACGAGGCCTGGAACAAGCGCCTCGCCGGGTCTGAGCATAAAGGCGAATTCAACGCCGCCATGGCCGGGCGCCTGCCGAAGAACATCGCCAAGGCGATCATCAAGCACAAGAAGGCTGTCGTCGCGGGCGGTGTGAAGAAAGCCACCCGCCAGTGGAGCGGTGCAGCCCTGGAAGTGCTGACGCATCTGGTGCCGGAGATGATCGGCGGGTCGGCTGACCTGACGGGCTCCAACAACACCAAGACCAGCCACACAGAGCCGATGACGCCGAAGAACTGGGGCGGGCGTTATGTCCACTATGGCGTGCGCGAGCATGGCATGGCCGCCGCGATGAACGGCATGGCGCTGCATGGCGGCATCCTGCCTTATTCCGGCACGTTCCTCGTCTTTGCAGACTATTCGCGCGGCGCGATCCGCCTCGGCGCCCTGATGGGCACGCGCGTTGTGCATGTCATGACGCACGATTCCATCGGCCTTGGCGAAGACGGCCCGACCCACCAGCCGGTGGAACATGTCGCCAGCCTGCGCGCCATGCCAAACATGCTGGTCTTCCGCCCGGCAGATGGCGTGGAAACCGCCGAGTGCTGGGAACTCGCCATCGCGAACGAGACCGGCCCCTCGACCATGGCGCTGACCCGTCAGGGCGTCGCCCCTGCGCGGACGACGCATACGGACGACAACCTCTCCGCCAAGGGCGCCTATGTGCTGTCCGACTGCAAGGGCAAGGCGCAGGCCACCATTCTGGCCACCGGCTCTGAAGTCGAGATCGCGCTGGCCGCGCAGGAGATGCTGGCCGAAGACGGCATCGCCGCGCGCGTCGTGTCGTGCCCATGCCTGGAGCTGTTCGAACAGCAGCACGGCAATTACCGCAAATCTGTCCTCGGCAGCGCGCCGCGTGTGGCCGTCGAGGCGGGCGTCCGTTTCGGCTGGGACCGCTGGATCGGTGAAGATGGCGGCTTTGTCGGCATGAACAGCTTCGGCGCCTCGGCCCCGTACACCGATCTCTACAAGAAGTTCGGCATCACCGCTCAGGCGGTTGTGGCCGAAGTGAAGAAGCGTCTCTAGGACAGCTCCGCTTCAGGCGGTTGAAGCTTTTCCGGGATGCGGACAATTGTCCGCATCCCGGTTTTTTTTACAGGGGCCAGTTCTGCGCCAGCGCATAGCCGGCAAAAGTCAGCATTGCGCCAAAGGTCAGCAACATGCCGGCCGCCCGCAGCAGTCCCTGGCCATCCGTCAGCGCGATGGTGAAGTAGTGAATGACACGGCCCGCCAGCAGGGATGTGCCCCCGGCCCACAGCATCGCGTTTCCCGCGCCGGAATAATCCGCCGCTGCCATGGCGATGAGGGTGATGGGCACCGTCTCGGTGAAGTTCCCATGCGCGCGGATGCGGCGCAGCAAGACCTGGTTGCCACCGTCCGATAGAAGGATCCCGGTCTTGATCCGGTAGATGCCGACAGCCAGTGTTGCCGGTACCTGCACAATCGTCAGTAGCGCGATGAAAATTACGGTTACATCATATGTCATAAGCTAAGCCTTCTGCGGCCGGGGCGTCTGCGCCGGGCCTTTGAAGTTACATCTCCATGTTCAGGACTTCAGCGACCTCGATTGATCCGCCGACGGCGAGATGCGGGCTGCGCTGCGCCATGGAGACGGCCTCTGCCAGCGTCTCGGCTTCGACAACGGACACGCCGCTGATCGGGTTTGCCCCGCCATTGTCCTCGACAGCACCGGCGCTGACGGTGACAGAGGCGCCGACGGCATGGCCGGGATCGATCATGGCGGCGCCAAGGCTCTCCACCCATTGGCGCCAATTCATCATGTGGGCCTGGCCTTCCTCGGGCGTCATCGATGTCTTGCCGCCATGATAGGCGAATACGAATTTGGGCATGAGTCTGCGTCCTTTCCGCTGAATTGCCTGCAGGCCCCGGTTTTCACATGCATCTAAATATGATCAAGAACATATTTAGATGCGCGCTATGCTGACCGTAAACAGGAGGCCGCCATGCCCTACAGCCCCGAACACAAGCAAAGAACGCGGGAGAAAGTCGTCGAGTGCGCCCGCCGTCTGTTCAACCGTCATGGCTATGACGGGGTCACGATCGACATGGTGATGAAAGAGGCGAAGCTAACGCGCGGCGGCTTCTACAATCACTTCCAGAGCAAGGAAGACCTGTTTCTGGCGGCCGTGTCCAGCTTCCTGATGGGGCGGGGGGCTGAATGGCGCGCCGATGCGGGGATCGACCCGTCTGTGCACGCCCCCGCCATGGCCACGCGGATGGTGGAGAGTTATCTGTCTGAAGAACATCTGAACGATGTGGAAGGCCAGTGCCCGATGATCGCACTGTCCGGCGATGTTTCCCGCAGCAGCCCCGATGTCCGGGAGGCGTATGAGGCCCTGTTGCGTGCCATGGTCGGCCTGTTCGAGGACAATCTCCGCCCGGCGCATGGCGATGCAGGGCGCCAGGCCCGCGTGTTGGCCGCGCTCTGTGTCGGCGGCATGGTGCTGGCGCGAACTCTTCCGGACTCCGACATCGCTGCCGATGTGCGCAAAACGGCCCTTGAGGAAGCAACGCGCCGCATTGCAGCGGCGGACGCGCCTCAACGGCCGGTATAATTCGCCCTCGGACGAATGAGCCGGCCGCTTGCCTGCTGCTCGATCGCATGCGCGATCCAGCCGGCCATGCGCCCGCTGGCAAAGATCAGGAAGGGCGCATCCTCCGGCAGGGAGAGATGCACCGACAGCGCCGCGAGCGCCATATCCACATTTGCCGCTTCGCCGCTCGCAGCTTCCGCGGCCTTGATGGCGCGCTTCAGGGGCGGGGCAGGTTTCATCCACCGGATCAGCGCCGCGGCTCGCGGATCCCCCGCCGGATAGAGCGCGTGGCCGACCGCCGGAATATGTTCGCCCCTTGCGGCCAGGCCTGACAGCGCCGCCTTCGGCCCATCCTCCATCGCCCGTTTGAGATAGGCGAGCGCCCGGGCCGAGGCCTCGCCGTGCAGCGGGCCGGTCAGCGTGGCACAGCCCGCCAGCGCACACGCGGCCAGCGGCGCCCCGGTGGAGGCGGCCACCCGCGCGGCAAAGGTCGACGGGTTTAGCTCATGGTCTGCGACAAGAACCAGCGCACGGCGCAGCAGATCCGTCCCGCCGGGCGAGAGGCCCCAGTGCCGGCCCAGCCGCTGGTGATAGAAGCCGCGTCCGCCGGTGCCTGTCACGGCCATGCAGACGCCTGCCAGCAATTGCGCGCCGTCCTCCGAAAGCGCCGAACTGCCGCGTCCGAAGCTGGGCGGATCATGGGCAGCCCTGTCCGCCAGATAAGCCAGCAATCTTGCCTTCCCGGTATCTCCAGATGCCGTCTTTCCGGTGGCGGTCCGGCTGGGGGGAGGGGTATCGGCCTGCCATAAAAATGCAGCGGCTTCTTCCAGCGTGGCGTCTGCCGCGAGGCGCACGGCATCCTTGCCGCGATAGATCAGCTTGCCGTCGCGCACCGTGGTGATCGCGGTTTCCATCACCGGGTCGCCCCAGGAAATGGCGGCACTGGCGATGGCCTGCCGGCCGCGTCCGCTACGGCGGCGTTTGACCAGACCTGCAATATCTGCAGCGGAATAGACGCTCGCGCGCGGGTCATGTTCGTCCGGCCGGGAGGCGATCATCCCCCGGCTGACATAGGCGTAGAGCGTCTGCGGCTTCACGCCCAGCGCTTCGAGTGCGTCGTCTCGTCCAATCCAGCTCATATATTGATTATATTGATCAAGATTGACGAACACCAGCCCCGGCGCGACATGAAGCCCAGATTTATTCAAGGAGATCGCTCATGGATTCCGGACTGGAAAACGTCGTTGCCGCTGAAACAATCCTCTCGGATGTCGATGGGCAGAATGGACGCCTGGTCATTCGCGGCTGGCCGGTACAGCTGCTTGCCGCCTCAATGGCCTATGAAGATGCCGCGCATCTGCTGTGGCAGGGCTTCTTTGATGACCTGCCGGATGCGCAGGCGCTGGGCGCCCGCCTCGGCGCGGCGCGGGCGGAGGCGTTCGATCTGGTTGCAAAGATCCCGGACGGGCTCGATATCATCCGTTTCCTGCGCACCGGCTGGTCGCTGCTCGAAGACGATGAAGGCCTGGACTCCGCGATCCGTCTGGCGGCTGCCGGGCCGGTCTTCACTGCGGCGGCGGTGCGCCGGGAACGCGGACAGGCCCCGATTGCACCGGATGCGGATCTGTCCCAGTCGGCAGACTTTCTGAAAATGATCACTGGCAAAGTGCCGGGGGAGGCGGAGGCCCGGGCGCTGGATGCCTATCTCGTCACCGTCTGCGATCATGGCCTCAACGCGTCGACCTTTGCCGCGCGCGTTGTCGCGTCTACACGGGCGGGGCTCGTCTCGGCGGCGATGGGCGGCATTTCAGCCCTGAAAGGCCCGCTGCATGGCGGGGCGCCGGGCCCCGTGCTCGACATGCTGGACGAGATCGGCGTGCCGGAAAATGCAGAAGCCTGGATCGATGCGGCACTCTCACGCGGCGAACGCCTGATGGGTTTCGGCCACCGGGTCTACCGCGTGCGCGATCCCCGCGCCGATGCGCTGAAGGCCGCTGTGGCGCGTCTGCCGGGCACGTCGGGCCGCATCGCCTTTGCCGACCATATCGAAAAGACCGTTCTCGGACGGCTGGCAAAGAAATATCCGAACCGGACACTGGAGACGAATGTGGAATTTTCCACCGCGCTCCTGCTGGAAGCATTGGCTATCCCACGCGAAGCCTTCACTGCCACCTTCGCCTGTGGCCGCATCCTCGGCTGGACGGCGCATGCCCGGGAACAGATCGCCGAAGGCCGTCTCGTCCGCCCCCGCTCGGTCTATACCGGCCCTGTGCCTGAAATGGCCTGAGTGTGCCGGGTGGGGGAGAAGTAGCCTTCTTTCCCACACCCGTAACGCGTCATCCCGGAATTGCGGAGCAAATATCCGGGACCTTCTTGCTGGTACGCGCATTACAGGAACAGGGTCCCGGATAAGCCCTGCGGGCTTTCCGGGATGACAGGTTGGGGGGCGATCTGAATTCGTCTGATAGCTTGCCGCCCCATCTTTTGGGCATGCATCCTGACCTTCAACGCTACTTTACCCATGTCTGGCCGCTCTTCTGGCCATGGCTGGTATGGAACCTGGTGCGCGTCGCCCGCTGGCACACGCGCACCGGGCGGGATGCGCTGATGGCGGTCGATTGCTTCGGCAACATCCGGCTCGTTTGTCTCGCCGATGCCCCGCCGCCCGATGATCTCTATACATATGAAGCACCGCGCATTCCGCGCTGGGAACGGCCTGCCCTTGGCAGCGATGTGCCCGTGTGCGTGCGCGGCAAGTCCGGCATGATCATGCCTGGTCATGACGTGGTCCGTCATGATCCGGATAAGTCCGGTATAGTCATGCCTGGTCATGGCGTAGTCCGGTATGATCATGGGCTGCACGTGCGGGGTCCGCCCTGAACCGCCCCACTTTCCGACGACCCCTGCGAAGGCAGGGGTCCATGGACAGGTCTTTCCCGCTGCGTATGAGGAAATGCCTGGTCCATGGATGCCTGCCTGCGCAGGCATCTGCGGAAACAGACGTGCAATTCACCTCCCCCACCGGATGGCACCCGCCACTCCGGCCGCACGTGCTGGGACGAGCCTTGCCGCGCCGTGCATCCCGGCGCAGAGTTCCCACAAAAGGGAGGAAATCATGAGTTACGAAACGGTCTATACGATCATCAATCTGAGCGTGATGCCGGCCTGGCTGCTGCTGGCGCTAGCGCCGGGGGCCGCGGTGACGCGCCTTGTCGTGCATTCGGGCGTCTATCCGCTGGCGCTTGGCGTGTTCTATATCGTGACCCTGTCGATGACCCTGTTCTTCGGCATGGGCGCCGACGGCGGCGGTTTCGGCTCAGCGGCGGGCGTGTCGCAGCTCTTCTCCCATCCGCTCGGTATTCTTGTTGGCTGGTCGCATTATCTCGTCTTCGACCTGTTTGTCGGGGCGTGGGAAGCGCGGGATGCCCGGCGCCGGGGCGTGGCGCACTGGATGCTGCTGCCCTGCCTGTTCTTCACGCTGATGTTCGGACCGGTCGGCCTGTTGCTCTACCTCGTCCTGCGCCAGCTCACCGGCAAGGGCAATATGAGCCTGGTCGAGGCCTAGGCCTCGTCCTCTTTGCGGGACTGGCGGAACAGGTCCAGCTGGCGCGGGTCGACATAGCGTCGGCGCGACGGCTTGGTGCGGCCGCGGCGGAAATAGAGATCGTCAGTATGGTCAGCTGGTTCGGCGGCGGGTGCTTTGGCCTTCGGGGCAGGCTTGGCGGGCTTTTCCACTGCCTCGCCCGGCGCGGCCAGTTTCCACCAGGTGACCGCGACCACGGGCCGACCCTTGTCGTCCTCATAGCGCTGAAGGTGGCCATGGGCGAGCGCATCGGAGGGCGCGAACATGGCATCTGCCGCTTCCTCAGAGACGGTCAGCCAGTCGGTCGCCAGTTCGGCGACCTTCAGCTCGCCATCCAGCGTTTTGGCAAGCGCTTCGGCTTCGGCCAGCGTGCGCGCAGCCGGGGCCACCTTGGACAAGGCGGCGTCGAGGGATTTTCCAAGGGGATAAGCGTGGCTCATAAGCCGCTGGAAGTAAGCGCTGCTTCGCTCGCCGTCCAGCCTGCATCCGCCGCTGCAGAAAGACGCATCGCAGCCAGGCGGGCCAGGCGCAGCGTCACCGCCTTGCGCCGGGCAGGGGAGAGCTTCTCCGTCGGAGCCTCCCGGATGACCGCCGCGCCAAAGGCATCGGCGACGATCAGGCCGGCCTCTTCAGGGATCAGATCCTGCGGAAAGTCATGATCGACGGCGAACCAGAACCGGTCGCAGAAAGGAATGTATTCCGGCCATTTGGCGTCAGACCGGAAGTCCGGCACGCCGGATTTGACCTCCACCATCCAGACCTCGCCGCCTGGGCCGATGGCGGCAATGTCGGCCCGGCGATTGTTGGCGAGGGTCATTTCCTGGATGCCGCACAGGCCGAGATCCGCGAGCAGGCGCAGCGTCCCGCGCGCAATGGCGGCCGCGCGGGCAAGGTCTTCTGTCGTGTCGGCGCCGTCGGCCATGGATTTCATGTTCCGGTATTGTTCCGGCCACCCTAGTCCTGCGGCGGAGGCCGGGTCAAGCAGGCGCCGGGGGTGAGGGCGGCGGAAGCAGCTGGAGGTTCAGCGTGTGGTTCACCTCCATCCGCCCCTCGCGGACATAGCCCCGCGCCAGCACCGCCGTGCCCTCGGGCAACTGGCAATAGGCGGCGGCCTGGTTGGCGATTTCCAGCCGGAGCGCGCTGCCCTGCAGGTGAAGCGCGCAGCTGGTGCCATAGGCCTCCACGCCTTCCATGCCGCTGATCGTCCCGCGCACAAGCTGGAAGCGTTCGAAATCCTCCGGCAGCGCTTCCGCCGCCGCTATGCGATAGGCTTGTTTCGCCCAGAGGCCGCGCCGGTCGTCACGGGCTTCGGCTTCCAGCGCCGGGAAAGTCTCGCTGCCGCCAGCCGTGTCCGGATAGATTCGCAGACGCGCGCCGCCGCGGCGGAGCATTTCGGCATTCAGCCAGAGATCCGGCCCGAGGGCATCGGTCGTCCGCACCTGGGCGAGGGCGCGGTCATACCGGTCCCGGGTCAGGCCGCCATAGAAGAGCTGGACCTCCCGGCCGAGGGCCATGTCCTCCAGCATGCGCCGGGCCTCTTCCTGGAAAGGCTCTCCGGCGCGCTCCTTATAGGGCCGGGCAGGGGCTTCGATACTGGCGAGGCGCACGCTCTGGCCGGTGTCCAGCACCAGCGCGTCGCCGTCGATAATGCGGACCACGCGGCCATGTTCCCCCGGCTCCAGAGCGTCCAGCGGGTGTGGTTTGGCGCACGCTGCCAGGAGGGCGAGCCAGAGGAAGAGGAAAAACCGTTGCATATCCGGAATGTCCTAGCATGCCCTTCAGCTGCCGCCAGTCCTTCAAACCGGGTTCAACCCCCGCGCCAATTGGCTTATACGTCCCTCCCGACGGTCCCGTAGCTCAGCAGGATAGAGCAACAGATTCCTAATCTGTAGGTCGCGCGTTCGAATCGCGCCGGGATCGCCATACTTGCCGCGACTGGAAACAGATTACTCCGCCGGAGTTTCGCGCATGCTTTGCTGCCGTAGTCCTGACCTCAGCGCGCTTGCGGCCAGGAGCGCCGCAACGAAAAGTGCGCAAATCGAGACGGGGATCAGGTTCGCTTGATCAAGACTGCCGGCGTTCAGGCCTGTATGCAGCAGGATGCCTGTCGCCAGCAGGGCTGCGCCTGCCAGACGCAGACTGCGGGTACACCGGGCTGCGTCCGCGATCAAAAGGCAGGCCGTGACGATCGCCACCAAAGGCAACCAGAAAGTTGCCACCAGCGCCGGCCCTTCGGCGAGGCCGCTGACCGATGCCAGCAGGGTGAGGGCGAGCGCTGCCGGTGTACCCCAGACGATGCCCGCCCAGCCCGCTTCAAGCCGCGGCGCCGGGCGGCCCTGCGCTCGCCTGCGGACGAAATAGATATTCAGTCCGCTGGCGATG
The DNA here is from genome assembly GCF_963678195.1 of uncultured Hyphomonas sp. NCBI lineage: Bacteria > Pseudomonadati > Pseudomonadota > Alphaproteobacteria > Hyphomonadales > Hyphomonadaceae > Hyphomonas > uncultured Hyphomonas sp. The sequence continues at coordinate 477,795 of NZ_OY782759.1, forward strand.
ATGGTGCAGAGCGACAGGCCGAACAGGAAATAGGCGATCTTGATGGGCAGGCCGCCCCAGTTGCCGAAATGCACATTGTAGACAGAGCCGGCGACCTGCTGGCCAGCGGTTCCGTCGGACAGGCCGGTATTGCCGAGAAAGGCTCCACTCGCATCGAAATTGTAATAGTCGCCGAAGATCAGGCGATTGGGGTGTTCGGCAATGACGGATACGTGCTGCCCCGCCGTTCCCGGGTCGTGCAGGATGAAAAAGGTCGGCTGAAGATCCGGATGCTCTGTGTACATGTGGGTGATGGGGGCGGCGATCTCTGCCAGACCAGCCGGGGACTCATTGAGAGGCGGGTCCTCACCGAAGACAGGACTGAAGACTTTCGTCGTGTCACCGCCGAAACTTGCCGCGGCGATGGCAAAGGCCAGGACGCTGGCAAGGCCGAGGATCGCACCGGTCAGCGCATTCGAGACATGGAAAGGCGCTGTCCATACGCTCAGGCGGTTGTGCAGGTCCGCGAGGCCGGTCCGGCCGGAATTGCGGCGGAAAGTGAAAGCGTCCCGGAATATGCGTGGATGCGCCAGCAGGCCGGAAATGGACAGTGCGACCAGGAATGCGCCGAGCGCGCCAACCACGGTCAGGCCAAGAATGTGGGGCAGGTGGAGATAATAGTGCAGGTCCAGCAGGAACTGCGTCCACGGAAAATGTTCTCGCCCGGCAAGGTCGCCCTCTGCTGTGGCAAAAAAGGCCTGCGTATCGGTTGTGATGACCGTGCGGGGCAGGTCCGGCCGGGGGAAGTTGACATAGAGGTGCGTTGTTTTCGGGTCTTCGCTTTCGAAGACGGCCGTTGCGGCTTTCTCCGCCGCTTGCGGGGAAATGACGATCATCTCCGGCGCGGCCGGTTGTTCCCATCTCTGGAATTCCCGGTTGAAGACCGACAGTGTGCCCGTCACCGCCAGGATGTAGATGAGCCCGCCAAGGGCGAGCCCCAGCACCGAGTGCGCGGCCAGAGACCGGGCGACACGGACGGAGGAGGATCTGGGCCAGAGCGTTCTTGCCATCACTTTATCCTTGTGCGGCCAATCCGAGATAGGCGAGCGGGGCAAGGCCCGCGCCGATCACGATGGCGCTCTTGCGCCAGAGGCGACTGTTGGCTCCGGCGATAACCGCGAGGGCTGACCAGAGCAGGGGAAAGGCGAACATCGCGATCACAAGATTGGCTGTGTGTTCGAGACCTGCCTTCTGCAGCGCGGCGAACCCTGCCGTCGCCATGGCCAGCGAGGCAAGGCCTGCGAGCGGGCCGATCAGGATGCCGGCGGCCACGCGTTTCAGGATTTCAGGCAGTCCGGTCCGCTCTGCTTGGGCCTGCCGTTCGGCCGGGTCGCGGGCAGGCCTCGGCTCAGCCTGCACATAGAGCCAGGCAAGCGCGCCCAGTGCTGCGAGCATGATCGCGACGATACCGAGCGCCGATCCCTTGTCCGGATGACTTGTGGTTGCCCACAGGATGACAGACAGGAAAAGGGCGGCCCAGCCGAAGGCCAGGTGCCGCCCGTTTCCGGCCCAGCTGCGCCAGGCGGCCTGCAGCAACCAGATGCCACAGACCGCCAGGACGCAGGCAACGCTCCGGAGAAGCATGCCCACTTCCATGGATCAGAAGCGCCGGGCGATGCGGGCCACAACGCTGCGCTGTTCGCCCGGGAAACAGTCCCCGCGGGCGAGGCAGGTGCCGTAATATTCCTCGTCGGTGATGTTGCGGGCGTTGAGCGTCAGGTCCCAGTTTTCCGTTTCGTAGCCGATCAGCAGGTCGCCGAGGACGACGCCATCCGTCACGACGCGGACCGGGCCGACAAGGCCGAGGCCATTGCTCTCATTGTCTCCGAGATAACGGATGCCGAGGCCGGCCTTGAAATTCGAGAGCGGGCCGGTTTCCGGTTGATACTGAACCCAGGCGGAGGCCTGGTCTTCCGCAATGGAATCGAACGGGATGCCATTCGGCGATTCGGTATCGAGCAGGCTGAGATTGCCTTCGAGATACCAGTCACCGATCGTTGTCAGGGCTTCAAACTCAACGCCTTTGGATGTGCCGGTGCCTTCCTGCTGGCTGTCCGGCTGTCCGATGATCGAGGCCGGGTTCGGCAGGTTGGTTTCCTCGATTTCGAAATAGGCGGCCGTGATATAGGTGCGGGTGCCAGGCGGCTGGTACTTGATGCCGGCTTCCCACTGCTCGCCTTCGCGCGGCTTCAGCGGCTGGCTGGTGAAACCGTCGAGACCGATCACCGGTTCGAAGGATTCGGCGTAGCTGACATAAGGGGAGACGCCATTGTCGAACGCATAGAGCGCGCCGACGCTGAACGAGGTGGCATCGTCCGTCTGCGTGGTGGTCGCCGTCTTCGTTTCGGTGTCATCATAGCGGACACCGATATTGAACTTCCAGGCGTCGAGGGAGATCTGGTCGTTGATATAGACGCCATAGTCTTCCGTCTGCGTATCGCCCGGATCGTAGAAATTGGACGCGTCGTCGAGGGCTGCTGGATAGCCCGTATAGATCGGGTGGTAGGCATTGAACGAGCCGATGCCGCCGGCATAAATGTAACGGCTGCTGGTGGTCACATCCTGGTAGGCCGCGCCGACAAAGACTTCATGATCCAATGCGCCGGTGGAGAACGTGTAGCGGGCCCGGACATCCAGCGCTGCCTGTTCGGAGGACGCATCGCTTCGGTAGAAGGTGCGTGTGCCATTGCCATTTGCATCGATACGAGGCGTGCCTGCGCCGAGGAAGTCGATATAGGCCTGCCGATAATCCGCTTCGCCATCCTTGTAGCGGAAGATACCGTCGATTGAGAAATTCGGGCTGAACTCGTGCGAGCCGAGAAGGCTGACGAGAATGGAGTCCGTGTCGTAGCGATTGAAGCCCGGTTCACCATGATAGGTCGACGGATCGATTTCCTCGCCAGTGGCATTGGCGCAGACAATGGCCGGCGTGATGGTGACCTGACCGCTGACACACCCCGTGCCCGTGATGGGAAGGAATTGCGAAGACGTGTCGCTGTCGCGGTCAGAATATTCAGCCATGGCGGTCAGGCGCGTGGTGCCATTATCATAGCTGATCGACGGCATCAGAATGACGGCATCGTCATCGACGCGGTCGACCTGCGTGCCGCTGTCGCGATAGACGCCGACGAGGCGGGCATAGACATTCTGGGAGAGCTGGAGATTGAAATCTCCGGCAGCCTGATAGCGCTCATTTGTGCCAATGTCGAAGACAACCTCGTTCGGCTTGTCAGGCCCGGCCAGCTTGGACACGGCATTGACGATGCCGCCCGGCGTGCCCTTGCCATAGAGAACGGAGGCGGGGCCTTTCAGGATTTCCACCTGTTCCAGCATGTAAATGTCTGTACGCGTATTATTGTAGTAACCGAAGAGGACCTGCTGGCCGTCGCGGTATTCGGCGGCGTCAAAGCCCCGGATGCTGGCAAAGTCACCGCGCGTGGCCGGGCCATAGGTGCCGGCATCGACGCCGGAGGCGTAATCGAATGAGGCGGCGAGCGTCAGCGCGCCCTTGTCCCGGAACTGCTCTTCCGTCTCGATCGAGATCGACCGGGCCGTTTCGAGAATCGGCGTTGTGGTTTTCGTCGCACCGAAGTCCGACAATTTCCCGGTGACCGTAACGGTTTCCAGGCGCTGCTCGTCGGCGTCTTCCCCGTTGACGTCCTGAGCATAGGCGACCCCTGCCGTCAGCATGGCTGCTGCCAGCACGCTTCCAAATTTCCGCATAATAGACCCCTTTGAGACTGAGAGTGAGTTGCAATTACGGGAATGAGCAGGGTGTGTAAATGCAATTCATTTGCAAATGACAGCGGCAGAACGTCCCACAAGGGCGGCCTGTTCTCACAGCTGGCGTCTGGGATCAGATAATCAGCGGGTCGGGACCGGGGTATCGCCGGAATAGTCGTAGAAGCCCTTGCCGACCTTGCGGCCAACCCAGCCGGCTTCGACATATTTCACAAGCAGGGGGCAGGGGCGGTACTTCGTATCGGCCAGGCCATCGTGCAGCACCTGCATGATCGACAGGCAGGTATCGAGGCCGATGAAGTCTGCCAGCGTCAGCGGACCCATCGGGTGGTTGGCGCCGAGCCGCATGGCCGTATCGATGCTTTCCACCGTGCCGACACCTTCATAAAGGGCATAAACGGCTTCGTTGATCATCGGTACGAGGATGCGGTTCACGATGAAGGCCGGATAGTCCTCGGCATTCGTCGTGGTCTTTTCCAGCCGGTTGGCAAAGCCGATGGCTGTTTCATAGGTTTCCTGGCTGGTCGCCAGCCCGCGGATCACTTCCATCAGCTTCATCAGCGGCACCGGGTTCATGAAGTGCATGCCGATGAACATTTCCGGCCGGTCCGTGGTGGAGGCGAGCCGGGTGATCGAAATGGAAGACGTGTTGGTGGCGAGATAGGTTCGGGCCGGCACGATTTCGCAGATCGATTTGAAGATCTGCTCTTTGACTTCGCGCTTCTCGGTCGCCGCTTCGATCACGAGGTCATCATTCTCGTGCGCCTTGATCGAGGTGGAGGTGGAGATGCGGGCCATTGCCGTCTTCATCTCGTCCATGCTGAACTGTTCGCGCGAGACTTGGCGCGCCATGTTCTTCTCGATGGAGTCCATGCCGTGTTTGAGAGCGTCTTCAGAGATATCCGTCATCACGACGTCATAGCCGGCAAGGGCGCTGACATGCGCGATTCCGTTGCCCATCTGGCCTGCGCCAATCACGCCGATCGTCTGAAGGTTCGTCATACGGTTGTGCCCTGAATCTCGTTGCAAGCCTTGTGACATAACCTGTTTGTGCGGTGCGTCAAAGATCAAGTGAACACATCAGGTCAGGGCAGGGGACATCGGCTGATTGGGGCCGGTCTGTTGTTTCAGAACAACAAAAAGCCCGGCACGAGCCGGGCTTTTCGCGTCATTGGGGTGTGCGGTTCGCCTAGAGCGCGCCGGTCAGTTCCGGAACGGCGACGAACAGGTCCGCGACCAGGCCATAATCGGCGACCTGGAAGATCGGTGCTTCCTCATCCTTGTTGATGGCGACGATGACTTTGGAGTCCTTCATGCCTGCAAGGTGCTGGATGGCGCCGGAGATGCCGATGGCAATATAGAGTTCCGGGGCAACGATCTTGCCGGTCTGGCCGACCTGATAGTCGTTCGGCGCGTAGCCGGCGTCCACAGCTGCGCGCGAGGCACCGACAGCGGCGCCGAGCTTGTCGGCCAGCGGGAACATGAGTTCCTGGAACTTCTCGGCAGAGCCAAGGGCACGGCCGCCGGAGACGACGCGCTTGGCGCCGGCGAGTTCCGGGCGGTCCGACTTGACCATTTCTTCCGACACGAATTCCGACTTGAACGGGCCTGCCGGGGCATCGACCGTTTCGACCGAAGCCGAGCCGTCATTGCCGGCTGCGTCGAAAGACGTGCCGCGCACGGTGATGACTTTCTTGGCGTCGGAAGATTTGACGGTCATGATGGCGTTGCCAGCATAGATCGGGCGCTCGAAGGTTTCGGCATCGATCACCGCGGTGATCTCGGAGATCTGCATCACGTCGAGTTTGGCAGCGATGCGCGGGGCGATGTTCTTGCCCGTGGTGGTCGCAGCGATGAAGACGGCGTCATAATTCGCCATCAGCGGCACAACGAGGGCTTCCATGGCTTCGGCCGTCTGCTTGCGCAGCGTTTCGCCTTCAGCCTGGAGCACCTTGCGGACACCGGAGACCTTGGCGGCTTCCGGAGCCACGGCAGCGGCGTTCTCACCGGCGACCAGCAGGTCAACGTCGCCCCCGAACTTGGCAGCAGCGGTCACGACCTTGTGGGTCGCGTCCGACAGGCCGCCATGATGATGTTCTGCAATAACGAGCACGGCCATATCAGATGACTCCTGCGGTTTTCAGTTTCGACACGAGGGTGGCGACATCCTCGACCTTTTCGCCTGCCTGGCGCACCGGCGGTTCGGTGACCTGAACGACGGTGAGGCGCGGAGAGATGTCGACGCCGTAGTCAGCCGGGGCTTTCTCGTCGATCGTCTTCTTCTTGGCCTTCATGATGTTCGGCAGGGAAGCGTAGCGCGGCTCGTTGAGGCGCAGGTCAACCGTGACAACGGCCGGCAGGGCCAGTTTCACGGTCTGAAGGCCGCCGTCGACTTCGCGGGTCACGGTCAGCGCATCGCCATCCTTCTCCAGCTTGTAGGCGAAGGTGCCTTGCGGCCAGTCCAGCAGCGCGGCCAGCATCTGGCCGGTCTGGTTGGAGTCGTCGTCGATGGCCTGCTTGCCGACGACCACGAGGTCCGGCTTTTCTTCCTCGACCACTTTGGCCAGCAGCTTGGCAACGCCGAGCGGCTCAACCGTTTCATCGGTCTTGATCAGGATGCCGCGGTCACCGCCCATGGCGAGGGCCGTCCGGATGGTTTCCTGCGCCTGTTGCGGACCGATGGAAACAATGACGACTTCCGTGGCGGTGCCGGCTTCTTTCAGGCGGACAGCCTCTTCGACGGAGATTTCGTCGAACGGGTTCATCGACATTTTGACATTGGCGAGATCGACCCCGGTCTTGTCCGGCTTGACGCGGACTTTCACGTTGTAATCGATCACGCGTTTGACGGGCACGAGGACCTTCATGAGCTGCGCTCCACACGTTTCGAGAGATTGGACTTAAATAGCTGGGCGTTGCCTACAGGCACTGAAAAGCTTTCGCAAGTTTGACGTTGACGTAAGTGTCAAATTGGCGCGCAAAAATAAGTGACTTCTGGCCTTCAGCGGTGCGATTCCTGCAATATGATACCCCAATGACGCGATCCGGACTGTTCCTGAGCCTATTTTTTGCCTCTGCACCGCCCCTGGCCGCGGCCGCAGAAGGGATCGTGCCGCTTGATTCCGGTCTCTATGCCGTCACCACCGAAATCGAGACCAGCCTGCAGGATCCGGGGACGGGAACGCTGCTGGAGACCTGGACAGACCCCTTTGGCGGTGCGGCCTGCCTGGAAGGGGAGGACGCGCGCCGGATCCGCCCGGACACGTTTATCGACCCGCGCTGCCATGTGTCGGATGTGCGGGCAGATCCCTATGGCGAGGCATTTGACGTGCTCTGCGTCTTTCCGGAAGGGCTGATGAGCGGTGCCGGAACCCTCTCCGTGGATCCGACGCGGCCGACGGAGTTCCTGCAGCGGTTTTCCCTGCGCAGTCCCGGCCCGGTCGCGACCCAGCGGGTGACCATAAGAGGGCGTCTCGTCGGCGCCTGCCTGCCGGAAGACCTGGCCGCCGGCCCATAGACACAGCGACTAGGTAGATTCTGCAATTGGCAATTCCTCCGGCCGATATGACATGCCAGTAAGAGACTGCACTCAACCGGAGGACACCTATGTCGCACACGCCCCACGAACTGACCGAAGAATTCCCGGATCTTGCCGACAAGATCCACGCGCTGAAGACCAGCGATGCGCACTTTGCAAAGCTGGCTGACGAATATCATGAGCTGAACCGCCGGATTCACCGTATTGAAACCGATGTCGAACCGGCCAGCGACGAGCATCAGACCGAGCTGCGCAAGCAGCGCCTGGCCCTGAAAGACGAAATCTACGAAATTCTAAAATCGTAACAGATACTGCAGGTTTCATCGGACCATCCTTGCCGGAGACTACGTATAATCCCGAATTGCCTGGTTGGCCTCCATCTGTCTAAGACAGGGTGGGAGTTGCAAACGCGGGCCCCGGCCCGGCCGGGAAGGATGAGTCCGATGACCTATTTGCCGCTCGCAATTGCCGTGGAGTGCCCCGACGCTTTTGACCGGGTGCTGGAACTGGAATGTGCGGATCGGACATTCCTTTGTCTTGCCCGTGAATATGGCGCTCTGCTGGCCGAGATCGAGGACATCGAAACCGGCATCGAAGAGGCCTGCCCGGCTTATTTCGCCCAGCTCCGCCGCCGCCGCGTCTTGCTCCGGCAGGAATTGATGGCCCGCCTGAACGCCTGATCTAGCGCCACAGTTTCGGCTGGGCCTCTTTGACCGCATCCCGGCAGCCCGGGTCCCAGGGGTAGAGCCCGTCGAGCAGACCCGGCCAGACGATCTGGACCAGTGCCGGATGTCCGCCCTGGCCATTGCGGGCCCAGAGCCAGTCGGCCAGCACGGCATATTTTTCGAACGCATCTTCATGCGAGACTTTGCGGGCCACGCAGTCGAAATCCTCGTGCAGGCCTTTCCAGACCTGATTGTCTTCGAGCTTCCGGCCCGCTTTGATCTTGTCGTAAATGCCCGCCAGCATGTCGTACATCACATCCCGGTGCAGGCCGAAAACGATGAATTCCGGTGCGTCGAGGGTCTGTGAGAAGCCGACCGAATACGTGTAGTTCGGCTCTACAAGCTCCGGATCATAACGGTGCACGGCATACCAGCCATGGGCCTCGATGCTGCCCAGGATCCGCTGTTCTTCTTCGATCACGATACCGCCCGCCATGGGGGAATGACGCGCTGTGCCGCGCCCGCGGTCAAGGCGTATCTCTTCAGATGACGGAGATTTAAGCATGACAGGAAGTTCATGCGCGCGGGGCAGGGGGTGTGCTCCAGCACATGCGGCCGGCGTGGCGGGCGCCATCCGGTGGGGGAGTCTCTTCCTTATCCTCCCCTGCGCAGCGGGGGAGGTGGCAGACGGCGAAGCCGGCTGACGGAGGGGGGATTTCCGGACGTGCCGCCACAGGCCCCCCCCGCCTCGCTTCGCTCGGCACCTCCCCCGCTGCGCAGGGGAGGATGGTGTTACGGCGGACCCCGCACGTGCAGGCCATGATCATACCGGACTATGCCATGACGACAGATGACTAAGCCGGACTTATCCGGATCATGCCGGACTATAGCGGACTTCGACAGACCCGCGCGCACGCACACGGGCACATCGCTGCCAAGGGCAGGACGCTCCCAGCGCGGAATGCGCGGCGCTTCATATGTATAGAGATCATCGGGCGGCGGGGCATCGGCCAGGCAGACCAGCCTTATATTGCCAAAACAATCGACCGCCATCAGCGCATCCCGCCCGGTGCGCGTATGCCAGCGGGCGACGCGTACCAGGTTCCACACCAGCTACGGCCAGAACAGTGGCCAGACATGGTTGAAGTAGCGTTGGAGGTCAGGATGCATGCCGTCAAAGATGGGGGCAGTGCCTGTCAGACGAATTGAGATTTCCCTCAACGTGTCATCCCGGAAAACGCGAAGCGTTTATCCGGGACCTTGTTCCTGTAATGCGCACACCAGCAAGAAGGTCCCGGATAAGCCCTGCGGGCTTTCCGGGATGACACGGGAGGGGTGGGGGAGAACGCGCGGCGTGTCCCCGGGGAGGCGCCGTTCGGCCCGGTAGGCTTAAAGATTTGACTTGGCGCGGCTTCGCGCGGACAGTCGACCCCAAGGATCAGGGAGAACAAGAACATGACAATCTGGAAAACGGGACTATTGGGCGCTGCCGCCATGGCGCTGGCGGGCTGTGTTGTGGTCGACGAAAGGGCGGCGACCGTGCCTGCAGCGGAAGTGTCGCCACCGGCCGCGATGATGGCGGAAGAGGCCCGCGCCATCGTCGAGGTGCGCAATGACGATTTCGAGCGGTTGTTTGCGGCGGGCGAGACGATGGAGCTCGCCACCGATCTCTACACGATGGATGGCCGCATCGTGCCGCCCGACGCGCCGGACCAGGTGGGCGCCGAGGCGATTGGCGCCTATTGGACGGCGGCCCGTACAATGGTCGGATCGGTGGACCTGCAGACGGTCGAGGCCCTGCCGGTGGGCGAGGGCCATATCGCCGAGCGCACCCATGTCACCCTGTTCGCACCGGACGGCACAGCCATGGGCGGCGGCAAGGCCGTGATCCTCTGGACGCTCGAAGACGGCATCTGGAAGATGCAGTGGGACAGCTGGAATAACGGCCCGGTGGACTAGGCGCTCCGGGCGCCGGCAGACCGGTCTAGTAATGCGGCGGGGGCGTGTTCGCCGGGGCCGCTTCGCTCACGGCCTGTTCGGTTTCGGCGACCCGTTCGCCCAGCCGCGCGACCTGGCGCTCCAGCCGGTCGATCAGCTTCCATTGCGCCGTGATGGCCGCGTTCAGATCCTCAATCGTCTGGTCCTGATGGACCACACGCATTTCAAGCTCGTCGAGGCGGGCGGAGTCTGTTGAAGGGCTGTCTGTCATGAGGGAGGGATTAGCGCTGGTGGCGGGGCGTGGCAATGTGCGGGGTAGGGTGGGTTGCTATGAAAGGATCAGACCCTCGAAACAAGCGGGGAGCTAAGGGGCTAAGGTTGAACAGTATAGAGAAAATTTAGTTGAAACTGATGAGATCGCGAAATTTCCTATTTAGGAAATTGTTTGTGGCTTGATCTCTCTCAACACGTGATACTCGAAGTAGATTGAGCAACTCCTCATCGTTGATCGTAATTAGATAGCCTCTATCATCCTTGACGAAAGACTGTGCCCGCTCTTGAAGTGCCCGCAAGTTTTGTACTTTTCGGTAAAATAGTAGACCTATAAACCCGCGTTGTTTTGAAAATCGGCCGTTCAGCTGATCAAATTCCTCGTTACTGATCTCGTCGCTATAATTTTTGCATTCAACTGGAACGGTTCTGGCCCTAATATTTTGATCGCGACTCATATCATTCCAAAAACCAATCTTTGCATAATTCCAAAACTCGATATCGAGACGTTTTCGACCCTTATGGACTGGGCGCTGTGCCTTTGGAAAAGTGAGGTGTGGCCAGAACAACAAAGTCATGGCTCGCTGCACAAGTTTTTCATATTCATCAGCGTGTTTCCTCCCTGGTGGAAGGCTTCGAAACTGTACGCTTAGCGCAGAGGTGGCTTCTGAATACACGAAATCTGGGTCAATATAATTATCGTCAATGCCATCAGCACTTCGCATGATTTGCTTGAAATTTTCGAACTGAGCTGGGTGCTCCTGAGCGAATTTTGCAAGTTGGGTTTTGTCAAAAGGGTAGCGTTCCTTGACTCTTTCCTTAGTGACTCTGCCGCTCTTGCCACGAAGTGCCGATGCTAGTGAGGCTCGAGGTTCCAATTCTGCCTGTAGGTAATCCAAGTAATAGTTGTAGTATTCTTGACTATCTAAACACAGCCTTTGGCGCACCAATGATTTGGGAACTAGCAAAACGGGTGCATTGTTGATGATTGGCATATCCGCGTAGCCGGACTTCCACATTTCTTCTTCTGCATCCCAGAACGGAGGCATAGCAACCTTCCGTGTCTGAATATCATAAATGTCGCAAATGCTCTTCGTGTAGGCCATAAGAGGTTCCCGCAAAACATTTGTCGACAAATCAGAAATTTTGTCGGGACCAACACCTTCTACGAATAGTTCAGCTTCTGAAAAATCTTCTAGTTGTCCGGTACGGAAAGCCTCACTTCTGCGGATCGCATCGATAAGTGCCATTGCTTGTTTGCTGCCAACACCATGACCTTTTGGCTTCCCTTTCGAATATCCAAGAAAAGTATCCTTTGGTTCTCTTAGGTGCCCCACCAGAACTTTGGCTCTCTCATTATCTTCGAGGCGCAAGCAGTCTAATAATGTGGAGAAAAAAGAGAGCAGGCAATCATAGAACGGATCATCTTTATCCAAAGCATTTATCTGTATTGCATACGGATCTACGAAGAGCCGCATGTCATGTGCGGGATCAACATCAACGAAGTCTAGTTCGCCTTGCGATGCATTCAGCCTGAAATGCTCAGAGAAAGTCATAATACCCTCGAAATCGGTGTGTCAACTTGAGGGGGAATTGTGTCTGTGTCTAGCTCTTGCTTAAATAAATCTCTCCGCCCTTGTCCATAAACTCGCGGCTCTTCTCTTCCATCCCTTTGCGCGCCTCGGCGGCCTGTTTCTCCAAATCGTTCCGTTCGGTCTCGCTCATCCCCGCTGCATATTCCCGCACTTCGGCGGTGATCTTCATGTTGCAGAATTTGGGGCCGCACATGGAGCAGAAGTGGGCGACCTTGTGGGCTTCTTTCGGCAGGGTCTGGTCGTGGAAGTCGCGGGCGGTTTCGGGGTCGAGGGGATTGGCGCCTTACGGGTTGCTGGGCGTTGACAGTCTTTGTTCGAAAACGAGTTTGATAAAATCGTGCTCGGTTATGATCTGCTCTTTCAAAGCCAATAGACGACGTCTTCCGCATCGTGCGTCCGAAATCGCCAATCCCCGGATCAGAACTGCTTCAGACGCCAACATGTCATCAATGCTCATACTCAAACTATCAAACAGCATTTCGTTTGATTGGGACACCGGGGCCAAGCCTTCAGCGGCGACTTTCTCAAATGAGTCCTCGTAGGTGTCGCCAGATTTCAGGTGAGTCTGCATTAATTGCGAAGCTTTGAAGTCTGACGTTGAGTATATGCGTTTCTTGTCGAGCGTGACCCAGATTTCGCCTAATCGATGATGGTGGCCCATTCGCTGGCGCGTCTCATAGATATGCAAGCGCCCTTTCAGACAATCGGCGAAGCGGTCTTCCAGTCTTTGCTTGAGCTTGGACCATTGCATTTATCTGTATCCCAAAGAGCCCATCCGTAGAGTGTCGTTGAGCAAAGCGAAGTGCGTCATCTGCTCCAATGGTGCATTTCGTGCCTCAATGTACTCTACGATTTAATCAATCGCTTCGCGCTTTTCGCCGGTTTCGAGAGATAAATCTCCCCGCCCTTAGCCTTAAACTCAAGCGATTTTTCTTCCATCCCCTTGCGTGCCTCGGCGGCCTGCTTTTCCAGGTCGTTCCGCTCGTTCTCACTCATCCCCGCTGCATACTCCCGCACTTCGGCGGTGATCTTCATGCTGCAGAATTTGGGGCCGCACATGGAGCAGAAGTGGGCGACCTTGTGGGCTTCTTTGGGAAGGGTCTGGTCGTGGAAGTCGCGGGCGGTTTCGGGGTCGAGGGCGAGGTTGAACTGGTCTTCCCAGCGGAAATCGAAGCGCGCGCGTGAGACCGCATCGTCGCGCACCTGCGCGGCGGGGTGGCCCTTGGCGAGGTCTGCCGCGTGGGCGGCGAGGCGGTAGGTGACGACGCCGACTTTCACATCGTCCCGGTCCGGCAGGCCCAGATGCTCCTTGGGCGTCACATAGCAGAGCATGGCTGTGCCATACCAGCCGATCATCGCCGCGCCGATGCCGGAGGTGATGTGGTCGTAGCCCGGCGCAATATCCGTGGTGAGCGGGCCGAGCGTATAGAAGGGGGCCTCGCCGCATTCGCGCAGCTGCTTCTCCATGTTCACCTTGATCTTGTGCATCGGCACATGGCCGGGCCCTTCGATCATCACCTGACAGCCCTTGTCCCAGGCGATCTTCGTCAGTTCCCCGAGGGTTTCCAGCTCCGCGAACTGGGCCGCGTCATTGGCGTCTGCGATGGCGCCAGGGCGAAGGCCATCGCCGAGGCTGAAGGAGACGTCATAGGCCCGCATGATGTCGCAGATTTCCTCAAAGTGCGTGTAGAGGAAGCTTTCGGTGTGGTGGGCCAGCATCCATTTCGCCATGATCGAGCCGCCGCGGCTGACAATGCCGCAGACGCGGTCTGCCGTCAGGTGGATATAGGCGAGGCGCACGCCGGCATGGATGGTGAAATAGTCGACGCCCTGTTCGGCCTGTTCAATCAGCGTGTCGCGGAAGACGTCCCAGGTGAGGTCTTCGGCGACGCCGTTCACCTTTTCCAGCGCCTGATAGATCGGCACCGTGCCGATCGGAACCGGGCTGTTGCGGATGATCCATTCGCGCGTGTTGTGAATGTTCCGGCCCGTGGAAAGGTCCATCACATTGTCGGCGCCCCAGCGGGTGGCCCACACCATCTTGTCGATCTCTTCTTCCACGGAGGAGGTAACGGCGGAATTGCCGATATTGGCATTGATCTTCACTAGGAAGTTCCGGCCGATGATCTGCGGTTCCAGCTCAGCATGGTTGATGTTGGAGGGGATGATGGCGCGCCCGGCGGCGATCTCGTCGCGCACGAATTCCGGCGTGATATATTCGGGGATGTGCGCGCCAAAGCTTTCGCCCTGTTCGATCCGCTCGGCGGCACCCTCGACGGCGGCGCGGCGGCCGAGGTTTTCGCGCGTCGCGACGTAGATCATTTCCTTGGTGACGATGCCGGCTTTGGCATATTCATACTGGGTGACCGGGCCGGTGCCTGTGCCGCGCAGGGGGCGGTGCTTGACCGGGAATTCGCGGGCGAGGTGTTTGCCGGATGCGCCGCCATTGTCTTCCGGCTTCACGTCACGGCCTTCATATTCCTCGACATGGCCGCGTTCCAGCACCCAGTCACGCCGCGTACGGGCCAGGCCTTTTTCGATGTCGATGGTGACCGACGGGTCTGTATACGGACCGGATGTGTCATAGACCGGTACTGGCGGCTCATTGGCGGAGGGGTGCAGGTCAATCTCGCGGTGCGGTACGGCCAGGTCTGGCAGGGGATGGGTGTAGACCTTGCGGCTGGCGGGCAGCGGCCCGGTGGTGACCTGCGGGGTGGAGAATTCGGATTGGTCGGAAGGCTTGTTCATTGTGCAGGCTTTCTCTGGTGATAGGTCAGCGCCATGGCGAGGCAATGGCGGATGGGGTCTGCGGGAAGGGGGCTGCCGAGGGGCAGGCGGATCTGGCGATTGCCGACAAGGTCCAGCGTCTCGCCGTAAAGGCTGCGCCAATCGTCCAGCAGCGTCGTCTGGCAATTGACGAAGATGCCTGCCGTGTCCGGCCGTTTGGGCGACCAGGCGAGGCGGATCGTCGTACCGCTTTTCGGGGCGCTCGTCAGATAGGCGGGCTCGCCCCATTTCAGCGTTTCGGTGATGCGGCCCGCCGCCGGCAGGCTATCAGCCGTTTCATACAGCATACTTCGGATCGCGAGCAGCAGTTTGCGTGCCGGGGCGGGATAGGTGGCAAACACCTTGCCGACATCGCCGCTGGGCGCGGGGAGCTGGAGGTTGGCCGTCTTCATGGCGCCATACTCCCGGCCTGTTCCGGCGTCAGCTCGATCCACAGCGTGTCGGCCTGCGCCAGTAATGTGCCGTCTGCGGCGTGCAGGGCGGTTCCGGCGAAATGCTTCCGCCCTTTGCTCCACTCATGCCAGGCATGGACGATCACCGGCTGGCCGATCGGCACGGGCCGGTGGAGGACCGCCGTCATCTCGCCCAGCAGATAAGTCGTTTCGATCTCGGGCAGGGCAAAGCCGCCGGGGCAGTCCAGCGCGGCCCAGACATATTCCGGGCGGAGATGGCCATGCCCGTCATCGAAATTGTCATGCGGCGTCCAGAGGGCGGCCGCTTCCAGTTTGTCGCCCAGCCGTCCGCATTGGATGTGCAGGCCGTCGCCTTCTTTCCGGTTCCGTCCACAGACGAAGCAGGTCGAGACGCCGCCTGCACCGAAATAGGTCGGGTTCTCCCCGGCTTTCTGTGCGGCCTCAAGGGACGGCGCAGCCGGCGGGGTCAGCGTCACGCCGCCGGGGCGCGCGGTGAGGATGGGCGTTCCGCCGGATGCGGCCACCAGCTTGTCGTCCTGCCGGGTCACGGCCAGCGCTGTGTCCAGCGGGATCGGGGCAGAGATGCGCACGGTATGGGGCGTCTCGAACAGGCGCGACAGCACGCCAGCCGAATAGCCGCCATTGCCCGAAGCGGGCGGGCCATTAAAGGCAGAAGCAATGGTGATGTCGCCAACCGGCTGCATGGTATCCGCTCCGTCCCTCGCGCCGGCCACGCCGCGCGTAGGCGGCATTCCCCGGATCAGGTTCAAAGGGTAAAGTCTCAGCCCTGCCGGCTCATTCCGGTCAGGACACCCCTCGGATATCGGGAATGTACGCCAGTCGTATCAGCTGGCAAGGACCGGGCGGCGAATAATTTTCCGTGTGAGGGTCAGCAGCGGGGTTTCCAGATAGCGGTGAACAAGGGCGGCTGTGATGACGCTGAGGGTGATCACCGCCAGGGAGAAGACAAGATTCCCCCATAGACCGGGCTCTGTCGCGATGAGGTAAAGGCGCAGCTCCTGCGGCAGCAGCCCTTCGGCCATCCGGGAAAGCCGAAGGACGCCGACCATCACAATGATGTGGGCGAGGTAGAGTGCATAGGACCAGTTGCCGAGGGCGACGCACCATCCCGGCACTGGCAGGCCCTGGTCCTGTTCCAGCACCACACAGCCATAGAGGATGGCGCAGCAGGGCAGAGTGAAAACGGCCACACGGCTGATCAGCGGCTGACCCTGCATGGCTTCGCCTGTGTGAAGGGTCATCCCTGCAATGAGCCCAGCCACGCCAAGCAGGAGCAGGGTACGCGGCAGAAAGATAAGCCGGTGCCGGATGGAGAGCCCGACAAAGGCTCCGGCGATGAATTCCAGTGTGAGCTGGGACGTCGCGAGGTCCAGCACAGGGTCGCCCGTCCGCAGCAGCCAGGACCCCGCCAGCGTCAGCCCAGCCCAGACCACCAGCAGGAAGGGCAGGGCCGGGCGCCGCAGGAGCAGTGCAAGGCTGAAGACGAGATAGAAGAAGACCTCATGGATCAGTGTCCAGCCGACGTTGAGCACAGGCTCGGTACTCTGTGGCCAGAGCAGCAGGGACTTGGTCAGATAGGTCCATTCCCCCGATGCCGGGATGGCCTGGTCCGGCGCGGCGACCGAGCCATAGGTTATCAGGAAATAGATAGGCAGGATGGAGGCGAAGATCCACCAGAGCGGATAGACCCGGGTTGCCCGCGCATAGAGGAACCGCCCGGCGGTCCGCAAGCTGCGCGTATAGGTGTGCGTGATATAGGTCAGGATGAAGCCTGAGATGACGAAGAACATGTCGACCCCGGCATAGCCGCGCTCCCACGGGCCGGAGATCAGTTCACTCTTCTGTATCCCTGTCACATGAAAGATCACGACCAGCATAGCCGCGAGGCCCCGCAGAGCCTGCACACTGTCCAGTGTGGCGTTTTGAGCAGTACCATTCGACACTTTTGTCATATCGCGGCGATCAGCGTTTGCAGGCGATGACATGATGGGTCTTCAGCCGCTTTTCCCATGTGGCCATCTTTGCGAGCACGGCGCGTGTCGGCGCGTCTGCGGCGTCACCCGCCATATCCCGGTATTCGGCGATGCGGGCGATTGCGTCATTGGCCATGCAGCTGGCCAGCGGGGCCGTCAGATCATCATCCAGCGCATCGGCGAATTCGATATAGGCGCGGACTGCCTGCTCTGTCAGGGCGGGGGCCTGGGCCGTGCAGGCTTTCCTCAGATTGTCCAGCCGTGTCAGGACTGGCCCTGGCTCTGAATAACTGGAGGCGTCTTGCACGACCCCGTCGGCCAGGCCTTTTGCTTCGCGTACGGCGCGGCTCTGATTTGCGGATGGGTAGGGGCAGACAGTCAGGTCATTCGTCAGGATCGATCCGAAACTGCTGCGCTGCATGGCAAAAGCCGCGATGGCAGGGGCGATATTGGTTTCCATTATCGCATCCACCGTCGTGCGCATGTCGGCATCGGTCAGCGTGATCCCGGTGCCGTTCTCCCACGAGAGGGCGAGATCGGCATGTGCAGGCGTAGAGTCCTGCTCGATGGCGGCAATATAGGCCTCCCGCCAGACGTTTGAGGCGTCTGTGGACCCGGACTGACCGAGGAGGATCGCAATCTGGGCCAGAATGTTGACCGACAAGCCCGTCGCGAGGCTGTTGTCTGCACAGCGCGTGCGGACCGCGTTGGCATTTGCATAGGCCTGATTGAGCCCATCGGTTTGCCCGTTCTGAAGCGGCGCGAGATTCTGGATCAACACTTTTTCGGCATTGTCCGGACAGGCCACCGGGGCGGCCTCTTCAGCAGACGCCGGTGGCATAACAAGCATGGCGGCCAGCGAGAGTCCGAGAAATTGGTAGCGCAAGCGCATCGGCACAATGCCCCCTCTGATTCGTGGAGACTGTAGGGGTGGACATCCTCGTGTGTCGAGACGCGGCAGGGCTTAGTCCGGCGTGCTGTCGAGGCGTTTGATCGCCTTGTCCCAGTCCGCCACCTTGTCCAGCTGGTCATTGTAGATGCGGATCTGGTCGTCCGGCGTGCGCATCAGCACGTCGATATGGGGCCGGGCCTTTTCGGCCAGCGGGCGGGCGATGGCGTCCAGTTCGGCCTTCTTCGCCTTCATTTGTGAGTCATCGTCATAGGTTTTTTGTGGCAGGGCCGGATTGGTCCAGATCCAGCCGCCATTCCCGAAATTGATGTTCTCCAGATAGACATGCTCCCAGCGGGTGAGGCGTTCGACTTCCTGCCCGTAGAGGCGGGCGAGGTAGAAATCGAGTTCCAGTCTGTGGGCGGGGCAGGCGGCATAGAGCGACTGGAGGCGGTTCTCCGCCCAGCCATAGCCCGGGTGGTCGTATTTCGTCTTGATCGTGCGGTCCCACAAGTTCGCCTCTTCCTGCAGGCGGAAATTTGCATGGTCGGCATAGGGGCAGGCCTCATAGGCCGCGCCTGAAATCGCCGGATGAATGCGGCCCGCTTCGGCCAGCCGGATCATATAGGGCAGGGCATATTTGAGCAGCGATGTGGTGGCGGCGTTGTAGCCGAAATAGTTCTTCTCGGTGCCGTCCGGCTGCTTCAGCACGCTCGGCTTCTGTTTCGTGTTCCAGGCATAATCGTTCTGCGTGATCGCGGTCAGCGCCCGCGTGATGTCCCGCTCCAGCGTGTCCATGTCTGTGGCGGACCCCATGGCCGCGCTGGACAGGGTGGAGGCGATGGCCTGCGCATCCGGCCGGTCCGGGCAGGTTTCGATGGCCCAGTCTGCCAGGTCCCGGATTGCCGCCGGATCCGTTTGCGCACCCTGACGGATGGCCATTTCCATATCGTAGAGCGTCTGTTCGGCATCGGCCGGGCAGGCAGGGGCCGTTTCGGCAAGGGCGGATGCAGGCATGGCGGCTGTGAGGGCGGCGAGGGCGAGGGGCGCGAATGCGCGGATCAGTCTTGTCTTCATCGTGTCCCCGAAATGGTGTCCCCAAAATTTCCGGGACTTTGTGGCATGGATGGGGCGGTATGCGCACCTGCGCCGTGATTAACAGCCAGCGCAGTTCCATTAACCTTCTGTCGACACGATTGGTTCAAGTCTGGTGGCAGACACGGAACACACGGACGGGAGATCCGCCCATGGCCTTTGACGCAGCGCTTGCCGCCGCCCCGCAGACCGATACGAAGCCGACCAAATGGCAGCGCTTCAAGGTCGATCTGTGGCTGACAGACCTGAACCTCACCGAAATCGGCATCATGAAGCACACGCAGCATGAGGCCGAGTCCGACCAGTTCACCAAGGATATGGAGATTATCGGCCAGATCCGGGAAGACGGAAAACGCTCCGGCATCGTCGCCTACCGCAAGGAATTGTGGAAGGACGGCAAGGACATGAAGCGCCGCCTGGTGATCAAGCTGTTCTCGGAGAACATGCATTGGCGCGGCACGATGGAACTGATGATGGGCCGCTCGCTGCAGCTGTCCATCGGGGCGCGGGGTGTGCCGGTATCGGCGTTCTCGCTGAACCTGTCGCGCTCGAAACAGCTGATCCAGCTGGAACGGTCGGCGCAGAAATGGCCGCTGTTTCCGGAGAAATTCTCCTTCTTCATCGAAACCTCGCGGGGCCCGCGCTTCTACCGGCTGCGTCGCAATGTGATCGGCATTGGCGCGGATTACACGCTGTATGACGACAAGAACCGCAAGATCGGTTCGCTGGACCACCGGATCATCAATCTGGGCGGCAGCTGGATCGTGAAGCTCGATGCCTCGCACTCCTATGCGGCGCTGGAATCGGTGCTGCAGATGTTCTGCACCATGCTGCGCTTCAACGGGGCAGTGCGCCGGCATGTTTCGCATGAGGTTGAGATGGTCAATCGCGGCCGCGCGGTGCGCGAACTGGATCATCAGGAGTCGGATCTTTACCTCAATCCACGGCGCCGGCGCTGACGCCTATTTGCCGTCCTTGAGGAAGCCCAGCTCGCGCTGAAGCTTTTTTGTCAGCCCTGCCGCCACCAACCGGTAAGAGCCTTCGAGATAGGCTTTCAGATCATCGTCGGAGAGCGTGTCCGCGCTGTAGCGCTGGATCCATTTCATCCCGCGTGAGGCAAGGTGCGGTGCGCCCCGGCAGCCGGGCTGTTCCTTCAATATATCGAAGCTCATCTCCGAGACCTTGAACGAGCAGACCATGTCGCCGCCTTCCTCGCGGCCGATGGCGAACACTTTGCCGCCGATCTTCCACACCGTTGCCTCGCCCCACTGGATGACGCTGGTCGTGTGCGGAAGACCGCCGCAGAATGTGTTGTAGGCTTTGAGTTTCATGACGCCCCCTTCACCCGCACTCTAGCCGGGGAAGGGGGCGCCGGAAAGTCAGCCTTCGTAGGCGTCGTTCAGGCCCTTGAAGATCTGGTCGAAATTGCCGCTGGCTTCGGCGGCGCGCAGCATTTTCGCGCGCTGGACGCAGACTTCGGCGGGCGTGTCTTCGATGCCGAAGCTTTCCATCGTCTCGGCGGTGAAGTCTGCCAGCGGCATATAGCTTTCGCGCGTTTCCTGGCCGGGGGTGATGCCCGTCTGCACGCCCGGCGGGGCCAGTTCGATGACTTCCACGTTGGTGTCGCGCAGCTGATAGCGCAGCGATTGCGTCCAGGCATGCAGCGCGGCCTTGGAAGCGCTATAGGCGGGGGCGTGGGCGAGTGGCACATAGGCGAGGCCGGAGGTGACATTGACCACGCGCGCCACAGGCTGGGCACGCAGATGGGGGAGGAGGGCCGCGGTCAGCCGGATCGGGCCGAGGATATTGGTCGTGACGGTCGCTTCGGTGACAGTGAGGTCCACCGGGTCCGCCAGCAGGTCCTCTTTCACCATGATGCCGGCATTGTTGAACAGCACGTTCAGGGCCGGAAAGTCCGCAATCAGGGCCTTGGCGAAGCGGGAAATGTCTGCCGCGTCGCTGACATCCAGCGTGCGGGCATGCATGCCGTCCCGGCCTTCGATCGTTTCTTCAAGGCTACTGGCGGTGCGCCCTGCGACGATGACCGTATTGCCGAGCGCGTGGAATTCGCGGGCCAGCGCCCGGCCGATGCCGGAACCGCCGCCCGTGATGAGGATTGTGTTGCCTGTGGTTTTCATGATGTCTCTCCTTGCGGGCGGGCCGGCTGCCCAACTGTTCAGGAGATAGGGCCGAATCGGCACATTGGAAGTAGCGGCCATGCAGTGCATGGCGCACAAGAAATCCGCTTACGGAAGACTTTCTGCTAAAGCGCCTTTTCCAGGAACAGGGCGTGGCCCTTTTCAGGGTCCAGCTCATAGGCGCGGTAGCCGGCGGCTTCGTAAACGCCCTTGGCGCGCGTGTTTCCGGACAGGACTTCGAGCGTGAGCTTGCAGCAGCCGCGGCGGCGCGCTTCGGCTTCGGCCGCGTCCAGCAGCAGCTTCCCGATACCCTTGCCGCGATGGTCCGGATGCACGGCAATGTCGTGCACGTTCAGCAGCGGCTTGCAGGCAAAGGTCGAGAAGCCTTCGAACGCGTTCAGCAACCCGGCCGGCGCACCGTCGTCAAAGGCGAGGAAGGAGACTGCGGTGGGCCGCGCCGCCAGTTCTGCGGCAAGGTGTTCCTGCGTGTGCGCGCTCAGCGGCTTGCCCCCGCCCATCGGGTCGCGCGCATAGACGTCCAGCAGGCCGGTCAGCGCGGCGGCATCTGAGGGATCGGCATAATCGGCCTGGCGGATGGTCAGGGTCATGCCGGTCAGCCGATCAGGGCGCTTTGCACGTCCTTGCCCCAGCCGACATGGACATCGCTGCCGGCTTCGATAACCGGGCGTTTGATCAGGGTCGGATGCTTCGCCAGCAGGGCCTTTTCGCCATGGGTGCCGGCCTTTGCCTTTTCGGCATTGGTCAGCTTGCGCCAGGTGGCAGAGCTCTTGTTCACCAGCTTGTCGGGCACCGCCTTCAGCCAGACCGGCAGCTTCGCGGCAAGGTCTGCCTCGTCGCGGATGTCGACAAATTTTACCTTGCTGCCGGCGGATTCAAGTTCACGTTTTGCTTTGCGGCAGGTGTCGCAATTCTTGAGTCCATAGAGGACGACCGCCGGCTCGGGCATGCTCTGTCTCCGATTTGAAAGAGGCGAGTCCCTATCCCCAAAGGGACGCCTGCACAAGTTGCCAACCGCGCTGCAGTGCAACACGTCGCAGGGTTTTTTCCGATCAGCGCGGGTTCCGTGCAGGGGGGCGCACGATGGCGACGATCGGGCCCATATCCGTGCCACCATCGTTGCGGTTCAGGGCGGGTGCGTAGAGGCGCGAAACGGTCCCGTCGAGATAGAGCGCGTCTGCGGCGCCAAGCTGGTCGCGGAAGAGGCGCGCGAACGTGTCGAAGTTCACCGGCGCATCGCTGATCGCGAACCAGAGCGTGTCGCCATCCGCGCTGAGGCCGACTCCGTTGCGGCGCTTACGGCTGGTGCCGTCCGGATTGAACGCCGGGTGCAGCGCGCCATCGATCACCAGCATCGGGCCGGACTGGGTGGCATAGCGCGCGTCTGGCGCCAGGGCCTCATAGGCCAGCGTCTCGGTGACATGGGCGGCGCCGCCACCGTCCACCCAGAACACGCCGTTGGGCAACATGCCGAAATTGCCGGGCCCGGCGCGCGTCACCAGGCCAGCCTGTTGGTCGCCATTCTCGATATAGAGCCCGACCGGCCGGCGGTCGTCATGATACATGCCGGCATTCATGGCGAAGACCAGCTCGCCGCCATCGGCCGCAACCGTTTCGGCCAGCCGGTTGAAATCGGCAAAAGGCGCGCCGTCGGGATGCGTGCGGAACAGGGCAAGTCCCGGATCGTCCGCCGCGAACCGGCAGACCGTGAAGGGCTGGTCCTCAAACCGGATCGCCTCGCACGCCTGCGCCGTCTCCTCCCGGCAGGCAGGCAACATGAGCAGCAGGAGAAGGATCGGCCAGGTGCGCATGGCCGCAACCTATCGATCCTCCTGCCGGCCTTCCAGAGCTTGCGGTCAGCTGTGCGACATCTTTTCGATATATCGATACTTGTCATTTCGATATATCTAAACTATATGGAATTCAGATATATCGAAAGGACAGAAAATGAGATATCGAAACAGACATTCAGAACGCGGTGCCGGCAGGTATTTTTTCGCCGATCAGGGCGAAGTCTGCCTTGGTGACTGCATGGACTGGGAAGGTAGAGGTATGCGCCAGGGAAGAGGCGGACGTGGCCGCGGTCAGGGCGGTGGCCCCGGAAGAGGCCAGGGCAGAGGACAGGGACGAGGACAAGGTAGGGGACGGGGCTATGGCCGCCGCCGTCCGCTGGATCATGGCGATCTGCGTCTCCTCATCCTGAAACTGATCTCGGAAGAACCACGCCACGGCTATGAGCTTATCCGAGAGATCGAAGCCCGCACGGGCGGCGCCTATGTGCCGAGCCCCGGCGTGATCTATCCGGCCCTGGAAGCGCTGCTGGATCTCGGCTGGGCCGAGGCCGAGGCAGACGGGGCGCGCCGGTCCTTCAGGCTGAGCGGTGAAGGCAAAGCAGAGCTGGAGGCCGAGGCGGAAACGCTGGCGCGGATCGAACTGAGACTGGCTGACCTGTTGGACAGCGACCGGCCGGAAGACCCGCAGGATGTGCGCGGCGCGATGTGGCGGCTGCGCCATGCGGTGCGGGAAGCCGTTCGTACGGATCCGGACGATGCGGACCGGCGCAAGGCGGTCGCCGACATCCTGACCGAAGCGCAGGAACGCATCAGCAAGCTGAGCGACGACTGATCAGGCATAGCGCCGGATGATAATGGGGAAGGGAGGCGCAGGCCTCCCTTTCTTTTGCGCTGTGGCAGGGTCGAGGCCCCCGGCGGTTTGGGTTAGGCTGCAGGCAATGTCCCGCCTTTCCGGATGGGGCTTTACCACAAGGAGGCCGCCATGGCCGAGAAGTTCGAACGCCACCGCCAGGCCTGGACCACGGACGAGATCCAGAAACTGCACCTGCTGGCGACCAAGGGCATGAGCCTGAAGGCGATCAGCAAGGCCATGACGCGCAGCGAGGAATCGATCCAGAAGCGCGCCAAGATCGACAAGCTCAAGATCTCAAAGATGCGCTAGGCGCGTCCTTACTCGGCCGCCGGGCCTTCGGCCTGACCGGTTTCGGCGGCCAGGGCCTCGCGGCGCTTCTCTGCCGCGGATTTTTTGACGCTTTCAGAACGTAGCTGGCCGCAGGCAGCGAAGATATCGCGGCCGCGCGGCGTACGGATGGGGCTCGCATAACCGGCCCGGTTCAGCACTTCGGCAAATTCTTCGATCGTTTCCCAGTCGGAGCATTCATACGGGCTGCCCGGCCACGGGTTGAACGGGATCAGGTTGATCTTAGCCGGCACACCTTTCAGCAGGCTGACAAGGTCTCGTGCTTCGGCCAGCGTGTCGTTGACGCCTTTCAGCATGACATATTCAAACGTTACGCGTTTGGAATTGCCAAGGTCCGGATAGGCGCGGATCGCGTCGAACAGGGTCTGCAGATCGTATTTCCGGTTGATCGGCACGATCTCGTTGCGCAAATCGTTGTTCGTGGCGTGCAGTGAGATGGCCAGCGCCGCATTGGTGCGCGCGCCCAGTTCCGGAATCTTCGGCGCAACGCCTGCGGTCGAGACCGTGATGCGGCGGCGGCCGATGGCAATGCCATCCCCGTCAGAGATCGTGTCGATCGCCTCGGCGACATTATCCAGATTATAGAGCGGCTCGCCCATGCCCATGAAAACGATATTGGTCAGACGGCGGTTCTCGGTCGAGGTCGGCCATTCGCCCAGTTCGTCCCGCGCAATCAGCACCTGCGCGACGATTTCCTGTGCCGTCAGGTTGCGGACAAGTTTCTGCGTGCCGGTATGGCAGAAGGTGCAGTTCAGCGTACAGCCGACCTGGCTGGAGACACACAGCGCGCCCGCCTTGCCGACATCCGGAATAAAGACGCTTTCGCCTTCGATGCCGGGGCCGAACCGGGTCAGCCATTTTTGCGTGCCGTCGCGCGACACCTGATGGTCGGCAATTTCTGGACGGCTGAGGATGAACCGCTCGGCCAGCTGCGCGCGCAGCTCCTTGGCAACATCGGTCATGTCGGCAAAGTCCTGCGTGCCGAAATGATGGATCCAGCGGCGCAGCTGTTTGGCGCGCATGCCGGATTTCTTCGGCTCAACGCCCATCGCCTCCATCTCTGCCTTCAGCGCAGGCAGGCTCAGCCCGGCCAGAGACGGGGGCGGCGAGGCCAGAGCGGCAGGCGCCGCGTCAGGGCGGCGGGAGAGGTCAAGTTCGATTTTCATTTCGCGGGGCCTATATCACGGTTGGGTGACAGGCGGAAACCACCAGCGCACTTATGGTTCACAAGGCGTTCATTTTCGCGCCCTCAAAAAGCCATGAGTGGAACATATGTCTCGGCGGCGCGTTATTACGCGTCCCGATAAGTGGGCTGATCCTTATATGGAGCTGATAATTATGAAACGTCTCGCCATTGCTGTCTGTGCTGTCTCAATGCTTACCGCCTGCGCGGAAGGCCCCAGCCGTAACGTCTGGACCGGTGCTGCCGCCGGTGCAATTCTCGGAGCCGGAGCCGGTACGCTCGCCGGCGGCGACGACGGCCGCAACGCTGCAATCGGTGCAGCAGTGGGCGCTATCGCCGGTGCTGCCGTCGGTGATTATATGGACAAGCAGGAACGCGCCCTGCGCGAACAGACAGCCGGTACCGGTATCGGTGTTCAGCGCCAGGGCGACCAGATCGCGCTGACCATGCCGTCAAACATCACGTTCGATGTCGATAGCTCGGCCATCAAACCCGGCTTCTATACGACGCTGAACGACGTCGCCACGACGCTGGTGGACTACCCGTCGACCGCTGTGGACGTCATCGGCCACGCCTCGTCCGATGGCCCGGATGACTACAACATGCAACTGTCGCAGCGCCGTGCCGTCTCGGTTGAGAACTACCTGGTCAATCAGGGCGTCGCCTCTGTCCGCATGCGCGCCATCGGCATGGGTGAAACCCAGCCGATCGCCGACAATTCGACCGCTGCCGGCCGCGCTGCCAACCGCCGCGTGGAAATCATCCTGACCCCGGTGACGCAGGACAGCTACTAAGCTGCCTCGCCCGTCAAAGGGTGTCGGAAAACAAGGGCCAGCCGGTGTTCGCCGGCTGGCCTTTTTCTTGGGCATATACTTTGGTGCCGGGCCGGTATTTGCACGACTTCTGTGTTCGGAAAGTCTATGGTCCGGGCAGGGAAGGGGGCGCAACGATGAAAGAAGATGCGCCGATGCAGCGTGCACGAGGAAGCTTCGGCAAGCCCGGCCCATATCGGGGCGTCTTTTCCGAAGGCGTCCGGGGCTTTTCCTGGCTGTTCCTGAAAGCGGCCGGCTGGCATGTCGCGACAGACTGGCCGGGCGTCCCGAAGTCCGTCGTGATCGCGGCCCCGCACACATCGAATTTCGACGGCCTGCTGATGCTGGCCATCGCCGGCTGGTACCGGCAGAAGCTCAGCTGGATGGGCAAGGCGTCGCTGGTGTCGGGACCATTGGGCGGGCTGGTGCGCCGGGCCGGCTGCGTGCCGGTTGACCGGTCAAGATCGGCGGATGTGGTGTCCCTGATGCGGGAAGCATTTGCGCAGGCAGACTCGCTGCACCTTGCCGTTTCACCGGAAGGCACACGCGATGCGAACGCAGACTGGAAAACCGGCTTCTGGCATATCGCCAAATCGGCCGATGTGCCGATGCTGATCGCGGTGCTGGATTTCGGGACGCAGGAAATGCGCTTCGAAGGGCCGATGACGCCCGGCGAGGACATCACTGCAGATCTTGCTGAAATCGTCTCGCACTATCGCGATGCCGAAGGCAAGCACCCGGAAAAATTCCTCCTGCCGGACTGAAGCATCAGCGGCAGGTGGCAGCAGCCTTGTCGATGGCGGCGGCGGAGCCGCTCAGCGAGAAGTGATAGGCAACCTGCGTGTTGCGGGCCGAGACGGCCTGGACGCGCAGCTCAGACCCTTTCTTCAGTGCCGTGACGATCCGTGCATCATCGGAATCGTCGGCAAAGGCTTCGCGGCCGACCGCGAACAGGGTCCAGGACGAGCGTCCCACCCGGGCTTTCGGGGTCATGTCTTCGCGCAGATTGTAGCCCACTTTCAGGCTCGGCTGGTTGCGGGCCCGTCCGGACTTCCAGCTCGTGACATAGAACCAGACATCGCCATGGTCGGCATTTTTCGGCGCCTTGTCGGTGGCAGGCGTCGCTGCATAGCAGATCGTTTCGCCGCCGGTCGTGTCGGTGAAGACCGACCAGTCCTTGTATCGGCCGATCGCGGTCGGCTCCGCGCTGGCCAGCGGGGCGACCAGGACAAGGGCGGCGGCCAGAAGCCCCGAAAGGCGGAGGCCGGAAAGTCGGGAGGAAGGGGTCATATCTTTATGCATCTTCTATACAGCGTCTCGTCCGGATCGGTTTCTGCCGCCAGTGTAGGTGTCATAGAGTTAAGGCCAAACTTCGGCAAATTGAATGACACCGGATTCCGGCAACTGAATTTCTGTTTCTTCACCCTGCCACAGGCGGTCTGAGCAGCGGATGAACCCCGCGGTTGTGCGCAGTTCAGGAAATTTCAGGAAACCGGCTCAGCCCGGCAGCTTGCCGTCACCCGGCACACCGCCCGGCATGATCGGCCGCGGGGCATAGGCGCCAAGGGCGAGGTGGCGGTCATACATGACGAGGGCCCCGGCGAGGCTGAGATTGATGCAGAACTTGGTCGGGATCTTCACGACATGGTCGCAGCGGGCGAGGGTTTCCGGCGACAGGCTGCCGCGCTCAGGTCCCAGGATATAGGCGGCCTGGACCGGATGCCGGAAGGTCGGCAGCATCACCGCCTCGTCGGTCAGCTCCACACCGACCAGCTGGCAGCCGCGCGGCAGCTGCATCTCGTCGATCGTGTCATACTGATAGTAGGGGATGTGCCCCGCCGTCTTCGACGTGTCGGCGGCATAGGCGGCGCGCAGGCGGTGTTCGGCGTCGATGGAGAAGAAAAAGCTCGCCCCGAAGGCATTCGCCGTGCGCATCAGCGCACCGAGATTCATGGCCTTGGAGATCCGCTCCGACCCGATGGCAAAATAACCGCGCATGGGGTCAGAACGCCCTCACAATCAAGCGCAGATAGGCAAGCGACAGGAGAATGGCCATGGGCGCTGTATAGGTCACCCGGCGGGCGAGGCGCAATTGCGCGAGCTGGGCAGGATAGGTCTCCATCAGCCAGGCGAGGTGCTCGCCCGGCGTATCGGTTTTTCCGGAGGAGGCAATCGCGTCGCGGAAAGCGGGATCGCGATAGTCTCCGCCGAACTTGTCCGCCAGCGCCCGGCGCAGGGAGACAGAAATCAGCATCCGCATCTGTGCTGCCAGCACCAAAGCAAAGCCCGAGAGGCCCAGAACGATCCATCCGGCAATCATCATGCGAAGGTCGCCACTTCGAACCGGCCGTCGGAATCCATCAGGCCGCGCTTCAGGCCGCCGGAATTGGACCCTGCGATCAGCGTGCCGTCAGCGCCGACCGCGATCATGCCGCCTTCGCCGCCAAGATGTTTCACATCGTCCAGCGCGCCCTGAACGGCATCTTCCAGCTGGGCCCCGCCATAGCGGATGCGGGCGGAGACGTCTGCGGCGGCCGCAGCGCGGATGAAATACTCGCCGAGGCCCGTGCAGGAGATGGCGCAGCGCTCGTCTGCCCAGGTGCCAGCGCCGATCAGCGGGGTGTCGCCCACGCGGCCCGGCGTCTTGGACTTCACCCCGCCGGTGGAGGTGGCGGCGGCCAGGTCGCCATACTGGTCCAGAACGACCGCGCCGACCGTGCCCATGGCCCGGGCCGGCAGCAGGCAGCGTTCTTCGACCGGCTGGTAATAGGTTTCGGGGTCGCGCACTTCCGGCAGGCCGTATTCGGTGGCCAGCGCCCAGGCACCTTCACCGGCGATCAGCACGTGCGGCGTGCGTTCCATCACGATCCGGGCGGCCGCGATGGGGCTGACAATGCCGGAGAGGGCCGCAACGGCCCCGGCATTGCGGGTGCGCCCGTCCATGATGGCCGCGTCCAGCTCGTAACGTCCGTCGGTATTGGGCGCAGCGCCCTTGCCGGCAAGGTGCAGGCCGGACTCTTCCAGCGCCGTCACCATGGCTTCCACCACGTCCAGCGCGGCCACGCCCGCTGCCAGCCGCTTGCCGCCTTCGCGCAGCAGCTCCGCCATGTGCGCTTCCTCGCGCGAATAGTCGCGGCCGAATACCGGTCCGGCACCGCCATGAAGGGCAATGGCCCATTTCCTCGCCATAGCTGGTCACACTCCCTTACGTCAGGCTTGGATTATGAAGGCCACACCGCTACCGTCTGGCGCAGCAAACAACAAGACAGGAAGGGTAGCGCGCTCATGAAGGCAGTGCTTTCGAAAGAAGTCGGCGGACCGGAAACTCTGGTCCTCGAAGAGGTCGCCTCGCCGGAATATGGCAAAGGCCAGGTTCTGGTGCGGGTAAAGGCGTGCGGGGTGAACTTCCCGGACTCGCTGATGATCAAGGACATGTACCAGTTCAAGCCGCCGCGCCCGTTCAGCCCGGGCGGTGAAGTGGCCGGCTATGTCGAATCGGTCGGGGAGGGCGTGACCCATGTGAAGCCGGGTGATCGCGTGCTGGCCTCCATCGGCAATGGCGGCATGGCGGAACTGGCTGTCGCTGCAGCCCATTCCGTGATGCCGATCCCGGACGAGATGCCGTTCGCCGAGGCGGCGGCCTTCATGATGACCTATGGCACGTCCTATTATGCCCTGAAGGACCGGGCCGACCCGAAGAAAGGCGAGAAACTGCTCGTCCTCGGCGCGGCCGGCGGTGTCGGCATTGCGGCGGTGGAGCTTGGCAAGGCGATGGGCCTTGAGGTCATCGCGGCCTGTTCCAGCCAGGAAAAGGTCGATTTCTGCCTCGACAAGGGCGCCGACAAGGGCCTCGTCTATGCCCGCGAGCTGGACAAGGACGGCATGAAAGCCTTCTCCGGCGACATCAAGGAAATCTCCGGCGGCGGCGTGGACATCATCTATGATGCGGTTGGCGGCAATTATGCCGAACCGTCCCTGCGGGCAATGAACTGGGAAGGCCGCTTCCTGGTGATCGGCTTCCCGGCCGGTATCCCGAAGATCCCGCTGAACCTGACCCTGCTGAAAAGCTGCGACATCCGCGGTGTGTTCTGGGGCGCCGCCGTGGCGCGCGATCCGAAGGCCCATGCGCAGAACGTCAAGGAACTGTTCGAGCTGTACAGCGAAGGCAAGATCCGCCCGCACATCTCCAACACCTATCCGCTGGAGAAGTCCGCCGATGCCATCCTTGAGCTGACGGAACGCCGGGCCCAGGGCAAGGTCGTGGTGGTCATGGACTAGGCCTGCCGCAGCGGGAAACTGCTGCCATTAAGCATTTTGTGCGGAACGGTTTATCGCCGTTATGCATAGACAAGGTATGACAAGCATACCTGAAACACAGGTGGGGAAGCCGGTTGGCGAGCATCGGGAAGATGCTCGCCACCGGACGCTGCGAAAGGGCCGGATCCTCATCAACGGACTGCAAAGCTCGTTCGATGTGATGATCCGCGATTTCTCGGAAGAGGGGATGCAGCTGAAGCTCTGGGAAGCCTGGGCGGTGCCGGAGACGTTCGATCTGGAACTGATGTCGCGCTACGGCCACATTGAGGCGATCTACCATTGTGAGCGCCGCTGGCAGCACGGCCTGCTGGTCGGGGCGCATATCATTCCGCATGAGAGAGATCATTCCCCGAAATAGGGCCGCGGCCAGGTGGCAAGAGCTGTTTCCCGGACCCCGTGCCTGATCTAGACAGCAGGCAAGGACTTCCGGAGGATCGCCATGACTGGCCTGCGCACGCTTTACCCTGAAATTGAGCCCTTCGACACGGGCTTCCTCGACACTGGTGATGGCCACCGGATCTATTGGGAACGTGTCGGCACCAAGGGCGCCAAGCCTGCGGTCTTCCTGCATGGCGGGCCGGGCGGTGGCTGTTCGGCCAGCCACCGGCGCCTGTTCGATCCGGCGCTTTACGACGTCATCCTGTTCGACCAGCGCGGCTGCGGCCGCTCGACGCCTTTTGCCAGCCTCGACAACAACACGACCTGGCATCTCGTTGCCGACATTGAGCGGTTGCGGGAAATGACCGGTGTGGAAACCTGGCAGGTGTTCGGCGGGTCCTGGGGCTCGACGCTGGCGCTCGCCTATGCCGAGACGCACCCGGACCGCGTCAGCGAACTGGTGCTGCGCGGCATCTATCTCCTCACCAAGGCCGAGATGAACTGGTACTACCAGTTCGGCGTCTCGGAAATGTTCCCGGAAAAGTATGAGGCATTCATCGCGCCGATCCCGGAAGCCGAGCGCGGCGATCTCGTCACCGCCTATCGCAAGCGCCTCACCGGGGACGACCGGGAGGAACAGCTGCGCTGCGCCAGGGCGTGGAGCGTCTGGGAAGGGGAGACGATTACCCTGCTGCCGGAGCCCTCCACGTCTGACCAGTTCCACGAGGCCGAGTTCGCGCTCGCCTTCGCGCGGATCGAGAATCATTACTTCATCCATGATGGCTGGTTCGAGGACGGACAATTGCTGCGCGACGCGGATCGGCTGAAAGATATTCCCGGCACGATCGTGCATGGCCGCTACGACATGCCATGCCCGATGCGTCAGGCCTGGGCACTACACAGAGCCTGGCCAAAATCGGAGTTCTATCCCATCGAAGGGGCGGGCCATGCCTATTCGGAACCGGGCATTCTGGACCAGCTGATCCGCGCAACGGACAAATATGCCGGCAAGGCCTGACGCCGCCGCCAGCTGAGACCCAAATGAAAAGCCCGCCGGATCGCTCCGGCGGGCTTTATCTTTTCCGTTGTCTGACGGATTATTTCTTGTCGTCGTCGACCTCTTCGAAGTCGGCATCGACCACATCGTCACCGCTATCGTCAGCAGCAGCATCGGCGGCCGCGTCAGCATGGGCGGTTGCCTCCTGCTGGCTGGCATAGATGGCTTCGCCGAGTTTCATCGCGGCCGACATCAGGGCCTGATGCTTGGCCTGGATGTCTGCGAGATTGTCCGTTTCGCGGGCTTCTTTCAGCTCGCCGACGGCTTTCTCGATCTCGCTTTTGACGTCCTCGGAGACCTTGTCGCCATGCTCTTCGAGCTGCTTCTCGGTCTGATGCACCAGCGCTTCGGCGTGGTTCTTCGCTTCCACCAGTTCGCGGCGGGCCTTGTCTTCGCCCGCATTGGCTTCTGCGTCTGCCATCATGCCCTTGATGTCGTCTTCCGAGAGACCGCCATCGGCCTGGATGGTGATCACCTGTTCCTTGCCGGTGGCCTTGTCCTTGGCGGACACGGACACGATGCCGTTGGCGTCGATGTCGAAGGTCACTTCGATCTGAGGCACGCCGCGCGGGGCCGGCGGAATGCCTTCGAGGTTGAACTGGCCGAGCATCTTGTTGTCGGCGGCCATTTCGCGCTCGCCCTGGAAGACCTTGATCGTCACGGCCGGCTGATTGTCGTCAGCGGTCGAGAAGACCTGGGACTTCTTGGTCGGGATCGTCGTGTTGCGGTCGATGAGGCGGGTGAACACGCCGCCGAGGGTTTCGATACCCAGAGACAGCGGGGTCACGTCGAGAAGGACAACGTCTTTCACGTCACCCTGCAGGACGCCGCCCTGGATCGCGGCGCCGATGGCAACCACTTCATCCGGGTTCACACCTTTGTGCGGCTCACGGCCGAAGAATTTCTTCACCGCTTCCTGCACGGCCGGCATACGGGTCATGCCGCCGACCAGAACGACTTCGTCAATCTCGGAAGCCGACTTGCCGGCATCCTTGAGCGCTTTCTCGCACGGCGAGATGGTGCGCTTGACGAGGTCCTCGACCAGGCTTTCGAACTTGGCGCGCGTCAGCTTGATGTTGAGGTGTTTCGGGCCGGAGGCATCCGCCGTGATGAAGGGCAGGTTCACTTCGTATTGCGAAGCGGACGAGAGTTCCTTCTTGGCCTTCTCGGCTTCTTCCTTCAGGCGCTGGAGGG
This sequence comes from uncultured Hyphomonas sp., assembly GCF_963678195.1. Taxonomy (NCBI): domain Bacteria; kingdom Pseudomonadati; phylum Pseudomonadota; class Alphaproteobacteria; order Hyphomonadales; family Hyphomonadaceae; genus Hyphomonas; species uncultured Hyphomonas sp. Next base: position 510,850 of record NZ_OY782759.1, read on the forward strand.
CCAGCTTGTCTGCCTTCAGGTCGATGCCCTGATCCTTTTTGAACTCTTCGGCGAGGTAATCGACGATGCGAAGGTCGAAGTCTTCACCGCCGAGGAAGGTGTCGCCGTTCGTCGACAGCACTTCGAACACGCCGTCGCCGATTTCCAGCAGCGAGACGTCGAACGTACCGCCGCCGAGGTCGTAGACCGCGATCGTCTTGTTCTCACCCTTGTCGAGGCCGTAGGCGAGGGCGGCTGCCGTCGGCTCGTTGATGATGCGCAGCACTTCAAGACCGGCAATTTTACCGGCGTCTTTCGTGGCCTGACGCTGGGCGTCGTTGAAGTAGGCCGGGACCGTGATGACGGCCTGGGTCACTTCGCTGCCCAGATAGGCTTCAGCGGTTTCCTTCATCTTGGTGAGGATGAAGGCGGAAACTTCCTGCGGGGCATAGTCCTTGTCGCGGCCTTTGACCCATGCGTCGCCATTCGGGCCTTTGACGATCTCGAAGGGCGAGATGTCTTTGTCCTTCTGCGCGGTCGGGTCGTCGAACTGACGGCCGATCAGGCGTTTGATGGCGTAGAATGTGAAGTCCGGGTTGGTCACGGCCTGGCGGCGGGCAGGCATGCCGATCAGGCGTTCGCCGCTTTCGGTGAAGGCAACGACGGACGGGGTCGTGCGCGCGCCTTCTGCATTCTCGATGACCTTCGCCTGGCCGCCTTCCATGACGGCAACGCAGGAGTTCGTGGTCCCGAGGTCGATACCGATAATCTTGCTCATTTTAAGTCTCTCTCTCCTATAGCCGCCACCCGCCCCGTTCGCGCGGTCTGCTCAGCAGCCCCGCAAGGCAGATGGCTCTGCAAGTGACGTTTTGAGTAGGCGAATGGAGGGTTTGAACCTGTTCGCCCGTTCGGTCTGGGATATGGGGAAATTTCAACGCGTCACAAGAGGTCTGCGACGCCTTTTCCATGTCCGGCTGCGCTTTACGGCCATAGACCGCGCCTATGGCAGCGTATTGCAGGATTTATTTGAGAATCGTTCGCATCTAGGCCATATTGGAAGTGAGAACAGCCCGCATTCAAGGTCCTTAGACGGTCCTTAGAGGGTCTGTTGAGGGTGTTCTTGATGGTCTGAAGCGGGAGTTATCCAACAAATGTCATTGCAGGTTTTCAAGACAGCGACCTACAGCCTCATGCACCTGACCGTGGCGATGACAGTGGCCTTTCTGCTGACCGGCAGCTGGCACGCTGCGCTTGCCATCGGCCTCATCGAGCCGCTGGTCCAGACAGCCGCCTACACGATGCACGAACGCGCCTGGGCGCGATCCGTCCGCCAGTAAGCCCGCCTGCGGCAGCACCCGTTGCTGGCCAGATGCAGGCCTGTGAGGCATAGTTCCCCCAACGTTAGGTGGGAGGAACGTAAGTGTTTAAAATCATCAGGATTGTGTTGGCTGTATTTGGCCTGGCGCTGTTGCCCGCGATCGCCGCGGCGCAGGATATCGAAGGGGTGGTCGAACACCCGATGATCGAGCGGTATCCCGGGCAGGTCATCGCCTGGCAACACATTGAAAACTATCAGCCTTACAAGGTCGCGGTTGGGCCGGTGACCGGCTATCGCCAAATTGGCGACTGGATCGAAACCGAGGGCCGCGTCACCCGGACTTTCTACAAATATGAAGGCGAAGCCCGGTCCTATTCCGAGGTCTACAAGAACTATCTAGATGCCTTGAAGGCAGAGGGGTTCGAAATTCTCGGCGAGGGTATGTCGGCGGACCGCAAAGGTGCGGCGGTCGGCTCGCGCCAGTGGATGGAGGTCACCTTCAGGGAAAACCCGGCCACCAAGCCCGGCGCGGTCGGAACGATGTTTTCCGGCACGTCATCCTCCGGCGGGGCGGGGGCTATCGTGGCCAGCAAGGAGCGCGCTGCCGGGACGGCTTATGTGGTGATCTATGTCGAACAGCATTCGAAAAACTATGTCGGAACGCTGATCGACATCGTCGAGGTGGAAGCCGCCGAGACGGGCCTCGTCGTGGTGGATGCCGAAGCCATGGGCGCCGATATCGAAGAGTACGGCCGCGTCGTGCTGGACGGGATCGTATTCGAATTCGACAAGGCCACGCTGATGCCGGAATCGAAAGCCGCGCTTGATGCCATAGCCGACTATTTGGCCGCCCACCCGGACAAGGCGTTTTACGTGGTGGGGCATACCGACTCCAAGGGCACCTATGCCTATAACAGCAAGCTGTCGGATGACCGCGCCCGCGCCGTCGCCGACGCGCTGAAACAGGATTACGGGATCGCGTCTGACCGGCTGGAGCCGCACGGCGTAGGCCCCTTGTCGCCGGTCTTCTCCAATACCAGCGATGCCGGGCGTGAACAGAACCGGCGGGTCGAACTGGTGGAGCGTTGAGGACGCAGGATGAAAATCAGGGCGATGCGGCTGGATGTCGTCAGCACGGTGAATGATCCCGGTGTGCCCGGCAAAACGGGCGATGACCGGGCGGGCTTCGATGCGGCTGCCGGCACGGCCTGGGTGCTGGACGGCGCGACCGATGTCACCGATCTGCGCCCGTTTCCGGCCTGTGAAAGCGGTGCGGCCTGGATCGCTGAAGTGCTGTCAGACCGGCTGATGCAGGGGCCCGAGGCCGGCGAAGCGACGGAAGCCTATTTTGCCTCCGTGCTGGCCGATGTACGCCAGCGCGCCGAAGCCGAAAGCCGGATCCCGCTGGACAAATTGCCGGGCGAAGCCCTGCCCATCGCCTCCGGAATCTGGATGTGGCTGCAGGGCGAAGGGGCGGTGTTCGTCTATATGGGCGACTGTATGGCGCTCGTCCGGTCCGGGGCGGGCGTTCGCCTGATCGGGCAGGCCGAGAAGGCCGAGGACGAGACCGCAGCCGCGCGCCGCGTCATGGCCCTGACGCCCGAAGAGCGCATGGGCTGGCTGCGGCAGGCCCGGCGGATGTCCAATGAAATCGGGACGGCCTTTGGCCTGGGGCCGGATGTTGTCAGCAATCTCAAGACTGGGCGTATCGCAATGCGTCCGGGCGATGAGGTCTGCCTGATGAGCGACGGCCTCTACAGGCTTATCTCGCCCTATGCGACCCACACGTTGGAAAGCCTGATGGCAGACCTGTCAGAGAAGGGCCTGCCAGCCCTGATCCGGATGCTCCGCGATTTCGAAAATGCTCCCGACGGCGACATCCCCCGCATCAAGCGAAGGGACGATGCCTCGGCGGTCTATCTGAATATCGAACCCTAGTTCGTCGAGCCTGCGCTGACGGCGACCATGGCGGCGCGCAGGACGCGGTCGCCGATCTTCCAGCCGGTCTGGAACACGTCATGGATCGTGCCGGGCGCCTGCGGGGAGGGGACGTTCGCCACGGCCTGGTGCAGGTTCGGGTCGAAGGCATCGCCAGGCAGGGCTGCGATCACGGTCACGCCGTTGCGGGAGAGCGCCGTGTGCAGCTCTTTCTCCGTCATCTCGATGCCGCCGAGCAAATTCTTGCCGGCTTCCGAAAGGGCATCGCGGTCACCGTCCGGCAGCGCGGCCAGTGCGCGGGCGAGGTTGTCGGAGACGCTGAGAAGATCTGCCGCGAATTTCTCGATGGCGTAGACGCGCGCATCGGCGACCTCTTTCTGGGCGCGTTTGCGGGTGTTTTCGAGATCGGCCAGCGTGCGCAGCAGCTGGCCGCGCATCTCTTCTTTTTCCGCTTCGAGGCGGAGGATCGTGTCTTCCGGCGTCGCCTCTTCCGGGGCGGCGTTTTCAGGCGTTTCGACAGATTCGGTGTCTTCAGTCTTCGCTTCGTCGCTCATCATTTTCCGTCCTTGGCGCGGCGGCGGGAGAGGATCTCGCCCACGACCTTCGCTGTATAGTCTACCATCGGGATCACTCTTGCATAATTCAGCCGTGTCGGCCCAATCACGCCCAGGGCGCCGATAACCTGCTTTCCGCCACCCATATAGGGCGCCACAATCACACTTGAACCTGATAGCGGGAAAAGCTGGTTTTCGGAGCCGATGAAGAGTCGCACCCCGCCAGCTTCCCGCGTCGTATCAAGGATATCGAGCACATTCTGCTGGCGTTCCAGTTCATTGAACAGCTGGCGCACCCGGTCGAGGTCCTCGGCGGCCTTGGCGTCTTCCAGCAGGTTCGCCCGGCCCCGCACGATCAGTGAGCGGCCGCGTCCCGGCGTCTCGCCGCTCCACTGGGCCAGGCCCTGTTCGACGAGACCTGTCGCGGTTGCGTCCAGCTGCGCCCGGCGGGAGCTCAGTTCCTCGCGCACGCCCTGCGCTGCTTCGGACAGCGTGCGGCCCTTCATGCGGGTGGAGAGGTAGTTCCCGGCTTCAATCAGGGCGGTGGAGGGCAGGCCTTCCGGCACCTGGAGGAAGCGGTTTTCGACATCGCCATCCTCGGTCAGCAGGATGCAGATCGCATCGCGCGGGCCCAGCGGCAGGAATTCGACATGGCGCACAGCCGCGTCGCGCTTCGGCGAAGAGACAAGGCCAGCGCCGCCGGCAAGGCCGGAGAGAATGTCGGAGGCTTCCGACAGGACGTTTTCAAAGTCTGCGCCGGCTGATTTCAGCCGGTCGTCAATCGCCAGCCGGTCGGAGCGGGCAGGCTCTCCGATCTCGAGGAAACCATCCACGAACAGGCGCAGGCCCATATGGGTCGGCGCGCGCCCGGCAGAGATGTGCGGGGCGTCCAGCAGGCCGAGATCCGTCAGGTCCGCCATGACATTGCGGATCGAGGCAGGGGAGAGGGCAATGCTGCCTTTGGACAGGGTGCGCGAGCCGACAGGTTCCCCGGTCGCCAGATAGCCCTCGACGATCTCGCGGAAAATATCCCGCGAGCGCTGGTCGAGGCGCTGCATCAGCGATTGGGTGTCGGCAAAAGGCGGCATACCAAAATGGATAGGGGGCCGGTGGCCGGGGTTCAATAGGCCTCACACCGTGAGATTGGTCCCGTGTTCACGGTCCGGGGCGTTGCGCCAGGCGAAATAGGAGTAGATCACCGAAATTATTGCGGCGAGTCCGGCCCAGCCGGTCAGCTGGACGGCCAGCAGGATACCATTGAAGATGAAGGCGCCGGCAAGGCCGAGCGCCCCCGCCACCATGAACAATGGGCCGGCGAGCCGGTGCGTCTTTTCCCAGGCCGTATCGGAGGACAAGGTCCAAGGCGTGCGGATGCCGAAAAAGAAGCTGGACCGCGTCTTGGGCAGGTAGTTGCCGATGATAATGAACATGATTGAGGCGCCGGCGATGACCCAGCGCACCATCTGGCTGGAGCCTTGTGTGGTTTCTCCGGCCCGGATCATCTGCAGGGCGACGCCGCCATGGATACAGGTCAGCAGGACCATGACCGCGAGCCAGATGGCAACATAGCCGCGGCGGCCTTTCTCGATATTGTCCTTACGCGGGTCGATTGACGGTACGGCGGCCAGAAGCAGGCCGACGGCCAGCGTGATGATCGGCATGGTCCAGAGATAGCGGATGGCCCCGGCGTGGTCGGTCCACCGGTCCGGCGCGCCTGTTACGCCCCAGTGGACCGGAAACTTCCCGTCTGCCGGCAGCGCATGCGTGGCGGCCAGGGAGATCGCCGCCCCGGCGATGGTGGCGCCCAGGGTGATCAGAAGACCGTTGCGGATAAAGGGTTTCATTCGGCTGCCTCCTTGAGGGGGTCGTCACCGTCATCCCGGCCAATCAGGCCGAGCAGGGCGGTGGCAGCGTCTTCCAGGACGCTGGTATTGATACGGTAGAGGATCTGGTTGCCCTGCCGGTCTGACGTGACCAGTTCGGCCTCCTTCAGGACAGCGAGGTGGCGGCTCATCGTCGGCCAGCTCGTGTCGAACTCTGCGGCAAGGTCACCGGCAAGCTGTGGCCCCTTGCGCAGGAGCGCCAGGATCTGCCGGCGGGCAGGGTGGGACAGGGCCTTGAAGACGGCGTTTTGCATTTCTGCTAATTAGCGAAAATGCTAAATTGAGTCAAACAGGCATCGCTCTGCGCGAGGGGCAGGGGCCGGAAAAGCTAATACAGGCCTTCGATTTCCCCGTCGGAATTGAGGGAGATGCCCTCTGCTGCCGGGTGCCGCGGCAGGCCGGGCATCGTCATGATGTCTCCGCAAATGCCGACGACGAACCCAGCGCCGGCCGACAGGCGGACTTCCCGCAATTGGAGCGTATGGTTTTCAGGCGCGCCGACCAGTTTCGGGTTGGTCGAGAAACTGTACTGCGTCTTGGCCATGCAGACGGGCAAATGGCCATAGCCTGCCTCTTCCATCCGGCGCAGGGCCGCGCGGACATTGTCAGACGCCTCGACCCGTTCAGCGCGATAGATCTCGCGGGCGACGGTTTCGATCTTGTCCAGAAGCGGGGCTTCGTCGCGGTAGAGCGGCTTGAACTGGGACGGGTTGGCGTCAATCGTGCTGACGACTTTCTGCGCCAGGTCTTCTGCGCCGCGCCCGCCTTCGGCCCAGTGGGTGCAGACCGACACCGGCACGCCAAGCTCGTTGCAATAGGATTCCACGGTCGCCAGTTCGCTGGACGTATCGGACGTGAACCGGTTGATGGCGACAACGACCGGCACACCGAACTTCTTCAAGTTTTCGATATGCCGCCCGAGATTGGCGAGGCCGTCTTTCAGCGCGTCATACCCGACCGAAGCAGATTCCTTCAGCGACAGGCCGCCATGCATCTTCAGGGCGCGGACTGTTGCAACGACCACCGCGGCAGACGGGGTCAGCCCGGCCTGGCGGCATTTGATGTTGAAGAATTTCTCCGCGCCCAGATCGGCGCCGAAGCCCGCTTCGGTGACGACATAGTCCGACATCTTCAGCGCTGCCTTGGTGGCAATCACCGAGTTGCAGCCATGGGCGATATTGGCGAACGGGCCACCATGGATCAGCACCGGGTTGTTTTCCAGCGTCTGGACGAGATTGGGCAGCATGGCATAGCGCAGCAGGGCCATAATCGCGCCGACGGCGCCGATGTCCTTTGCCGTGACGGGCACCCGGCCCCGCTTGTACCCGATGACGATCCGCTCCAGCCGCTGTTCCAGATCATGTGCATCCTTGGCGAGGCAGAGGATGGCCATGATCTCGGAGGCGACCGTGATGTCGAAGCCGGACTCCATGGGCGCGCCATTGCCGGAGCCGCCGAGCCCGGTCACGATCTGGCGCAGGTTGCGGTCATTCATGTCCAGGACGCGGCGCCAGGCAACGCGGGTGGATTCCAGTCCGGACTCCGCGCCCCAGTGCAAATGGTTGTCGATCATCGCCGCCAGCAGATTGTGCGCTGATGTGATCGCGTGGAAGTCTCCGGTGAAGTGGAGGTTGATGTCGTCCATCGGGACGACCTGTGCCCGCCCGCCGCCGGTTGCGCCGCCCTTCATGCCAAAGCAGGGGCCAAGCGAAGGTTCGCGCAGGCAGAGCAGGGCTTTCTTGTCCAGCCGCTTCAGGGCGTCGGCCAGGCCGATCGAGGTTGTGGTCTTGCCTTCACCGGCAGGCGTCGGATTGATCGCCGTGACCAGGATCAGCTTGCCGTCCTTCTTCTGCTTCAGGCTGGCAAGGTAGTGGTTGCTGATCTTGGCCTTGTCATAACCGTATGGAATGAGATCCATCGCACCGATGCCGAGCCGTTTGCCGACCTGTCCGATAGGCAGTTTCTTTGCGCCCCGCGCAATCGTGATGTCGTTGCTCATGAGCCCCGCTTTCTGTTCCCTCGGTGATCCGGTGTAGACAGGTGCGCCAAAACCCGCAATCAGGCGTGGCACCCAAACAGGAGGTCCCCCATGAGCCAGCTCGTCCGTCCGTCAGGCCGCCCATTTGACCAGATGCGCGAGATTGTCCTCGAGACCCAGGTGACGCGTTATGCCGAGGGGTCGTGCCTGGCGAAGTTCGGGAATACCCATGTTCTGTGCACCGCCAGCTGGGAGAGCCGTGTTCCCGGTTGGATGAAGGGGCAGGGGCGTGGCTGGGTGACGGCGGAATATGGCATGCTGCCACGCGCGACGCATACGCGCGGCCGCCGTGAAGCCGCCGCCGGCAAGCAGTCCGGCCGGACACAGGAAATCCAGCGCCTGATCGGCCGCTCGCTGCGCTCTGTCTGCGATCTTGCCGCGCTGGGGGAAAACCAGATCACGATCGACTGCGACGTGCTGCAGGCCGATGGCGGCACGCGGACGGCCTCCATTACCGGCGGCTTTGTTGCGCTGTCTCTGGCCTGCAAATACCTCGTCGACGAAGGCGTGATCCCTGCCAACCCAATCATGAAACAGGCCGCCGCGATTTCCGTCGGCGTGTTCCAGGACCATCCCGTTCTGGACGTCGACTATCCGGAAGACTCTGCCGGTGAAGCCGATATGAATGTCGTGATGAGTTCCGATGGCGGCTTTATCGAAGTGCAGGGGACCGGCGAAGAGCGCCCTCTGACCCGCACCGAGCTCGACGAAATGCTGCGGCTCGCCGAGAAGGGCTGCAACGAGCTCTTCGCGGCTCAGCGCGCCGCCCTCGGCTGATCAGCGCGGGGCCGGTTTGCCCTGCGTCCACGTCACGTCGCGGCCATAGAGCGGCACGGTCGACAGGCTCATCTTGGCTGAGCCATCGACGATCTTCCGGCTGAAAGACACATACATCAGGCTGTCGGTATCAGCATCATAGATGCGGCGGACGGCCAGCTGTTTGAAGATCAGGCTCTGGTTCTGGTCGAAGACTTCCTCGCCGGACTTGTCGAGATCGATCCTGCCGATCACGACCGGTCCGGTCTGCAGGCAGGAAATCGAGGAATTGGAGGGGTTTTCGAACCAGTTGCCTTTGCCGACCCGGTCCCAGAATCCCCGGTCGAAATGTGCAAGGTGGCAGACGACACCCTGTACTTTGGGGTCAGCCAGCTGGGTGATCTTGATCTCGTTGCCTGACCAGTCGTTCTTGAATTCGCCGACTTCCTTTGCACCGCCGCCACAGGCGGGCAGGGCGGAAAGCATCAGGGCCAGACAGGGCAGGGTGAGGCGTTTCATGTTGTTCCAACGTCGGGAGGCGCGTGTCGTTCCCTTTCGGGCGGTCTACCAGCGGCGTTTCGGTCCGCCAAACATGTCGCCGACCGTTCGCACGGTTGCGGCAGCGACCTGCATCGGGGTCGGCTTGCGGCGGTGCGCATGGCGGACGAAATGGCCGCAATTGGAGCCGAACAGGTCATAGTCCTTGCCGAGGTGACGCCGCGCGCGCTGCTCGACATGATAGCCATCAAGGTCGCTGTAGCGGCCGTGCAGGCGCACATCGCGTCCGGCAGAAAAGGCGTCGAGGCTTTGTTCGACAACGCCGCCATGCAGGCGGGAATTGCAGATGACCGTGCCGCGGCCGGTGACCACGCCATAATGGCGCAGCACGCCGCCGAAACGGATCGAGACGACATCTCCTGCGGTGTAGAAATCGTCCCGCATGGCTATTCCGCCGCCACGCGTTCGGTGGCGCCATCATCCTCGCTGTCGAAGATGAGGATGTCGCCTGGCTGGCAGCTGAGTTCCCGGCAGAGCGCTTCGAGCGTCGAGAACCGGATAGCCTTGGCCTTGCCGGTCTTGAGAATGGAGAGATTGGCGAGCGTCACGCCGACACGTTCCGACAGTTCTGTCAGGGACATGCGGCGATCCAGAAGCACGCGGTCGAGGGTGACGCGAATAGACATGGCTACCCTCCTATATGGTCATTTTTTCTTCATCGCGAAGGCGGGTGCCCTCCCGGAAGACTTGGCTGAGGATGAACAGGGCGGCCACTGACGCCCAGGCGATCAGGTCAACGGAGAACTCCAGCGATGTGCCGTTCACCATGAGGCCCACAAAGATCGCGATCACGTAACGCATCAGCTGGGTGATGGCGATGGCGATGGCAATCCGGGTCAGGCGGACGGCGTTTTCTGGGACGAACGGGTCGCCGGCCGCCAGGGTTGCCAGGATCTTGCGCAGCTCCAGGCTGACGAAGACCACCGCACAGACCACGACGAGCACACCGATCAGGCCGGCGGCCAGTTCCGGCACGGAGATGTCATGATCGTCGACCTTGATGGAGCCGATGCTGATCGGCGAACCGGAGATCATCGAGATCAGCTCGATGCTGCCGGCGAGGAGAACGATGGCGCCGATAGCGGCCGTCATCCACATGACGACGGTGACCAGGACCGTCATGATCGCCGCCATGGAATTGCGCGTTTTGCCTGTCATGCCTTCTTCTCTTCATCCTTTCTGCTGGATGATCTATGCCGGACGGGTCGTTGCTTTTGCGTGAACCCTTACCGAATAACGATATACGGATTTGTGACGAAAGCAAGAATGGAACCATTTCAGAAGGGCGAATTATGACACACCGCACCCTGTCCCCCGGCAGGTTGATCGCCGCGACCCACAACAAGGGAAAAGTCAGGGAACTCAAGGACTTGTTTGAGCCTTTAGGGCTCGAAGTCGTCTCTGCGATCGACCTGGACCTGCCCGAACCGGAAGAAACGGAAAGCAGTTTTACCGGCAACGCACTGCTGAAAGCGCGTGCCGCAGCGGAAAAAACAGGCGCACCGGCCTTGTCGGACGATTCCGGCCTGTCCGTCACTTTGCTGGACGGGGCGCCCGGAATCTACTCAGCCCGCTGGGCGGGAGAGCCCCGGGATTTCGGTGTCGCGATGGCCCGTGTGGAGCAGGAATTGCAGGCCGCAGGCAATTCCGACCGCTCGGCCAAATTTGTCTGCGCGCTCGCCGTGGTCTGGCCGGACGGGCATGAGGAAGTCTTCGAAGGCGAGGTGCATGGCGAGCTGGTCTGGCCGCCGAGAGGGGAGAAAGGCTTCGGCTATGATCCCATCTTCGTTGCCGATGGCGAGACGATCACGTTCGGCGAAATGGACCCGGACCGCAAACACGCCATGAGCCACCGCGCCGATGCTGTCCGCAAGCTGAAGGCGGCGCTGCTGCCGTGACAGACGAAGCGCTTCATCCTTTCGGTCCGCATTTCGGGTTTGGCCTTTATGTTCACTGGCCGTATTGCACGCGCATCTGCCCGTATTGCGATTTCAATGTCTACGCCGCCAAGGACCGCGACCCCTCGCTCCTGGTAGAGGCGATCTGCGACGACATCCGCGCGCATCGCCAGCGCATGCCGGATCATGGCGCGCTGGATTCCGTCTATCTCGGGGGTGGCACGCCGTCGCTCCTCGCGCCGGCCGATGTTGAGCGGATTCTGGCCACGGCGGATGAAGTGTTCGGGATCAGACCCGGCGCGGAAGTGACGCTGGAAGCAAACCCGAACGATGTCATGCGGGCAGATCTCGCCGGACTGAAAAGCGCGGGCGTGAACCGGCTGTCCGTCGGCGTTCAGTCGCTGCGTGATTCGGCGCTGGCTTTCCTCGGGCGTGACCATGATGCTGACGGCGCGCGGGCCAGCGTGGCGCGGGCGATGCGTGTTTTTCCTTCTGTGAGTGTGGACCTGATCTATGCCCGGCCGGATCAGCAGGCCGACGACTGGCGGAGCGAACTGGAAGACGTGCTGGCGCTCGGCATGCCGCATCTGTCGCTCTATGAGCTGACCATCAAGGAAGGCACAGCATTCGGCCTGGCGGTCGGGCGCGGCCAGATCCAACCCATGCCGGATGACGACCAGGCCGACATGTTCGAGCTGACGCAGGATATTCTGGAGAAGGCCGGCCTGGCCGCTTACGAAGTCTCCAATCATGCGATGTCGCCGGAATATCAGTCCGTGCACAATATGATCTACTGGCAGGGCGGAGACTGGATCGGGGCCGGGCCGGGCGCGCATGGCCGCGTCACGGTCGGCGGGCACCGCTATGCCTATGAGGCGCACCGGCGTCCGGAAGTCTACATGGCGAACGTACAGACGCTCGGGTCTGGCTGGGGTGAGGCAGAGCGGCTGGACCGCAATGCGATTGCGCAGGAATTGCTGGCCATGGGGCTGCGGCCTGCTAACGGGATCGACATTGCACGGGTTGAGGCGGTCGCAGGGCGGCCGGTCTCCCGCGAGAAGATCGGCGTGTTCGTGGAGCAGGGATGGCTGACCTTTGATCAGGGCGTCCTGTCTCTGACAGCGTCCGGCCGGTTGCTTGCGGACGCGATCACAGCGCAGCTGGCGTCCTGACGGCGCAGTCGCTCACGCCGGCGGGAAGCGTCCCATCTTCTCTTCCCAATGGCGGCGGCAGAGCGAGACATAGGTCGATTTTCCGATGGAAACCTGATCGCCTTCCGTGGCGGCATTTCCTTCGGCGTCAAGACGAATGACCATGGTCGCCTTGCGTCCGCATTCGCAGATTGTGCGCACTTCCCGCAGCGAATCCGCAATGGCGAGCAGGGCAGATGAGCCTTCGAACAATTCGCCGCGGAAATCGGTGCGCAGCCCATAGGCCAGCACCGGCACATTCAGATGATCTGCCACCCGGGCCAGTTGCCAGACCTGATCCTTGGTCAGGAACTGGGCCTCGTCAACGAAGATGGCGTCGATCCGGTGTTCCGACTGGCGGTCCCGGACGAGAGCGAGCAGGTCCGTCTTGTCCGTGTACAACGTTGCATCGGCGCCGATGCCGATGCGGGACGAGATGTGGCCGGCATCGTCGTCCTTGTAGAGGGCAGAGGTGAGCAGGAGGACATCCATCCCCCGCTCACGATAATTGTACGCCGCCTGAAGCAGGAGGGTCGACTTGCCTGCATTCATGGCGGCGTAGGAGAAGTAGAGCTTGGCCATACCGGATGAGGCGTGACTGTCTATTCGAGGGCGAGGGCAACCCCGTCACGGCGCGGGTCTGCTCCGCCTTCCAGGCTATCCTCGCGCACGATGATGACATGCAGGCCGGAATTCTCACCCTCACGCTCTTCAACACTGTAGCCCATTTCGCGCAGAGCTTCGGCCGCTTCCGGCCCGCCTTCGCGATCGACTTCAACGCCAACCATATCGCCGCGGGCGATGATGTTCGGCAGGTTGATGGCTTCCTGGGCCGTTTTGCCCCATTCGAGCACGCCGACCAGCGTCTTGGCGACATAGGCAACGATGGAGTTGCCGCCCGGCGAACCGGTGACCATGAACAGATCGCCTTCCGGATCGAAGACCACCGTCGGGGACATGGACGAACGGGGGCGCTTGTTGCCGGCAACAGCATTGGCCACCGGCTTGCCGCCTTTTGTCGGTTCACGCGAGAAGTCGGTCAGCTGGTTGTTCAGCATGAAGCCGTGAACCATGACGGAGTTCCCGAAGGCGGCTTCAACGGTCATCGTCATGGAGACGGCGTTGCCATAGGGGTCGATGATCGAGAAATGCGTCGTGCCCGGATGATGCTCGGTCGGATCTTCGCCCCACATCTGGCGCATCGGGCCGCGGCCGAGGGCAAGTCCCGGATCGCCCGGCGTTGTATGCTGGTCCGGCGCGAAGACCTCGGTCGCCCGCACGTCGAGATAGATCGGATCGATCAGTTCGGCCGCCGGGACCGGGACGAAGTCTGCGTCGGCGACATAGTGGTCGCGGTCGGCATAGGTCAGGCGCTGGGCATCGACAAATGCCTTCAGCTGGGCGGCTTCGGTCGTTTCTTCCGCATCTTCCGGCTCGAGGCGGTCATACAGGCCGAGGATCATGTTTTGCGTCACACCGCCGGAAGACGGCGGCGGCGCCGAGCAGATCTCGTAGCCATCCGGTGCGACGCCGCACAGAGCCGGACGAACGGCGACTTCATAATTTGCGAGATCTTCCACCGTCATGGCGCCCGGCAGGGACGGATCGTGCGATACGGCATAGGCGATCGATTCAGCGATATCACCGCTATAGAAGGCGGACGGACCTTCGGTTGCGATCCGCTTCAGCGTTTCGGCATAGGCCGGATTGGTCTTGATTGAGCCTTCTGCCAGCGGCACGCCGTCCGGATAGAAATAGGCCGACGATTCCGGCAGGTCATCCAGGCGGACATATTGCTGAAGCCGATCGCTGGCCAGCGTGGCGGCGAGCTTGCGTTCCACCACGAAGCCATCTTCGGCGAGCTTGATGGCGGGCTGGAAGAGGTCTTCCCAGTCCAGCTTGCCGGCCGCGTCATGAGCCGATTTGTAGAGGGCAACTGCGCCTGGCACACCGACCGACCGGCCTGACTGCCAGGCGGAGAAGAAGTCCATCACCTCGCCATCTTTCATGAAATATTCCGGCGTGGCCGCAGCGGGCGCGCGCTCGCGTCCGTCAAATACGGTGACCTCGCCGCTGGCGTGATCGTAATAGACCATGAAACCGCCGCCGCCGATGCCGGAGCTTTCCGGCTCGACGAGGCCGAGTGCGGTGTGCACAGCGATGGCCGCATCGACGGCCGTGCCGCCTTCGCGCAGGATCTCGAGACCGGCTTCCACCGCTTCGGGATTTGCCGCGGCCACCATGGCGCCTTTGGTCCATTCAGTCTCGTCGGCAACTTCCACTTCGGCTTCGAGGGCTTCGGTGGCGGCCGCCTCTGCCGCGCTCTGCGCCGCTTCGGAGACCGAGACGTCCTGCTTTCCGTCCGGCGCTGCGCAGGCGGACAGGAGGAGGGCGGCAAGGAAAGGGGCGGCAAGGAGGGGGCGGGCGATCTTCATGGGAGTGTCCTTGGCTTGCGTGAGTCGCGGCGGACCTTAAGAGAGTGAGTTCCAAAGGGAAAGACCGACAGGACATTGTCATGGCCACAACCGCCGGGAAACGGAATCTCATCACCGATGTCAAAGGATTGCGCGTCGGGCAGGCACATGATGCCCGCATCAACACCGGTGTGACCGTCATTCTGCCGGATCAGCCAGCTGTTGCAGCCTGTGTCGTCGCCGGTGGCGGACCGGGGACACGGGAAACCGATTTGCTGACGGCCGGCGCGATGGTGGACCAGGTGGACGGGGTTTTCCTGTCGGGCGGCAGCGCGTTCGGCCTGGGCGCCGCCGATGGCGTCATGGCGGGCCTCAAACAGGCGGGCCGGGGCTTCAGCCTTGTCGAGCGCCCCGGCGTGCCGCCGACACCGATCGTGCCGGGGGCCATTCTCTATGACCTCGCGAATGGCGGCGACAAGGACTGGGACGGCATCGCGCCCTACGCGGCACTGGGCCTCGAGGCCTTCAATGCAGCCTCCGGGACATTTGCACTTGGCCGGGCAGGGGCGGGGCATGGCGCACGGGCCGGCCAGCATCCGGGCGGAACCGGATCGGCCAGCGTGGTTATGCCGGAAGGGATTACCGTCGGTGCGCTTGCCTGTGTGAATTGCTTCGGCTCTGTGCTGATGCCCGGAACAGATGCCTACTGGGCCTGGCCTTATGAAATGGAAGGTGAATTCGGCGGTGCCCGCCCGCCTGCACACTTCTCCATGGATGCGGAAGACTGGGGCGCAGCAAAGGCCAATCCGGGCCTTGGTCAGAACACCACGATTGCCTGCGTCGCGACAGATGCCGCCCTGACCCCGTCCCAGGCGCAGCGTGTGGCGCAGATGGCACTGTCAGGCTTTTCCCGCGCGATCCGCCCGGTATTTGCGCCTTTCGACGGGGATGCTGTATTTGTGCTATCAACCAAAGGTGTGGCGCTGCCCGAGCCGGATCCGCTGATGGTGACCCGGATTGGAGACCTCGCCGCCTCGACGCTCGCCCGGGCCATTGCGCGCGGCGTGCATGAGGCGCGCAGGCAGGCGGGGGCGGTGGCCTGAAAGGAAAACGGCCGGAGAGGTAAGTCGGCATGAAACAGGTCTGGAAGTGGGCGAGTGCGGCGGGCACGCTGGCCCTCGCAACGGCATGCGTCATTGGCGGCCGCGAGGCCGATCCGGAGGATTGGCCGGGCGTTGTGTCGCTGCAATCCCAGCAGGGCCGCAACATCTATCATGAGTGCGGCGCCGCGATGATCTCTCCCGAATGGGCCCTGACCGCGGCGCACTGCATGGAGACGGTCAAGATCGATGCCGATCTGGGCCGGGCCGTGCAATACCTGCCGGATGGGCGGGGCGAGCTGAAAAAATTTGGCCCGCTCCAGCTTGTGGTCGGCGCCGGGACGCTTCTGGAGACGCCGAAAGATGCAACCTTTCCGGTCGACCGGATTGTCATGCACCCCGGCTATGAGGCCGGCCATGCCGAACTCGGCAACGATCTGGCGCTGATCCATATCTCAGGGCGCTGGGACGGCCCGCTCTCCCGGCTCGATGGGCTGACGGGGCGTGCGCCGGACCTCGACGTGCCGGAAACGGAGGTCGTGGTTGCCGGCTACGGCAACACCGAAGAGCAGGGCAGTCAGGAAGAAGGTTTCAACCGGACCGGCCGGCATGTCAGCGCGCCAAGCCTCGCCCTGATGGAAGGGATCGTCCCGCCGGTCGAACCGGAGACCTGTGGCCAGCAGATCGCGACGCTGATCGACAAATACGGCCTCGACGAGGAGTTTGCCGGCGTCAGCATCGATCCGGCCCTGCAGATCTGCGCGGGGACGGGGGGCACCGATTCCTGCCAGGGGGACAGCGGTGGTCCGCTCGTCGCCCGAACCTGGGAAGACGGCCCGGTGCAGATTGGCGTGGTGAGCTGGGGACTGGGCTGCGCCCGGCCGGACAGTCCGGGCATCTATATGCGGGTTTCGGCCTATTCAGGCTGGATTGCCGATGTGACCGGAATTGAGCCGGACCTCGACGCGCCACCCGCGCATCTCCCCGAATATGACCGCCCGGCTGGCCACGAGACCGGAACGGAAGACGCCGGGGATTAGGTTCCGTCGGGTCTGCTGCACAAGGCCGGGAAAACGGGCTTGCATCCCTTGGGGGCTGACTGTATGTGTCCGCCTTCTTTCGGCCGGCACCGGTAGCTCAGTTGGATAGAGCACTAGACTACGAATCTAGGGGTCGGGGGTTCGAATCCTCCCCGGTGCGCCATTTTCCTTTGAAATGAAGACGCTGTGCAGTCTGCAGAAGCAGGATGCGGATCAGTGAGCGTTGTGGGTCACGTGGTTGCAGGCCCGGCGGGCTCAGATAGCAGTTGCGCGGCGATCTCCATAGCCTCTTCGCGAGACGTGGTGAGCCTCATCGGAAAACCCCAGACCTTACTAAAGGCAACGCCGAAAGCCTTGAATGCCATGCGCTTGGCAGCGTTCGGCTCAATCACGATCATCGCCAGCACGAGCGTCCGCAGTTCGGTCTTGTGTTTCTTCATCCACAATACAGTGCGTTTCTTTTCTTCCTGGCTGTGCTCGTGGTCTTCGCTCGGTGCGTTATCGGTCAGGATCACGAACGGCTCGCCGCGCCTGAAGCGCGCCTCCAACACTTCGAAGTCCTCGTCGTGGTCGTGATCGGGCGCTTCGTCATAACTCATCCAGACGAGCGGGAAATTCGTGTTGTCCAAAGGCATGCGTCGTCTCCTTGCGCGTATCCCTCCTGCCTGAAAGGCATAAGACCGACAGCGGTTGGCGTCATTGCGCAACCTTGCCAATATATGTTTCAATTCGGCCAAAGTGGAAAACGCCGAGGCCCTTGATGCATTTAGACGTCCGTAGCGATTGGCTTTCTTATGTCGATGAGGTTCCCCGTGCGCTGGTCGCGGCCAATGCTGTCGCTAATCTTGAGGCCCTGGAGCATTCGCCGCGGCACAAGCATCAGAAAGCACAACTGCTTTTCACGGTCCGCGGCGTCATCAACTGCGAGGTCGACGACGCTGTCTGGATCGTGCCGCCGCAATGCGCCGTATGGATTCCCGGCGGGCTGCCCCATACCGTTTTCGGCTCCGGCGAGGTGGAGTGCATCTCCCTGTTCATCGACCCTCCCGGATCTCCGAATCTGCCGACCGGATGCTGCACCATCACGGTGTCGGGCTTTTTCCGTCATTTGCTGATGCGGGCCAACGATCTGCCGGAACTCTATGACGTTGACGGTCCGGACGGCCGGATCGTGTCCGTTATCTTCGATGAGCTGGCTGCCGCACCGGTCGAAGACCTGCGCCTGCCGCTCCCCGGCGATCCGCGCCTCAAGAAGCTTACGGACCTGCTAATCGCTGCGCCTGCGGATCGTGCCACCGTCGCGGAGTGGGCTGCCCGCATCGCGCTCAGCGAGCGCAGCCTGAGCCGTCTGTTGGCGGAAGAAGTGGGCATGAGTTTCGGCCGCTGGCGCCGGCAGCTGCATATTGTCCTCGCTTTGCGGCAGCTGAGCGCCGGCCAGACGGTCCAGGCCGTCGCGATGGATCTCGGCTATGAAAGCGCCAGCAGTTTCGTGACCATGTTCCGAAAGATGGTCGGTAAACCGCCAAGCCGCTATCTGCTCGAAAGGCTGAGACCTGCGCCTCGCGATCATGGAGGGCATTAGAGAACCAGAGGGCTAGGGCGTAAACGCCGTGCTCATCTTCCCGGGTGCCCCTTGAGAGGCACCCATTGGTGAGTGGCGTATATCAGGCGGCTGCGCTGGCGGATTTTTTGTCGGCCGCACCGGATGCAGGCGGGTGTGCTCCGTCTGACGGGCGGTAATCCTGCGCCTGCTGGTCCGCCATGCGCGCGCCGATGAATTTCAGCAATGGCATCAGGAGGAGCGAGCCAGCCTGCTGCACCTTGTAGCTGTGCCCGACGAAGGGGATCTTCCGGATCAGGGGCTTGGCCACGCCTTCACGATAGCGCCAGCCCGTGAGTTTCAGGTAGCGATCGAAATAGGGGTCATTCTCCAGTTTCCACTTTTTCTGGAAGTGGCTGAGGCTCTGGCGCTGCCATTTTGGCGACCAGCGCAGTAGGAAGAAGGCACGGTCCACCGGTTCCACCGGATGGGCCCGGCTCGGCACGCAGAAGGTCACGACCGACGTCGGTTCCAGCATGATACGCCCGCCCTTGCTCCAGACGTTTACGCTGAAGTCCACATGATCCTTGGAGCAGGGCATGTTCTCGTCGAACTCTCCCAGCCAATCGAAGGCATCCCGGCGAACGAGGAAACAGTGAACTTCCGTGACCTGTGTTTCTGTACGGGTAAGCTCAACATCGCTGACCTGTTCGCCCTGGTGCCATAGATGGCTGTCGGACAAGCGGCGCTGGTCTTCCGTGCCATTGAAGAAGGCGTCCATGTCGTCGGTAAAATTGCCGCCGGCCTGGTGAATTTCCGTATGAAGCGGCGTGCCCTGGCAGATCAGGGGCTGAACCACTTCGGCGCCGGTTTCCTCGGCGCATTTCACGAGGTTTGCCAGCCAGCCGCCGGTGACGAGGACATCATTCTCGCAATAAACGACATAGGGTGTGGTCGACAGGCGCAGGCCGATATTGCGGGCCTGGCAGGGGGCGAGGAAATGGTCGTAGCGCAGGTAGCGGAACCCGTTTTTCTCGCAGACAGCGCGGATCTCGTCGGCAACATGTTTCGGGCTGCCGCCGTCCACATAGATAAGCTCGTAGGGGCGTGCCGTGACATCTGCGATCTCGTTCAGTGTCCGGACGGCCATGCTGAACCGGTCTCGCGCGGTCATGATGATCGTGGCCTTTGCCTCGGGGGTCATTGCGTCAGTCATATCAGGCTACTTTCCTTGAAGGGCGGGGAGTGTCTTTGGGGGAGGGGGCTGCCGTAATGGCGGTGTAGATGTCGATCAGGTCTTCGGTTTTCCGGCGCAGCGCATAGGTGTCTTCGACGGCCGTGCGGGCATTCTTCAGCATCTGTGGCCAGTCGTCCCGCAGGCTGAGGATGCGGTGAACGGCCTGTTCGAGCGCGTCGATATCGCCTTCCTCGCAAAGCAGGCCTGTTTCTCCGTCGGCAACCAGCTCGGAAATCCCGCCGTGGCGGGTGCCGATGACCGGGCGTCCGATGGCCATGGCTTCCTTGAGTGTGTTGACGGGGCCGTCCTGGCTTCCTTTGGAACAGGTCATGGAAGGCGCAATGAATACATCGCACTGGCGGATGAAGTCTGCGATCTCTGTATGGCTTCGCGCGCCATGGAACGTGACACAGGCGCCAAGACCGCAATCCTGCGCAAGCTGCGCCAGGTCGGCACGCAACGGTCCGTCGCCGACGATGTCGACATGGACCCGGCGTCCTGTGGCGCGTGCAAAACGAGAGAGGGCCGGTAGGGCAATGTGAAAGCCCTTACGCTCGATGAGCCGCCCCACCATCAGGAAACGCATGTCGCCAGCCGGCGCTTCTTCGATCGGCTGGAACGGGAAGCTCTCCAGCCGCATGCCCGAACCGACGACGCTGATACGGTCTTCGGGGCATCCGATGGCGATGGCGCGCTGGCGGAAATAGTCGGAGTTGGAGATGAACGCATCGGCTTCCGGCCAGATATGGTCGTAGAGATGTTCCCCGTGCAGGGTCACCAGTTCCGAGATGTCATAACCGCGGAAGTTCACAACGAGGTGGCCGGAGAGAAATCCAGCACGGCGATGCTTTATCACATGCTCAGCAAGCGGAGCAAACTGGCAATGAATGATGTCGTAGACGCCATCGGCAGGCATTTGTGCGGCCTGGTAAAAGGCGGACAGATCCATGAATGTGCGCCGGTAGGTGCCGGGCTGAACCCGCGTCAGGCCTGAGACCCCATGTCGGCCAACGAGGCGCCCAAGCGTGCCTGGCAAACCTTTCCAGCGGCCGGCGGATGTGTCCGGCCAACGGATATTGGTTGTCGATTGTTCCAGTTGCAGAGGCTCTGCTTCCGGAACCGACAGTCCGGTGGCATCGACATTGCCAATACCGTAAATATCGACACTGTGCCCGGCTTCGATCAGGGCGGCCGCGCTGTTCACAATGAAGGCTTCCGACATCATCGGAAACGCGTTGGTAAAGAACGCAATCTTCATTCCGCCTCCTCTCAATTGGAATTCCGTCACCTTGGGGTAGGAGCCGCTGATTTTTCCCGTCTTCTGGCACGCGGGTTGCAGGTTCGGCGCTATGTGACGAAGCCAATTTGTGCCTAAATTCAAGCAAGACCAATGCCAGTCGGCAATCGCTTGAGTCAGGGGACGCTCAAAAGACCAGAAGGAAGACGCATGCCTGCCAATTCGGTTACTGTGCTGATCCCCACCTTTAACAGGGCGCATCTTCTCGTAGAGGCTCTGGACTCGATTCTGGCCCAGACGCGGCGGCCTGATCAGATCATCGTGATTAATGATGGTTCCACAGATGACACACTGGAGAGGCTTGAACCCTACCGGCGAGACATCGAAATCCTCAATCAGGACAATACGGGAAAGTCGGCGGCGTTGAACAAGGCGCTCAGAGTCGCGAAGGGCGATCTGATCTGGATCTTCGACGATGATGATATTGCCGAAGCGGATGCCCTGGAAATCCTGCTGGGCCTTCTGGACGAAAACCCGGATGCGGATTTCGTCTATGGCCGCCACGACCGGTTCGAGGTCCGCCCGGATGGCCGGGTCAAATGGAGAGACACAGGCTATTGGCGCGAGACTTCGCCGGAAGACTTCCTGTTTGCAACACTCCTCGACATGTTTGCCCATCAGCCCGGAATGCTGGTGCGCAAGTCGCTTTACAGCAAGGCTGGCGCGTTCGACGAAAGCCTCGTCCGGTCCCAGGACTATGACATGCTGCTTCGGCTTGCGCGCCATGGCCGCCCGGCTCCGACAGAGCGCGTCCTGTTCCATCAGCGCCAGCACGATCTTCCGCGCGGCACCGCCGCGAAAGTGGTTGAAGCCGCAGAGCGAAATGCCGTCTGGCAGCGGTACGACCGCCGGATTTTCGGGGCCAACTATATCTCCCTGCCGCTTGGCAAATACCTGCCGGCGGATTGCTCGCTGACCGAACCTGGTATGACCCGCCGGGCCCTTATCCGGCGCGGCATTGTCATGGGCCGCAAGAATTTCTGGAGAGAGGCCGGGGCGGACTTCAACCGCGCAGCCCGCATTTCAGACAGGCCGCTGACCCGTGAAGAAACGGCAGACCTGCGCACCATGTTCACGATGAAATACGGCTGCGACGAATGTCTGATGAATGCGGACGTGCAGGCCCTGTTCTTTGACATAAAACATGCCTCTCCGGTTGGCGCACAGATGATCCGGGTTGTCGCGCGGGCAATGGTCTGGCGGGTTCGCCTTGCCTTGCAGAAGGGGAAACCTTTGCTCGCGTTCAGGCTTGCTTCACTGGTTGGCCGTTTGATTGCGCCGAGCAAAAATGTTTCCCGGGAGGTTTCGTCCTCCTTCGCCAGCAGGTAGCCGGTTTCGGCTCGGAGTTTCCCATGGCACCCAACCTGCTTCAAAAGGCCGGACAGGCGGTCGCGCTCAACGCGATTGCGAACTGGACCACGCTGATCGGCTCGTTCCTGTCGATTGTCATCATTGCCCGGATCCTGACGCCGGACGATTATGGCGTGTTCGTTATGGCGTTTATGGTCGTGATGCTGCCCGAGGTGCTTGCCTCAGGGACGTTGGGCGATTCCCTCGTCCAGCGGAAGGAGTTGCGGCCGGGTCATATCAATTCGGTTTTCCTGCAATCGATGGCGCTTTCCATTGCGTTCTGGGGATTGTTGGTTCTGCTGGCACCCTGGATCGCGCATGCTTTCGGTGAACCGTCCGTTGCGCCCGTCCTGATCGTGACCGGGGCCATCCTGCCGATCGGCGCGGTGATGTCTGTACCGGCCGCCATTCTGCAGCGTGATCTGCGTTACAAGGAAATTACCGTCATCGATATTCTGGGGACCGTGACGGCCGCTATTGTCGGCATCGTTCTCGCCTTGATGTGGCGCAATGAATGGGCGCTGGTCGGGATGGAACTGTCGCGCCGCATCGTGCGGGTTTTCGGCTTTCTCTATTTCGCGAAGTGGGCGCCCAGTATCCGCTCCAGCTGGCCGGACTTCCAGGAACTGATCCGGTTCAATCTGGCTAATGGCACGTCCAAGATTCTGCAGACATTCGACCAGATGCTGCCAAAGACACTGATCGGCATGACCCTCGGCTCGCAGGCGGTCGGGCTGTTCAATCTGCCGGAGCGGCTCTTCCAGCAGGCAAACCAGGCGCTGATCGCGCCGTTCGCCGCCGTGGCGATGCCGGTCGCCTCGGCCATGCAGGACAATCGCGAGACGCTTCATCAGGCGATGGACAGTGCCATCCGCATGTCCGCCTTGCTGGCCTATCCGACCTTCATGGGTGCGTTCGTTGTGGCGCCGGTCGCGATCCCCGTCGTCTTCGGCGAGCAATGGGCGCCAAGTGTGCCGATTTTTCAGATCTATATGGTCATCGGCCTGCGCGCGCCGATCACGGCGATCATTCTCGGCGTGTTCCGCGGCGTTGGCCGGCCGGATGTGGTGGCGTGGATCACGCTGACCTCGATCATTGCGACCTCCATTCTCCTCGCCTTTACTTATCAGTATGGCATCGTGGCCATCGCTCTAGGTCTGCTGGCCAAGCAGGTGATCACATTCGTGCTCAGTACCTGGATGATCCAGCGCGTGGTCGGGTTCACGGTCATCCGCCAGCTGCTTGCGGGGTCGGCGGCCTTCTTTGCCTCCTGTGTCATGGGGCTCGCCGTCTGGCTGTTCATGGATTTCGTGCCGGATCTCGCCCATCCGCTGCTCCATGTGGTCGCCACAATCGTGCTGGGAGCGCTGATCTATCCGGTGGCGCTGTACTTCTTCATGCCCCGCCTTGGCCGTCACATTCTCAAAGCGGTGCGCATCCTCCTGTCGGGCCAGCCGCGCGAGGCGCTCAAAACAGTCCGCGGTGCCCTGACAGAGCAGCGGATCTGACCCGGCGTTCCGGTCATCCCTGACGGGGGCCTGTCGGCAGTGAAAAAGCTGGCGCACCGGGGAAGGTGAAGATGGGAACCTTCATCTCGTCATCAGTCATAGAGAGTAGCGAAGCTGATTTTCAAACCCGTTTCAGCTCTCTATCCACGCGCCTCGTCCCGCCCCGGAATCCCATCAATTATAATAACAGGTTCTCTTGCCCTGATTGACATAGCAGCGCAGGGATTTGCCTTCTCTGGCTGCGCGGTCCTGATCCAGCTTGTCATTCCAGGCCTTCATGGCACTCGCGAAGTCACCCTCCGGCTCGGGCGGGGGCCCTGATTCTTCCTGGACAAGGCCCGACTGCATCATGGCCGAATAGATCGAGGACGGCAGATAATGACAAGCGTTGCTGCCGTAGCCGTTATAGGCTTGGATAAACAGGCGCGAGGCCTCGTCCGAGCGTCCGATGCTAAACTGGTGGGCGGCGGCGCACAGGTCGCCATTGACGGACATGGCTCCGCCGCGCGATTTCAGAGCTGCAATCGCGTCGACCCGCTGACTAACATAGGCCCAGCGGGCTTCACGCGCCGCATTTGCTTCCGCCTCGTTTTTGGCGTTCCGCGTGTCGATCGCCAGGACTGGATCGGGGTAGCCGTCCTCGGCGGTCCATGCCTCTTCGAGACGGCTTGGCGATATTGAATACCACACGTCGGACTCATCTCGGTCGTCGCGTTTTACGGCAGTCGAAAACGATTCAAAATTGTCGTAGTTCCTGTTCTTGAAATAGAGATCGCTCCAGCGGTAATTGTTATTGTTGTGATACATCGCTGAACCGGCAGTCTTGATGTTCGGCGCAATTTCGAAGGTTTGCGTCCCGTCCTGCTCGTAGACGATGACATAGCCATCGAGTTCTTGATTGGACGATCCCGCATTCTCGAACGTCTCGCCCGTATTCATGGCGGTATACAGGGGAAACAGGCCCTTGAAGTTTTCGGTCGCCTCAATCGGCACACCGTTCTCGTCCATGGGCCAGTAGAGGTGCGTGCTGTAATCACCGAATTTACGGTCGAACGGGCCGAGATCGTAGAGAACTGACTGAAGCACGCGCTCCGACCGATGTTCCGGGTTCTGGGTGTGCACGGCGACCACAGGCGGACCCTTCTCAAGCAGGGCGTTCCCGTTCCAGTCAAAGCTGGACGAATATTTCTGCCCTTCGGGCGTCAGCCTGTTCATCACAATCCGCGTCTCAAAGATGAAGCCTGATGGGCCGTCTTCCAGCTCAGCCGAAATGTCCCCCGCCACCCGGTCGACCCATTTCTCGCATTCACCATCCGCCCCGGTAAAACAGTATCGGAATGTCCCGTCCGGCTGACTGGATCCGATCAGCAGCACAGCGGGCGCCGCGCCGTTGAACGACGTATAGTACCAACTCGCATCAGGCAGGGGGCGGAATGTGCCGGTGGGAATGTCCACAATGCCCCACACGCCGTCATCCCGCTTTACAAGCGCCGCGACCGTCGAAAGCGGATCGACACTCGCATAGATCCCCTCAATCAGAACCTCTCCCGTTGCCGTTTGGAGCCGCTCGAACTTCACGCGCTGCTCAGAGCCGGAATAGTAGAATGTCCGGCGCTCATGGCCCTTTTTCGGCTTCGGCAACCCGCTTCTGGCGACGCGCTTGCGGGATTCTTTCAATTTCACCTTCTCGATCATGACGGTGAGTTCGACAGGCGGCCCGCCATCAGCGTCGCGCACCAGATACTTAGCCAGTGCCGGCGGCGCCACCACCACGACACAAAAGACCACAATGCCGCAAATCCGGCCGAGCATAGACTGCATGAAAATCTCCCTCACCGAAAAGACCGGACCGATCCCTTCACATCTACTTCTGAGAACAATCGGCGGAGTTGGCAAGGAACGTTGCGGGGCTTTTGCCCGGCACGCCCGAATTCGGTGAAGACTTGAGCTGCCGGAAACAGCCTGGCTTCGACATCGCAATAGCTGCAAGAAGGAAAAATGGCGCACCCAAGAGGATTCGAACCTCTGACCTCTGCCTTCGGAGGGCAGCGCTCTATCCAGCTGAGCTATGGGTGCCAAGCCGAGGCCGGTGAATAAGCCAAGCTGGCGCGCAGTGCAATGGCGCAGTGCCGCTGTCGGCGGGTGCAGTTGCGGTGCTTCCCCGGCGGGGAGGGCCGGTCTAGGGTGCCGGCGATTGGGCAGAAGAGGTTTTTCTCCATGAAGCATACGGGTTGGGCGGCATTTGCTGCCACGGCGATGATGCTGGTTGTGGCTGCGTGCGGTGGCGGCGGCACGGTCGAAGACAAGCCGGATCTTTCCCCGGAAGCCCAGCGCGCCGCGCGCGTGGCCGAGCAGGAGGCGCTTTACGAGGCGGCCCTTGCCGCGGCGGAGGCGAGCCATGGCGCAGGCGAACCGGCGGTCTGGACGCTGGCTGACGAGGACACGACCATTTACATAATGGGCACGGTCCATCTGCTGCGCCCGGACCTCGACTGGCGCTCCGAGGAGATCGACACCGCGCTGGACGAAGCCGATACGCTGGTCTTCGAAGCCGACGTGTCGAGCCCGCAAGCGGCCAGCGAAATGATGGACTTTGTCAGCAAGCACGCCCTCTTTACCGATGGCCGCCAGCTGACCAGTCTGCTGGACGAGGGCGAGACGGCTGAACTGAAAGCCGCGCTGGATTATCTTGGCTTTCCGCTTGGCGCGATGGAAACGTTCCGGCCCTGGTATGCGGCGGTGAATTTGTCGGTCCTGCAGATGCAGAAGGATGGCTTCGACCCGAGTGCCGGGGTGGAGCAGGTTCTGGAGCGGGAGGGCAAGGCCGCAGACAAGAACTTTGCCTATCTCGAAACCATCGAGGAACAGCTCGGCCGGTTTGCCAATCTGCCGGATGACGAGCAGGTCGACTTCCTGGTTTCCTCCGCAGAGTCGGTGGAGGAGGGGAGCGAGATGCTCGATGTCCTGGTCAGCGAGTGGGAAGATGGCGACGTTAACGGCCTTGCTGCGCTGATGTCCAATCCGGAGATGATGGGATCGGAAGCAATCTATGATGCCCTCCTGAAAGACCGCAACGAAGACTGGGTGCCGAAGATCGAAGCCATGCTGGATGCGCCGGGCACGGTGCTGATCGCCGTCGGCGCCGGACACCTGGCCGGTGAGGACAGCGTGATCGAACTCCTCCGCGCCGAAGGCCATGAGGTCGCAGGCCCGTAAGCCCCAGCACGTGCGACGCCCGTGAAGGCGCTTCGTAGGTGAGTTTGGTTGTCAGAGCAGTTTCCGCGTCACGTTTCCGGCAAGGGCAACAGTCCCATTACCCGCTCATCCCGGCATCGGCCGGGATCCAGAGCCACAGAGTGCAGTCCATGCCGCACTGGACCCCGGCCTGCGCCGGGGTGAGCGGAGAGGGAGAGAGCGGTGGCGTAGGCAGGTGTAGCCGCCCGGCCATCGCAGGCCGCCGCGAGCTGGTCGTTGTAGTGCTCAGAGGGCTTCAGCCACCTGCGCTCAGCTTTCTGACCCGGCATCCACTCGATGCTGACAAGGTAGACACGCAGATTGTCCGTCACACTCCAACGATACACCACGCCGCGTCCATAGGCGGCCCGGATCTGCGCGCGCAGCATCAGCACCTGGACCCAGATCATGGGCCAGAGAAAGGCAAGCTGCGGCGGGAACCAGGCGGGTGGGTGAAAGAGTGACATGGCGGGGAATATACGTCCGGGGACTGAGGTGTCGGATAAGTTTGTTTTTGGGTGAGTGGTTGCTGCAGAATGGGGTGGTTGGGGGGGTGGATAACGCTCAACTCGCGTCATCCCCGGCCGCGCAGCGGTCTGGGGATCCATCTCTGAACGATACCTCGGGAGCGTCATGTCATGACGGACACGACGCCTCTTTCAGAGATGGGCACCCGGATGGCCGTTGGCCATCGGGCGTGACGCGTGTGGGGAGTAAGGCGAACCCGCGCTCGTGCTTCGACTTCGCTCAGCATGAGCGCTCACGAGAACGGGACTCATGCTGAGCGAAGTCGAAGCATGACTGGCAGAGGATTACATCCGTCTACGCCATGATCAGGCATGACTTGCCATGACCATACCGGACTATAGGTGACTATGCCGGACTTGTCTCTGCGGCCGGGGCGAGGAGGGTGAGGGCTTGCTCCATGAGGGCGTCGGTGGCGGTGCACAGGACCTGGCCGCCAAGGCTGGCCGGGGCGCCGGTCCAGTCGGTGGCGTGTCCGCCCGCGCCGGTGACGACCGGGATCAGGGCGGCGACATCCCAGGGCTGCAGGCCGGACTCTGCCACAAGGTGGACGGTGCCGCCGGCGAGCCGGGCATAGGCATAGGCGTCGAGCCCATAACGCGCGAGCCGGGTGGCGCCTCGCAGGCCAGTCCAGGCGCCCTGTTCCGCTGCGCTGAGAATGAACGGGTCCGTCGTCGAGATCACGGCATCGGAAAGAGAGGGGACATCCGACACGGCGAGCGGGCTGCGTCCGGTCGGTGTCTGCAGGGCTGCGCCGCCCGGCCAGCCGATATAGCGCTCGCCGAGGACAGGCTGGTCGATCACGCCGATCACCGGGAAGCCCATCGGGTCGACGAGGGCAATCAGCGTGGTCCAGACCGGCAGGCCGGCCACGAAGGCCCGCGTGCCGTCGACCGGGTCGAGCACCCAGCGCCAGCCGGAAGAGGAGGGGGTCTCGCCGAATTCCTCGCCGGTAATGCCGTGATGCGGCTGCTCGCGGGCGATGATCTCGCGCATCGCCTTTTCGGCGGCACGGTCGGCTTCGGTGACGGGATCATAGGATTCGCCGGCGCCAGCCTTGTTATCGATATTGCTGAGCGCACGAAAATGCGGCCGGATCGCTGACCAGGCCGCATCGGCAAGACGGTTCGCCAAAGCGAGGTCTTCGTCGAAATTGAGAACCGAATTCATGCTGACCAGCTAGGCCCCAAGCAACCGGGCCGGTCAAGCATGGAAAGGTTAAGCCGGATCAGGCAGCGCCGTGACCGGAAGAATCGCCTTCCAGCGCCTTGGCCAGTTCGAGCAGGCGGCGGCGCGGACGTTCGTCCAGGCGGTAATAGGCGCGGACCAGTTCGAGCGTTTCCTTCTGGCTGAGGATGTCGCTTTCGAGGCGTTCGGCGTCATTGGCGGCATCCGGGGTGCCGGCGGCAGGCATGCCGTCGAAGAAATACTGGACGGATACGTTCATCGCCTTGGCCAGTTCATAGAGGCGCGAGGCGGTGATGCGGTTTGCGCCGCACTCATATTTCTGGATCTGCTGGAAGCGTACGCCTACCTGGCTCGCAAGGTCCTGCTGGGTCATGCCCAGAAGGCGGCGGCGGCGGCGCAGGCGTTTACCAACGTGCAGGTCTGTTTCATCAGCCATAGTCAAATACTCCGGGCGGTCTCTGCTTGGGACAGGGGCTGTCCCGTTTCGGTGTTTGCGGCTGATGTCTCGCAAACGGCGTGCCGGAAGGCATGACTGCCCAATTCCCGGGCAGTTTTATGAAATTTCATACCTGCGTCAGCCTGTCCCTTGCTCGTTTGTGCATCGCAGCATAAATCTGGTCTTGCACTTCGGTGCAGACGCCTCTGGCGTTTCCTCCCTTTGACTTTACGGCCGCGCTTCACAGCGCGGCCCTTTTTTTGGCCGGAACGTCAAGTCTACTGTATTTATTGAATATTTTATGTCTCCTGGGCGTTCAAATGAGCGCTTTTCTGTCGTTTTGATTGGGCCGGGCGCCGGATCGGCGCGCCTTTGGCGCCATTAACCAAAGTTTCTGCCTGGCTGGCCGGGGGCAATAAAGACGGTGCAATGCTGGCCTGCGAGGCTGCATGGATACCTTTTCGCAAAAATGCAGCCAGGTGAAAAATTACACCTTTGGCAGGATCAGCGCCGTATCCAGCAATCCGGAGATAACTGTTTCAATCGCGCCGGCCAGGTCGTCGAACCGGTCCAGGCGTTCGACGGCCTGTTCATCCATATAAAGGCCGCGATTGATTTCGATCTGCAGCGCATGCACGCCGCGCCGCGGTTTGCCATAACGCCGGGTCGTGTAGCCGCCGGCATAGGGCGCATTGCGCGCGACGCTGAAGCCCAGTTCGCGGAAGGCCCGCTCGGCCCGGCTGGTCAGGCGCGGATCGCAGGAGGCGCCGAACCGGTCGCCCAATACAATGTCTGCCAGCGCCCGGCGGCCGGGCTGGACCGACGGCATGGAGTGGCAATCGATCAGCACGGCATGGCCATGGGCGTCGCGCAGGGCGGCCAGCTCATCGCCGAGGCAGGCATGATAGGCGTCATGTATATGGGCCAGGCGCGCTTCGCCCTCTTCGCGGGTCAGGCGGCGGCTGTAGATCTCGGTCCCGCCGGCGGCGACGCGGGGCAGGCAGCCGAGCCCGGCTTCCACTCTCGCCGTCGGCATGCCGCAGGTGCGGGGCGGGGGGCCGTCGAACATGGAGGCGTCCAGTTCGCGCGGGTCGCGGTTGAGGTCTGCCACCGACCGGCCATAGCAGGCGGCCAGCAGCGTCGCCCCGGCGGCCGGCGCGGAGGCGAACAATTCCTCTATAAAGGCATCTTCGGTGCGGCGCAGGTCCATCACCGGCACCCGCAGCGCTTCCAGCATGCTTTCGGGATAGAGCGAGCCGGAATGCGGGGAGGCGAACACGAAAGGCGCCGGCTGTCCGGCGGGCCGGGTCAGCGTGTAGGCCGGGCCGAAGGATTCCACGCCGCGCGGGCCCGTCCTGGCAGGTAAGGGGACCGGATCGAGGGAAAGGGGCGGGGTCGGGCGCATCGCCCTTATCGTTTGCCTGTTCGTGACAAGGTCAAGCCCTTCGAAGCGTCTTGGACAGCGGCAAGGTAAAAAAGACAGCGCGAATTTCGCAAAATTCACCCATGATTTACCCGGATCGCTGTTTATGCTTAGGCTTATCGGACGGACGAAGGGGGCCCCAGGTGACCAAGATCCTGCTGGCTGAAGATGATGATTCCATGCGCGCCTTCCTGGCCGCGGCGCTGCGCCGTGCCGGGCACGAGGTGCAGGACTATGCCGACGGCGAGACAGCCCTCGCTGCACTTGAGCGCGAAGTGTTCGATCTGCTGCTGACCGACATTGTGATGCCGGGCCTCGACGGGATTGAACTCGCCCGCCGCGGGGCCGAGCTCGACCCGGCCATGAAGATCGTCTTCATTACCGGCTTTGCCGCAGTGGCGCTGTCGTCCGGAGCGCCGACACCAGCAGGCGCGAAAGTCCTGTCGAAGCCGTTCCACCTGCGGGAAATCGTCGAGGAAGTCGACAAGGTGATGGCGGCCTGAGGGCCGGCAATTCGGGAAATCGAATCTGAAATCGGACCGGTCCGGTCTTGAAACCCGGCATTTTCATACCCATCGTTACAATATTGGTGATGCCAATATTGCTGACGCATGGAGGAAATGCCTGATGACCGGGAACAGCCCCTCACCCCGCCGCGGCCGCCCACGCAGCTTCGATCCGCATGAAGTGATGCAGCAGGTGCAGGACGCCTTCTGGAAAGGCGGCTTTGAAGGCACCTCGATCGGCGACCTGGCCGGCGCCACGGGCCTCAACCGGCCGAGCCTGTACGGCGCGTTCGGCGACAAGCACACCCTTTATATCCAGGCCCTGCAGCAATATCGCGACGCCACCCAGGCCGCCGGCCGCAAGATTCTCGAAGACGCGCCGACCCTGCGCACCGCGCTGGAAGACCTCTTCCGCGCCGCCATCCGCCTCTATACCGACGATGAAGAGGCGCGCGGCTGTTTCGTCGCCAGCACCGCCCCGCCCGAAGCCATGCGCGACACGACCGTGCGCCGGGAACTCGCTGTCACGAATGACGGCCTGGACGAGATGTTCGAAGCGCGGATCGCGCGAGCCCAGGCGGAGGGGGAGGCCTGCACCGGCCTGCCGCCGGACGAGGCCGCACGGATCGCTTCGGCTGTGCTGCATTCCTTGTCTGTCCGGGCGCGGGCAGGGGCCTCGAGACGGGCTTTGCATGCGCTGGCACAGAGCGCGGTGGACCTGCTGGCACAGGCGCCGGAGACGGGTCGCAGCGAAGGCCGCTGAAGACGCTTGACGCAGGCGCGCCGATTGTCCATTACCCACGCTTCCTGACGGGCCCCGCCGTTCTTGAACGGGCCCCGGACGGGCGGTTAGCTCAGTGGTAGAGCACTACGTTGACATCGTAGGGGTCACAAGTTCGAACCTTGTACCGCCCACCATTTCATCTCCTCAAACAGATTTCCCGGGGCGTTGACGCGGTCATTCATGCGCCTTGCAATCAGGCCAGACCCCATTCGCCTTGAGGTGGGATGTGCCGTGTCGGGAACCTGTCCCGGATTCGTCCATGAGGCGAATTGTCGGGATTCCGGTCCGATCAGGCGATTTACCTTGGCGTGGCCCTGTTTTCGGGCGAATGTGGCGCCTCAAGTGCGCCAATTCAGAGCGCCCGGGTGGGGAAATCTGCGGCACGTCATTTGCAGACCCGGAAAAGTAGATTCGCGCGGAGGCTGGATGTTTCCGCGCATGACTGTTCAGGAGTGGAGATTATCATGAAATCGGTACTGGTCTGCGGCGCGGGCGGCTTCATCGGGGGACATCTGGTCCGCCGTCTCAAGCGGGAAGGCTATTGGGTGCGCGGCGTCGACCTTAAAATGCACGAATTCGCCGAGACCGAAGCAGACGATTTTGTCGTCGGGGACCTGCGCGACCAGTCTCTGGTTCGCGAAGTGGTGGACCGCAAGTTCGACGAGATCTACCAGCTGGCCGCCGACATGGGCGGGGCAGGCTATATCTTCACCGGCGAAAACGATGCCGACGTGATGCACAACTCCGCCACGATCAATCTGAACGTTCTGGATGCGGCCCATAAGCGTAACTGCAAGCGCATCTTCTATTCTTCCTCGGCCTGCATGTATCCGGCCTATAATCAGGAAGACCCGGACAATCCGAACTGCCGCGAAGACAGCGCCTATCCGGCCGCTCCGGACAGCGAATATGGCTGGGAGAAACTGTTCTCCGAACGCCTCTACCTTTCCTACAACCGCAATCACGGCATGGAAGCGCGCGTTGCGCGTTACCACAACATCTTCGGGCCGCAGGGCACCTGGGATGGCGGCAAGGAAAAGGCCCCGGCCGCGCTCTGCCGCAAGATCGCCAGGGCAAAATCCGGCGACTCGATCGAGATCTGGGGCGATGGCCAGCAGACCCGCTCGTTCCTCTATGTCGATGAATGCCTGGAAGGCACGATCCGCCTGACCCGGTCTGACTTCGAAGGGCCGGTGAATGTCGGGTCTGAGGAAATGGTGACCATCAACCAGCTCGCCATGATGATTGCCGATGTTGCCGGCAAGAAGATCGAGCTGGAGCATATTCCGGGACCACTGGGCGTGCGTGGCCGCAATTCCGAAAATTCGCTGATCTCTGAAAAGCTTGGCTGGTCGCCGAGCCAGCCGCTGAAAACCGGTCTCGAAAAGACCTATGAGTGGATCGAGCGCCAGGTGCATTCCAATGCACGGGCGGTGGCCTGAACCAGATCTGAGGGAAGGGGCCGGCCGGATGGATCGGCCCCGTTTCCGCTTCTGACCTCTCCCGGCCGCGCATTCCTGCCGGCTGAAACGGATCGATGACCATGGACCAGATGGCTGCCCAGCTGATCGGCTTTGCTGCCGACCACCCGCAATGGATTGCGGCGATGGTCTTTGTGCTGGCCTTTTTCGAATTCGTCCCTTTCGTCTGGGTGGCGCTTGTCGGCGTGGCGGCACTGGTCGGTCCGCAGAATGTCAGCCATTTGCTGGCGGTCGTGGCGGCCGCAACGATCGGCGGGGCACTGGGCGACATCAGCCTTTACCTGATCGGCCAGAAGAATTCCGGCCGTCTCGGCCGTATCTGGCCGTTCCGCAAACATCCCAGCCTGATCGAAAAGAGCGAAGCCTTCTGTGCCCGCTGGGGCATCGGCGCTGTCGTGATCGGACGGTTCTCCGGCCCGATCCGGGCAGGGGTGCCGGTGGTGGCCGGCGCGCTGCGCATGCCGGCGGTGACCTTTGCGGTCGCCTCGGTTCTCGCGGCGCTGATTGCGGCAATCGTGTTCCTTGTCCCGGCTGCAGTGGGTGCGGGCACCCTGTTCAGTCTGATCGGACTTCGCTGACCGGTTCCTGAAAAATCTTGATAATATTCAGGCGAGATCGCGGAAAGAGATCAGCTCGATCCCTTTTGCGGCCACTTCCGCTTTGACGGTGTCTGCCTTCAGGGCGGAAAGCTCGTGCGCCCAGCTATAGCCCCAGTGGAGCTTGTCTGAGGCCGGGTCGTCTTCCCCCGGATGGCACATGAGTTCACAGGTGCCCGTTTGCGGCATCGCCGCGATGACTTTCAGCAGGGCGTCCGTGTCGAGCTTGCCGCCGAAATAGAAACCCGCGAAGCGGTCCGTCGTCGGGCCGAAGCCTTTCCCGCCGCGGCGGCAGAAATGGTTGAGCACCAGCTGCTGTGCCACGCGCGAAAGTCCGCCGGGCGAGGTCAGCATATAGGGGCTGACCGGTTCTCGCGGCAGGCGCATCGGGGCGATGCCGTGTTTGCGGCCAAGCTCCTGCGCGACCTTGAGAATGCCCGGCAGCATGTGGACGTGCTGATGGCTGTCGAGATGGGAAATCTGGAGACCTGCTTCCTGGATGCGGGCGATCTGGGCATCCAGTTCCAGCCGCACTTCCTCCGGATTGATCAGGCCCCGGAAATAATGCTTTGCAAACACGGTGATGTGTTTGTGGAAATGGCCGGTCTCGTCGATAAGGCTGGGGATTTTCGCCGGATCGCTCAGCGGGCGTTCCTCAATCAGGGTGAGGTGGACGCCGATGTCGAGCGACGGGGTCGCTTTTGCCGATTTGACGGCATGATCGAAGGCAGGCGCGCAGGCCATGATCGAGGTGGAGGTCAGGATGCCATTAAGATGCGCATCGACGATACCGTCATTCACCCGCTCGGACAGGCCGAAATCGTCCGCATGCACGATCAGGCGCAGGCCGTCTTTCGCGGCCTTGTCCGGTGTTGGCGAGTGAGAGACGGTTTCGGTCATGGCGCGGCAGGGGCCTCGGCGATTGTCGGGAAGGCATACCAGATTTCGGTGTCATCACGCGAGTGGATGACAACCGGTTCGCGCCCGCCGGAACGTTCGCTGGCGCGCTTCATCAGACGGTCGAACCGCTCGTCCAGCCAGCGCGGCTGGTACTTCGATGTGCGCAGGATATAGACCGTTGGCGTCTCGCCATAGGTCGGGCCGTAGCCCCACGGCCAGTTGCGGGTGGAGGCCACATAGTCCGGATCGAAATAGGGGATCTGGAAGCGGACCGTGTCCGGATCGTTTTCCGGGAAGAGCAGCGTGTCGCCCCAGGGATAGAGTTCCACAGTCGTCAGCCCGTCTTCCTGGATCCCGTTCATATAGGCTTCCAGCACCGCGCGGTCTTCCGGCGTGAAGTAGGGCACATCGTCGGCGATCACCATGCCGTCGACGTTCAGCTCCTGAAGGTAACCTTTCGGGCCTTCGATCCGGCCGGTCTTCAGGAAGAAAAGGCCTGCCACGGCGACGAGGGCGAGCGAGGCGCCGAGCGAAATCAGCGTATTGCCGGGATAGCGCAGGCGCACCTGTTTGACGACAATCTCGATCAGGGCGAGGGCGGCGAGCAGATAGGCGAAATCGTTGAACACGTCATACCATTGCTCCTCGCGCACGCGGCTCATCAGCCAGGCACCGACAGCGAAAGCGGTGAGGTGCGCAACCGGC
The DNA here is from genome assembly GCF_963678195.1 of uncultured Hyphomonas sp. Taxonomy (NCBI): domain Bacteria; kingdom Pseudomonadati; phylum Pseudomonadota; class Alphaproteobacteria; order Hyphomonadales; family Hyphomonadaceae; genus Hyphomonas; species uncultured Hyphomonas sp. The sequence continues at coordinate 546,226 of NZ_OY782759.1, forward strand.
ACCTTGCGCCAGACAGCCAGCGCCCAGATCGCGAAGATCGACGCAAGGCCCACGCCATGCCAGCCGCCGAATTCCAGGGTGCCTTTATTGGCCGAGGTTGTCTCCGACATGCGGTAGGCGAGGTCATGTTCGAAGGCGGCCCAATGGGTGAAGATGTAGAGCGCCTGCGCGGCCCAGGCAGCGACGCCGATGCCGATCACGATCATGCCGGTACGGTTCGGCCAGTTTTTCCACAGCTTGCCGGCGAAGATGGCGTAGAAGAAGACCGGTGCGCCCATCAGCATGGCGTTCGGGTGGATTACGGCAGACCCGCCAAGCAGGCCGAGCGCCACCCAATAGCGTTTGTTCTGAACCAGCAGCAAGGCTGCGCAGATGATCGCGAACATGATCGCTTCCATCCGCGCATTGTTGGCCATGGAAACGAAATGCCCGTTCAGCAGGAAGGCGCCGATCAGGATCAGGCTGACCGCGGCGATCTTGCGAGTACGCATAGCGGTGGCGAGCAGGCCGAAGCCGGCCAGCGTCGCGACGAGGGAGACCGCGCGGGCGATTTCCAGCGAAAAGCCGGTGACCTTGAAGATCAGCCCCAGGATGAGGGGATAGCCATAAGGCAGCAGCAGGAGCGGCCGGTCCGGGTCGATTTCCGGTGCGATGAAATCATTCCAGCGCTCAAACCCGCGTGCCTGCCAGAGGAAGTAGGCTTCGTCGCCCCATGGGGCGGGCAGGGTAAGTCCGGCGGCCATGTGAACGGCGATCATCAGGATACCAACGATGGCCACGCCCGCGAGGAAGAGGCCTGTGCGCAATGTCCAGCTGTCGTCCCCGCCGCGCAGGAAGCGCATGAGTTTCTGAAGTGTCTGAGCAGCGTCCATGCGCCTGGCTCCTCCAAACTTGCCGCTGTTGAGACGGCTACATTCTCTGATCGAGATTCTTTTCGGTTTCGATGTGCGCGAAGTTCGGGATCACCGAGGCAATGGTTTCCACCACATCGGCTTTCTGCACCTTGCCGGACGTGTCGCTGACGAGGGCTTCCAGCCGGTCGATAAAGTCCGGACCGATCTTCGCCTTGGCGTGGCGGATCGCGAGGATGCTTTCCATGCCGATCTCGTGCGAGGTCTCGTCGGCGCCGACGAATTCCTCGTACGGCTTCTCGCCGGACGTATCGAGCGGGGTCAGGAGGAGGGGCCATTTGCCCTGCTTGCGCAGCGCGGCCACTTCATGGCGGGCTTCGGCCTCGTCCTCGAACGGGACGGCTTCGAAGCCGGTGAGTTTCAGCACGTCAGCCGCAATGGTTTCCAGAAGGCGCAGCTCTTTTTCCGGGTCGAGGCGCGGGATGATGATCTCATCCTGTCCGCCAAGCAGCGACGCCAGCAGGCAGATTTCGCCTGCTTCGGCCCGGGTCACGAAATAGCGGCGCGTGCCGCGCGGCGCGGCCAGCGGCTGGCCGAGCTCGATCCGGCGCAGCCAGGCCTGCGGCAGGCTGCCATTGGAGAAGAGGACGTTGGCGAACCGCGCCGACGACACGTTCATGCCGGCGGTGGGGCTCGCGCTGAACAGGACATCTTCCATCAGGCGTTTGGTGGCGCCCATCAGGCTGGTCGGGTTGGCGGCCTTGTCGGTGGAAACGCCGAAGAAACGCGCCGTGCCGCCGCGCGCCGCGATCCAGGATTTGAACCGCGCCTGGCGCACGACGTTCGTGTCCAGCATCTGCAGCAGGGAATAGATGTCCTTTTCCGAGCGGACATGTTTCAGGGCCGCGAAATTCATCACGATGTCGTAGGGATCTTCGGAATTGATCAGACGTTCCGTGACCGGGGCGCCGAAATTGATCGGCCACATGCGCAGGTCGAGGCCCGCCGGAAGGTCCATGCCGGAGCGCAGGTCCCGCACGAGTTCCGCGAGATAGTTTTCCGAATGATCGATGACGTGGATGGCAGCCGGCGCGAAGCGGATCAGGGCACGGAGCGTGGCCGAGCCGATGGAACCGCCGCCGCCGACGATCAGGACACGCTTGCCGGTGACGGTCTCGCGGATGCGGGCTTCATTGGCCGCAATGTCGCCTTCAAAGAAGGAGCGGGCGCGCGCCACGACATGCTGGTCGAACCGGTCGGGGGAGAGATCGCTCATGCTCACGATACGGTCTCCTTGCGGGCACCGGCGTCAGCGTCTGCATTGGCGCCGAACTTGTCGCCGACGAGGTAACGCGGACGGTTTTTCACTTCGTCGAAGATTAGGCCGACATATTCGCCGAGCACGCCGAGGAAGAAGAGGTTCATCGACAGGCCGAAGGCGCCGAGCGCGAACAGCGACGCCCAGCCGGGTACGACGATGTCTTCGAAGAAGAGGTAGACGGTGAGGTAGTAAGCGCCGGACAGCGCGCTGAAAGTGGCGAAGATCAGGCCAAGCCAGATGCAGACGCGCAAAGGCAGCTTCGAGAAGGAAAAGATGCCATTCGTCGCAAACAGGATCAGCGCGGCGAGGGAATAGTTCGACTGGCCTGCAAAGCGTTTCTCCGGGACGAAGGAAACGTAAGAGATGCGATAGCCCACCCAGGTGACGAGACCGCGGAAGAACGGGTTGTGTTCGCGGAACTGGGTCCGGAATACATCGGCGACTTTGCGGGACAGGAGGCGGAAATCGGCCGACCCGGCGTTCAGGTCGATCCCGGTCATGCGTTCGAACACGCCATAGAACATGCGCGAGGTGACGCGCTTGCCGAAGGAGATTTTCTGATCGTCATGGCGGAGCGTCTGGACGATTTCGGAGCCGCCGCGCCATTCCTCGATCAGTTTCGGGATCAGCGAGGGCGGGTGCTGCATGTCGCTGTCCAGCATGATGACGGCGTCGCCGCGCGTCTCGTCGATGCCGGCAATCAGGGCCGCCTGGTGGCCGAAGCGGCGGGACATCACCAACACGGTGACATCGTCTGTCTTCTCGGCGATGCCCTGAAGGATTTCCGCACTGCGGTCCGGCGGGGACGGGTCAACGACATAGATGTAGCGGAATTTGTACTCGCCATAGAGCGGCTGGGTCGCTTCGATCAGCGCTTTGTGGAAGGTTTCGATTGCCGCTTCCTCGCGGAAGACCGGGCAGACGACATCAATACTCAACATGGGCTTAGGGCCTCGATCACCGATTTCATACCGTTTTCAAATTCGACCTGCGGACGCCAGCCTGTGGCAGCCGTCAGGGCGGAGATGTCTGCTACGACATCCATGACTTCATTTTCGCGGCGTTCGCCGCGGTCCGAATAGGGCTTGTCCGTGCCGGCCGCCTTCAGCAAGGCGGCGATCACGTCGCCCACAGAATGGGACTTGCCGGAGCCGACATTGTACGTGCCGCCGCCGGACATGCCGATTGTGCTGATCATCGCGTCCACCACATCGTCCACATGGACGAAATCCCGGCGCGGGGCGAGGTCCGCCACGACGATTTCCTTCACCGACGGGTCAACTGCCTGGCGGGCAATCGTTGGTATCAGGAAGGAGTCCTTCTGGCCGGGACCGAACGCGTTGAAGAGGCGCAGCACGGTCACGTCCAGGCCAAAATTTTTCGCGAAGAAACGGCAGGCGTCCTCCGCGGCAAGCTTCGACCAGGCATAGGGATTGGCCGGGGCAGGCGGGAAATCTTCCGACACCGGCACCGGGGCACCGGCGCCATAGACGAAAGTGCTGATGAAGGTCATCGGCACGCCCGCTTTGCGGCACTGGTCCAGCACGCGCACGGTGCCGTGCGTGTTCACGAGATGATAGGTGGCAGGATCATTCCAGCTGTCCGGCACGAAGGAGAGTGCGCCCAGATGGAAGACGTGGCCGGCGCCTTCGAGCGGCAGCTCGCCGGACAGCAGGTCGCCGCCGGTGGAGCGGGAGAAGCCTTTCACCTCAACGCCCGATGCCTGCAGGCGCGCCGTCAGACGGCGTCCTACAAAACCGGTTTCCCCGGTCACAACAATGCGGCCGGGGAGGGGGCGTTTCGCGATCGGGTCAGTTGCCGGCACGTCAGAGTCCCAGCTTTTCGCTCAGTTCGGGCCATTCGTCGACGGCGCGGAAGTAGTCGTCCGGCCGGCCGATATCGAGCCAGTAGCCTTCATGCGTCTGGACGCTGACATCGCGCTTTTCGTCCAGGAAGCGGAGCATCAGCTGGTCAAAGCCATAGGCCTGATCTTCGGGGATGAAGTCCAGCACACGGCGGCTGAGGCAGTAGACGCCCATTGAGACGAGATAAGGCGTGCGCGGCTTCTCGGTGAAGGAGACAAGATGGTCTTCCTCGCAGCCAAGCACACCATAATCGATCAGCTGTTCGCGCTTGGACGCGGCGATGGTGAAAAGGCGGTCTTCGTCGGCATGGCTCGCAAAGAAGTCGCCGAAATCGAGGTCGCAGAGAATGTCGCCATTCATGACGATGAAATTCTCCGGCAAATCCTTCATCAGGTGAAGCGGGCCCATGGTGCCGAGCGGCTTGGTCTCCAGGGAGTATTCGATGCTGACGCCGAGCTGGCTGCCATCGCCGAAATAAGCGCGCAGGATGTCGGCCTGGTGGTTCACCGCCAGGATGATGCGGCTGAAACCCTTCTGGGCCAGCTGCTTGATGATGACTTCAAGGATCGGGGAGTCGCCGACCGGCATGAGGGGTTTCGGCAGCACGACCGTATATGGGCGCAGCCGCGATCCGAGGCCCCCCGCCAGAATGACGGCTGTGCGGCCGGTGTCGTTGCTCATATGAATACTCCTGTCCCCAGTCTGTGCAGCGCGTAGCGTCTGTTCGGATTACCCCAAGAAGGCTGCAATAACCTTGCCATTTAAACAGGAAATTTCACTCGCGTCTGGTGTAAATCGGAACACTTTCCGGGCGAGTGGGTGAAAGACCGCCAGCCCCATCAGGAGATTCCGGTCGACTGGCATGCCTGATGCAGAAATTCCAGAGTCATGAACGCTGATGCCACTCGTAATCCGGTCCATCAGGACCCCGGTGCAAAACCGGGCTACCGGGCAGATGTGGACGGGCTGCGCGCCGTCGCTGTGGTGGCGGTCCTCTTCTTTCATGCGGGATGGAGCCGGTTTTCCGGCGGGTTTGCCGGGGTCGACGTGTTTTTCGTCATTTCCGGTTTCGTGATTGCGCTCAGCCTGTTCCGGGACCTGGATTCCGGGCGTTTCTCGCTGAGCGGCTTCTTTGCCCGGCGGGCGCTTCGCATCCTGCCGGCACTGACGGTGGTCCTGCTGGGCACATTGCTGGTCAGCCTCGTGATGGTACCGCCGGTCTATTTCCAGCCTTTCGCGGATAGTCTGATCGCGGCATCGCTGTTCTTTTCGAACGTGCATTTCTGGCAGACCAGTTCCTACTTCAACAATGACATGCCGTTCCGGCCGCTGCTGCACACCTGGTCGCTGGGGGTGGAGGAGCAGTTCTATCTGGCTGCGCCGGTGTTGTTGCTGCTGATCCAGCGATTTCTGGCCGGGCGCTGGCGGCTGGTGGTGACGCTCTGCCTGATCGCCTCATTCGGCGTGAACCTTTATGCCATTCGCCACGGCCATCTGGACGCTGCCTTCTATCTGCCTTTTACGCGGGCCTGGGAATTCCTGCTGGGGGTGCTGATTGCGCTCTTGCCGCGGCCGGGCCTGCCGCGCGGCTGGAACGAGCTGGGCACGCTGGCGGGCCTCGCGATGATCGCCGGATCTGTGCTTCTGTTCGGGCCAGGCACGCCGTTTCCGGGCGTTGCCGCACTCGGGCCCTGCCTTGGGGCCGGGCTGGTGATCTGGTTCGGCAAACCGGCGGGAGAAGGGAGCGTCCCGCTCGTGTCGCGCGTTCTGGCGCTGAAACCCGTCGTCTGGACCGGGCGGATTTCCTATTCGCTCTACCTTGTGCACTGGCCGGTGCTGGTGCTGGCGCCCTTTCTGATGATGCGCCGGCTCACCCTGCCGGAGACATTCGCTGCGCTTGGCCTCTGCATCCTGCTCGCCTGGCTGGTTTACCGCTTTGTCGAGACGCCGATGCGGCAGATCCGCTGGAGAACCCCCGCTGTGCTGGTGGCTGCATTGGTCTGCGCGACTGGCACGGCGGCGGCCGGATGGGCTGGCGCGAAGGTCAATGCCCGCCTGTTCGCTGATCAGCCCGCTTATCAGCGCGTGCCGGACTTTCACGCCGCCGAACAGGCCTGGCGCGTTGGCACCTGCCTCCTGCGCGACCGTCAGAGCTGGACGGACTGGCAGGCCGGCGCCTGCACGATCGGTGACGGCGAAGCGCCGCCCGTCCTGTTGTTCGGCGACTCCTTTGCGGCACATTATGTTCCGGGCCTTGTCCGGAAAGGCGGGACGAACGGGGCGCCGGTCATTGAATACGCGATGGAGGGATGCCCGCCGACATTGGCGCCGGACAGTCCCGGTACGCCAGCCTGCCAGGCCTTCCGCGCTCAGGCTGTCGAACTGGCGACCCGCCTCGGCGCGGACCATGTGATCGTCGCGGGCAGCTGGCTGGAATATGGCCCCGGCATTTCCATGCAGGCAGACAGTACATTAACCGCCTTCAAGGCTGCAGGTATTGAGGTGACGCTGGTCGGCCAGTCGCCGAATTTCCATATTCCCCCTTACATGATCCTCGCCCGGACGGTGCCGCCGGAAGCGCAGCAGGCGAGCCTGCCGCTCAGCGCAGAGGCCAGGGCGATGAACGCAAGACTGGCGCGTCTCGCTGCGCGAAACGGGGCGGCATTCATCGACCCGGCCGCCTTGCTCTGCCCGGGTGGCATTTGTCCGGTCCGCCTGGCAGGGGAGGATCTTTATCTCGATTATGGCCATTTCACACAGGCAGGCTCCATCGAGGCGGCTGGCGCTGTGTTCCCGGATCGGATTCCCTGATCAGGAGTCTGTTTCATTCAGATACACCAATTTGGGGAATCTCGCCTGAATAGGGCGGATTTGTCTCGCTTTGGTGGATTCTGACTGGATTCCTGTGGTGTGAGAGTTGCTATAGGTAAGCCGGGCGCATGATCGGTGCGCAAAAGAGACACAGGGATCCGAGGGACACATGAAAATTCTGATTACAGGCGGCGCGGGTTATATCGGCTCGACCATGGTACCGCGTCTGCTGGAGCAGGGGCATGAAGTGACCGTGCTCGACACGTTCGAACGTGGCACAACCGAACTGGCCGCGGTTTGCGCGAACGAAAATTTCACCCCGGTCAAAGGCGACGCGCGCGACACACGCCTGCTGGATGAACTGGTGCCGCAGGCCGATGTCCTGATCCCGCTGGCTGCCCTTGTTGGCGCACCGCTCTGCAAGCTGGACCCGATTGCGGCAAAGACCCTCAATCAGGAAGCGGTCGTAGATCTGGTCAAGCGAACCTCCAAGGACCAAAAAGTGGTCTTCCCGGTCACCAATTCCGGCTATGGCATCGGGGAAAGCGGCAAGTTCTGCACCGAGGAAAGCCCGCTGAACCCGATCTCCCTTTACGGCATCACCAAGGTGGAAGCCGAGAAGGCCGTGCTCGACAATGGAAATGGCGTGACGCTGCGTCTGGCCACCGTGTTCGGCATGGCCCCGCGCATGCGCCTCGACCTGCTGGTCAATGACTTCACCTGGCGCGCCGTGACCGACCGGGCCGTCGTCATCTTCGAAGGCCACTTCAAGCGCAACTACATTCATGTCCGCGACGTGGTGAAAGGTTTTGAGCACGCCATCGAGAATTTCGACACGATGCGCGGTGAAGCCTACAATCTCGGTCTGTCGGATGCGAACCTGTCCAAGATCGAGCTTTGCCAGAAGATCCAGAAACACGTGCCGAGTTTTGTCTATCTCGAAGCGCCGATTGGCGAAGACCCTGACAAACGCGATTACATCGTGTCCAATGAGAAAGTGGAAGCGACCGGCTGGCGTCCGGACTGGTCGCTGGATCGCGGCATCGCCGAGCTTCTGCGCGGTTACAAGATGATCCGTAACTCCCGCTACTCGAACGTCTAAGGCCTCGTAATGATCATTGTCCGCAGCCCGCTTCGTGTCTCCTTCTTCGGAGGCGGTACCGATCACCCTTCCTGGCTGGAGCGCGGGGAGAAGGGGGCCGTGCTGTCGACGTCGATCGATAAGTACATCTACATCCAGCTGCGCCGCCTGCCGGCGGTGTTCGATTTCAACTATCGCGTCGCCTGGGGCATGCTGGAAGAGGTCTCGACGATCAACGAGATCCAGCATCCGGTCGTGCGCGAAGTGCTGAAACACTATGCCGGCGACAATGAGACGGGCTATGAAGTGATCCACAACTCCGACCTGCCATCCAAGTCTGGACTCGGATCGTCTTCCTCGTTCACTGTGTCGCTGTTGCATGCCTTTTACGGCAACCAGGAAATGCTCTGTTCCAAGAAGAAGCTGGCGCGTGAAGCCATCTTTGTTGAGCAGAAGCTTCTCGGTGAAACCGTCGGCTACCAGGATCAGATCGCGGCAGCTCATGGCGGCCTGAACCGGATCGAGTTTACCGAGGACGGCGATTATGACATCTCTCCCATCCGCCTGCCGGCTTCACGCCGCGCGGCGCTGGAAGACTCTATGATGCTGTTCTTCACCGGCTTCACCCGCTTTGCCGACGAGATCGAAAAACGCAAAGTGGCGAAGTTCGGTGACCGGACGAAAGAGCTGCGTGAAATCTACGACATGGTCGGCGAGGGTGAACGTATCCTCACGGATCCGTCCCGCGACATCAATGATTTCGGCGCGCTGCTGCACCAGACCTGGCTCAACAAGAAAGCGCTGGACGCCTCGGTTTCCAATCCGGAAATCGATGAGCGCTATGAGGCGGCCCTCAAGGCCGGCGCGCTTGGCGGAAAGCTTCTGGGCGCAGGCGGCGGTGGCTTCCTGCTGATGTTCGTGCCACCGGATAAGCGCGCTGCTGTTCTGGCTGCCATGAAAGGCATGACCCATGTGCCGCTGCGCATGGAGCGGAGCGGATCGCAGGTCGTTCTTTACGATCCGGAACTGGATTCCAACTATCTTCCCGCCGGGGCCAAGGTTTCCTGAACATGATTGAGGTTGATGTGTCTGCACAAACGGCTGCCATGAGCTGCGCGCAAGGCGATGCTTTGTTCGCCGGGCTTGAAAAGGCATTGGACAATGGACGGGGCTTCGTCTTCGTCACCGATGCGGCCGGCAAGCTGGCCGGCTATGCTGACCTCGCGATGATGCGGGAAGCCTTCATGAAAGGCGGCCATCTTTCTGGCCAGACGGTTGGCGATGTCGCAGCGCCCTGGGGCACGGCGACAGAAACGCTGGGTGTGGAACCCGTTCTGGACGGCGAAGGCCGTCTCAGCGGGATCGACGAATCTGGCCCGCAACCTTTCCTGCCGGTGTCCGAACCGGACCTGACACACCGCGAAATGCGCAACGCATTTGATGCGTTCCTGTCGACCTGGATCTCCTCGACAGGCGATTACATCCGCCGCTTCGAACGGGAGTTCGCCGAAAAGATGGGCATGGCCCATGGCGTGGCGACCTCGAACGGAACGGTTTCGCTGCATCTCGCCATGGCGACGCTGGGGATCGGGGAGGGGGACGAAGTGATCGTTCCGGACCTGACCTTCGCAGCGTCGATCAATACGGTGATGCATGTCGGCGCCCGGCCCGTCCTGGTCGATGTCGACCGGGATACCTGGTGTCTCTCCGCAGAAGCTGTCGAGCAGGCGATCACACCACGCACGCGCGCGATCATGCCGGTGCACGTCTTCGGCCGCCCGTCGCAGATGACGGAAATCGTTGAACTGGCACAAGCCCGCGGGCTCTACATTATCGAAGATTGTGCCGAGGCGCATGGCGCGAAATATGACGGCCAGCCGATCGGGTCCTTCTCGGATATTTCGAGCTTCTCCTTCTTTGCCAACAAGATCATTACCACTGGTGAAGGCGGCATCTGCCTGACCAATGATGCGGATATTGCCACACGCATGCGCATGCTGCGCGACCATGGTATGCGGCCGGAGCGCCGTTACTGGCACGAAGAGCCAGGCTTCAATTTCCGCATGACCAATATGCAGGCCGCCATCGGGTGCGCCCAGATTGAGCGGATGGATGAATTGCTGGCGATGCGCGCGGATGTGTATGACCGCTATGTCAAAGCGCTGTCCGGCATTCCGGGCGTGTCTTTCCCGCCTGCCATGGATCAGCGCGCTCAGCCGGTGACCTGGTTTGCCTGTGCGCAGGTGCCGGAAGACAAGCGCGCCGACCTGATTGCTGCCTGCAAGGCGGCCAATATCGACCTGCGGCCTTTCTTCCATGGCTTGTCATCCATGCCGGCCTATCGTCAGTATGCCCGCAAATGCCCGAACAGCACCTGGCTGTCCCGGACGGGCGTCAATCTGCCAACCTCGCGCCGTGTGGACGATGCCATGGTGGCCCGGATTGCGGACGTGTTCGAAAGCGTGCTGGGCAAGAAAGCCTAGGCGCCGCAATCTGCCAAAACAAAGCGGGCGCTCCATGACGGGGCGCTCGTTTTTGTTTCAGGTCTCAGGCCTGCCTAGTCGCGGATTGGATAGCGCATCCAGTCATGGGCGAGCAGCGCTGCATCTTCAGCATCGAGATTACGGCCTGCGGCCCGGCGATAGGTGGCGCGGTTGGCACGGGCGGTACGCAGGAAGTCGAAATCCGACAGGCGGACCTTGCCCTTGGCGATGAGGTCGGCGCACAGCGCGTCGTCCGTGAAGAGGCGTTCGATGACACCGGCCATGTCCTGCGGGTCCATCGGGTCGAACAGCAGGCCGGCATCGCCGACCTGTTCCGGCAGGGCGGTGACGTTCGAACTTGCCACGGGAATGCCTTCGGCCCACGCCTCGAAGATTGGCAGGCTGTTGGCTTCGAAGAGGCTCGGCACGACGAGGCACCGGGCCATCTGATAGATCGCGCGGAGCTCCTCATTGGAGACGAAGCCCAGGAACTGAACCTGGCTCTCAAGGCCGAGTTCGCGCACCCGGTTGTCCAGCGCTTCGCGGCTTGGCTCATGCCGGGCGCCGGTGGAAACGAGCGGTACGGTGACGCCCTTGTTGTCGCGTAGCCAGGCCATCGCCTCGAACAGGCGGAGGTGGTTTTTGTGCGGCCAGGTATTGTTCGGATAAAAGATATAGCGTTCCGGCAGAGCGTATTTCGCGCGGGTTTCGGCTTTGCCTTCGTCCGATACTTCAGCGAGCAATTGGGTCGGCGCCGCTTCCGGGATGATCTGCACCTTGTCCGGGCTGACCGCGAACTGTGCGACGACGTCATCCTTGATCCATTGAGAGTTCACGATGATCGCATGCGATGTCCGGCAGGCCGCGCGATAAATCGTCTCGCGCCAGGTGAGGTCTGCAAGATCAAAGAATTGCGGATAGTGCAGGTGCTGCAGATCGTGCGGATTATAGACGGTCGGAATGGCGCAATAGATGAAACCCTGTGTCGGTTGGTGCAGCACGTCGAGGCCGAGGCTTTCCAGCCAGCCGTCCGAGATCGGCACCTGAGGCCAGCCGACCCTGCCATCCCGGCCAAGCGCCTTGTTGGCCATGCCCTTCACGCTGCGCAGCAGGTCACGCACAGGATTGCCGGAAGAGGCGGGGCGCATTTCGAACCGCTGGTTGGCGGCGAGCGGGCTCAGCCAGTCCACCTGGGTCTGGTTTTCGACGATCAGGACATAGGTCTCCGGCCCCTCCAGCTGCCCCAGTGCCGTGATGAGACTGCGCAGGGCCGTCGCGATGCCGCCATGAATGCCGGGTTCGACGTCTACAATGATGCCAACCTTCAAAATCCTGTCCCCTCGCTGGAACGATCCGATCGATCCTGTTCAAATATCCGGTTGCGCGTGACCATAGATGGGCGCAGCACGCAAGTCTCATGCAATAGGATCGTCCTTTTATAGGCCGTTTCTTGAAATTCCGTGTTAGTAGAAAGAGGAAGTTTACTGGAATAGGGTTTGCAACCAAAACGAAGTTTTTGCGAGCATGCCCTGCCATGGGGCGCGATCGCGTATAGCAGAGGCGTTCTGACGGCGTATTTATGAGACTGGTGGCTCCCTTCGGCTTCTATGGCAGCGGCAATATCGGCGATGAGGCCACGCTGCTGGGTTTTGGCCGCCTGATTGAACGTTTTGGCGGTAGCATCGGGGTGGATGTCGCTTCCAGCGATCCGGCGCATACCAAACGGGTTGAACCCGCATTCCGCTATTACCAGTATGTCGACGGCATCATGGGCCTGCCAGCCAAGCTGCATGCGCATATGGGGGCAGGCTATATCATCCCGGGCGGCACGCCTCTGATGGACAATCTGGGCGACTGGCCGCTCCTCAGCCTTGGCGGTATGCTCCAGCATGCGGGGAACTGGGGTAAGCCGGCGGCCTTTGTCGGGGTCGGTGTCGAACAGCTGCGCCATGATATTTCCCGCCAGCGCGTCCAGGAACAGATCATTCCGAATGTCATGTGCTGGAGCGTGCGAAGCGTGCACGACCGGGATCGTTTGCTAGACCTCGGCGTTGCACCAGACCTGATTACCGTGGCGGCCGACATGGCCTGGCTGCTGGATCCGGCGGACCCGGCCTATGGCCGCAAGGTGACACAGCGACTTGGGCTGGGCGGCCGCCCGGTCATCGGGGTCAATATCAATGCCGAAGACCATATGGTCGAAAAGGCCCCGCGACTGTTTACGGAACTGGCCGCCGGGCTAGACGAACTGATCAACCGTCACGGCGCCCGCATCCTGTTCCTCTTCAATGAAGTCCGGGAAGGGGAGACCTATGATCAGGCGGCGGCGGAGCTGGTCCGCTCCCTGATGGCGCGCAAGGATGCCGTCCTGATGGGGCCGACAGATTATCTGACGCCGCAGGAGATGATGTCGATCATCGCACAATGTGCCATGACGATCTCGACGCGCTATCATTTTTGCGTCTTTTCCGCGCTTCAGGGCGTGCCATTCCTCGGGATCCGGCGGTCTGACAAGGTCAGCGACCTGTGCCGGGACCTCGGCTGGAAGGCGGCGGTGGATCCGGACACGGCAACGGGTGCAGATTTTGCCAGTACAGGTGACCGGTTGCTTGGCGACCCGGCTGCGGACCTGAAGAAACTGGCGGACAAGATTGCTGGTATGCGCGTGCGGGCAGAGGACAATCAGATCGCGCTGGAGGCCTTATTGCAGGCCATGCGCGGCGTAGGAATGCAGACCTGGGTGCGTCATGCCGCCAGCCGGGTCGGACAGAAATTGGGGGGTGGGGTTCGATGAAGCCCGAAAATACAAGAGTTCTGGTCATCACGGGCGTCTTTCCGCCCATGCCGATTGCCGAGGGGGATCATATCGCCCGCCTCAGCCAGGGGCTGGCGGACCGCGGCTATTCGGTTGATGTGCTGACCAGCACGCAGGCGGATGGAAAAAGCGTCAAAGGCTGCCGCGTGCATGCTGAGATCGAGCATTGGAACTGGGCGTCTCAGGGCAAGGTTCTGCGCTTTGCCCAGGACCTGAAGCCGGACCTGATCTTCATCTGGTTCATCGGCATGGCGTTCGAGTTCCATCCGATGATTTCACTGATCCCGACGCGCCTGAAGGCGGTCCTGCCGGACACGCAGATCGTCACCCAGATCACGGCGCCGGTCGGTGTGCGTCCGAAGGATCATCCGTTCCTGACCCGGCTGAACCTGAAATTGTCTACGCGTGCGCTCGGCGGTGACAATATCAGTTATGAATATGGCACGATCCTGCGCGACTGCGACCGCGTAATCGCCATGGCAAAGCCGCACCTGGAGCGTTTTGCCGAGCACATGCCGGACCTGGAAGACAAGGCCGTCATCATTCCGCCGCCGCCGCTGATCCCGATGAGCGTGCCGGGCGAGGCTTCACGGCTGAAGGGACGCGAGATGCTGGGCGTGCCCGCTGATGTCCCGCTGTTTGCCTATTTCGGCCGGCTCTATGTCGGCAAAGGCCTCGAATACCTGATCAGGGGATTTGCCAAAGTGCGTGCAGAAATACCCGATGCGCGCCTCGCCATTATCGGCGGCGCAGCGCCCGATTATTTCAAGTCGGGCTGGAGCGTCGACGATCTTCACGCAATTGCCCGCGAAGAGGGGATCGAGGATGCGATCAGCTGGACGGGGGAGTTCCCCTTCGATACCGACGCAGGCTCCCTGTATCTTCGGGCGGCCGACTATGCCGTCCTACCATTCTCTGAAGGTGCGGCGCTGAACAACAGTTCCATCGCTGCCTGCGCGGCACATGACCTGCCGGTGATCACGACCCTGGGCGATCGTCCGGAGCCGGAATTCATCGACGGGGAAAACGTGCTTCTGGTCCGGCCGAAAGATGCCGATGCGCTCGCCGAGGGCATGTTGCGTACCCTGAAAGATGCAGGCCTTGCCGCGCGTCTGCGCGCTGGCTCTGTTGACCTGACGAAGAAATATTTCAGCTGGGATGCGACGCTCGACGCCACGATGAAAGTGTTCGGAGACGCGCTGGAAACAGCGGCCGTGCGGGCACCGGCATGACCCGTCCGACACAGGCCCTCTTTCTGGTGGGCGGCAGGGGGACGCGGCTGGGTGCCCTGTCTGCCAATACACCGAAGCCGATGCAGGAGATCGCACCGGGGGTCCGTTTCCTGGACCTGCTTCTGGAGAATGCCGCGCGGATGGGGTTCACCGATCTTGTCCTGTTAGCAGGCCATCTTGGCGATCAGGTCGAGGCGGCGTATCAGGGCCGGCGGGTCGGTGAGGCGACAATCCGCGTTGTGCGGGAGAGCCAGCCCATGGGCACCGGCGGCGCGCTTGCGCAGGCCGCAGATGCGCTGGATGAGCGTTTCGTGCTGCTGAACGGCGATTCCTTTTTCGACATCAATCTGCGTGTCCTGACAGCGGCGCCCCTGCCGGAAGGCGGCGGCCGGTTGGCGTTGCGCATGGTGGACGATACGGCGCGCTACGGCTCTGTGCAGCTGTGCGACACGAAGATCTCCGCTTTCATCGAGAAGAACCCCGACCTCACCGGGCCAGGGCTGATCAATGGCGGGATCTACTATCTCGACCGGGCCATGGTCGGCCGGATTGAGGCGCCGTCCTCGATCGAGAGCGATGTGTTTCCCGAACTGGTCCGGGAAGGGCGCCTGGAAGGGGTGCCATTCGATGGCTATTTCCTGGACATCGGGCTGCCGGAAACCCTGGCACAGGCTCAGCGTGAAACGGCGGCCCTGCGCGTGCGGCCCGCTGCATTCCTCGACCGTGATGGCGTGCTCAACGAGGATCATGGATACACCCACCGCGTGGACGATCTCGTGTGGATGCCGGGTGCCCGCGAAGCGATCCGTTTACTGAACGATCGTGGCTACCGGGTGATTGTCGTGACCAATCAGGCTGGCGTGGCCCGCGGCTTCTATGATGAGGATGCCATCGGGATTTTCCATGCCGGCATGCAGACCCAGCTCGCAGAGGCGGGCGCGTTTGTGGATGCCTTTTATCATTGCCCATACCATGCGGACGGCAAAGTGCCGTCCTATACGGTGGAGGATCATCCTGACCGCAAGCCGAACCCCGGCATGATCCTGCGCGCGCTGAAGGACTGGCATGTGGACAAGGACAAGAGCTTCCTGATCGGTGACAAGCCATCGGACATGGAAGCCGCCCGCCGGGTAGGCTTGCCCGGTCATCTTTATGCCGGTGGAAATCTGCAGGCGCTTGTGTCGGATATAATCGGTCCGGAATGACCGGAGAGGGGTGAGCATGTCTGCGGCCATACCGTTTGACGAAATCCGTCGCTGGACCTTCGATGTCGCCCTGCCATTCTGGGGCGATGCGGGATACGACCTGCAGAGCAGGCGCTTTGTCGAGAAGCTGGATTATTCCGGGAAGCCCATCGATACGGGGTATCACCGGACCCGCGTTATCGGCCGTCAGACTTATGTGTTTTCCCACGCAGCGATCCTCGGCTGGGACCGGGGCATGTCCCTGTCGGCCGAAGGGGCGCGGCAGCTGGATGAGCTCTATCTGGGGCCGGACAAGGGTTGGCCCCGCACGACGGGCCCGAATGGCGGGATACTGGATGGCACGCCCGATCTCTACGATCTTGCCTTCGTTCTGTTCGGCTATGCGTGGCGGCACAAGGCGGCAAGGGATGAGGCCTCACGGGACGGCATGCATCGCGCGATGGATTTTATCGAAGCGCACCTTCGTGCAGATGTCGGCTATTGGCACGAATTGCCACCGGAAGGCTGGCGCCTGCAAAACCCTCACATGCATCTGCTGGAAGCATCTCTTGTTGCCTATGAGGCGACAGGGGAGACTCGCTTTCTTGCGACCGCGCGGGAGCTGGTGACGCTGTTCCGGGAAAAGCTGTTCGATGGCACCACGCTTGCCGAGTATTTCGACACGGACTGGAATCGGGCCGAAGGGCAGGAAGGCCGGCTGGTTGAGCCGGGCCATATGCTCGAATGGGCCTGGATCCTCGTTCAGTATGGAAAAGTCAGCGGAGAGGACACAGTTGCTGTGGCGGAGGGGCTGGTCCGGTTCGCGGAAGCCCATGGCGTTGACCCCAAGACAGCCCGCACCCTGCAGGTGGTTCTGGATGATGGCACGCCTGTCGATGCCGGGGCGCGCACCTGGCCGAACACAGAGCGGATCAAGGCGCATCTCGCCCTGTTCGAGGCAACGGGCCGGGATCCGCGTTCCGCGGTGGCCGCCAGTGCGCGCCTGTTGCTGGATGAGTATCTGAGCACACCGATACCGGCCGTGTGGCTGGAACGGTTTACAGCGGATGGCCAGCCGGATGCCGATGATGTGCCGGCTTCAACGCTCTATCATA
Source organism: uncultured Hyphomonas sp. (assembly GCF_963678195.1). Taxonomy (NCBI): domain Bacteria; kingdom Pseudomonadati; phylum Pseudomonadota; class Alphaproteobacteria; order Hyphomonadales; family Hyphomonadaceae; genus Hyphomonas; species uncultured Hyphomonas sp. The sequence continues at coordinate 562,984 of NZ_OY782759.1, forward strand.
TCTTCCTGGCCTTCACGGAAGTGCTGCGCCTACAGGACCGGATCGAATCCCTGGGCGGCTGACACCGGCTCGTCTGCCCCGGGAACCGCAGAAGCGGTCTTTCGTTGATCTTTCTTCGGCAGACGCCCGCATTGGCTTAATCCTGAGCAGGCTGGAAATTTTCGTGAGGAAAATGGCCCTCGGAGGTTGGGTCTTCCGGCGGAGCGGCCTACATGGAACTTAGCAGGAAGGAACCGATGACAAGCGCCAAGGCAGACACATCGGCAGAGCCGTCAGGGCGTCTGGTCGCCATTTCAAACCGGACCGCCGCAGGCAGCGAAAGCAAGGCAGGCGGTCTCGCTGTGGCGCTTTGGGAGACCCTGGTGGAGACCAAGGGGCTCTGGATCGGTTGGTCCGGCCGTGTGCTCGACTTCGAAACCGCCCGGGTCAATCACGTGGAGGAGGAAGGGGTTCACTTCGCCCTCAGCGACCTCTCACGCCGGCAATATGATGGCTTCTATCTCGCTTATGCCAATTCCGTCCTCTGGCCAGTCATGCATAACCGGATCGATCTTGCCGTGTTCGAGGCGGACACCTATCGCAACTACCGCTCCGTGAATGAGAAGTTTGCCCGGATCGCGGTGCAGGAGGCCCGGCAGGAAGACTTTGTCTGGGTGCATGATTACCACTTCTTTCTTCTGGGGCGGATGATGCGCCAGAGGGGCTGGCAGGGTCGGCTCGGCTGGTTCCTGCACATCCCGTTTCCGGCACCGGACGCTTTCCGCGCCATCCCTCAGCACCGGGAGCTCGGCGAGGCGATGTGCGCCTATGATGTGGTTGGCGTCCAGACGGGAAAAGACCTCTATAATCTCGCCCGCTATCTGGAAGAAGAGTTCGACGCAGAAGAAATGCCGGACGGGCGCTTTAAAGTCGGTGAGCGGACGGTCCGCCTGCTGCATTGCCCCATCGGGATTGACGTGGACGCGTTCGTGGAGGCCTCCACCTGCGATGAAGCGCAGCTGGCGGCATCAAAGCTCAACAAGTTTCTCGGCAATCGCCAGCTCGTGCTGGGGGTCGACCGGATGGACTATTCCAAAGGCCTCATTCAGCGCTTCGAGGGCATGGCGGACCTGTTTGACCGCCACCCGGATGTGCACGGGCACATCTCCTTTACCCAGATTGCACCGCCTTCGCGTTCCGTTGTGGAAGAATACCAGCAGCTTCGCCAGCAACTGAACGAACTGTCGGGCCGCATAAACGGCGACTATGGGGATCTGGACTGGATTCCCATCCGCTACCTGGCGCGAGGGTATGACCGGGACGAAATTGCCGGCCTGTACCGGCAGGCCAAGGTGTGCCTGGTCACGCCCTTGCAGGATGGCATGAACCTGGTCGCCAAGGAGTTTGTGGCCGCGCAGGACCCGAATGACCCCGGCGTTCTTGTCCTGTCCCAGTTCGCCGGCGCGGCGGAGCAGATGCAGGAGGCCCTGATCGTGAACCCCTATGATGCGGGCGCGATTTCCGAAGCCGTCTACCGGGCAATTCACATGCCGCTCGAAGAGCGACAGACGCGCTGGCGGACGCTCATGGACGGCATCCGGTCCCAGGACCTGATCTGGTGGCGTGAGCGGTTTTTGAACGCCGTTCCGGCAGGTTCCGAAGCGCCTGCGGAGTCATGATGTTGCAGGGGGAGGCGCCGCCGCCGCTGCAGGCGGAAGATGCGCTGTTTTTGGATTTTGATGGGACGCTGGCCGGGTTGCAGGACAATCCGGATACGGTGTTTCTGGCGCCGGGTATGGATGCGGTGCTGGAGGCGATTGGCGGGCGGCTTGAAGGGGCGCTCGCGATCCTGTCCGGGCGGGATGCGGGCGATCTCGCCCGCCGCGTGCCGGGCGGGTTGTGGCGCATCGGTAATCACGGACTGATTCCTTTGGCGCCAGGCGCGAAGCCACCGGAAGTGAGGGCTGCTGCGCCGGATGCCGTGCGCGGTGCGATTGAGAAAATCAGTGCCATGTTCCATGGCACGCGCGTGGAAACCAAGGGGCCGGTTCTTGCTTTGCATTATCGCCAAGCCCCAGATTTTGCAGGAGAAATAGGTGTGGCGCTCGCCGATGCCGGGCTCTCCGCGGAGGGGTACCGCATCCAGCATGGCAAATTTGTTTTTGAGGCCAAGCCTGAAGACGCAAACAAGGGCCGCGCACTGGCCCGTATGATGCAAGACGCTCCGTTTTCCGGACGGCGTCCGGTCATGATTGGTGACGATACGACCGATGAAGATGCTTTCCGGGCCGCAAACGACTTGGGCGGGTTGACGATCAAGGTCGGCGCAGGTGACACCGTCGCCCAGTACCGGCTGAAAGATGTCGAGGCCGTGCATGCGTATCTGAAGGAGCTGACAGGGACATGAGCGGACTGGATCTTGGCATCGTGGGAAATGGCACGATTGCCGCCCTGATCAATTCACGCGGCGATTACCAGTGGGCGTGCCTGCCACGGTTCGACGGCCAGCCGGTATTCAACCAGCTTCTGGGCGGGGGCGGCGCCTTTTCCGTCTGGATGGAAGATCTTGCGTCCCGTACGCAATCCTATGATCACAATAGTGCGATCCTGCGGACGCGGCTGGAATCGCGTGACGGCGCGGTTGTCGAAATCGTCGACTTCGCGCCCCGTTTTGAAAACCAGGGCCGCATGTTCCGACCGGCCGCATTGGTGCGCCGCTTCCGTGTTCTGGCGGGCACGCCGCGTATGCGTATCACGCTGACTCCGGAAACAGACTGGGGCGGGCGCAAGCTGAAGCCGGTGAGAGGGGTCAACCACGTTCGGTTCATTGACGAGGAGCTTGGCTTCCGCGTCACCACAGATGCACCGGTTTCCTATATCCTGTCCGGTACAAGTTTCATCCTCGACCGGGAAGCGACTTTCATTCTTGGGGCGGACGAATCCCTGTCAGACCATCCGGAAGTCATTGCCCGTGACTGGGAAGAGCGTACGCGCCTCTACTGGAAGCGATGGGCGCGCAGCCTGGCGGTTCCATTCGAATGGCAGCAGGCGGTCATTCGCGCGGCGATCACGCTGAAGCTGTGCGTGTATGAAGAAACCGGCGGCATTGTTGCGGCGTTAACAACTTCGGTTCCTGAGCACGAAGGCTCAGAGCGCAACTGGGACTACCGTTATTGCTGGATCCGGGACGCCTATTTTACCGTAACGGCGCTGAACCGCCTCTCCGGTATGGGGACTCTGGAACATTATATGCGTTGGGTACGGAATATCGTGGCGCAGTCCAAGGGCGGCCACATCCAGCCCGTGTATGGCATCGGACTGGAGGCGGACCTGACGGAGGATATTGCGAAACAGTTGCCCGGCTATCGGGGAATGGGCCCGGTGCGCGTTGGCAATCAGGCGGCCGAACACGTTCAGCATGACGTCTATGGGCAGGTTGTTCTGGGCGTTGCGCAAAGCTTCTTCGATACCCGTCTGATGAAGCGGCCGGGGCTGACCGAATTCGAACAGCTTGAGCCGGTGGGGGAGCGGGCTTTTGCGGTTCACGACACGCCGGATGCAGGTATCTGGGAGTTCCGCACGATTGCTCACGTCCACACATCGTCGGCCATCATGTGCTGGGCGGCATGCGATCGTCTGGCAAAGATTGCCGCGCATCTTGGCCTGCCTGCGAGGGCTGATTACTGGCGCGAGCGGGCGGACATCATACAAGGCACCATTCTGGAAAAAGCCTGGAATGAGGAGGTTGGCGCCTTTACCGCGGCGTTTGGCGGGGAAGACCTCGATGCGTCGGTTCTGCTGATGGCGGAGATCGGGTTTATCGACGCGGATGACCCCCGTTACATCTCGACCGTTCAGGTCATCAATCGGGACCTGCGCGACGGTGACCACGTCTACCGCTACAAGGTAACGGACGATTTCGGGAAACCGAAAACCGCCTTCACCGCGTGTACGTTCTGGCTGGTCGATGCCCTCTACCGGATCGGTGAGACCGAGGAAGCCCGTCGTGTGTTCGAAGCGTTGCTGGCCGCCCGGAACCATCTCGGCCTGCTGTCTGAAGACGTGGATACCGAAACAGGAGAGCTCTGGGGCAACTTCCCTCAGACCTATTGCATGGTGGGCATCATCAATTCGGCAGCTCTGCTTTCGCGGTCCTGGAGCAAGTCGATTTAGGTGATGTGCCTAATTTTTGGGCAGGACTGATGGCGCACTCTTCAAAGCCGGGCGACCACAGCAGCGCAAGGTTATGCCCATAGGGGTGGGTTGACCGGGCATACACTTGCATGCGTTGTTGTCTCCATGGGAGAGGCACCTCATTTTTTTGATGAAATGGACGGGTTCGACGGAAATGTCCGCGCCCCCTATGAAGCTTATTCAGGCTGGCTGGAGGAAATGAGCCGGCCTGCGCTGCTCAAGAAATCCGCAGAAGCGCAAGCTTTCTTCCGGCGCACCGGGATCACATTCAACGTCTATGGTGACGCAGAAGCCGATGAACGGTTGATCCCGTTTGACTTGGTCCCGCGCATCATCGGGGCGGGGGAGTGGGCGAACCTGGTTCGCGGCATCGAGCAGAGGGTGAAGGCGATCAATGCCTTCCTTCACGACATTTATCACCGGCAGGAGATTATCCGGGCCGGCCGTGTGCCCGAACGCCTGATCGGGGAGAACGCCGCCTTCCTGCCGAGAATGATCGGCATGGACCCACCCGGTGGAATCTACACCCATATAGTCGGCGTGGACCTTGTCCGGACCGGTCCGAACGAGTTTTTTGTTCTCGAGGACAATGCGCGCACGCCAAGCGGCGTGTCCTACATGCTGGAAAACCGCGAAACGATGTTGAAGATGTTCCCGGAACTCTTCTCGCATATCCGCGTGGAACCGGTTCAGCAGTATCCGGCAACGCTGCGGCGGTCTCTGGAACAGTGCGGCCCGCCAGCCGCGGATGGAAACCGCCCGACCGTGGCTGTCCTCACACCGGGTATTCACAACTCTGCCTATTTCGAACACGCCTTCCTGGCGGATCAGATGGGTGTCGAACTGGTCGAAGGGCATGATCTTCGGGTGGTCGATGGCCGGATCGCCATGCGCACAACCCGCGGCTATGAGCCAATCGATGTCATCTATCGCCGGATCGATGATGATTACCTGGATCCGCTGAATTTCCGGTCAGACTCCCTTCTTGGGGTGGCGGGCATTTTCGACATTTATCGCGCGGGCGGCATCACGATCGCGAATGCTCCGGGAACGGGTATTGCCGATGACAAGGCAATCTATTCCTACATGCCGGAAATCGTCGAATTCTATACCGGCCAGAAGCCGATTCTTCAGAATGTGCCGACCTGGCGGTGTGCCGAAAAGGATGCGCTGGCTTATGTGCTGGAGCACCTGGACGAGCTGGTGGTGAAGGAAGTGCATGGGTCCGGCGGATACGGAATGCTGGTGGGACCGGCCGCCAGCAAGGCGGAGCTGAAGGCCTTCCGTGCCAAGCTGGTGGATAAGCCGGAAAACTATATTGCCCAGCCGACGCTCGCGCTTTCGACTGTTCCGGTGCTGACCAAATCTGGCCTTGCCCCGAGACACGTCGATCTCCGGCCATTTGTCCTGGTCTCCCCGGAAGGCGTGCAGGTGACGCCCGGCGGCCTGACCCGTGTGGCGATGAAGAAAGGTTCCCTGGTGGTCAATTCCAGCCAGGGCGGCGGAACCAAGGACACCTGGGTCCTGAAGGGGGAATAGGTGATGCTGGGCCGCACAGCTGCCGGTCTCTTCTGGCTGGCTCGTTACCTGGAAAGGGCGGGGAATACGTCGCGCCTGGCCGAGGCGGGTTTCCGCATGGCATTGACGCGGGCCGATTCCGATACGGAGGAGTGGCAGTCTGTTGTCACCACGGCGGGGTGTCGGGAGGCTTACCTTGAAAAACACGAGACAATCCGTTCGGACAAAATCCTGGATTTCATCCTGAGAGACAAGGAGAATCCCAACAGCGTGCTCTGCGCGTTTCACACCGCGCGCGAGAATGCCCGGATGACGCGTACCGCCCTGACGCGGGAAGTGTGGGAAGCGATCAATGAGGCCTGGATGAGCGTGCGCGATGCGTTGCGCCGCCCGGTGCCGGAGCGGGACCTGCCGGAAATCCTGTCCTTGGTACGCCGGCAGGGAGCGCAGGTCAGCGGGGCGGTCACGGGGACCATGCTGCGCAATGATATCTACAATTTCATGCAACTCGGCACGCTGGTCGAGCGAGCCGACAACACGTCGCGTATTCTGGACGCGAAGTATTATGTGCTGCTGCCTTCCAGCGCATCCATCGGGTCATCGCTCGATAATGTTCAGTGGGAAATGATCCTGCGGTCTGCATCGGCAGAGCGCAGCTTTTACTGGTTGCATGGCGGTCGGGCCAGTCCGCCCGCCATTGCGGACTTTCTGATCTTTGATGCACGCCTGCCGCGGTCTCTGGCATTCTGCTATGATATGATTACGGAATATCTGGGACGACTTGCCCTGGAATATGGCGAAAGCACACCGGCGCATGAACTGGCGACCCGTCAGGAGAACCGCCTTACAGACCTGAACATCGCGCTTGTATTTGAGGAGGGGTTGCACGAATTCCTCACCAGCTTCATGGCTCAGAACGCGGCTTTCTCGGCCCAGATAGAAACCGACTACAGGTTCAATGAGTAAGCCATGAGACTGCGCATCGATCACACAACAGTATATAATTACGAAAAGGCGGCGGTCTATGCGCTGCACCAGGTGCGCAAGCGTCCGCACGACACGGATGCGCAGACGGTCATGACCTGGGAGCTGGTTCTGGATGGAGCCAAGCTCGAAGCCCAATATGTCGATCATCACGGGAATCATGTCGATCTTGTCTCGATCGAGCCGGACGCCAAACGCGTGTCGATCTCCTGCCAGGGCGAGGTTGAGACCCGCGACACCGCAGGCGTGTTGACCAATAGCCGGGTGACGCCACCACTCTGGCTCTACCGCCGGTTTACGCCGCTTACGAAGGCGGGGAAGGGCGTCCGTAGTCTTGTCTCCCAGTTGGGAAAGGACCCGGCGCTCAATATCGAAACGCTGCATGCCCTGATGAACCTGATTGCAGAAGCGGTTGTCTATGACACCAACCCGACCGGACCGAACACGACGGCCGAGGAGGCGCTCGAACTCGGTCATGGTGTTTGCCAGGACCATGCCCACGTCTTTGCGTCGGCAGCGCGGCTGCTGGGCTTTCCGGCCCGGTATGTCGGTGGTTACATGATGATGCTGGACCGGGTCGATCAGGACGCAGGCCATGCCTGGGCGGAGGCCTGGATCGAGGGGCTTGGGTGGGTCGGATTTGATGCAGCCAACCGTGTTTGTCCTGACGAACGGTACATTCAGGTTGCAACCGGGCTCGACTATCGCGAAGCTGGTCCGATGACAGGGGTCATGTATGGCGGCGAACGGGAGGTTCTCTCGGTCAATGTTCAGGTCCAACAATAACAAACGGGTCCGAAGAGGTTCGAAGTGACATATTGCGTGGCGATGCGGCTCAACGCGGGGCTCATCTTCATGTCCGACACGCGCACGAATGCGGGCGTGGACAACATTTCCAAGTTCCGGAAGATGTTTACCTGGGAGGAACCGGGAGAACGGGTGATCACCGTTCTCACGGCAGGGAACCTTGCAACGTCTCAGGCCGTCATCAGCGTTCTGGATGAACGGGCCAAGGCGCCCAAGGAGCGCCGCCCCAGCCTGCTGGAAGCGCCGACCATGTTCCAGGTCGCCAACATTATCGGCGACACGCTCAAGGAAGTGATCAAGACGCAGAAAATGACCGGCCCCGAATCGGAGGCCGACTATGGCGCCACAATGATTGTGGGGGGCCAGATTGCCGGAATTGGGCCGCGCCTTTTCCTGATTTACCCCGAAGGCAATTTCATCGAAGCGAGCGAAGAGACGCCTTTCTTCCAGATCGGTGAAACCAAGTATGGCCGGCCGATCCTTCTACGGGCCTATGACCCGGAGATGAGTTTCGAGGAGGCAATCAAGCTCCTCTACGTTTCCTTCGACTCGACCTTGAAAGCGAACCTGTCCGTTGGCATGCCGCTGGACCTGCAGGTCGTCGAAAAGGGGACAATGCAAGTCCGTCACAACCGGCGTATCGACGAGGACGATCCGTACTTTCAGACCGTTTCCAGCAGCTGGGGTGACGCCTTGAAACTGGCGTTCAAATCGCTTCCGGACTTTTCGTTTGACGAAGGGGGCGAAGCCTAGGCGGTTGCCAGCGCGGGCGCGTATTCGCGGAATAGCTTCTTGGCGAGCACCACACGGCCTTCCGCATCCAGTCCATCTGTGTCTGCCGTAAGTGTTGCGTTCACCAGCGGCCGGATGCCCAGGCGATTGGCAATCTGGATGGCAAGGCCCGGCCTGGCATTCAGTTCCAGAAGGAGCGGGCCCTTTTCCTTGTCGAGCACGATGTCCGCGCCAAGATAACCGAGGCCGGTCACTTCATAGGCCTTGGCGGCCATCAACAGCATGGCGTCCCAGTGAGGAACGGAGAGATTGCTGAGCGGGTTGGCTGTGTCGGGGTGGATCTCCGTCGTCTTGCCGTTCTGCATGCCGTGCAGCGTCCGCCCATTGACCAGATCGAGACCGACGCCGACGCCGCCCTTGTGAAGGTTTGCCTTGCCGTCTGACTCTGCCGTTGGCAGGCGCACCATGGCAACGAAGGGAATACCGCGTAGCACGATGATGCGGATATCGGGGACGCCGCCGAAGCTGATCGGGTCGAACACTTCGTCGAACTTGACCCGGTATTCGATCATCGCGACGTCAGGCTGTCCTGACAGGGAGTACATGCCCGACAGGATGTTGTTGACGTGGAATTTCAGGTCTTCCAGCAGGGCGCGTTGGCCGTTCGACCGTCGCCAGCCGCCCCGCATCGGGCCGAGGATCACCTGAATGCCATTGCCCTGAGAGCCGTTGGCCGGCTTGATGACGCAGCCGTCCGGCTTGTCCAGCAGCTTCTCCAGATTGCGCATGTCGAGCGGATTTCGGATCAGGCCATAAAGTTCTGGGGTCGGAATGTCTGCTTCGATCGCAAGACGCTTGGTTTCCGTCTTGTCGTTCACCAGCCGCATGAGGCGGCGGGGGTTCAGGTCATTCACGAGGCGGAGGTTCCGCTCATTGATGCCAAGCAGACCGGCCTTGCGCAGGGCGATCCAGGTGCTGATCATTTCTCTGCCTGCTTGGCCAGTTCACGGAAGCGGATGATTTCGCTGAGGCGCAGGCCCGTATACTTGCCCATCAGGAGGCAGAGCGCCATCAGGACCAGAAGCAGTTCAGGGAAATTGAACAGCAGATATTCGATGTGCGTGTTCGTCATCACCAGATAGGAGATCGATGCAACCAGCATGGATCCGGCGCCGGCCTTGATGGCATCTTCGGCGGAATACTCTTCCCACATGATCGACATACGCTCGATGGTCATGGTCAGGATCACCATCGGGAACAGCGAGATAGACAGGCCCATGCGCATATTGGCGCCATTCATGACCTGCGCGATCACCGCCATACAGATCACGATGAAGATCAGCACGACGGCCAGCCGTGGCACGAGCAGCAATCGGAGCTTTTCGAGGTAAAAGCGCATGGCGAGGCCGAGGGCGACCAGCATGGTGAACAGGATCAGACCGTTCAGCAGGGCCGTCTCACGGAACGCGATCCCGATCAGGATCGGCATGAACGTGCCAAGCGTCTCAATCCCGATAAACTGACGCATGAAGACCAGCAGGACGATACCGGCCGGGATTGTGATCAGGACCTGATAGACGAGTTGCGTCGTGACCGGCAGGCGGTCGAAACTGAAGAGTTCCACAGGCGTGCGGTCGGCCCTGGCGGCTTTGCGCACGACATCCGATGCAGAGGAGTCGATTGGCTGGATGGAGACCTGTGGCTCAAAGTCAAACACGCCATCGGCGCGGATCATTTCTTCGGTGCCATACCAGATCGTGAAGAACTCCTTGGGATCAGGGCCGATGAAGTAGCGCTTGTCGCGCCCGTCGACATGGTATTCCAGCCAATGCTGCACTTCCGTGCGGCGCCGGGCTTCATCGAGGTAAACACCATTGGCAACGCGGGCGCGGATGCCCTGGCTTTGCAGCGCTTCGGCAGCAAGGGTCAGACGGTCGAGCGGCGGCGGCAGGACGGGCAGAAGGGCTTCGATCTCGTCAGCATCTTTCTGGATGAAGATCTCCTGGAGGATCAGTTCAGCCAGCGAATCATCGTCAGCGGACCGGCGGCGCATGTCGGAAGACCAGACGAGGAAGGCCTGGCGCTCCAGATCGTTCAGGGATTCCGGCGGCTCGCGGTCTGCCGGGCGGTGCATCTCTGCAGGCAGGGGAGAGCGCTGTGTTTCGCCCTCGAGGCGCGCACGATAGCGCAGCACTTTGCGGTCGTTCGGGTAGCGATAGGTCCAGATCGCCTTGCGGCCATTGTCGTTATCGCTCTCAAGGCGAAGACCGAATGCGCCATTATAGTATTGTTCCTGCGAAACGCGGCGGGTGTCGCTGTTTGCCGGAATGAAGGTCTCGATCCGGACCGGCTGATTGGCCGTGTCGAAATCGAGATAGATCTCGAAATCCCAGGTTGTGGTCTGGGTGCCCGGCGTCAGCGGGTAATTGTACTGGAATACCTTGATGCCGAAGATCGTCAGGGCGATCGCGGTCAGCACAAAGGCCAGAAGTCGGGTGTGAAAAGTGCTAGTCACGCTCGGATACGTTACATTCGTCGTCTGCAATGAAAGTCGATGCAGAATCGACCAGGACGCGGGACGCGAGGAATTCGCGACCGATCAGGATGTCGTATTCAAAGTCCTCCCGGTCGGCAAGATTGACTTCAGCCAGACCGCGAACACCTCCAACGCAAATCGGAAGGTGAATGACCGGGCGGCGGATCGTGCCACCGGTCTTGAGTTTGATCAGGGCAAAGCGGCGTACATCCTGATCGTACCGGACCGTGCGGCCATTCTTGCCGCGCAGGCGGAAGGTTACCCAATCGTCCTTGCCGGACTTCTTGTAGACTTTCACGTCGCGGCCATAAACCGAGGAGGAGTCGGCGCCGGTATCAAGTTTTCCTTTCATTTCAAGGCCTAACTTGCCAACGTGAACATCTTCGACATAGCCCAGAACTGTCATGTCATCGCGCCCCTCGCGTTCGGCAAAGGCGGGTGACGGGACCAGCGCCAGAACAAGAGCGGCGTAGATTGGCAGTCTCAACAGTTTCACGGGGGACCCCCTCCTTCCTGAGCTGTCGCGCGGATGTGGACTTAGCATGTGCCGAAGTGCTGCGATAGGCACTCCACCCGGTGCGCAGGGGCGGCACAAACACCAGATTCGTGGCGAAAAATGGACGAAAACTGCGGGTGGATTCGGTGGGGCCTGATCCGATCAGGCCGATACAGGGAAAACCGGCCAGGTATCGACAATGGCGCCATCCTCATAAACGGCGATATCGCCGAACTGCAGGAAGACGGCTTCGCTTTGCTGTGGGCGGAGAAAAACGAATTCATCGGGCTGGATCGACAGTTCCGGTCCGCCGTTCAGCATTTCCTGATTTGAGGAACGTCCGAACGTCTTGTTGTATTCGAGGCCGGGCGGGTCGACCGGTTCCGCAAGCCAGTGCCCGCCATGGATGAAGACTGTTTTCTTCGAATTGGGGTTCCAGGCAGAGGCGGCCCCGCTTGCGAACTCAAGGCCGGGCAGGCGGGTCTTGTCGAGGGATTTGATCACCGGTGTCGCGATGAAGCTCGCTGGCTTGTGAGGTTCGAGCAGTTCGGTGTCGAAATGCGTCGGCTTGACCAGGCAGGACCCGGCCGAGACCTCATTCGCAATATCCGTGGTCTGGTAATACCGGTAGGTCGGGCTGCCGGCGGCATTGCGGGTCAGGCCTGCCATGCGGTCGGCGCCGATCAGGGCCGAGGCGTGTTCAAGTGCGGCCGTGTACGTGTCCCATGCACTTTTCAGCGCCTTGTCGCGCCAGCCGAGCGTCGTGGGCAGGGAAGGGATGTGGGGCTCGTATCCCATGAAGCCGGAGAATTCGAGATTCGGGGCCGCTTCTATCGCTTCGATCGCCGCGCCCATTTCCGGGCCGGGGGTAAAGCCGCCGCGGTGCAGTCCCACATCCAGCTCCAGGACAAGTTTCAATGGGCGTCCGATGTTGGAAGCGAGCGACGTGTATTGCTGCAGGCGTGCGGGCGTATCGATCAGCCATTCGACATTGTCTGCGGCTGCCGCAGACGTCGCCGGCAGGGTCTCGAAATAGTGCTGCGCCGCGCGGACAGGCAGCGGTTTGCCGAGCAGCTGGCTGGCTTCCGGCATATCGACAGAGAGCTTTGACAACATGGGCTGGTTGAACGTCATCAGCCGATCGGTGCCCGACAGGTCGCGGATGAATGAGATCAGATCGATGGAGGGCAGCGACTTGGCGACAATGCGATAGCCCATACCCGCGGGGAGATGGGTTTTGAGGGTGCGGATATTTTCCGAAAGGCGCGTCTTGTCGATCACCAGTGTCGGCCAGGCAATGCCGGCGCCGATCAGGGCTGCCTGCATGCTCATGAAATAGGCGTCTCTAGGTCCGCTATGATCATGGGGCTTGTTCATCAGGACGGCTCCTCCGGCGGCGACGGCAGCGCCGCCTAGAAACAGGGTACGGCGCGACAGATCAGGCATCGAAGTCGACTCCGAACAGGTGGGCAAGGTGGGGGTTCAGGAATTTCCCGTCCGGATCAAGAGATGCGCGCAATTTGAGGAAATTCCCGAAATCCGGGTAGAGGCCGATCAGGTCGTCCTTTCCCAGCGAATGCAGCTTGCCCCAGTGAGGCCGTCCGCCATGAGATCGGTGAATGGGTTCCAGCACCTTGAAGAAATAATCGTACGGCTCGTCCACCGCGGCGTGGGTGGCGATAGACAGACGCGGACCGTCATTGAATGGGCTCAGCCACGCATCGTCCTGGGCGGTGATACGGACCTCCATCGGGAAAAACGTGTCCTTACGGCTCTCAAGGGCCGCAATGATATCGCGAAGGCAGGCCAGGCCGTTATCCAGCGGAATATGGTATTCCATCTCGTTGAATTTTGTCGGGCGGGCCGTCGCAAGCAGCTTCCAGTAGGTATCGGTGCTTTCTTCCACGAGCCCTCTTGGCAGGCTGCCCTGTGCAATCTGCCGGCGCAGCCAGGGGGCCCAGCCGAACATGTCGCGCAGCGACTGCAGTCCGGCGAGCGTGTCCTCATCCTCGTCAGAGATGCGTCCTGTCACTTCGCCGTCGTAGACGTCGTGTGAGATGCCGGCAGCCAGGCCGGTGAAGGGAAAATAGTAAAACTCGAAATTCCGGTGCTGCTGCGACAGGTCCATCGCCTGGTCCATGATACTGTCCAGCGTATCGACCCAGACACGGCGCTTCAGCTTGTAGGATGGGACGCATTTCAGGGTGTATTGCGTGATCACGCCCAGAGCGCCGAGAGACACGCGGCCGGCATTGAAGAGGGCCGGGTCAGAGCTTGCCGTCACATCCCGGGCTGTTCCATCCGGTGTGACAATCCGGAAGCCCTCGATGTGTGCATGAATGGGTTGCAGCGTCCGCCCGGTTCCGTGGGTTGAGGTCGAGAAAGACCCGGCCAGGGTCTGCACATCGACATCCGGAAGATTCTGCAGGGCGAGCCCGGCCTGATCCAGTTCCCGGGCGGTCTGCCGGATACGCGTGCCGGCACCGACTGTGGCGAGGCCGGTCGTCGCATCCGCCGAGATGAGGCCCGAAAAACGGCTGGCATCCACAATCAGATGCTCAGACGGGACCAGACCTGTGAAGGAGTGCCCGCTGCCGACGGGGCGGACGCGGTGGGCGTCTGACAGCGCGGCCGAAAGATCTGATTCCGTGGCCGGCACGGCAATTTGCCGGGGGGTGGATTGCTGAATGCCGGACCAGTTCGACCAGGCCACTTCCCCATCCGGAGCAGGGGGAAGGCCGGAACTGTAACCGTCCCGTTTAAAATCCTTCATGCTCCAGCGGGCATATTGCACGCCGGGAATGGCGGCGGCTGCGGCAAGTCCGGCAGTTCCGAACAATATGGCCCGGCGTGTTGTGCTCATGATTGGCCCTCGGTGGACATGAATTCGATCAGCGCTTCAAACGTGTCGTCCGTGCAGTCCGGGCAGTAACCCATGGCGGGCATGGCGCCGCGGCCGGAGTGAACAGACGCCAGCATGCCTTCCAGACCGCGCGCGTCGAAACGCGGTGTCCAGGCGGCTGAATGTCCGGTTAGCGGGGCGCCGAGACCGTTCAGTGCGTGGCAGGCACGGCAGGACCGGTCATACACTGCGCTGAGGTCAGGGTCTGAGGGGGTGAGCTCTTCTGCCAGGGCAATATGGCGTGCATCCGGTTCGATTATTTCCGGGGCCGGGTTCTGGCTCGCTCCCTGTGAGCAGGCACATGTGCAAACAAGCAGCACCATGGCCGGAACATACCTCACCATGTCTCTCCCCTCTAATCGACCCGGTGATATAATAAGATAGCAAATACTATAATTACATCGACGGACAGGGAGAGTCTATCTTTGAAAGAGGGGCAACCGGATCTATTCGGCGTTCGAGGAGTTCCGGACGTCTTCGTTCAGGGCAGCAAGACGGAGGCTGACGGCATAGGCCTTTTTGGTCTCCATGCCCGCGAGAATCATACCGGCTTGTTCAGACCGCATCAGGCGCAGGAAACCGGCTGCGAAATCGGAATCCATCTGGTTGAAGATTGAAGCCGCCTGATCCGGTTTCATTGTGCCGTACATGCGGGCCAGATGCTCCATGTCGTCATTGGAAACATCCTGAAGCTGGACCCACCGGTCCTGCAGGGTGGTTTCGACAGCCTGCAGGTCTGCTGCGCGCCGGTCCAGTTCCTGTTGCCGGGCGAGTAGTTCCAGTTCCAGTTCCTGCAGCGCGGCTTGTTGTTCTTTCAGCTTCCGCTGGTCATCTGCCAGAAGCGCGGCGGTTTCTGCGGTAAAGCAGACCTGATCGACCTGTTTTGTGCTCGGCAATGACGCTTCTGTGGAAGGTGCATGATCCTTCGCATCAGCAGGATGTGCGGGGGCCTGGGGGCTTTCTGCAATGGCCAGATTGCTCGGCAGGAATCGAACGGCGGCCCCGAGCGTGAAAAGGAACCCGAGTGTGAGCAGGACGTAGGATCGGCTGTTTTTGAGCGATTTCATGGCAGGCAACCAGTTCGTTTTCTGCGGGTCAGCGCCCGGTGGTCTGGGCGAGGGGGCGGTAATCTTCGTCGGCGGCTTCAGTCATTTCGCGCATGTCGTGCATGACGCGGTTCATTTCCATGATGCGGGTTTTGGACTGATCCAGGATAATCCGCATCATCGTGCTGAGTTCAGCCTGGGAGGCTGTGACCTGATCGACGGCATCCTTCTGCGACGCTTCAAGGGAGGCTTTCAGCTCTTCCATCCGGGCGCACGTCTGTTTTGCATCTTCCAGCTGCGTCGCCAGTCGAGCTGCCATCTCGCCAACATGCGAGCGGGTTTCCTTGGTCGAATTGGACATGGCGGCGATGGATTTCGACATCGCCATGATGGTCGCGCCGAGGCCGTCACGTGTGTCCTGAAGGGCCTTCAGACGGCGATTCAGAACGAAACAGTACACGCAGGCCGCGAAGGACACGAGGATGATGGCAATATCGGTGGCTTGAATTGGCATGGGGCTCACCTCAGCAGGAATTCTGTGATCAGGACACCCTGGGAGACGCCGCCGCCCAGCACCAGTTCCGAACGCCGGCTCAGCTGTTCGCGCATATGGGCGTAAAAATCCGGATTCTCGAAATCGCTGAGTTCGACCGAGCGCAGGTAGTTGGTAAATGCGTCGATCAGCACCGGTTCGGCTTTCTCAACCATGGCAGAGCCTTCATTGTCGGTGACGATGGAGACTTTCATCTTCAGGTACCGCGTCGCCGGCTCGCTGCCGATTGTGATGAGAATGTCCTGCAGTTCGACATAGGCTTGGTCTTTCTGGGCAATGGGCTCGACGGCCGGGCCTGTTTCCGGCGCGGGGCAGGCCGGGCCGGTCGGCGGATCGGACGCCAGAACGTAAACGGTTGCGAACGAACTTGTCATTGCGCCCACAGCAAGAATCGCCAGGCCGACGAACCCGCCGCCCGACTTTTTCTTGCTGGTCGCATCGCTGCCGTCCGCAGCTTGTTCGCCAGTTTTCGCAGCACCTTTTTTAGCCATCAACTTCCCGGCTATCCCAAGACTCCCAAGCCTCGTTAAACAAGGCTTCGGGTAAAGGAAGCGTTAAGAATTTTCGGCGATCTATTAACCATTCCACCGATCCGCCCAGATACGGGAAGACCTGATTAATGAGTTTTATCGCCAATCTTCGAGCCCTGCCCGTCAGCCGGCAAATTATGCTGGCCGTCGCCGTCCTGGGGGTCGTCGGCATCATGAGTGTCATGATCCAGGGGGCGATGAAACAACCGATGAGCCTGCTTTATTCGGGGCTCGATGCGTCAGTGACCGGCGAAATCATCGACGAACTCGACAAGCGCGGAACCCGGTACGAGATCAAGGGAGACGCCATTCTGGTGCCTCAGAACGATCGCGACTCAGTTCGCTTTGCGCTGGCGCGGGACGGACTGCCAAAGCAATCGGTTCAGGGGTATGAGCTGCTGGACAATGTAAACGGGTTTTCGGTCACGTCCGAAATGTACAACGCCGCCTACTGGCGCGCGAAAGAGGGGGAGCTGACCCGCACGATCCTGGCGGTCCCCGGCGTCCAGTCCGCGCGGGTCCACATCGGAGCCAGCCTCCGGTCCGGCTTTGCCCGTTCCGATCCGGCCCAGACAGCATCCGTCACGCTCTCCTCTGCCCACGATCTGACGGGCAGCCAGGCACAGGGGATCCAGTATCTGGTGGCGCTGGCCGTTTCAGGCCTGAGCCCGGACGAAGTGGCCGTGATCGACCTCAACAAGGGCATTCTTGCGGGTCCCGGCGTAGCCAACGCTGAACAAGCAGGCGTCAAAGCCGAAACCCAGGAAGCGCAGCTCGAACAGAAGATCCTGCGCCTGCTGGAAGCACGCGTCGGCCCCGGAAACGCACGTGTGTCGGTTTCCGTGGACGTCAACCATGAGCGTCAGCGCACATCTGCAGTGACCTATGACCCCGATTCCCGGGTTGTCCGTAGCCGGACAACAGGTGATGTGGCGGAAACCAGCGGCGGAACATCGGGCGCACTGACGGTTTCCAGCAATCTGCCTCAGGGCGCTGCGCCTGCTGGCAGCCAAAGCAACAGCTCGGTCAAGAATTCCTCTGAATCTGTCTCCTACGAAATCAATGAAACGCGGACCGAAACAGAACGCCTGCCAGGGCAGGTCGAGCGGATCTCCGTGGCCGTCCTCGTCAACGACCAGGTGCTTGGCCTCGATCCGGCTGCGCCGGATGCTGCAACGGTCAATGATGAAATGGTGGCCAATTTCCGCCAGTTGGTGATGTCGGCCGTTGGTCTCGATCAGGGAAGGGGAGACAATCTGACCGTTGAGTTCATGCCGTTCCAGGCTGCTCCGGTCGAGGATCTCGTTGCTGCACCGAGCATGGTGGATCAGTTGATGGAGCGCTATTTCTGGTCCGGTATCCAGATCCTGGTGCTTGGCCTTGTGGTCATCGTGCTGGCGCTGGGTGTGATCCGGCCAATGCTGAAACAACCGAAGGCGGGTGCGCTCGCGCTTGACAATGACGAGCCCGGAAGCCTCGACGCGATCGCGGCGGATCCGTTCGCGTCCCTGAAAGACTATGCAACCGAACGGCAGGATGACGCCGCTGCGATCCTGCAGGAATGGTTGAGCGAAGACCGGAAAGTCGCCGTCAATGAGTAGTGCCCTGCTCTCCAATCTCCCGCGGTTCGACCAGGGGGACCAGACGCATCCGGCTGAACAGCTGAAGCGCATGCTCGGACAGATGCAGGATGCCGCCGCACGGACGAAACCGGCGCCGGACTCCAAGGACGAGGCGGCGGAGGACGAGGCTCAAACACCAGAGCCGGTCGATCTGGGGCCATCGCTTGCCGAAGTCGAAGGGCTCGCCGGGCAGCTTTCTGCCGCATTGAGCCGGATCGAAAGCGAAGCGCGTGACCAGTCGATGCAGGTCACTCAGGCGGTTGCGGCGCGGCTGTTTCCGGCACTTTCCCAACGTTTTCTGGCGGCGGAGATCGCTCAACATCTTCCGCAGCTCATACCCGCATCCGTGCCATCTATCGAGATCCGTGCTCGGCAGGAAATGCTGAGCAAGCTGGAACCCTTTATCGCGCGGGATCCATCCCTGTCGGAGCGCTGTAAAATGACGCCTGCGATGTCGGAAGACGAGCCCCGTGTGCTTGTTTCCTGGCGGACCGGAGGCGTGACGTTTGATTTCGAGGGGCTTCTGGCTGCTTGCCTGACCCATCTGGACCCCTCCCACACAATGATTGAGGAGTAGACTCATGGCCGCCCCAATGGAAGCCGAACCAAAGCCTGCCGATGTCGAGCGTCGTGACCCCTCGTCGTCAAACCAGCATCGCCGGACCATTTTCAGCGTTCCGGTGACGGTAACCGTCTCGATCGGGCAGGCCCGGCTGAGCGTTTCGGAGATCCTTGAACTGCAGCCCGAATCTATCGTGCCGCTGACCTCCCGGATCGAGGACCCCGTCGATCTGACCATCGACAACAAGGTCATTGCCAAAGGCGAACTTGTTGAAACCGAAGACGGCTCACTGGGCGTTAAAATCACGGAGATACCGGAGCAATCCTACGATGATCTTGGCTAGAGCCGGGGGAGGTTTCCTCCGCTTCAGCATTCTTATCCTGATTGCCGCGGCGAGCCTTGGGTTCGCCGCGCACGCACAAGGTGCACCGGCGCTGGATCCGGTGCCGAACCTGAATGATGTCCTGAACGGAAACGGGCAGGGCGGCCTCAGCCGGTCGGTCATTCAGCTGTTCCTGCTGGTCTCCGTCCTGAGCCTGGTGCCGGCCATCGCCATGATGGTGACCTGCCTGCCTTTCATGGTGATCGTTTTCTCCTTCATGCGTCAGGCGATTGGCGTGCCCCAGGCGCCCCCCAACATGATGATCATGGCGCTTGCCATGTTCCTGACCTTCTTCGTCATGGAGCCGGTTTTTACCGATGCCTGGGACAGCGGCATCTCGCCCTATATGGATGGAGTGCTGACGGAAGAACAGGCCTGGGTGATGACCACAGACCCGTTCCGAACCTTCATGACGAGCCGCACCGAGCCGGAAACTCTTTTCGTCCTGAGCGATGCCCTGAACCGGCCACTGGCGGAAGGGGAGGCGCCCTCATTCCCGCTGCTCGCGACCGGCTTCATGCTGTCGGAAGTCAAGCACGCCTTTCAGATCGGCTTTGTGATCTTCCTGCCTTTCATGGTGATCGACCTTGTGGTCGCATCCGTCCTGATGGCGGTTGGCATGATGATGGTCCCGCCCACTGTGGTGTCCCTGCCGTTCAAACTCGGATTTTTTGTTCTGGCCGATGGCTGGCTTAAGATTACGGAAGCCATTTTGCGCGGATATGCAGGATGAGCTCAGCCCGTCCCGCCTCGAATGTTGAAAGCCTGCCAGCGCGCCGTGCCCAGAAAATGGCCGCTGTCGTGCCTCAGCCCGCGCCGATCAGCTCGGCTCAGCGGGCGGCTGTGATCATTGCGCTGCTGGGGGAAAGTGCAGCAAAGCCGATTGTCGAAAAGCTCGACGATGTGGCCTTGGCCAAAGTCGCCACAGCGCTCGAAAATCTTTCCATGCTGACCCGTGACGAGCTCGTAGAGATCGTAATGGACTTCATTGCTCACCTTCGCAAAACCAATGGAGCGCTGCGCGGTGGACGCAGCCGGGCGAAGGAAGTCCTGTCCGGTGTCGTGGATTCCGGCCGCCTGAACCTGTTGTTCAAGGAAGACGAGACCGAAGCGACCAGCGATGAGGACAATGAGGAACTGAGCGTCTGGGACCGCCTGGAGCGAAAGGATCCCAAGCAGATTGCCAATTATCTGTCGCGCCTGTCACCCAATCTGATCGCCCTGATCCTCCAGAAGCTGGATGTCTCAGTGTCATCCGAGATCCTGGGGCATATGGAAGGTGAGAAACTCGGACCGATGATCGGCCACATGGTTGAGCCGCGAAAGACCGATCCGGGCGTAGACCAGGTGCTCGGCCGGATGGTCGAGATGGAATTCCTGAACGCCGTGCAGGAAGAAGATGAAGACGAAGGCAGCAATCTGTCTTCGGTTGGAGAGCTGCTGAGCCTGATTTCTACAGAGAAGCGCGACAGCCTGGTTGCCTTTCTCCGATCCAAACATGAAGACAAGCTCGAGGGGATCGAAAAGTCGATCTTTACGATCGAAGGCTTGCCGGACCTGCTTCCCAAGAATGCCGTTCCGGTCGTATTCCGTGAGGTCGACCAGTCCTTCCTGCTGAAACTCCTGGGCACGCTGCAGGGCGTCAATAGCGCGGTATCCGACTATTTGCTCGGCAACATTTCATCGCGTATGGCGGACCAGTACCGCGACGATCTTGGAAGCATGAAGCCAATGGCCCCTGAGGCCGTGGAGCAGGTACAGCGCGAGTTCCTGAACGTGTTGATGGGCCTCAAGCGTCGCGGGCTGATCGTCCTCGAGCGCAATGCCGAGGAAAACGCCTGAGGCGTTCTGACCGGCTAAATTCCCGCAAACAGACGCTACCGGATAACCAGTTCGGCATGAATGGCGCCGGCCGTTTTCATGGACCGGATAATGTCTGCCATTTCCTGAGGCGTCACGCCCAGTGCATTCAGTCCGGAAATCAGTTCCGACAGCGTCACGTTTGGTTGCAGCATGGCGATATTGCTGTTGCCGGTCTGGCCGATGGAGATTTCCGATCTCGGCAGGACCTGTGTTTCCCCGTTTGAGAAGGGACCGGGCTGCGAGGCGACGGGGGTTTCGGAGATCTTGATGGAAATGTTGCCCTGGGCGATCGCGACGCGGGAAATGGTGACATCCTCGCCGAGCACAATGGTGCCGGACTTTTCGTCGATCACGATCCGTGCGGGTGCATTGACCGGAACAGTCAGGTTCTCGATGTCTGCCAGGAGCCGGGCAGGGGAGACCTGCAGAGAGGCGAAGTTCAGTTCAACAGTGCCAGGGTCGCGCATGGAGGCGATCGGCATGCCCATTCGTCCGTTGATGGCGTCTTCGATCCGGGCAGCAGTTGTGAAATCAGGGCTGCGCAGCGCAAGCGTCAGCTCTCTGCGTTGGTTGAAATCATATGCCAGTTCGCGCTCGACGCGCGCACCGTTTGGAACCGCGCCGGTTGTCGGCGTCCCGCGCGTTTCCCGCGCGCCCTGTGCCTGCACATCTATACCGCTGACGATGATAGACCCTTGGGCAACCGCGTAGATCTCATTGTCTGCGCCTTTGAGCGGTGTGAGGATCAGTGTGCCGCCTTCAAGGCTCTTTGCATCACCGATTGAGGCCACGGTCACATCGATACTGGAGCCCGACCGGGAGAAAGAAGGCAGGGTCGCGGTCACAAGAACTGCGGCTACGTTCTTGGGCTTGATCTCTTCTCCCTGAACATTCACGCCGAGGCGTTCAAGCATGTAGGAGAGAGAATCTTCCGTAAACGGGGCGTTCTTGACCGTATCGCCGGTGCCATTGAGGCCGACGACGATACCATAGCCTACAAGGTCATTCTGCCGAATGCCTTCAACATCGACGATGTCTCGAATGCGAGTCTCGGCACTTGCCGTAAAAGCCATCGTCGCGACTGAGAACGCGGCAAGAATAAGAGCGGACCATTTCATGGCGCTACCTCATAAAATTCAGCAGGCTGAGATTCGCGAGCCGGGCTGTAAGGGTGTAGGACGCTTCGAGACTGCTTTCCAGCTGCTTCAGTTCCGACGCGGCTTCGTACTGGTCTCGTGCTGTCATCTGGTTGAAGGCGTGGGTGAGAACCGTTTCTTCCACATCCAGCGCACTTTTCGAGGTTTCGATCTGCGCTTGCAGGATACCGCGTTCGGCGCGGACATTTGTCAGAGCTGCCTGGCCATCGGCGATCGTGTCGGTTGCCTGGATCAGGGCGGCGCTGTTTCCATCAAACAGTGCCAGCGTTTCGTCCGATCCGGAGAGGGCCAGCACTGCGAGACCCCAGACAGACTGGACAATAGCCGGATCTGTTCCGGTGACGCCAGCAGGGTCAGACGATGTTGGCGTGCCCGCATAGATGTCGGTCTGCCAGCCGCCGCCGGGTGTGTTGAAATAGGTGTCCATCTGCGTGGCAAAATCTGCTGCATCGGTCGCCGACGCGGCCATCGCGCGGACGTCGCTGAGAAACTCGTCTGCATCGGCAAAGGGCTTCGTGTTCGTTGCATCGCCGGAGAAGAGATACCGTTCCCCGTGCCGGGTATTCAGAACCGAAAAGGTGGATGCGAGCGCGGCCTTTGCATCCCTGGCGACGGCCTCCCGTGCGGTGAAGTCCTCAGAGCCAAGTGCCGCTTTCATGCGGACGCCGAGCTGTCCGATATTGCCGTCGATGGCGGTAAGGGACTGCTGGATGATTTCGAGCCGGCTCTCCTTCAGGACAAGCTGGGTTCGTTCGTTCGACACATCGTCAATCGCCTTCTGACCCAGCATCGCTTTTCCGATGCGGCCGGACAGGTGTGCGGTCATATCCTTGTAGCGTCCGGTAACGGCCTCTTCCGACGTCGTCTCAACGCGTTCGCGCAGCCGGACGATTGTCTCGCTGAGGCCGCCTGAATGGTGTGTGACAGGAAGAGTCAGTCGCATGTCATCAAATCTCCATCAGCCGGTCGATCATGTTGCTGGCAATCTCGATCACGCGTGCGTTTGCAGCGTAAGCCTGTTCGATGATCATGAGGTCCTGCATCTGCTGGTCAACATCGACCGCGGTCTCTGACACTTCGGCTTCCGCCATGATCGTGTATTGCGAAGCCGTCGAAGAGACGATGGCCTCGTGGCTGACCCGTTTCTGACCGTTTATCGAGGCAAACTGGGCAAGGAGTTCGCTGGAGGAGAAACTCCCCTGAAGCCCGCTAGCGTTCATTGGGCGGACGGTGGTGATTGCATCCAGTATGTTCCGCAGGATGGTGGCATCGCCGGAGGGGCCTTCACTTGTGGCGCCGATCCCATCCCGAAGCCGCCACATATCGCCGCCCTGGGACGGGTCTATGGCCGGGTTCAGGGCCAGGCGACCGGCCAGGCCGGGATCGCCGGTACCGTCGGAATCCACAAACAGTCCCTGAGCACCGGGTGTTTTTGTTGGGTCAATGGAGTCATCGGACAGGCGCGCAATGAGATCGCCAGCCAGTGTATCCAACTGGTCGCTGAAGGCAGGCAGGTCCGTATCGCGGAGTGTGAACAGTGCACCGAACATGCCACTCGAAACGGCGCCGTAGGATGACGTTCCAGGCGTGATGGAAATCCCGTCAACGGTCATGCCAGACAATCCGCCGCCTGCCAGGGTTTGCGCGGGGCCAAAAGCCGTCGATGGGGAAAATTCGATTTGTCTCGCCGTAGACTGCAGCAGGTAGACGCCTTCCTGCGTGACGATATCTATGCCGCCGCCCTGACGTTGCACGGTCTGGATCGGCATGTATTCGGAGATCTGGTCCAGCAGCCGGCCGCGTTCATCCATAAGGGCTGCCGCCTGGCCGGACGACTGATCGATCTTTGCCAGTTTGGCGTTGATTTCCTCAACGCCCTTCAGGGCTGAGTTTACGGTGTCCACGCCGATGGCGATTTCATTGTCCGTTTCTGCGCGCAGGGACGTGGCGAAATCTGACAAGGCGTTGAACTCATTGACCAATGAGACTGCAGCCTGAAGCGTGGCCGTCATGTCGGATCCGGATTCCGGTGATACGGCCAGATTGGAGAGGGCGCTCTCGAAATTCGAAAACAGGCCGAACAGGCTCGCTCCATCCGACGTGCTTCCCACGCGGGTCGAAATTGTTTTCCAGGTCGAGGCGAAGAGGTCTGCCTGAGATAAGTCGCTGCTGAGCGAACGGCGCTCGGCTGACAGGGCCTCATCACCCGCACGTGCGACCCCGACAGAGTGGACGCCGGAGCTTTGGCCACCAATAATGTTTTCGGCAACAATCAACGAACGGCGGACATAGCCCGCCGTCGTCGAGTTCGACACGTTCGTGGCGATAATGTCGGCCTTCTGACTGGTGATCCGAAGGCCGGATTGTGCCGCATTGATGGCGCTAGATATGGTCACGTACGTGCCGTCCCCTCAGGCCCGGATCAGCGCTTCAGATTGGTGGTTTCCTGCAGCATCTCATCGACCGTCTGCACAATCTTCGCGTTCGAAGAATAGGCTCGCTGGGTTTCGATGAGGTCTGTCAGTTCTGCTGCAATATCCGTGGTGGAATCCATCAGGGAGTAACCCGAGACAGTGCCGACCGGGCCAGTACCGGCATCCCACAGATAGAGGCTGCCGGAGGACGAAGAGACTGAAAATGCCTGACCATCGAGCGCGGTGAGGCCGTTCATATTCGGCACGTCGCCCACCGGGATCTGATAAAGCGTCCGGCGCAGGCCAGTGTCGTATACAGCCTGAAGGTAACCGTTTTCGTCAATCTCGACCGATGCAAGGTCACCGAGCGGCGCGCCATCTTTGGTCACTGCCGTCGGAGAGTAGGGGCCGGCCAGCTGGGTCATCCCGGCGCTGTCGTCGGGGCGACCAATGAAGATGTCGACCGGACCGTGTTCCAGTGTCATGGAGAGCTTGCCGGTAGCGGGATTGTAGCTGACGCCGCCGCCTGCGGTTGCGGAGTCGATCCGACCGCCATTTGCTGCAGTATCGTCAAAAACAAGGTTCAGGCTGCCGAGCGAAGTCGCTGGATTGCCGGCACTGTCGAAGAACTGAACATCCCATTCGTTCGAGGAGCCGCTCCCGGGTACGGACGGCGTGAATTCCATTGTCAGCGTTTGAGCACGGCCAAGATTGTCGAAGTACTCAATAGGCAGAGAGTATGGTTCGCCCGATCCGCCGGCATTCGTCGCGTCTGCAGGCAGGTTGATGCCGAGTTCTATACTGGTCGTGGGAGACGCGGTGAACTGGGATGTCGCGATGTTCACCGGCTCCAGGTTCAGGCCGCTATTACGGCTGACATTGCCGATGTCACCCGAGGAGTCTGCAGGCCAGCCCAGGAGAAACATGCCGCTCTGCGTACGGAGAAATCCGTTCTGGTCAGTGTGGAATGAGCCGGTCGGCAGGAGCATGAGCGAACGCTCAGATGGAACGGCGCCTACGCCGCCCTCATTGGTCACCGGGATAAGTCCGCGACCTCCGACAGCGATATCCGTCGCATTCCCTGTTCCGGTCAGAGATCCTGTTGCCGCGATGTCCTTGTAAGAACTCACGCGGACACCGCCCGCCGCATAGGCTGAGCTGCGTTGCTTGAGAACCATACTCGAAAAATCGACCTGACTGCGTTTGTAACCGTAGGTCGACGAATTGGCTATGTTGTCGGAAATCGTAGAGAGGCGGGCGGAGTTTACATTCAACCCCATCACCCCTGCGTTCAGGGACGAAGAAATACTCATGTCGGTTGCTCCTGCAAAGTGACGCAACCATGAGTAAATCTCCTTGGTTAATGACGAGATAACTCTGCTTAACCCCGTAAATTTATTGGGTCAGGATGGTAATCGAGATTCGCCGGTTCTGAGGTGCAGACGGATCGTCCGGGATCAGGGGTTCGGAGTCCGCCTTGCCTGACACTTCGCGGATCCGGCTGGCAGGCATACCGGAACGAACCAGCAGGCGGCGTGCCGTGTTGGCGCGATCTGCCGACAGGTTCCAGTTGTCGTAGACGGCAGCATTCCGGTAGGTGCGGTTATCCGTGTGCCCGACGATCTTCACCTGATTTTCGAAGTTGCCGAACGAACCTGCAACCTGACTCATCAGGTCTGCCAGAAGTTCGGACGGATAACTCGATCCGACCGGGAAGAGGGGAGTCTGCGCGGAGTCTGTAATCTCAACCACGATCCCTTCCGGAGACATTTTGATCAGCATATGTTCCGAGATCTGGTGCCCGTCTTCGGTGAGACCTTTTTTCAGGTCTTCCAGTTGGGCCGCTATCGCGCGCTCATCCGTTTTGTCCTTCGAACCATGCGAGTCGATGGATTTTGACCGTGAGGCGCCTGTGCCCATTTTCGCATAGGTTTCCTCGGTGAAGATGGACGAGCCATTCAGGCCATCGGAACCACCACCGGAAATGCGGCTGATCGGAATTGTCGGGTTGAAGTAATCAGCAATACCCTTGCGTTGCTCCTCTGTCGTGGCGTTGAGCAGCCACATGAGAAGGAAGAACGCCATCATCGCGGTAACAAAGTCGGCATACGCAACCTTCCAGGCACCACCGTGGTGCCCGTCGGCTTTGACGACCTTCTTTCGCTTGATGATTGTCGTGTGAACGACTGGTTGTTGCTTAGTACCCATTAACCCTAACCATTTGTGGCAGTGGGCATTCTCTAACAGACAGCCATGAAGGAACGCTGCGGAGGCGATGGTTAACTTGGCCCGCCTCGTTAATGGTTTTTCAACCGGTCACCCACCATCACTGGTTAACGGGACGGTACGTTTTTTTAATAGGTGGCAAACTGTGTCTGCAGTTCTGCGGAAAAAGATAGACGCTGGGGCGGGTATTCCACCCAGCATGATGCAACTGCAGCCTTTCTGGCTGAAGTTGCAGACCTGTACCCGCGAGTGGGCCGCAGACACTTATGGGATTCTGCCGGATATTTTGCTCGCCAGCCGGCGTGCTGTGAGTGGCGCCGAAGCCCGGCAGACGCTGGATCAGGAAGCCGCGTTCTATTTTTCCGCTACTCTTTCGCCCGGCCTTGCGGGCATCGCGCTGGATTCTGCTGGAGCCGTCCGGAACGCGGCCGTCCGCATGGATCAGGACGTCGACAGCCTTGCCGATGCTTCCCCCCTGTTTCTCAAGCTTTTAGCTGAACAGGCAGGCCTCGATCTGGCTCAAGCCGTTTCATCCGGCCTGTTCAAGACAGAGCAGGGGGTGGCTGCGACGGCTGATCCGGCAGCAGCGGCTGGCGGTTTCAATGCTGCAAACCGCTACCTGGTCATCGAATACAAGCTGCAGCTGGATGAGGACGTCACCCGGGTCTGGTTCGCCTTCGCCTTTGATTATTTACAGAAATATTCTGCATTGAGCTTGCGCGATGCGGCTGATCATAAAGCACAGGCCCGGCATCACAGCCGGAAATCGCTCAGCGACAGCGTGCTGGCATCCACGACAACCCTGGATGCGGTTCTGGACCGATTGTCTCTGACGATCGGTGAGTGCGCAAAGCTTGAAGTCGGTACCGTGTTGCCGCTTTCCGGAGCCGATGCGGGCAAATTGTCTTTGTCAGCGGATACGCTGAATGGGTGTGTCGATATAGGTTCGGGAGAACTGGGTGTCTGGAAGCGGCAGCGGGCGCTGAAGCTGACGACACCGATCTCGGAAAATTTTGCGCAGGAAATCGTGGATTCTTAGCAATCACTCCGTGTGGAGATTGCTAGAGGGGAGTTGAGAAGTGAACGCAATTATTGGGATGCTGGTGACAGTCGCCATGGTTTTTGGCGGCTATCTGTTGGCCGGTGGCAAAATGGAGATCATCACCCATGCGCTCCCGTTTGAGGGCATGATGATCGGTGGAGCCGCACTTGGTGCCTTCCTGGCAGCCAACGACCTGACGACGATCAAGCATACGGTTGGCGACATCGTCTCCGTATTCAAAGGGCCGAAATGGAAAAAGCAGGACTATCAGGACCTGCTTTGCCTGATGCATGAACTTCTGAATGTGCTCAAGCAGAACCCAGTCGATATCGAGCCGCATATCGAGGCGCCGAACGAGTCCGAGATTTTCGCCAAATATCCGAAGATCCTTAAGGACCATTCTGCGGTTGAAATGATCTGCGATACGATCCGTTCAATGATCATGAACTTCGACAATGTTCATCAGGTTGAGGAACTGCTCGAAGCTCAGCTGGAAGGCCTGCAGGAAGACAGTCTTCATGGCGCGCACGCCCTGCAGAACATGGCAGACGCCTTGCCGGCCCTTGGCATTGTTGCGGCCGTTCTGGGCGTTATCAAAACGATGGCCGCAATCGACAAGCCGCCTGAAATTCTGGGCGGCATGATTGGCGGCGCTCTGGTCGGAACGTTTCTTGGGGTTTTCCTCGCTTACGGGATCGTTGGGCCGTTTGCGAACAAGGTGAAGCACAACCGGACCGAAGAGCATTTTTTCTATGCGACCATTGGCGGTCTTCTGGTGTCAAACCTTCACCACAACCCGGTCAATATCTCGGTCGAAGTGGCGCGCCGCCATGCCCCTGCCAGGGTGCGTCCGAGTTTTGACGATGTGGAACAAGCAATCCGGGAGCTGAAAAAGGCAGCATGATCCGCTTCGGCTTCCTTCTGCTTCTTGGTTGTGTCCTTGTGCCTGCATCGCTGGCGCAGGAGGGCGCTAGCGATGAGCCTGTGGCAGAGCAGGGAAAACCGGTCCAGTTGGCGAACGAGCTGGATCAGTTCGTTCGAGACGCGATTGACGAAGGGCTGCTGACGCCCGTCGGGGAAGCCGATGCCGAGCCGGAGGAGCAGGCGGATGATCGCCCGAGCTTGCCTGCTGGTGTGCGGCCGCGCCAGGCTGCGCCGTTTGAGGTGGAGGTGGACTGCAATGGTCCCAACCCCCTCGATTTCGGTGAATTTGAAGCGTTCGACCGTTACCAGCAAATCTACACGTTTCAGGAAAAGGCCAGTCAGCAGCCAGGGCAGGGCGAGGAACTCGCGGGGGTCGAGCTTGCCAAAGCTTATCTGGCGCTTGGTCTTTATTCCGAAGCAGCGATGGTTCTGAAGTCCACGCCCGGGCCGGTCGCCACAGCCTACCTTAAAGTCAGCCGAATGATGGAAAACCGCGCGGTCGCGGATTTGGAGTACTTCCAAAAGCTGGCGGAGTGCCGGGAAGAAGCTGGAATCTGGTATGGAGTTGCGCTTCTGGCGAACGACCGGGATGCGGGCGTGGAGGTCTTGAGCGAAAACATCAATGCTTTCCGCAAATTGCCCTTTCGCTTGCGTGCGGATCTGACGGCGATGGTGGTGCCGGAACTGGACAAGCGTGGGGAACGCATTCTGCCAGTGAAGCTTCTGGCCGACTTCACATCTTCCCAGGTTGCTGACACGACACAGTTGCAGTTCGCAAAATCCATCATCGATCTTGGGGAGCAGCGGCCTGATGCAGAAAACGACATTCGACGGTTTCTGAGCGAGCCGCAATTCCAGGAGCAGGCGCTCGCCGTCCTGATGCGCCACGGCAAACCTCTGAGTAGCCTGCAGGAAGAGATCCTGATGGGCGAACTTATGAAGAAGTTCGGTCAGACGGGGGATGACCGGGCGCTGGCCGCAAGCCTTCAGTATGCGTTGCAGGAGCTCAGTGGCAGCTCCAACTACCAGCCGATTATGGAACTTGCCGGCATGCCTGCATTGCAGAATGAATCGGCGCAGAAGGAGATTCGGCGGCAATTCATTAAGGGGCTGGAGCGCGATCTGAACAGCGACAACCGACTCCGCAATCTTGCCGCGCTCAATGCACTCGTTTCGGATCCCGGGATCCTCGAAACGGCACCTGGACGGACAAAACTTTACCGGGCCGGAGCATCTCTGGCGGTTCGCTTCGGACTCGTTTCCATGACCCGGGTGCTGATGCAGCAGGATGAAGCGGATGATGCCGTGATCGCAGAATTGGCGAGGTTGGAATTCCGCGCCGGTGATTATGATGCTGTCACCAATTGGGCTCAGGCCTATCCGGAGAATGCGCCACTCAATCTTCTGGCTGCGCAGAGCGCGATCCGGCAAGGTAACTCTGTCGGGCTCCGTATCTATGAAAGCCGGCTGGAATTGGAGCCGGAGGCGATCCTGTCCCTGATCGAGCTGGATGCGGCGACCAATCGCTGGATGGTCTCGGACCAGATATATGCAGCGGCGGCTGCGCTTTCAGATCCTGTTCTGAAACAACGTGCAGACCGGGTGTTTGCGATGCGTACCTCGGCCCGGGAGTTGGCGAATCCAAAAAAGTCGAAGCTCGCCATGGGGCAGGTCTCTTCCGTGCTCGGGCCGCGTTTGGAACAAGTCACCGGAGGAACGCACTGATGTCGAGCGCCATTTACGCCATGCTCGGCCGCCAACAGGGCCTGATGCAGGAAATGCAGGTGGTAGCGAACAATATCGCCAACTCCAGCACGACCGGGTACAAATCCGACCGTGCGCTCTTTGGCGAGTTTCTGGTCGCAACCGGCTCCCAGTCTTCCTCCCTGTCGATGGGCGGGCTTGCGGGACACAGTTTTGCCATGCAGCAGGGGGCGCTGAAGATCACCGGAGGTGAGCTGGACCTTGCGATCCAGGGCGATGGGTTTTTTCTTGTCGATACGGAGCAAGGGCAACGTCTGACGCGCGCCGGTCATTTCCAGCTGTCTACGGATGGACAGCTTGTGGACATGAATGGCAGTCCGGTCCTCAACGCAGGTGGTGCACCAATCAATATTCCGCCGAATGCCAGCCAGGTTCGTATCGCCACAGACGGTACGATTACGATCAGTGCAGGCGATGGCCTTCCTCCACAGGAAGTCGGGCAGGTGGGCGTTGTTACCGTCGACCAGGAAGCGACTTTGGTGCGCGATTCCAACTCCTACTTTTCCGCACCGGACGGTCACAGGCCTGCCGAGAACAATGAAATTGTCCAGGGTGCGCTCGAACAGTCGAATGTCTCCCCGGTGCTCGAGGTTGCGCGCATGATTGAAGTGCAGCGCGCCTATGAAGCCGGACAGGCCCTTTTTGAACGCGAAGACCAGCGCATCAGCAAGATCATCAGCGCAGTACGTAACGGATAAGACAGGCAAATAGCCGGTAAGAGAAGGAGCAGGACGTGAAATCTCTACAAATCGCCGCGACAGGGATGGCCGCGCAGCAGATGCGTGTCGACGTCATCTCCAACAATATCGCGAACATGAGCACGGCGGCCTACCGGCCGCGGTCCGCGGAATTTTCCGATCTGGTGTACCAGCAATACCTGACGCCTGGAACGTCAACGTCCCAGGTCGGCACGCTGGTGCCCGCCG
Organism: uncultured Hyphomonas sp.; assembly: GCF_963678195.1. Classification (NCBI taxonomy): domain Bacteria; kingdom Pseudomonadati; phylum Pseudomonadota; class Alphaproteobacteria; order Hyphomonadales; family Hyphomonadaceae; genus Hyphomonas; species uncultured Hyphomonas sp. Next base: position 594,143 of record NZ_OY782759.1, read on the forward strand.
GGATTCAGATCGGCACGGGCGTTCGTCCGTCTACGGTGTCTATGGAGCTGACGCAGGGAGCCCTCAATCCAACGGATGCGGAACTCGACCTGGCAATCGATGGCACCGGCTATTTCGAAATTACGCTCCCGTCCGGAGAGTCTGCCTATACCCGGGATGGTAAGTTCAATCGCGGCCAGGCAGGCGAGATTGTTACCATGGACGGATTCCCGCTCGCCGATGGTGTGATCATTCCCGAGGATGCCCAGAGTATCTCCATCAGCCGGGATGGCGAAGTGGTGGCTTATTTCGAAGGTGTCACGGAAGGGCAGTCCATCGGCAATATCCAGCTGGTTCGTTTCGTGAATGAAAAGGGCCTTGAGGCAATGGGGGACAATTTGTTCCGCGAAACAGAGGCCTCCGGAACGCCGACCCAGCTGGTGCCCGGCACGGAAGGCGCCGGTTACATCCGTCAGGGGTTCCTTGAGGGGTCTGGCGTCGACGTTGTGAAGGAAATCTCCGAACTGATCGAAGCTCAGCGCGGTTATGAGCTCAATTCCAAGGTCATCACCGCTTCGGACGAAATGCTCGCCGCCACGACAAGGGTGAAGTGATCATGATGTCTGTGTTTGCCTTCGGGTTTGGGGTGATAGCGGCGCTTGCCGGTTCATCACCCCTGGTCGCTTCGGAAGTGATCCGGGCAGGAGATCCTGTCACGGCTTACAACGCAATGACCGAAGAAGGGGAGAGCGCATCTGGCGACCCGCTCGTCGGTCGTGAAGTGCTTCGTACGGTTTATGCGGGTAGGCCAATCACCTTCGAGAATACACGGGCGCCCGTCATCGTCAGGCGTAATCAGGTTGTGTCCGTAAAGTACATCAAGGGCGGTCTGGAGATCACGGCATCTGGTCGTGCGCTCGGTGATGCAGGTGTGAACGACCCGGTGACGGTACTGAATCAACAGTCGAAGCAAATGGTGCAGGGCATCGTTCAGGAAAGCGGATGGGTATTGGCACAATGAGAAACTTCATTTCAACCGCGCTTCTTGCGACAGCGGCCACGGCTTGTGCCGGGTCTCCGCTTGCGGACCCCAAGCCGGAGCCTGTGCCACTCTATGCCGGGCCCTGGGCCGGGGCAGGGGTCGATATGGAGGCGGTCAGCGAGCCAAATCCGTCCCTTTGGGCAACCTCGCCGAATGCGCTGCTCAGCATGCGCCGCGCAAAGGCTGTCGGTGATTTGCTGACTGTGGTCGTCGAGATGAATGACCAGGCCAACCTGAAAAGCTCTCTCTCTCGTAGTCAGGGATCCAGTGAGGATCTGGGCATTGAGGCACTTCTTGGTCTTCCGGATGTTCTGAACAATGCCCTGCCAGGATCGGCGAGCGTGTCGCCGGCGATCGATTTCAAACGCAATTCGAATATGGCGGGCAATGGCGCAGTGAACCGGGCCGAACAGGTCACGTTTACACTTGCAGCGCGTGTTGTCGGGGTTGAGCCCAACGGGAACTTAATCATTCAGGGGTATCAGCAGACACGGGTCAGTAACGAGATCCGCTATCTGAGCGTCTCGGGCGTCATTCGCGCCCAGGACATTACCCGGACCAACACTGTAACGTATGACAAGATCGCCGATGCCCAGCTTTCCTATGTCAATCAGGGTGACACAACCGGCCTTCACGGGCGCAAAGCAGTACCGAAGCTTCTGGACAAGGTGCTGCCATTCTAAGGGTGGGAGACCGGTATGAAGCATGTCATCTCAGCAGTGGTTGCTGTCGTATGTATTCTCATCGGCGGGATCACCGGACATTTCGTGAAGACCGGCCTGTCAGCAGCAGCCAGCACGAATGCCCATGAGGCATCCGGCAAGTCCGATGGCGGGCATGGTGCAGCCGATAGTCATGGCAGTGAGAAGAAAGAGTCTCACGGAGCGAAAAAGGATGCTTCCGGGCATGGAGGCGGAGGCCATGGCAGCGATGGTGCCGCGGGCGGCGTCGTCTATTTCAAATTCACGCGTGAGTTCATCGTCCCGGTCATGCATGACCGCAAGGTCGAGAGCCTTGTGATCCTGAATATCAACCTGGAAGCAGATTCGAGTATTTCCCAGAAACTGTTTTCCATGGAGCCCAAGATCCGGGACAACATCATGACGACGCTGATTGAGCTCAGCAATGACGACCGGACTTTCGAGAACATCACAGATGTGGAAAGCTATGAGACGATCCGCGCCATGGTCCTGATGAACCTGCAGAAGGCGGTGCCGACAGGGATTCAGAATGTGCTTATTGTCGACATTGCACAGCAGGATCTCTGATCCGCAGGGGCAAATGGCCCGATCTGCAATCTAGCGATCATACTTTTCGACATTGGCCATCTCGGTGGTCAGGTTGAGTGACGTTTCCAGAAGCAAAGTTCCGGTTTCGTCAACCGTGACGCCGGTAACCGTTCCGATGAGACGGGGTGATGTGGTGCGCTGGAGCTCACCATCCTTGTACATCTGAATTTCCAGCTGATAGACGCCGTCTTCCGCCATCTGGTCTCCGGTGGAGGTTTCGCCATTCCAGGTGTAGGTGCTTGCTTCCGGATCCAGAGTTTTCGACCAGATCTCGTTTCCGTCTGCATCCCGGACTTTCAGGATGGTTTCATCGGTGGATTCCGGAATGTCGACGACAAGATCCACGCCTTCGCCGGAATAGGGGGCCCATGACGTATCGATGGCAACGGTCTCCCCCAGCCACTGGCCCGCAAGAATGCTGGAATGCAGTCCGCCGATCATGCTGGCAATGCCTTCCAGATGGGTGTTGGAAGCAACCTGTTGTTCCAGTGTCGAAAACGTCGCCAGTTGGTCAACGAACTGCGTGGAATCCATCGGCGACAATGGGTCTTGGTTTCTGATCTGAGCGGTCAGCAGTTTGATAAACGAGTTGAACTCTTTGCCGATGGACTGAGTTGTGGTGCCAGATACGTCGGACATGTGGTTGATCCTTAAAGTCTGATATCAAGACCGCCGCTCGCCGTGCGGGCTGGGCGAAGGGTGTCTGCAGAGAGATTTGCCGTGGTCAGCGGCGGCGATTCCGCGCCGATGGCACGGTCTCCAATCACGCGCCCCGGCATGGGTGTGTGAGCGTGTTGTTGACCGGAATGCTGTTGCTGCTGGAACGTCATGTTCTGGCTGGACAGACCATTTCGTTCCAGGGCCTGGGTAAGTTCGAAATGCATGAGGCGAAGCTGTTTCAGCGCTTCCGGAGAATCGCCGGTGACAGTGATGTGCTGAAGACCGTTGGCGTCGAATTTGAAGTCGATCGACACCCGGCCGAGTTCCGGCGGATCCAGCTGAACTGTGATCCGGTCGGGCGTATCGTCAGGTGACGAGACAGCGTCAGTGATAATCTTGACCGTCTCTGCCGGGCTGGCCGTTACAACCGCCTGAGTTGGCGTCATCTGGATCTGGGACTGGTTGGATTGCGCCTGTACCGGAGAATTCGGAACGGCGCCAAAAGCTGTCATTGGCGACTGTTGGCTCGTTTCCGCGCCATGCGCGGTGTGAGCTGACTTGCCGGAAATGCTGGCGGTGGCCTCACCTTCATCCGACTCCGCCAGAAGACTGGCGACTGAAGGTCCATCTTCTTTCGCGGCATCCGGGGAGTCTGTAGACACTTCTGCCAGATCATTCGGGTGGGGCGCCGAGGCGGTTGCAGGCGTGCCCGCGGAACCCGCTACGGCGGAGGCTGATACTTTTGTGTCCGCACCGCGCTGCAACGGCGATCCGGCCGTACTCTCCTTGGAAGACATTTGACCCGTGACGTTCATGCCTGACGCAGGCGCCATCTCGGCCCGTGCCTCGGAAGAGGTAGCCGCAGAAGTAGCTTCAGTGACTTGTTGAGCTGCGCCCTCATTTGTGTCGGTCCGGAGCGTCGCGGCGGGGTCTGCCGGCGGTCGGTCGACAGCGGAATCTGTTTCAGACGGCACGACGTCATCAGGTTTCTGAACTGAGGCTGCCACAAGAAGTGGGTCAGACGGATCCTCCTGCTCTGTGTCCGTTTCCGTGTCGGCTTGAGCGATTTCTTCGGGTGTCACGTCGCCCCCGGTGTGCGGACCGGTCGTTCCGGCGGCGAGATCTATGTCGCCTTCTTCCGGTGAAAGATCAGCAGCTGGCTCGAGTGTTTCATCGTCAGGAAAACGGGGCATTCCAGCTGTCGCCGCGGTGTCCGACACCTCAGCGGGTGTAATGCGGCTATATGCTTCGCGGCCATTGCTTTTTCCCGCTGGTGTACCAGTCACCTCTTCAGAAGAGGCAGCGCTGCTTTCCTGCTTCAGCGTTCGGGTGAAGGCTTCACCGGAATTACTCGTCACAGCCTTGTAAGCTGAGCGGCCTGACTTGGTGCTTGCTGACGAATACGCCGGTTCCGATTCAATCAGAAATGTCATGACCGGTTACCATTCCCTGTCCCAATATTAACCAAGTTACAACCAAAGGACATGAAAACAGCGTTAACGCACCTGTCAGTCCGGCGAATAAGTTTTCCCGATCCGGACCCGGAGGACCTGATGACCCAGCCTATCTCAATTCAGGCTTTCACTCCCAAAACAGGCGAACTTGCAAATCGGCCAACTGCCGGTGGGGAAGGGGCGGATGCCTCTGATATCGGCAAACGCTTTGAGCAGATGCTCTGGACGGAAATGTTGTCCTATGCAGGGCTCGACAAGGCTTTCGCGCAAGATGGTGGCCAGGCCGCCGAGACCTTTTCGCGTTACGTCGTTGAATCCATCGCTGCAGATCTCGCGGAAAGCCACCCAATGGGACTTGGAGAGGCCGTTGACCGCTCAGTTGCGGCGCGCCAATCACCACAACAGGATGACATCCCATGAGCCAGGCAAACATCCAGTCCGAAATTGATGGTCTGAAGGAAATGCTCGCCCTTGAGAAGTCATACCTGCTTGCTGGGCGTGCGCGGGAAACGCTGACGCTTACAGAGGCAAAACTCACTGCGATGAATTCGCTGGAGACTGCCTTCGGTTCTTTCGAAGCTGGCTCAGTGCCGCTTGCCTATCGGACGGACATGGCCGAAGTCGTCACGATGGCGAAGGAGAACGCCGTTCATTTCGAAGCGATCCAGAACGGCTTGCGGCGCGCGATTGAACGTGTCGAATCCCAGCATGCAAATGCTTATGTCGGGTCCTATACCCAGACGGGTGGCAAAGTCGCATTTACTGAAGTGACCGGGCATTTCCTGAAAAAGGCCTGACTGGTTAACTGCTTGTACACTCCCCGATTGTAACACGTTCTGGAAACCTGGAGGGGTTGGCGGTCTTTTCCGCAGTCAGGACGACACGTAGATTAATCAGGCCGCGACAAGGTTCGCTGGCCTCGTGCCTTAAGGGATGGGTATAAAAGATGTCCAGTATTCTGACTAATAACAGCGCTATGGTTGCGCTCGACACGCTTCGCAACATCAACAAAGACCTTGCATCGGTCCAGAACGAAATTTCGACGGGCAAGTCCGTCTCCAGCGCCAAAGACAATGCAGCAATCTGGGCGATCTCGACGGTCATGTCGACCGACGTCGAAAGCTTCAAAACGATCTCTGACTCTCTGAACCTCGGTTCTTCCACCGTCGGCGTTGCTCGCGTTGCCTCCGAGAAGGTGACCGAGCTTCTTCAGGACATGAAAAACCTGATCGTGAATGCTCAGGGTGCAAACGTTGACCGCAGCAAGATCCAGACCGAGATCAGCGAAATCCGCGAGAACATTGCCTCGGTTGTTGGTGCTGCCCAATTCAACGGGCTGAACCTGGTTGATGGTTCTTCCACGGCTGACATGCAGATCCTGTCGTCGCTCGACCGCAGCTCTTCCGGCACCGTGACGGCCGCCTTCATTGACGTTGCGCGTCATGACCTGTCGATTAGCAACACGGCATCGGGCGCAACCTTCGGCGGCACGGCTGTCACTGACACCTCGATCATCAACAATGGTGGTACCGCTGCAGGTACGGGCGCAACCCTGGCTGACGGCAACTCGCAGACTGTCACGATTGCTGCTGTCGCTGATGGCAACTCCTACCGGATTGTTCTCGATGACTCGGCAGGTGCCAACAGCCTCGGCCAGCGCACTTTCGAGTATGTCGCCGGTACTGACGACAGCCTGAACTCTGTCGCTGCGAACCTGGCCAACCAGGTCAGCACGTTCCTCTCGGCAACCGGTGATACCAACTACTCGGTTTCCCGTACGGATGACGTCATCACGATTACCAACGACTCCGGCGATAATCTTTCGATCACTGCAGAGTCTGCAACGGGCGGTACGGCTGCTGCCAGCGCAGGCGGTCTTGGTAACGTTGCAACCATCGACGTGACCACGGATGCTGGTGCAACATCTGCACTGACCTCGATCGAATCGCTGCTTCAGACGTCGATCAACGCTGCTGCCGGCTTCGGTTCTTCTCAGACCCGTATCGAAAACCAGACTGACTTCGTCAGCTCCCTGGTCGACTCCATGACTTCCGGTATCGGTGGTCTGGTGGACGCCGACATGGAAGCTGCTTCGGCCAAACTGCAGGCCCTTCAGGTCCAGCAGCAGCTGGGCGTCCAGTCTCTGTCCATTGCTAACCAGGCGCCGCAGACACTGCTGTCGCTGTTCCGCTAATATGACCGGTAGCCCGGGAGCCAATGGCGGCTCCCGGGCTATCATTTCTACTATCCCGGGGAGGGTGCATTGCAATCACTGGCTTTCAAGGCATATGGGGAGGTCAAGCAACGCACTGCGGGTGAGAAGGAAATTGAATTCGCGCTGTTCCGGCAGATTACGGACGCGCTTGAACAGGTTTCCGAAGGTGAAGATGTGCAGCCCACAGATTGGGCAGAGGCAATTCACCGAAATCAACAATTGTGGACAACTATCGCGATCGATCTGCTTCACCCTGGCAACAGCCTGCCGGATGAGATGAAGCGGAGCCTTTTGTACCTCGCCGAGTTTGTCCGGCAGACCAGTATGAAGATCATGGGCGGCGAAGGCGATATTGCCGACCTGATCGAAGTCAACCAATCCATCATGAAAGGCCTTGTGGGCGCTGCCGCCCAGGAAGCGGCCGGGGAGGGTGCCTGATGTCTGGTCTCGTGTTCAAAGTGGCGCCGGGTGAGCGTTTCATTATCAATGGTGCAACGCTGGAAAACGGCGACAAGCCGGCACGTATCCGCGTTGTCGAAGGTGACGCGCGTGTCCTGCGATGCCGCGATGCGATGCATCCAAGTGAAGTCAATACACCGATCAAGCAGGTTTACTACGCCATCCAGCTCCTGGTCACAGGCGATCTGAAAGAAGACGACACTGTGCCCGCAATCGATGCAGAGTGCGAGCGCCTGGAAGACGTATTCAGCCACATCGATGCCGAACTTATTCCAGTGCTGCGCTCCATGATCGACCGCGGGAACTATTACTCGGCGATGTGCCATTTGCGCCAGATCATGCCTATTGAGGCAGAGCTCCTGGCCTTGCCGGCTGGTCGCAGCGAGCCGGTGCGCCAGGCACAGGTCGCCTGACGCCTATGTTCCAGCCGGCGATCCCTCTTTCCGGAATCGGTGGATGGAGATTTCTCCAGGACACGTATTCCCGTCAGCTCGATTCCTTCAGCGATTCCCCCCAGGTCCGGAATGACCGGGATTATATGCTGGAGAAACTCTCCAATCGGATGACCGTGGACGAGTTCATGAGTGACCGACGCCTGTTGCGGGTCACGATGACGGCGTTTGGTCTGGGCGGTGAAGAATGGAAAGGCGGTTTCATCCGCAAGGCGCTCGAAGAGGTCGGGGATCCGGACAGCACATTCCTCGCGCGCCTTAACAACACAAAGTATACCAAATTCGCTGAAGCGCTGGCGCCCATCGATGGCAATATCATCATGTCGTCCGGCGAGTTGGCAAAGATTGCGGTCAATTTTGAGGCTCAATCGTTCCAGACCGCTGTCGGGGAAGTCGACGATTCCATGCGGCTCGCGCTGAACTTCCAGGCCGAAATTGCCGAGATGACCAGCAATGATGCGTCGGACAAGACGATTCTCTACCGTATCCTTGGAGATGTCCCGGTCCGTACGGTTTTCGAGACAGCCTTCAGCCTGCCTCAGGGCATCAGCGGTCTCGACCTCGATCGGCAGGCGGACATCTTCAAGGAAAAGATCACGTCTGTCCTCGGGATCAGCGACCTGTCCGAACTGTCAGAACCGGAAATGACTGAAAAGCTCATCCACCGGTACCTGGCCATGGAGACGATCGAAAACGGATCGACGTCTTACTCTTCGGCATCTGCAGCTCTGACATTGCTCGGCAACGGGGTGGGCAGCCAGGCCAGCCAGAACCTGTTCATCAGTCTTCTGATGTAGGTGGTGGCTCCGGCGGTGCAGACGAAGCGTCCGGCCCAAGGATGGTATTCAACGTCTGGAATGCGCTTTCGATCCCGTCCTGGTTTTTCGTGCCCATGAATTTGTCCAGTGCAGGGAAGAGGGCGATGGCGTTGTCACCGTCGGGATCCTTGCCGAATTCGTAGAGGTTGGCCCTCAGCATGGGTTCCAGTTCCTCATACAGGGCGAGTGTCCGGCGGCAGCGGCGGATCAGAGCATTCTCTTCTTCCGTTGCTGCATGTGGCAGGGCGCGGGAAACCGACCGGAGCACATCTATTGCAGGATAGCGCTGGCGTTCGGCAATCTGGCGTGAGAGAATGATGTGCCCGTCGAGGATGCCGCGGATCATGTCAGCCACTGGCTCTTCCATGTCCGATCCGGCGACGAGCACGGAATATATGGCGGTGATGTCGCCCTTATCGTCCAGACCGGGCCCCGCACGTTCAGCCAGTTCGGAGATGACCCGGACCGTTGAGGGAGGGAACGCGTTCAATGCCGGAGTCTCGCCGGCCATGAGCGCGGTTTCCCGGTGCGCTTCGGCAAACCGTGTAATCGAGTCGAACAGGAAGAGGACATTGTGCCCTTCGTCCCGGAAGTGTTCGGCCGCGGTGATCGCACAATACGCCGCACGTTTCTTGGCGCCCGGAGGTTCGCTGGCTGTCGCAGCGACCACGACGGTCTTCGACATGATGGATTTCGGCAGGACATTGCGTACAAATTCGTTTACTTCGCGGGATCGTTCGCCAATCAGGGCGATAACGACCCGGTCGGCTTCCAGACCGGCGGCGAGCGATCCCAAAAAGGTCGACTTTCCGACACCGGAGCCGGCAAACAGGCCAAGCCTTTGCCCCTGACAGACCGGTAGCATCGTATCGGTGACCATCCAGCCCGTTGCCAGCCGGTTGCCAATGCCGCGCCGCGCATGCGCCGGCAGGGGGGCGGTGTGCAGGCGGCGGTTGGTCGCGCGCAGAGGTGCAATCTGGGCGGAAACGCCCGTGATGTCCCCGCGATAATTGATGATCTGCCCCAGCCAGTGGTCGCCGGGCTCAATCCGGGGTTCCTGCTGGATCTGGACAGCATCGCCGATCCGGATGGCATCGCAGGGAGAGTAGAGCAGGGCAGTCACGCTGTCTCCGGCGATAGAGAGGATTTCACCGAGAATGCTGGTGCCTGGTTTCTGGATGACGATTTCATTGCCTACGCCGGCCAGTTCGCTGATCCCGGCAATCTTGATCATCCCGGGTGCAACTTCGGTCACCGTGCCCCAGAGACTAAAAAGTGTGAACGAGGCGGAAGCCGCACCCATCGGCATGGTGTAAATCCTAACAAAACGCGTCGATCGGTTAACCCTTTCTTCAACTTATCCCTTGAAGTCTTGTTAACGAGTTAACCAAGACGAGTCTGTCATGATTTCCCAGCTTCCGCTTTTTGAAATCTACGGCGCGATGGCCCGTTATGCGGCGGAGAGCCAGAAGGTCAGCGCGACCAATATCGCGCACGCCGACGAGCCTGGATACAAAGCCAAAGAGCTTGAATCCTTTGAGGCTTACCTCTCCCGCGCCGCAAATGGTGCTTCGCACACCGGGCTCAACACGTCTTTCAAAGTCGTCGAGTCCGAGACGCCCGTGTCGCCCGGCGGCAACTCGGTCAGCATTGAAATGGAAATGTTCCGGTCAGCGGAAGCGGCCGGACAGCACGAGCAGGCAATGACGGTCTATTCCAAATCGCTCGACCTGCTTCGTACCGCACTTGGCAAATATTGAGGGAGGTCTGAATGAACCCGCTCAAGCAAATCATGATGCAGGCCGTTTCCGGCATGTCGCTGGAACAGCGGCGAGTCACCGTCGCGTCGGAGAACATCTCCAACGTCGACACGCCAGGATACCGCCGCAAGCTATTGTTGCAGGAAGCCCTGCCCGGACAGGGTGCGGACTTTGCTGCCACCAAGGTCATGCTGGATGAGACACCGGGTCAGAGGGAGTATGACCCGTCCCATCCCATGTCCGATGAGGACGGTTACGTCACCATGTCCAATGTTTCCCTGATCACGGAAATGGCGGACCTGCGTGATGCCAACCGGACTTACGAGGCCAATCTGAACTCGTTTCAGCAGGCCCGCACAATGTACCAGTCGTTGCTGGATGTTCTACGCCGCTGACGCGGTAAGAGGGGAGATGGGTAATGTCGACAGTGGGGTTCAGCGCTTATACGGCGCTTAACACAACTCGTCCTGCAGATGCCGCCGGTTCAGCGGGTGCTGCAGCAAAAACCGGTGATGGCAACAACGTCGTCGCTGAGGGGATATCCGATTTCCGTGCTGCCCTTCAGCAGGCGGAAGGAGCTGCCATGGAGACGGCGGTATCCGGGGCAGACCCGCATGCCATGGTCGAGGCGCTGGCGAACGCAGAGATGATGCTGGATGCGGCAGTGACGATCCGTGACAAGGTGGTCGAGGCCTATCAGGAACTGCTGCGGATGCCGGTCTGAGGCATGAGACTGCAGCATGTCTGAAGCGGAAATCTTCGAGATTCTGAGAGCGCATATCTGGGGCGCAGCCATGATGGCCATGCCGATCCTGATCACGACGCTCATCCTCGGTTTCGTCATCGGTCTCCTGCAGGCCCTGACCTCCATTCAGGAGATGACCCTCACCTTCATCCCGAAGATCTTTGCGGTTGTCGTCGTGTTCTTCCTGTCGCTTGGCTACATGACCCGTATCGCACTCGACCTTTTCAATAATTACGTCCTGCCGATCATTTCAGAATAGGCCCCACCGTGGAAACTCAGAAACTCTTTGGCCTGTCGAACCCCACCGCGCTTCTGGCGATCGGTCTGATGATGGTCATCCTGGTCATGATCCTGCCGGTTCCGGCCTGGGTGATGGATATTGGCCTGACGTGTTCGTTCGCCTTCGCGATCCTGATCTTCACCACGTCGATTTTCATCGAGAAGCCGCTGGATTTCTCTTCCTTCCCGAGCGTGTTGCTCGCGTCGCTGATCCTGCGCCTCGCCTTGAACGTGTCGTCGACCAAGCTGATCATCGGCGACGGTCATACGGGTACGGATGCCGCCGGCGGGGTGATCCAGGGTTTCGCCATGTTCATCATGGGCGGCAATCTTTTCGTGGGGCTCGTCGTGTTTGGCGTTCTCGTGATCGTGAACTTCATGGTCATCACCAAGGGTGCGGGGCGCATGGCAGAAGTTGGTGCCCGCTTTGCTCTCGACGCCATGCCGGGCAAACAGCTGGCCATCGACTCCGACCTTGCTGTCGGCGCCATCTCTCACGAGGAAGCCAAGAAGCGCCGCCAGAAGGAACAGGAAGAAGCCGCCTTTCTCGGCTCCCTCGACGGTGCGTCGAAATTCGTGAAGGGCGACGCGATCGCCGGCCTGCTGATCACTGCGCTGAACCTGCTGGCAGGTATCGGCATCGGCCTGACGGTGCATCACCTCAGCTTCTCTGAGGCGCTCAGCAATTATTCGATCCTGACAGTCGGTGATGGTCTCGTCTCGCAGATCCCCGCCGTGATTGTGTCCGTCGCTGCCGCGCTTCTGCTCTCGAAGGGCAGGGAAGATGGAGCAATCGACCTCGCGCTGGTGGCCCAGCTGGGTGCCAACGCAACGGCGCTGTTCATCGTTGCAGGGATTCTCGGTGTGTTTGCCCTGTTCCCGGGCCTGCCATTCCTCCCGTTCATGGTGGCCGCAGTCGGATTTGCGACGGCTGCCTGGTTCATCCATCAGCAGCATCAGAAGACCGAAGCCGATAAAGAGCTGGCGCTCGAGGAGGAGGCACCGGAGCCGGTCCAGTTCGGCGATTCCATCCATTCCGACGAAATCCACCTCGAAGTCGCGCCGGACCTCGTGAACCTCGTCCTGCTGGGTGATAATGGATTTGAGAGCCGGATCCAGAAGATCAGGCGGTACATCGCCGAGGAATACGGCTTCGTTCTCCCGCCGATCCGGATGACGGACAATCCGATCCTGAAGAAAAACGAATACCGTATCCGTATTCAGGGCGTGCGGATCGATTCCGGTTTCCTGCGGCCAGGGTCTGTCCTCGCGCTGCTTGAGGATGATCAGCTGCCCCATCTCGATGGGGAGAAGGTCAAGGAGCCGGTCTACAAGGCAGCTGCGCGCTGGCTCGCCTCCGGCAAGAAACAGGAACTGGCGGCGTCCGGCATTCCGGCGGTCGAGCCGATCGAGGTGCTCGCCACCCATATGCTCGAAGTTATCCAGTCGAACTTCTCGCTGATCTTTACCCGCATGGTGATGCTCGACACGCTGGACGCCCTGACCAAGGTGTCCGATCCGGACCGCGCTGCTGCCAATCGCCGTTTCCTGGATGAATACATTCCCGGCAAGGTTACGCCGGAACTATTACTGTCTGTTGTCCGGCTCCTGCTGGAAGAGCGGGTCTCTATCCGCAATCTCTTCCTCATCATCGAAACACTCGCCGAGGCAAAACAGGCCGGGGCGAATATCCAGCGGTCTGTGGAAATGGTGCGCCAGCGGCTCGCCTTCCAGATCGTCGACCGTCTTCAGGACGAGCAGGGGCGCCTGCCGCTGATTCAGCTTTCCACCAACTGGGAACAGAAGTTTGCCCAGTATGAAATCACCAATGAGAGCGGTAGCAGCGACATCGCGTTGCCGCCGGAACTGTTCGGCGAGCTGACGAATTCGGTCCAGTCGAAACTGAATGAAGCTGCCCGGAAAGGCGTGATTGCCGCTGTTGCGACCACATCCCGCCGCCGCCGCTTCCTGCAGACCGTGCTCGTCAGCAAGGGCATTCGCAATGCCGTGTTGGCCTATGAGGAAATCAACGCCAAGACGAAGCCCTATATTATCGGCGTTGTCTGATGCTTTTGGGCATGCCCGTCCCGGATGCGCTGTCTGCATGGATCGCGCTGGTCATGGTGATTGTCGCCCGGCTCAGCTTCATCATCTTCTTCATGCCGGGCATTGGCGAGCAGACCATTCCTCTGCAGATGCGGGTGATGATCCTGCTGGCGCTGTCTGCCATGTTCTCGATCTCCGGCTTTGTGGCGCCGCCGCCGACAGAGTCTTTCGCATCTTATGCAGGCGTGCTGTCCACTGAAGTCGCAATCGGGTTTGCACTGGGCGTTGTTCTGAGAGTCACCATCTGGATGCTCAGCATCGCCGGCACTGTGATTTCACAGGCCATTGGCCTGTCACAGCTGTTGGGCGTCGCACTGGAACACGAGCAGCAGACGATGACGGCGAACCTCTTATCTATGGCCGGGGCAGCGTTGCTGTTATCTGCAGACTTTCACATCAAGGCGATTGCCAGCTTGTTGCGCCTCTATACAGACGTGCCGATTGGCGCACTGGAAGCCATGAATCAGGACATGCTTGTCCAGGCATTCCTGTCTGCCTTCGGGCTTGCCATCATGCTGGCCTGGCCCTTTGTGGCGGTGAATTTGCTGTACAATATCTGCCTCGGCTTCATCAACAAGGCGCTGCCTTCGCTGATGGTCGCCTTTGTTGGTGCCCCGCTGATGATCGGTGCAGGCATCATCCTGCTGGCCTTGTCGATCATGGGCATGCTGGTGGTGTGGGAAGGGCGCATTCCTGATATTGTGGTCTGGCAGTGAGGTAGACCATGGCTGAGCAGGAATCAGACAGCGGTGAAAAGGAATTCGAGGCCACCGAGCAGCGGCGCCAGCAGGCGCGCGAGGAAGGCAATGTTCCGCAGTCAAAGGAAGCCAACACGCTGGCCCTCATTGTCGGCGCGATGGTCGCGGCACTGGTCCTGCAGGCCGCAATCGGAAACTCGGTGTTCCAGGACTTTTCGTCCATGCTCTATCATGCCGATGCTTTCTCGGAGGACATCTTCGAGTCCGGCGGTTCGGAGACGCGTAGCTGGTTTTCCAGCACGCTCCTCAAGTTCGCGCCGATCCTTCTGATCCTCGGCGCAATTGTGCTGTTGGCCCTGGTGGCCCAGCGGTCGATTTCCTTCTCGGCAAAGAAGATCCAGGCAGATCCGAAAAAGCTGTCGCCCATCGAGAATCTCAAGAAAAAGTATGGCGCCAAGGGGTTGCTGGATTTCTTGAAAGATACGGCAAAGCTGGTCTTTGCGGCCACGATCGCCATCGTTTTCCTCGTCCAGCTGGCGCAGAACTATTACGCTTCAAGTGCAGTGCAGCAGGGGCAGTTTGCGGAATTCACCTTCAGCCAGGTGCTGAAACTGATCTTCTGGTTCCTTCTTTTCCATTTTGTCCTTGCAGCCATCGACCTGCCGCTGCAGCGCCGTCTCCATGCGAACCAGCTGAAGATGACGCGGGAAGAAATGAAGAAGGAACTGAAGCAGTCCGAGGGCGATCCGCAGCTGAAACAGCAGCGCCGGCAGAAGGCGCAGAAAATCACCCGCGGCCAGATGCTGACCAATGTAAAGGATGCCACGGTCGTCATGGTGAACCCGGAGCATTATGCCGTGGCCCTGAAATGGGATCCGGACTCCAGCAAGGCGCCGGTCTGCGTCGCCAAAGGCGTGGACCATCTCGCGGCCCGCATCCGTGAGGTCGCAACGGCCAACAATGTTCCCATCTATCGAGACCCGCCTGCCGCGCGGTCCATGTACAGCCTTGTCGAAGTGGATGAAGAGATCCGCCCCGAACACTTCGCCGCAGTTGCCGCCGCGATCAATTTCGTCGAGCGCGTGAAGCGGCATATGGAGTAGGGGATGGCGCAGAAAGGCCCGCCGCTGCAGAAGCTTGTCGCCCTGAAACGCCAGCGGGCCGAACAGGATTTGCTGAGTGTTCAGCAGGAACTGACCGCCCTCAAGGCGGACCTGCAACGCCTCGAAGCCGATCTTGCATCCCTGAATGGCGAGGCGGGCGGGATCGAATCCCACATCCTGTCCTACGAGCACGGGTATGCTCAGCGTCAGACCTTCGCGATCCAGGCCTGCCGGGCAAAGATCATCGAAAAGGAGGCCGAGTTCCTGGCGGCACGCGAAGCGCTTAAACGCGCCTTCGATTCAGAGGAGCGATTGCGCCGGGAGGCCGGCCGGCCCTGACCCGCATGCTTGATCTTTGTCGGTCAGCTCGCCACAAGTCCGCCCATGCTCGACTATCGCTTCTCCGTAGCCCCCATGATGGACTGGACCGATCGCCATTGCCGGGCGTTTCACCGGTGCTTGTCGAAACGGGCGCTGCTGTGGACGGAAATGGTGACGGCGGATGCCGTGATCCATGGCGACCGCCAGCGGCTGATCGGCTTTCATGAGGCCGAGCACCCGGTCGTGCTTCAGCTTGGCGGGAGCGAGCCACACAAATTGGCCGAGGCGGCGCGCATCGCCGAAGGCTTCGGCTATGACGAGGTGAACCTCAATTGCGGGTGCCCGTCCGACCGGGTGCAGTCGGGGGCGTTCGGCGCCTGCCTGATGGCGCAGCCGGATCTCGTGGCAGACTGTGTGGCTGCTATGAAGGCGGTGGTTTCCCTTCCTGTCACCGTGAAGTGCCGGATCGCCATTGACGATCTGCCGGCGCGCGAAACTCTGTTCACCTTTATCGACAAGGTGTCTGCCGCCGGGTGCGAGGTCTTCACCGTGCATGCCCGGAAGGCCTGGCTGAAAGGGCTGTCGCCGAAAGAGAACCGGGACATTCCCCCGCTCGATTATGAATTGGTTGCCGATCTGAAAGTTGCCCGGCCGGACCTGACGATCCTCCTTAATGGCGGCATTCCCGATATAGCAGCGTGTGCGGAGCATCTGACCCGTTTCGACGGGGTCATGCTCGGCCGAGCCGCATACCAGACGCCCGCCTTGCTCGGTGAAGTCGACGCGGTGCTGTTCGGGGAAGGGGAGGTGTGCTCGCCTTTCGAGGCCCTGGAGGCTTACCGCCCCTATATGGCCGCGCGGCTGGCGGAGGGTGTCGGCCTGCACGGTATGACGCGGCATATGCTGGGCCTCTTCAACGGTCGCCCGGGTGCGCGCCTCTGGCGGCGGACCCTGTCTGAACGTGCCCCGCGTGCGGGCGCCGGGCTGGAAGTCCTGGATGCTGCGCTGGAAGCGGTGACCGAACAGGCGCCGGCCTGATCTTTATTTTTGTTCTTTATTTGTTCGCCGCCGCGTGTTAACCCTTTTCCCGCTGGAAGGGAAACGGGCGATGGTCTGCAGGGTCACCACTTTTGCGTTTGAGGGCGTCGAGGCACAGCCTGTCGATGTTCAGGTGCAACTCACGGGCGGAAATCCGAACTTTCATATTGTTGGCCTGCCGGACAAGGCGGTCGGCGAAAGCCGGGAACGCGTGCGGGCAGCCTTTGCCTCGCTGGGGCTGGCATTGCCGCCAAAACGGGTGATCGTGAACCTTGCCCCGGCAGACCTGCCCAAAGAGGGCAGCCATTATGATCTCGCCATTGCACTCGCCATGCTGGCCATCATGGGCGTGATCCCGGCCGACCAGTTGGAAGGATATGCGGCAATCGGGGAGCTTTCCCTCGATGGAAGTCTCGGGGAGACCGTTGGTGTCCTGCCTGCAGCCATGGCGGCCGAGTCCATGGATCTGCGTCTGATCTGTCCGGAAATCTGCGGGGCCGAGGCGGTCTGGGCTGGCGGCAGCGTGATTGCCGCGCGCAGCCTGATTGCCCTGATAAATCATTTCACCGGACGCGAAGCCATCGGAGCGCCCAAGGCGGGCCTGCTGGCTGAGCCACCACCGGGTCCTGACCTCAGGGATGTGAAGGGGCAGGAGGGGGCCAAGCGTGTGCTGGAGATCGCCGCGGCGGGCGGGCACAATCTCCTGTTCTGTGGCCCGCCGGGATCGGGCAAATCGATGCTTGCCCAGCGCCTGCCGGGACTGTTGCCGCCGCTGAGCGCGCGGGAATTGCTGGAAGTCTCGCAGATCCAGTCGATTTCCGGCCTTCTGGAACGTGGACGTCTGTCGCGCACGCGGCCTTTCCGGGCGCCGCACCATTCGGCCTCCATGGCGGCGCTGGTCGGCGGAGGGATCAAGGCGAAGCCGGGGGAGGTGTCGCTCGCCCATCATGGCGTTCTGTTCCTGGATGAGCTGCCGGAATTTCCGGCGCATGTGCTGGACAGTTTGCGTCAGCCGCTGGAAGCCGGGGAGGCCGTGGTGGCCCGGGCCAACCGGCATGTGCGGTATCCGGCGCGTTTTCAGCTGATCGCAGCAATGAATCCCTGCCGGTGCGGAGGTGGCCCCGGCGCAGCGGCCTGCACGCGTGGGCCGAAATGCGCCCAGCAATACCAGTCCCGCCTGTCAGGTCCGTTCCTCGACCGGATCGATCTTTATTTTGATACTCCGCCTGTCACGGCTGTGGACCTTGCCTTGCCGACATCTACGGAAGGCACGATGGAAGCCCGCGCCCGTGTGGCAGCCGCGCGGGATATCCAGGCTGACCGGTTCGGCGAGACAGGGGATGACACGCGCCGGCCGGTCAATGCCGATGCACCGCTTCCGGAACTGGAAAACGTTGCCCGGCCGGATCAGCCCGGCGCCGCGCTGTTGGCCGATGCCGCGGCCCGACTGAATCTGACGGCGCGAG